>NZ_CP186926.1:0-707146 GCF_049554935.1 Methanocaldococcus indicus | reverse complement strand
ATTAGAAGCATTTAAGGAATATAAACTATATAAAAATTAAAAAAAATAAAAAAATTAAAATATTATAGTGTAAAATAAAGTCATATAATTTCTTTGGTGGTTAATTTGGATATTAAAGCAAGAGATGGTTTAGGGAAATTGGCAAATATAGAGATAAATAAGAAGAAGATTGAAACACCAACAATTATGCCAGTTGTTCATCCAAATCCTAAAAAACAAATAGTTCCTATTAAAATTATAAAAAAACTTACAAATATTGTTATAACTAACTCTTATATTATCTATAAAAATGAAGAATTGAAAGAGATAGCATTAAAAGATGGAGTTCATAAACTCTTAGATTTTGATGGGGTAATAGTTACTGATAGTGGTTCTTATCAACTATCTGTTTATGGAGATATTGATGTAGATAATATAGAAATTTTAAAGTTTCAGAATGATATTGGTGTAGATGTTGGAACTATTTTAGATATTCCCACACCTCCTGATGTTGATAAAGAAAAAGCTGAGAAAGATTTGGAGATAACATTAGAAAGAGCTAAAATAGCAGCTGAATTAAAAAGAAAAAGAGAAATAAATATATTCTTAAATGGAACTATCCAAGGTTCTACTTATTTAGATTTAAGACAAAAATCAGCCAAAGAAATGGCAAAATTAAATTTTGATATTTATCCTATTGGAGCAGTTGTTCCATTAATGGAAAGTTATAGGTTTAGAGAGGTTGTAGAAATTATCTTAAACTCAAAGATGTATCTTCCTACAAGCAAACCTATTCATTTATTTGGCTGTGGGCATCCTATGTTCTTTTCTTTGGCTGTTTTATTGGGATGTGATTTATTTGATTCAGCAGCCTATGCTCTATATGCAAAGGATGATAGATATTTAACTGAAAGAGGAACATATCACTTAGAGGAGTTAAAGGAGTTAGATAGCTTCCCATGCTCATGTCCTATCTGTTCTACATATTCACCAAAAGAGCTATCTAAGTTGGATAAAAAAGATAGAGAGAGATTATTAGCTGAGCATAACTTATATGTTACATTTGATGAAATAAATAGAATTAAATTAGCTTTGAGAGAAAACTCCTTATGGGAATTAGTTGAAAGTAGGGTTAGAAATCATCCTAAGCTTTTAGAAGCATATAGAGTAATTAAAAATTATATGTATTTTATTGAGAAGTTTGACCCAATAACAAAAAAATCTGCTTTCTTCTATACCTCTTATGAATCAAAGTTTAGGCCAGAAGTTTATAAACATAAAAAGAGATTAAAAAGGTTAAAATTTGAAAAAGTATTTATAACCAATATTAATAAAAATGTTGAAAAACCTTACAGTGAAAATTTAAATGTAAAAGAGACTGATGTAGATATTTTAATAAAACATCCTATATTTGGATTTGTTCCTTACTATATAGATACTGTCTATCCACTTTCACAACATGAATGTCCAAACATCATTTATAAATTTGAAGAAGATAGAGAGTTTCAAGAGGAATTCATAAAATATTTAAAATCTAAGATTGGAGAAGACAATATTTTAGATATATATACATATAACTACTACATAAATAGATTTGACTATAAAAAATTTAATGCAGATAGTTTTAGAATTAGGAGAATGATACAGTATCAATTTGATGTTGATATAGATAAAGAGTTTAAAGTTATTAGAAGTAAAAATACAGGTAGAATGAGACAAGTTTATTTAGAT
Organism: Methanocaldococcus indicus; assembly: GCF_049554935.1. Lineage (GTDB taxonomy): Archaea > AGJL01 > Methanococci > Methanococcales > Methanocaldococcaceae > Methanocaldococcus > Methanocaldococcus indicus. The sequence goes on along the minus strand of NZ_CP186926.1, from coordinate 705,436 downwards.
GATAAGGTTGTTTTTAGTGTAAGAAGTTATGATAACTTTTTAATTCCTACAAAAGAAGGAGCTAAGTTGTTGTGGGAACATTTGGATTTCCCAAAATATAGGGTTGTTGTGGATAACTCAGTTGCTGAATTTGTAAAACAAGGTAAAAATGTATTTGCTAAGTTTGTTATAGATTGCTATAATGATATCTATCCTTATGATGAGGTTTTAGTTGTAAATGAGGATGATGAACTCTTAGGGTTTGGAACAGCAATACTAAATAGTAGAGAGTTATTAGAATTTAATAAAGGGTTAGCTGTTAAAGTTAGAAAAGGATTGTAGTATGGGTAAGATTAAAAAGATATTTGGCTTTTTATTAGGATTATTAATTTTATTGGGAATGTTTTATTATATTGGAATTGAGAAAATAATAAGCATTATTCTAAGGTTAGATGTAAAATATATTATTGCTGCTATATTCTTACAAATTTTAGTTTTAGTTATTCTATCATATAGATGGATTTATTTATTTAGAGGATTAGGTTATAGCCCAAAATTTGTAAATGTTTTTTTAACTGTCCTTTTTGGACAATTTATTAACAATCTAACTCCATCAATGAGAGGTGGTGGAGAGGTTTTCAGAGCTTATTATCTATCAAAGTTAGAAGATATACCAAAAGGTATTGCATATTCTACTGTATTTGTAGAGAGATTTTTAGATACTGCTATATTTTTAATAGCTTCTTTTTTAGTTATTATCTATTTTCTACTAAATGGCTTTAAATACTTAAAATTTCTAATGTATTCGTGGATATTTATATTGGTTTTATCTCTAACAATTTTATATATTTTATTAAATAGAAATTTACTACTAAAGATTTCTTTAACCATATATAATTTTGCATGTAAATATACAACATTAGTTTATGATGAAGAGAGGATAAAGAAGATAGTAGATGATTTTTATAATGGAATAAATTTTTTAAAGAAGAACAAGCATAAATTAGAGCTATATATTTCTTTATTTTTATCTGTTCTTTGGTATGTTGTTGATATATTTAAGATGTACCTATATTTTTTAGCAATTCCTTATTATGTTAAGTTTGTTGTAGTAGCAACAGTATATTTATTGGTTTTATTAACAGGAGTTATATCAGTAACTCCTGCTGGATTAGGTTCAGCAGATGCTGTTATGATAGCTGGATTTTCAGCATTTAATATTCCAACAGATGTAGCAGCAGTTATAAATATATTAGATAGGTTTATATCATATATTATACCAACACTTTTAGGATATATATCCTATATAATTATCAAACAAAAACTAAGTAAGTGATGGATATGGAAATTATTAACTATATTGTTATAATCTTAGCAATACTCGCAAGTTTAGCCTCCCTATTACAAAAAGATTTAATTAAATGTATTATATTGTCTGGATTTGTTGGTTTATGTATGGCTTATTTATATTATGCATTATTAGCTCCTGATGTAGCTCTAACCTCTGCTATTTTAGGATGTGCTATCCTCCCAACATTGTTTGCCTTTACTGTTAGAAGGACTCAAAGAGTTGATGAGTAAATGATTGGAATTTTAGATGTTAAAGGTTCTCTTCCATGTTTTGAGGATTTTGGTAATCTTCCTACAAAGATAATAGACGAAAATAACTATAAAGAAATCAAAGATTTAGAATTGTTAATAATTCCAGGAGGTTCTTTAATAGAGAGTGGTTTAAGAGAAGAGATAAAGAAAGAGATTATTAACTTTGATGGATATATCTTTGGAGTTTGTAGTGGATTTCAACTTTTAGGAAAAAAAATAGATATTGGTAGGAAGAGCCCAATTCCTATAATTAGGGAAGGTTTGAATCTTTTGGATGTTGAATTTTCCCCATTAGTTTGCACTGATAGAGTTAGATTTAAAAGTATTTTTGGAGAAGGAGAGGGATTTCACTGTCATACTTATGGAAATGTTAAAGTTGGAAAAGATAAAGTTTTTACAGTTTCTTATGTGCAAAAACTTAACTATAAATTTAATGAGAAAGAAATTGTTTCAGGAGTTTATAATGGGAGAGTTTTTGGAACTTTGATTCATAATTATTTAGATAATCCACATTTAAGAGATGAGTTTTTAAAGTATATAGGACTATACAATGAGAGAGAGGAAATATTTAAAGAAAATGAAAAAATTAGAAGAGAACTAAAAAGAAGAGCACTATCTAATAAAGTAAAAAAGATAGAAAGTAAAGAAAAAAGAGGAATTATTTTATTATCAACTTCATCAAATTCTGGAAAAACATTTTTAACAACATCTATATCATCAAAATTAAAAGATGTATATGTTGCCAAAATTGGAGGAGATGTAAGGGACATTGTTCCTTCTTTGTATATACTAAGAGATAAGATGGATAAATATAGAAGTATAAAGTTAGGAGAGAGAGGTTGGGTTAAAGTAGAAGAATTTTTAGATTTTGTAAAAAAATCTAATTATAAATTCTTCATTGTTGAGGGAGTTATGGGTTCTTTTACAGGAGCTTTGAAAAATATTTCTTCATATCAAATTGCCAAAAAACTTAATTTTCCTATATATATTGTTAGTAGTTGCAATTTGGAAGGAATTGAAGGTGCTTTCTTTTCAGCTTTAAATCAATATTTCTTTTTAAAATCTATTGGGTTAAAAGTTGAGGGAATTATATTAAATAAAGTTTATAACATAGAATTATTTAATAAGCTAAAAAATTTAGCTAAGAAATATAATATAAAACTTTATTATGTTGAAAAAATAGCAGAAGAAAAAAGGGGGCTAATTCCTGAGGTAGAGATTGATTATGATGAATTTTGTAAAAAAGCTTTAAATATAAATTTAACAATAGATATTCCTAAGTTAGATTTTAATAACAATAGAGAAATTGATAGTGACAATAGTAAAGACAACTTTTTAGATAATTTAGAAAGATGGATTAAAAAGGTGAAAGATTGAAAAAAGTATTTATTTACCCACCAAATAGTTTAATATTAACTGATTTAGTTGAAAGATTTGGACATAAACCTTTAACTTTACAAACAATTGTTGGAGGTTTAGTAAGAAATCCTGAGATAGATAGCCCACCAATGAATATAACTGATGAAGAACCAAAAAAAGGACTAAAATATGCTGCTGTTGAGGTTCCATCTGGAGTTAGAGGAAGAATGGCATTAATAGGGCCGTTGATAGATGCAGCAGAAGCAGCTATAATAATGGATGATACTCCAATAGCTTTTGGTTGTATAGGATGTGCAAGAACCAATGAACTAACTCTATATCTAATAAAAAGAAAAAATATTCCTACATTAAGAGTTAGATATCCAAGAAATGAAGAAGAGGCTGAAATAGTTGTTAATAAAATAGCACACTTCTTAAAAAGTTTAGAAGAAAATGGAGGAAATAGCCAAAATTAATAACATCCCCATTAATGATAGCTGAGTAGAGTAGATAGCTGTATTTTGAAACTGAGTTTTTAGTATATTACAAATTGTTGGACAGATTGTTATAACTGAAATTATTTGTAAAAGTATAGCTAAGTATCCAACTACATCATTTTTTATAATAAGATATCCCAATGTTACTATAAATGCTAATATCAAAGATATGAAATGAGCCATTAACCTCATTCCAGTCATTCTAAATATTGCAAAACCAGAAAGCATAGCTCCAAAGATAACAGATAGTGATACTATAAATATTATCTCATTCATTACGCTTCACCTTTTTAAATATTAGATTTACTTCATTCTCACTTATAGGCTCAACATTTAGGAGCATTAATTTATAATCTTTATCTTTGGAGTATAATTCAGAAAGTAGATGAATAAATGGGCAAATATATAACTGAATTTTCTCTTCCATACTTTTCTTTAAAAATTCTTTTAATGTTGGATTAACAACTGTAAATATTACTTTTTCATCATCTTCAACAATTTTTAAATCTTCAGCTAATCCAAAAATTTCAGTAAAAAGCTTTTTTATATCAACATTTTTAATTCCAAACTCTTCAAGAAATGTAATAATTTCTTTACTTACAATTCTACCTAAAACTTTTCCACCACTACCTATTATATTATTAATTCCTTTGTTTATTCCATAATATAAAGCAGATACAAATAAAGGGTCTATCTTTTTAGTCATAATATTTCACACAAAATTTTATAACCATACTGGTCTAACATTTGGTTTTCTTAAGTAGTTTAAGAAAGTTGGAGCTCCTGCAATAATAAAGCCATCTTCTAAGTTATTTTTATTTATACCTCTAAATTCTGCACTTAACTCACATACATATACTTTAACTCCTTTTTTAATAACATCTCTTACTAAATCTCCTAATTTAGGAAATGCAGGATGTTTAACTTTATCACATTCTCCTTTTAATGCTAAACTTGCTCCATCTAACATTAAGAATATAGTTGGTTTTAGTCCCATCTTTAAAGCTATATCAGCCATCATAAATGTTGAATATGCTCTTTCAGCATTACCTGTTCCAGTTGTGTTTATAATAAAGAGCTCATCTATATCAATACTTTTAATTTCTTCTTTTTTCTTTTCTCCTTTTCTTATATATATTTTATATGTATCTCCTTCTTTCTCAACTTTTAATATTTCATGTCCTGCTCCTTTCAAACCTTCAGTTAAATCTGTTATAGCATTCTCTCCACAAACTATTTCTAATATTTCACCAACTTTCATCTTCTCTAACATATCAGAGACAATCATAATTGGTCCTGGACATGTAGCACCAACAACATTAACAGTTTTATTTGCCTTAATTTCTTTTGCAAATATCTTAACAGTATTTCCATCAATATCATAATTTAAGTTGTTCTTTTCTAAATATTCTTTTAACTTATCAATGTTTTCATTATCTGCCTCAACAATTATTAAATCTTCATCTTTATTCATTCTTAAAACTAAATCTAACAATATTTCTGGATTTCTTAATCCTTTTACACTAAATTTTATCATTCTATCACCTGTTTATAGTTGTGTGTTATTTATACACAATTATTATTTAGAAGTAGTATATAAATTTTACTATAATTCAATTATTCATATATTTATTTTTTGCAATAATGTAAATAAAAACAAAAACTATTTTATAATAATTTGTCATTATTAATAATGATAGTTTTAGGGGGATATACTATGATTAGTTTATTTTATCCATCAATATTAGCATTTTTATTAGGGGTTATTGTTGGATATAGATATAGATACAAATTAAAGCATTTTTTAAGCTATCTTATCATCTCAATTATAATAGCTAAGTTCTTAGGAGCATTTCCATACTACAACTTACCATTATCTTTTGAGTTTGTATTTGCTATTTTAGGTATATTTTTTGGTAATAGAGTTTTAAGAAGGGAACATTATGATTATAACAATATTGGATAGATGCAGGCCAGATATTAAAAAATGTGAAAGTTGCCCTTTTTACAAAAAAACATCTAAGTGTATTGAGGCATGTCCTACAAAAGCTATAAAGTTAATAAAATATAATGGGCAATACAAGAGTTTTTCATGCTTAACTTGTGGAGAATGTGCAAGAGTTTGTCCTAACAAGGCAATTAAAAAGAATGAATTTGGAGGTTATTATGTTGATAGAAGGAGATGTAATGGATGTGGATTATGTGCAAATGCTTGTCCTATTGGAATAATAGAGATTGTTAAAGATAAAGATGGGGCTTATCCATTAGGAATTTGTTCTATGTGTGGTGCATGTGTTGAAGTATGCCCCTATAAAGCAAAAATAAGCTCCTATCAACTATTATTTAAGAAGAGAAATTCTCATGCTGATAGATACTTAAAAGCATTAGAAAAAGTTTTTAATATAAAAATTGGTGAAATTAAAGAGATTGAAATAAAAGAAGTAAAAAGAAAGAGCATCAAAATAGATAAAGATAAATGTATTGGCTGTTTAAGATGTTCATATCTATGTCCAAGAGATACAATAATTCCAAAAAATGTAAATTATTGTACTTTATGTAATATATGTATGGAAGTTTGTCCAAAAAATGCCATTGAGTATGGAGAAGTAAATGATAATTGTATTCTTTGTTTTGAATGTGTATATAAATGCCCTCCAAAAGTTTTGAGGGTATATAACTTTAAAGTTAATAAAATAAAGAACAATAAAAGTATAAAGCCAATAACATACTGTATAAACTGTGGATTATGTGCAGAAGTTTGTTCAGTTAAAGCTCTAAAATTCATTGATGGAAAACTTCTATACTCTCCTGACTTATGTATAAAATGTTATAAATGTATTGAAATATGTCCTAATGATGTCAGAAGAGAGAAATTAGATTATATTATAGGAGGATGTTCTCTTTGTGAGATTTGTATAAACAACTGTCCAACTGAGGCAATAAAAATAGATTATGTAAAATTTGATGTTATAAAGGATGAAAATTGTATATTGTGTGGAACTTGTGGTAATGTTTGTCCAAAAGATGCAATAGTCATTGATAGAGCTAATAAAGAAATAATTTTTACAAAGGACTGTATAGCTTGTGAAAGTTGTGCTATTCACTGTCCTAAGGATGTAATTCCTAACACAACAGGATATAAGAAAGTTGTTGATAGAGAAAAAAGCTTTATCTGGACAGATTTATCACTATGTATAAAGTGTAGTATATGTAATAAAGTATGTCCTCAAGAGTGTATAGACAATGGAAATATTGATTTAGAGAAATGTATATTCTGTGGGGCTTGTTATAATATATGCCCTACAAAAGCTATACATTTAACAAGAAAATGGAAAGTTATGTATTAAATATTCATTTTTTGAAATTTAATGATAAAGTAAGTTTTATATATCTCTTTTCTAAATATAGCTTAAAAGGATAGAAAGGTGAGGATTACTTGTTTTCAGAAAAATTAGAAAAAGCTAAAAAGGCATATACTTTTGATGATGTTCTTTTAATTCCTAATGCTTCATATGTAGAGCCAAAAGATACAGATGTATCAACAAAATTAAAGAGTATAAAGATGAATATTCCTATTCTCTCTGCTGCTATGGATACAGTAACTGAGAAAGATATGGCCATTGCCTTAGCAAGATTAGGGGGATTAGGAGTAATACATAGAAATATGCCTATTGAGGAGCAGGTTCATCATGTTATAGCTGTAAAGAAAGCAGATGAATTTATAGTTAAAGATGTTATAACAATATCTCCTGAGAGTACTATTGGAGAAGCTATGGAAATTATGGAGTACAACTCAATTAGTGGTATGCCTGTTGTTGAAAATGATAAAGTTGTTGGAATTATAACACACAGAGATATTAAAGCTATAAAAAATAAAGACAAAAAAGTTAGAGATGTGATGACAAAGAATGTTATAACTGCAAAAGAGGATATTAGTGAAGAAGAAGCTCTAAATTTAATGTATGAGAATAGAGTAGAAAGGTTACCTATTGTTGATGATGAAGGTAAATTAATTGGAATAGTTACATTGAGAGATATATTAAAGAAAAAAAGATATCCACAAGCTGCAAGGGATAAAAAAGGTAGATTAATAGTTGCAGCTGCCTGTGGGCCACATGACTTTGAAAGAGCAAAAGCTCTTTTAGAGAGTGAAGTTGATGCATTAGTCATTGATTGTGCTCATGCTCACAATATGAAAGTAGTGGAGAACACAAAGAAATTTAAAAAACTAATTGAGGAGTATAATCCTGATACAGTTTTAATAGTTGGAAATATTGCAACAAAAGAAGCGGCAGAAGATTTAATTTCTTATGGAGCAGATGTTTTAAAAGTAGGAATTGGTCCTGGAAGTATTTGCACAACAAGAATAGTTGCAGGAGTAGGGGTTCCTCAACTAACTGCTATCTCTGATGTTGCAGATGTAGCTAAAAATTATGATATTCCTGTTATAGCAGATGGAGGAATAAGATACAGTGGAGATATTGCCAAAGCTATTGCAGCTGGTGCAGATGCAGTTATGTTAGGTTCTTTATTAGCAGGGACAGATGAAGCTCCAGGAAAGCTAATAATAATTAATGGTAGGAAGTATAAGCAATATAGAGGAATGGGTTCATTGGGTGCAATGTCCTCTGGAATGTCATCAGATAGATACTTCCAAAGTGTTAGCCATATGAAACATGTTAAATTAGTTCCTGAAGGTGTTGAAGGAGCTGTGCCATATAAAGGAAGTGTTTCAGAAGTTATCTTCCAGTTAGTTGGTGGCTTAAAATCATCTATGGGATACTGTGGAGCTAAAAATATAAAAGAAATGCAAGAAAAAACAAGATTTGTTATTATAACACCAAGTGGAGAAAGAGAAAGCCATCCTCATGATATATTAATAACTAATGAAGCTCCTAACTATCCATTAGGAAAATAATTTATATTTTAAAATGTGATTAATTATGAAACCAATATTAATATTTTTAGGGATATTTTTAATTTTTTTAGGATTCTTTTTAATAACTCTGGGAATGATTATTCCAGATAAAAATGTTGAAAAAAATGAAAATATTGAATATTCTGGAATTATATTTATTGGACCAATACCAATAGTATTTGGAAATTCTCCTTATTTAATTATTATAAGCTTGTTAATCTTTTTATTAATGATAGTTTGGATATTATTAGCTTTTAAAATAGGAAATATAAAATAAAAATTATAAAATTTTATTGTTCTACTTTTTCTCCAAATGCAAATTTATTTTTAACTGATTTTATTTTTACATTTACTTTATCTCCTTTTTGTGTTTCAGGGACAAATACAACAAAACCTTCAACTCTTGCTATTCCATCTCCACCTTTTCCAATATCCTCAATAGTTACAGAATAAGTTTCTCCTTCTTTAACAGGGATATTTCTATTTTCAAACTTTCTATTACTTCCTTTATTATTTTTAAACATTTAATTCACCATAATTATTTAAGAGCACATTGCTCACAAAAATATTTATTTTTTATACTATAAATAGTTATTTATGTGCAAATATTTTCAAATTTTTACACAACTCTAAGTTAAAGTTTTTATTTAATAATATTAAAATTGTTAAATTAGAAAATTTCTAATGAGGGATTATATTATGTTGGCAACATTCTCAGGAAAAGGCTTAATAGTAACTCCAGAAATTTTACAATATCCTATTATAAGATGGGAAAAATTAGAAATGAAACTATATGACAACAAAATTGATGTTGAATTAGGCACTAATAAATTTTCTATTGAATTAGATAAAATTGTAGATATTGGTGAGCCACTACCTGATGAAGTTATAGAAAAATCAAAATTTACAATTGATTTAAGTGTATATGGTACTATAACATATCATGATGAAACTTCTTCTAAAATGTTGGCTTTTATTCCAGAAACATCAATATATGGAAAGAAACCTATTGAAGCTTTTTTGAAAAAATTATTTTCTATACTTTTAGATGATAAAGAAATTTTAATTAAGGCTGCTGATGGAAAGTGGGAAAAAGGATATATCAAAATTGTTGATGAAAAAATAAAAGAAAACTTTATAACAAAAGTTATTAATAAAATAGTTGTAAAAACAGATAGTAATGAGTATGATATTTCATCAAATATAAAGTCTATTGAATTTGAAGATGTAGAGGTAAATAATGAAATAAAAACCTGCTTAAAGATAATTAAAAAAGAAGATACTAAAAAGGTTATACTATATTTATATGTAGAAGATGATAAAGTAAAAAAATTTTTATTGAGATATTTTAATGTAATCTTAGATTACCATGTTGGTATATTAAGATATCTTTAGGTGAGCTATTATGGAAGTTGATTTTAAACCAGGAGATTATGTTGTTTATATTAACACTGGAACTAAGGGAAGAGTTGTAGATATAAAAGAGATTGATGGAGAAATTTGGGTTTTATTAGATAATGATTTATTATATAAACCATATTTACTAAGAAAGATAGATAAAATTAAAAGAGAAGAAAAGAAAAAAGAAGAGATTAAAATTGAAGAAGAGGAGGAATCATTAGACATAGAGGACTTTGGGGATGCTTGTGGAGCTGGATAGAATTAAAAGAGCTAAAAATCTTATATTAAAAATTTTAAAAGAGAAAGGAAGGGAGCATTTATATGATTTAAGTGGATTATCAGGAGGATTTTTAATTAAAGAGGAAGATAAAGATTTACTAAATACATATATTGGCTCTTCTTACTTTTCTGAAAAAGTTAAAGAACTGGGTTTGAAGCATTTAGGTGGAGAGGAGTGTGTAGCTTTTAACAGAACAAGCTCAGCAATATTGGCAACCATCTTAGCCCTAAAACCTAAAAAAGTAGTGCATTACCTTCCAGAACTTCCTGGACATCCATCTATTAAAAGGGCATGTAAATTAATAGATTCTGAATATGTTGAATCCTCAAATATTAATATTTTAAAAGAAGTTGATAAAGATACACTAACTGTTATAACTCCATCTACAATGGACTTAAAAATTTTAGAGCTTGAAAAGTTTAAGAAAGCTATTTCAATAGCAAAAGAAAAAGATAGTTTAGTTTTTGTAGATGATGCTTCTGGTGCAAGGGCAAGATTATTATATAATCAACCAAGAGCATGGGATTTAGGAGCTGATTTAGTTGTTACAAGTACAGATAAATTAATGGAAGGACCAAGAGGAGGGTTATTAGCAGGAAAAAAAGAATTAATTGATAAGATATATGAGGAAGGGCTAAAATATGGGTTAGAAGCACAACCTCCAATATTAGCAGGAATGTATAGGGCATTAGAAAATTTTAGCTTAGAAAGGTTAAAAAAGGCCTTTGAAAGAGCCAAGAATATAGATTTATCTAAATTTGACTCTTTAAATATAGTATATGAAAGGACTCCAACAGGTTTTGTAATAAAAAAAATATCCAATAAAGACAATGAAAAAAAATTAGTTGAAGCAGGTTTTTATTTATTGGAAAGATATGGAATCATAACTATAACTGTTGCTGGCTCAATAGGAGCAAGTAAAAGTTTAAGAATAGACTTAACTTCAAAAGATGCAGATAGATTAAGTGATGATTATATTATAAATGCTGTTTATGATAGTATTAAAATTATTATAAATTAAGATATATTTTTTTTTATTTTTCTATTTTATGGTCTTTAATATTAATCTAACAATTTGAATATATAAATATTTTTTAAAAATATTAAAATTCATTGATTAATCGGAAGGTATAAATATTATTTTTAAATAATATTATCTGTATGTGAAAATATATTTAGGTGGCAAAATGAACCCTGAAATGATAATAGAAATGATGAATTCAGAAATGGCAGAAGAAATGGCTCCTAAGATGATGCCAAAAATGATACCATTAGCTTTACAAAAATTTTTAGATAAGATTCCAGAAGATGAGAGAGAAGAGTTTATAGCAAAGATTATTGATATAATTGTTGATAAAGATGAGAAAAAAGAAATATATTCAAGATATATAGATATGTTTGAAGCTCTATTAAATGTTAAAGGTCTAAAAATTCATTCAAAAGGAGGAAAAGGTGCTATAAAAGAAAAAATATCCCCAATGGACTTGTTTTTATCTGGATTATGTGGATGTATTTGTATAGCTGTTGGTAACACATTAAAATCCAACAATATTGATGCTAAGGTAAAAGTTGATGGAAAAGTTGAGAAATCATTTGAAGAAGGGAAAATTAAAAAAATAACTATAAATATCTATGTGAAAACTAATGATGATATTGATAAAGAAAAATTAAAAGATTTGATTTTAGAAGGTTCTAAAAAATGTTTAATCAACAATACTTTAAATTGTGAAATTGAAAAGAATATTGTTTTTGAGTAAAAAATTATTATTTATAAATTTGAGGTGTTATCTATGATGTTCATACCACCACCAATGTGGTGGTGTTTTGGATATTGTTATAATCCTTATTATACTCCTTTTAGCTATCTATTTTTTGGATTTTTATTTTGGATTATAAAATTAATTATTTTTATAGTTGTATTTATAGATATTTTAAGGAGAGATGATTTAGATACTCTTGAAAAAATCCTATGGATTTTAATTGTTTGGTTTTTAGGAATAATTGGGGCAATAATCTATTACCTATTATCAAGAAGAAACTCTAAAACTAAGGGAAATAATGGCAAAAATATTAGTAGTAACTGATGGGACTTATGGTTATAGGGTTGGAAAAACCATAAACTCCTTTGGAAAGAAAAACAAATTTATTGGAATATATAAAATTAATAAGCCTAATGATTTGATAGTTGATGAGATAGAATTTCCAGAAGAGTTGTTAGAGAAAATTAAAGATGCAGATATCTTATTGCTTTATACACAACACCCAGATAACACATATTATTTATGCTATGAAGCAAAGAAATTAAACAAAAATAAAGAATTAAGAAAGTTTGATGCTATATGTCCAGAGGAAATGTGTTTATTGGATGAAAATGATGTTGAAGACTTAATAAACAAATATCCAAAATTAAAAGAGTTTTTAGATGAGTTTGGTACTCCAAAAGTTAAAATTTATATTAAAGATAACAAAGTTGAAAATGTAGAGGTTTTAAGAAGTTCTATCTGTGGTTCAACATTATTCATGGCTAAGTTAATGAGAGGGATGGAAGTTAATGATATTGAAGAATTTGCTAAAAAATCAGCTATGCTAATTCAAAGATATCCATGTGTTGCTGGAAAAATAAAACTTTTTAGAAAAGATTGTAAAAAGCAGAAAGCCTTAAACATACAAAAAGAGGCAATACTTAAAGGATTAACTTTTATTTGAAAATTTAAATATTTCTTAAAAATATTAAAATTCATTGATTAATCGGAAGGCATAAATATGATGATTATAATTGATAAATAATAACTAAATATTGATAGGTGAAAATTTGAGTGATGAACTACCTGTAATAGGAAAAGATGCATTACGTAGAGTTATAAAAGATTGGAGTGTTAAACCATGGTGGGGTATAGAGAGAAAAGAAATAGAATGGTATCCTAAAATAAACTATGATAAGTGTATTGGTTGTGGAGTGTGCTATATAACATGTGCTAATAGAGTAGTATTTGATTGGGATAAAGAAAAGAAAAAACCTATTGTTGCAAGACCCTATAATTGTGTTGTAGCATGTACAACTTGTAAGATGCTATGTCCTGTTGATGCATTAGAATTTCCAGATAAAGAGTATATACAAAAAATTATGAAAGAACATAAAATTTTAGTAAAAGCTAAAGAAATTTTAAAGAAACATAATTTAATTTAACAATATCTAATATAACAATCATCTTTTAATTTAAGTTAGAAAAGCCAACAATACAAGTACCATAATCATTTTTAGTAATTTTGATACTTTTTTAGCAGTTTCAATATCTCTATTCTTTAATAAAATAAAAATTGAATATATAAAGAAAATATCACAAACTAAAATAATTATTAAATATAATTTCCCAAACAACCCTAAATAGTAAGGTAAAAAGCTAAATACAACTGCTAAAATTAACAGTATAGATGCAAAATATAATGATTTATCTTTATATAGAATGGGTAGAGAAATAACTCCCTCTTTTTTATCTCCTTCCATATCTTCATAATCTTTTATAATCTCTCTGCACCATGTAGCTAAGAAAGAACATAAAAATAAGATAAAAACTTTGTCTATCCTACCAACTAATCCTCCAAATAAAAAAACTGAGCCAGTTAAATATGCAACAATAATGTTTCCTATTGGCTTATATCTCTTATATTTTTTTGCATATAAATATAAAAGTATTGAGTTAAATAAAGCTAATAAAAAGGCATATAAATTAATCAACAATGAAGAAATTAATCCTAAAACTAATAAAATTATAGCTAAAATCTTAGCTGTTTTTATTGAGACTCTTCCAGAAGGTAGAGGTCTATATGGCTTATTTATCCTGTCTATTTCAATATCAAAAATATCATTTATACAGTTCCCAAATCCACAGATAAAAAAAATAGCTAAAAAAATCAATATTATATAATAAAAATTTAAAGTTGAGTTTGCTATTAAATATCCAATAATCCCAGATAAACCTGCCATAAAGCAGTTTTTTGCTCTTATTAACTCTAAAAAACTCATAATATCCTCTCAATTGGCAGAACAAGGATATCTCTTGCACCTAATTGATGAAGTTTAGGAACTAATGAAAAAATATCTTTCTCATCAACAACAACTTGAATAGCAACCATTCCATTATCAGATAGAACTTTTGCAACTGTTGGGCCTGACATTCCAGGAATGATTTTTTTGATATCCTCTACTTTATCCTCAGGAGCATTCATCATAATTAGCCTCTTTTTTTCAGCATATAGAGCACTCTTTATAGCCAAAACAACCTGCTCTATTTTTTCTTTTTTCTTTTTATCTTTTAGACTCTCTTTGTTGGCTATTAATCTTGTTGTAGATTTAACTATCTCAGCAATCTCTCTAAGTTTATTTAATTTCAAAGTTGTTCCTGTTGATGTTAAATCTGATATAATATCTGCTATTCCAATAAAAGGAGCTATTTCAGTTGCACCACTTAGTTCTATAATTTCTACATTTTTATTAAATTTCTCAAAAAATTTCTTTGTTAAATGTGGAAATTCAGTTGCTACTCTCATTCCTTCCTTTATATCATCCAAATTATTAATATTTGAATCTTCTGGAACAGCTAAAACCAATCTTGCAAATCCAAAACCAAAATCTAATAATTCTTCAACTTTATTCTCAACCCCTCTCTCTAAAACTAAATCATAACCAGTTACACCAATATCAGCTACTCCATCAGCTACAAACTCAGGAATATCTCTTGCTCTTGCAAACATAACTTTAATATCTTTATCAACAGTATTTGCAAATAAACTCCTACCTTGAATAGTTATTTTTAAACCTGCTTTTTCTAAAATTTTCATTACTGGTTCAGATATTCTACCTTTATTTGGTAAAGCAAAAAGAATCATCTTATCCCTTTTATAATAATTCTTTTTCTTTGTATTTCTTTCTTTATTTTTAAACAACATTCATCCAATAATTTAGATATACTCTTGGGAACTTTTGTCTGATTCTCAGATAGTATCTTAGCTATAATACTTGCAAGTAGAAATATTGCATAAGTGTGTTCTGCCTTAGTTCTATGAATATGATGAGGATAGATATTTAGCTCTTCATAAACTTTAAATTCATCTTTGCAGTTGTATTTTTTTTCAACATATTTTTTTAAATAAACTAATAGTTGATGGAGCTGAATAAGCTCATCTTTTTGCATTAAAACCACCAATAATAGTAACATTTATTGGAACTTTTGTAACTTTTGCCAACTTACAATAGATTTTATCTACTTTTTGATAGATGTTATCTAATAGTTTTTGACTTAGTTCTTCAATATATAGGCAATCAACTTTATTAAACTCTTCTATTTTTTCTATTAATTCATCTACATTTACAGTTATCTTTTCATCATCTTTTACAATTATTGCCTTATCTTTTAAATTGGAAAGTATTTTAAGAGTATCAAATAAATCATCTTCTTTAATATCTTCATTATTTTCTTCACAACTGTAATTTTTTGTAGATATTGGGACTCTATTTTTAAGACATTTAATAATTTCCTTTCTTGTTAGTTCTTCAACTTCTCTACCTTTTGGAGCTCTTGCTATATAATCAATATCACATACTTGTAATGCTTCTTTTAAAATCAATTCACCTCCTCTATCTCCATCAGTAAATAATGTAGTTATTTTCCTCTTACTCAATTCAATTATTGTCTTTGGGATAGAGGTTCCTTCAACTGCTATAACATTCCTAATACCATATCTTAATAAATTTAAAACATCTGCCTTTCCTTCAACAATTATAATCTCTTCAGAACTATCAACTAATGGACCAGCTGGAAGTTTTTCTTCACCATAGTATATGAGCTCACTCATCCTGACACTTTCTTTAACTTCCTCAATAATAGCATTAATATCAACTGTTAAGTTCATCTCTTTTAATATTTCTTTTGCTCTCTCAGTTATATATTTTCTTTTTCTCTCTCTAATATCTTCAATTTTTAATACTCTTACGTCTGCTGTGCAAGGTCCGACTTTATCAACGGTCTCCAACGTTGCAGCTATTATTGATGTTTCAACTCTATCTAAACTTGAAGGAATTTCTAACTTTGCAATACTTTTCCCATTAGTATATTCAATATTTACATCTATTCTCCCTATTCTACCTGATTTTTGAAGGTCTCTCAAATCTAACTCATCTCCTAACAATCCTTCAGTCTGTCCAAATATTGCTCCAATAATATCATTCTTCTCAACATAACCATCAACTACAATCTCAGCATGAATTATATATTTTGTAGTGCTAAAATCCATATAATCACCAAAAAAGTTAAAATATTGATGTTTATAGAATTAGTATTAAGATAAGTAATTTTTTAATAGTTATAAATACTACTTAAATCTTATATTTAGTATTTTTTTAGGTGAATAGTTATGGTATTTAGTGGTGGAAATTTAAACAACAATATTGAAATTTTAAAGATTCCTAAGGATAGAGTTGGAGTATTAATTGGAAAAAAAGGAGAAGTAAAAAAAAGAATAGAAAAAGAACTAAAAGTTAAATTAGATATTGATTCTGATGGAACTGTCACAATTTCATCAACAGAAGAAACAAAAGAACCATTAGCTATTTGGAAAGCAAGAGATATTGTAAGAGCTATTGGAAGAGGATTTAATCCAGATATTGCTTTAAAATTATTAAATGATGAGTATGTTCTTGAAATTATAAATATTGATGATTATGCATCAACTGAAAATGCTCTTAGAAGATTAAGAGGTAGAGTTATTGGTAAAGAAGGAAAGTCAAGGAGATATATAGAAAGTTTAACAGATACAAATATATCAGTTTATGGTAAGACAGTATCAATAGTTGGAGAGTATGATAATGCTCAAATAGCTAAGGAAGCTGTTGAAATGCTTTTAAGAGGAGCATCTCATGCAAGAACTTATAAGTTTGTAGAAGGTGAGAGACAAAAAGTAAAAAGGGCTAAATTTGAACTTTGGAAAAAGAAAAGTGAAGTAGATAGATTATATGAAGAACTGAACAAATATAACAATATTGATGAAGAGTGATATTTATGCATTTAGTAGGTGTTTTAGATATTGCAAAAGATATCTTAAAAGCAAATAAAAGATTGGCAGAAAAAAATAGAAAATTGTTGGATAAATATAATGTTAAAGCTTTTGATTTTTCTGGAGCTATTGGAAGTGGAAAAACATTGTTAATTGAAAAGTTAATAGATAGCTTAAAAGATAAATATAGAATTGCATGTATAGCAGGAGATGTTATAGCTAAGTATGATGCTGAAAGATTAGCAAAAAAAGGTATTAAGGTTATTCCACTAAATACTGGGAAAGAGTGTCATTTAGATGCTCATCTTGTATCCCATGCTTTGGAAGAGTTAAATTTAGAGGATATTGATATTTTATTTATTGAAAATGTAGGAAATTTAATATGTCCAACAGATTTTGATTTAGGAGCACATAAGAGAATTTTGGTAGTTTCTACAACTGAGGGAGATGATATAATAGCTAAGCATCCAGATATTGTAAGAAGTGCTGATTTAATTGTTATAAATAAAATAGATTTAGCCAACTATGTAAATTGTGATGTGGATAAGATGGTTAAAGATGCTAAAGAAATAAATCCAAACGCTAAGGTTATAAAATTAAGTCTAAAAACTATGGAAGGATTTAATGAAGTTTTAAATTATATTATCTCCAATTTATAAAAAATATTAATATTAAAAATCTTTGGGTTAGTTATGAAAGAGTTGGCATTTTATGGAAAAGGTGGAATAGGTAAATCTACAACTGTCTGCAACTTAGCAGCTGCTTTTTCAGAGTTGGAAATGAATGTGTTAGTTGTTGGATGTGACCCAAAGGCAGATTGCACATATACATTAAGAGGAGGAAAAATAATACCTACAGTTTTAGATGTTATGAAAAATAAAAGAAATATTGAGATTGAAGATATAGTTTATAAAGGATACAATGGAGTTTATTGTGTTGAAGCTGGAGGACCTAAGCCTGGAATTGGATGTGCTGGGAGAGGGGTTATTGTAGCTATTGAGCTATTAAAAAAATTAAAAGTTTTTGAGAAGTTAGATATTGATATTGTCTTATATGATGTGTTGGGTGATGTTGTTTGTGGAGGTTTCTCATTACCTTTAAGGTTGAATTTAGATGTATATATAGTAACTTCTTCTGACTTTATGTCCCTTTATGCAGCAAATAATATATGTAGAGGAATCAAAGAACTTAAAAGAGATAACTTAGCTGGTTTAATTTATAATGTTAGAGGAAAGGTTGATAATGAAGAAATTATAAATAAATTTGCTAATATGATAAATACAAAAGTTGTTGGGAAAATTCCATATTCAGAGGATATATACAAAGCAGAATTGTTAGGAAAGACAGTTTTTGAATATAATCCAGATAGTGAGATAGCTAATGTATATAGAGAGTTGGCAAAATCAATCTTAAATAATACATATAAATCTCAACCTAATCCATTAGATTTAGAGGAAATAAATAAACTTAGAGTGTTGGGATGATATGGTTTTGAAGTTAGTATTTATGAGTTTTTGGTATATCTTGCCAGCTTATGTGGCTAATGCCTCAGCCTGTATATTTGGTGGAGGAACTCCAATAGATTTAAAAAAGTGCTTTATAGATGGTAGAAGAGTTATAGGAGATGGAGTTACATTTAAAGGAAGCTTTTTTGGAATACTGTTAGGAACATTAACAGGAGCAATACAAGGAATCTTGATAAATTTTAATATTTTTGGACAGTTAGATTTCTATGCTGGAATTATTGACCATATAATTTTAGCTTTTTTGTTATCTTTGGGAGCTATTGTTGGTGATGCTGTTGGTAGTTTTATAAAAAGGAGGTTAAATATAGAAAGAGGAAAACCTGCTCCTTTATTAGACCAGTTAGATTTTGTTATTGGAGCTTTAATATTTGCTTATCCTTTTGCTCCTATACCTTTATCTATGGTTTTTATTATTATTGTTATGACACTATTCATTCATTTTATTGGGAACGTTATTGCTTATCTAATTGGAGTTAAAGATTGTTGGTGGTAAAAATGATTATTTTAGATATTGAGCTAAAAGACAAGCCAGGTGAGTTATTGAGAGTTCTTACACCAATATCAAAATTAGGAGCAAATATAATAAGTATAATACATTCAAGAGAGACAAAAGTTGGAGATAGAATTCCTGTGAGATTGGTTATAGATATTGATGAAAAGAAATTAGATATTTTGTTGGATGAGTTAGAAAAGATAGCAACAGTTAAGAAAGTTGATGGAAAATCTAAAAAAGTGTATATAGATGTTGTAGTTATTGGTCATGTTGTTGATACTGATATTAAAGATACTATTGATAGAATAAACACAGTTGGTTTAGTTGAAGATATGGATTTAATTATGCCCCATCCAGAAAAAGAATCATCAGCAAGTATGAGGATAACTGTTGATATTGATAAGATTGGAGAGCTATTTTATCTCTTAGAAGAGTTGGAGAAAGAAAAAAATCTTTTATTTATAAAATCTTTTTTGGTGAGATAGTATGGATATAATTATTATAGGTTTTGGAACTATTGGAAAGGGGTTAGCAGAGGTTTTATATAAAAAGAGGGAATATCTCAAAAAAAATTTTGGTGAGTTTAGAGTTGTTGGTATAGCTGACAGTTCAGGAGCAATATATAATAAAGAAGGAATTGACTTAAAAAAAGCTATAGATGTTAAAGAAAAAACTAAAAAGATTATTAACTATAATGATGCTGAAAAACTTTCTATTTTTGAATTGATTGAGAAAGAGGCAGATGTAGCTGTTGAAGTAACTCCATCAAATTTAGAGACAGGAGAGCCAGCTAAAACACATATTATTGAAAGTTTTAAAAATGACAAACATGTTGTCACAGCTAATAAAGGACCCTTAGCCCTTTTTTATAATGAGCTTATAAAAACAGCTGAAAAATACAATAAAATTTTTAGATTTGAGGCAACTGTTGGAGGAGCTATGCCTATCATAAATTTAGCTAAGGAAAACTTAGCTGGAAATGAAATATTATCTATAAGAGGAATTTTAAATGGAACTACAAACTACATCTTAACAAAGATGGAAGAGGAAAATGTTGATTTTGAAACTGCTTTAAAAGAAGCCCAAGAACTTGGCTATGCAGAGAGTAATCCTTCCCAAGATATAGATGGATTAGATACAGCTGCTAAAATAGTTATATTGGCAAATTCAATAATGAATTTAAACAAAACAATAAAAGATGTTAAAATAAAAGGTATTACAAAAATTACACCAGAATCTCTATTTTTAGCTAATAAAAAAGGATACACTATAAAATTAATAGGTGAAGTTAATAAAAAGTATTTAATTGTTGAGCCAATGCTAATTCCTAAATATAGTCCATTAAATGTAAAAGGAACATTAAATGTTGCAATGTTTGAAACAGATTTAGCTAAGGAAGTAGTTGTTGTAGGTAGAGGTGCTGGAAAGGAAGAGACAAATTCAGCTCTTTTAAGTGACTTAATTAGCATATATAATAGAGTTAATAATAGTACCAAATAGTTCTATAATCATTTATATTTTCTCCAATCTCTTCCATTCTTTTTAAGTAATCTAAAATAGGAACATCTTCATACACATAAGATTTTGTTGGATATATTCCCTTTTCCCATGGGTGGAATAAATATACTCTTGCTCCATTTTCTTTTATTGCTATTAATTCTCTATCTTGGAAACTTCTTAAATGCACTTTTCCAAGTTTAGGGACATTAAATATAGGTTCATCAGTTCTAAAACTTCCTGGTAATAATCTTGCTTCTTCTTTAACCTCTTGACAAATTCTTGCTATTGGTATAAGATAATCTTTATGCTCATACTTACCTTTTGGATAGAATGAATAGTAAGGAATTATACCAACTTTTTTTAAGGCAATTCTTAAAGCAACATTCTCAAATCTTCTACTTACATACCTATGGAAAACATGCTGATTATAAACCTTTATATCTCCTAATGCATCTATAGCTTTTTTAACATAAGGGGTTATCTCATAACAACTTTCAGCATGAGTAACAACTATTAAACTTTTTTCTTCTTTAAATTCTTTTAGAATTTCTACTAAACTATTGGTTATTCTCATTGGAACAGTTAATATACTTCTTGTCCCAAATCTTACTCCAATAACATGCTCCATATCTTTAATTCTATTTAATATTCTTTCAATGCATTTATCTGGTAGGCTAAATGGGTCTCCTCCTGTTATTAGTATTTCTAACATACTCTCATGATTAGCAAACCATTCTAAGGCTTTCTCTATCTTTTCCCAACCTACAAATGCACTTTTAGAGAAATCTTTTACTAACCAATTTCTTTGGCAATATACACAAATTTGTGGGCATGATTCAAAAGGTTTTATAATTGCTATTGTTACATATCTTCTTGTTATTAACTCTTCAGGAGTAGTGTCATGCTCACCCATAAAATCAAAAACTATATCTCTCTTATCTTTATTTTTAATCATCTCTAAAACATAGTGTTTAGGTGGAATAACTTGAACTCTTATAGGTAAATCTTCTTTACCTTCAAAATCAAATAAATGGAGGTAGTATGGTGTAATGGCAAAAGGTATATCATTTTCAATAGCTAATTTAATATTTTCAAGTTCTTCATCTGAAAGTTTTAATCCTATTTCTTCTCTCATCTCTTCTAATATTTTTAATCCTTTTTTTCCTTTAATTACATTTTTAAAATGCCACTTATAATTTAGCCAATCATCTTCATTTGCATCAAAAAGCTCTAAAATCTTTTTTTTGTTTTCTTCTCTCTTTTGGATAATTTCTTTATCTAACCCAGAGGGATATTTATTAATATATTCTTTCATAATTATATAAACTTCATCTAAAAAGTCACTTCTTGCTTTTCCAGCTTCTCTACCTTTTAATTTCTCAAAATCTATAAATTTTACACCTTTATTTTTTAATTTTTCTCCTAAAAATCCCTCTGAAAATTTTGCTTCTCCCTTTATTGCTAAAAATAGATGTTTGAACTCTTCTATAAAAGCATCACTAACCTCAATTTCATCATTATAATATTTAAGCAATATCTCCAATGTACTAAAACCAGCTAACTTTTCATTTTCTTTTGATAGTATATTTTTAAAAACATTTATTGCATATAAGGAGAGCCATCTATCAATTTCATTATCAATAATACTATTATTTCTAACTTTATATTCATAATTATTTAAGAATTTAAATAAATCTTCTCTTACATCTTCCATATCCTCTTTTTTAAAAATTTGTTCAATTGGTAGAATACTAAATATCATTTAATACTCACCCAATTATTTATTTTTAAAATTTTAAAATTAAAGTTA
Organism: Methanocaldococcus indicus; assembly: GCF_049554935.1. Classification (GTDB taxonomy): domain Archaea; phylum AGJL01; class Methanococci; order Methanococcales; family Methanocaldococcaceae; genus Methanocaldococcus; species Methanocaldococcus indicus. Next base: position 683,021 of record NZ_CP186926.1, on the reverse strand, counting down.
TATGTAAAAGAAAGTATAAATAATAACAAAAGTAAATTTTATGTTTAAATAAATAATATTTAAGGTAATATGCTAATATAATAATAATTATGGTTAATACTACTTATAACTTAACATATATCTCGAAAATAAATATTTAGTCCAAAAATTTACAATCCTGGTGAAAAATATGGACATGGTATATTATGTAAATAAAATAAATGATCCTATTAAAGATGGTTATAAATTGGCTAAAAAAATTAAACTTAAAATATCTACACCATCATTGATAATATTAATTTCAACTATATTTGATATGGATAAATTTAAGAGATTTATGGATAGTTTTACTGAAATATTGCCATCTGACAATATAATTGGATGCTCATCTGGAGGAATATTTCAAGGAAATAATTATTACAATAAAGATTCAGTACTGGTTATTGCATTTAGTAATAGATATAAATCAGCAATTTCATATCATGATATGAAAGAAGAGATGATAGCCAATAATATAATTAATGATATTTATAATCAACTTAGGGAAAAATATATAAATATAGATATATATGAGAAATTTTTAGGATTTATATTCTTTGATTATCATATTAACAATGAGTATGAAATATTAAATACAATTGGTAGGGAATTAGGAGTTCCAATAATTGGGGGTACTGCAAGTGATAGAGGGAAATTTAAAAATTACTATCTAATTTACAAAGGTAAAGTTGTAAAAGACTGTTGTATATTTGGTTTAGTTGGGGGTAAGTTAGATTTTGATATTATTTTTGGACATGGATATAAGCCAACTAATATATATGCAAAAGTTACAAAGGCAAAGGATAATATTATTTATGAACTTGACAACAAACCGGCATTAGAGAGATATATTGAAATGATTTCAGAATATACAAGAATGCCAAAAGATATTATAGAAAGAAATATTGACTATTTAAAAAAATCAGAAGTATCAAAAATAGATTTTACACTGATACATCCATTAGGTTATGTGGATTTCTTTGGAAATGTAATTATTCCCTATTTAGAGAAAGTAGAAGGAGAGTCATTAATTTTTAAAAATAAAATTTCTGAAGGAATTTTTTTAAACTTAATGACTACAAGCTTTAAAGATATCATTAACAGCTTATATCAAAAATTGTCAGAATATATAGAGAAAGATTTATTAGCTTTCATTAATGAGTCTTATTTTGTAGAAGTTCTAAAAAATCCAAAATTTAGAAAATATGAGAAAAATATATTACCTTATTTTTTAGAGTTTTATAAAGATAGCAGAGATATTTCCAAATATATTATAAAAAGTAATTGTATTGGTTGGCTATCTTATGGAGAAGCAGTATCAAAAGATATTTTAAGAATATATACAACTTTATCTTATGTTGGAGTTATATTTAAGAATGTGCATACAAACATTGCCTATCTATTAGAAAGTTATGGATTTTCTGAAGATGAGATAAGTATTATCTCAAACTTAATAAATGAACCAAAAACATTATTAGAAATTTCAGAACTTACTGATTTAGATTTAGATACAGTAAAGGAAATTATTAACAAACTCATTAAAAAGAAAATTGTTGATTATATGGATATATCTGATAAGTATTATGTAGATACAGTTAATCTTAAAAAAGTATTAAAAAAATTAGATGAAGAAATTGAATATGAATATCAAAAGAAGAAATCTGATAGAAAAAGATTATTAGATTTACTATAATCTTCTAATAATTAGTGTGTGCTCATTTTTGGTATTTGCTTTTAATTTAGCTATTTTAACTAATTCTAAATTATTATCTTCTAAAATTTTTATTATTTTGTTTAGTTCTTCCTTTTTTGAATATTTATTTTCATATTTGATTGTTTGAACTATATATTTATTCTTCTTTAAATTGTCTAAAAATTTTAATGTAAGATTTATACTCTCTTCAGGATAAAGATTTGTGTCATTAGTTATTAAGTCAAGTTTATCATTTAAATTAACATATTCAGCTCTCTTTTTTATATGAATAATATTATCTTTTTTGATTTTTAACTCACCTGGGTCAATGGCATAAACTTTATTTGATAAATTAGACAATACCTTAGCCCAACCACCTGGAGATGAGCCAATATCTAAAACTACATTTAAATCTTTAAAAACATAGGGAAATTTTTCTAAAACTTCTAATAATTTTTTTTCTGCTCTACTTATAAATCTCTCATTGTATTTTTTTGTGAGATTTTTTATATTATCTTCAAACTTTATTTCATTTAAAGATAAATAAACTTCATTCTGGATTATATGCACATCTATCTTAAAATCATAATTTTTTAGAGAAACTTTATAACCAAAAAAGTTGGATATCTCTTTTCCTAATATTCTTTCAATATATTCACTACTAAAATTGTGTTTTCCCCTTCTCCAACATCTAACAACAAATGAGCCAGATAAATTTCTCTCTTTGATTAGATTTATTGTATCATCTATTAAACTATTTAATGAACTTTCCTTTTCAATTGGTATTAATCTACAAATATATTTTGATTCTAAATTATCTAACTTATCTCCATAAAGTTTTAATAATCCTCTAAATGGAGTATATCTAACATAAAAGTTTAATTTTTTAAGTTCATCTTTTAACTCTCTCTCATATCCTGGTTTTGTGGTTATTAGAGCCAATAATTTCATTCTATCAACTTAATAATTTCATAAGCTACTTTATCTCCAGCTTTTTTTACTTCATCTGATAGATTAAAAGTAAAATCTATTACCTTTGGTTGAATCCCAACAACTATAAACTCTGAATTAATAAATTTTTTTAAGTATTTTATAAATATACTTATTGGAAGTGTATGAGATGATAAAGAATAGTTATCTATCTTGTCAATATCTATAATCTCTATCTCACCAGGATTTTTATTTAAATATGCACAATCAATAATAATTATAACATCTGGATTTATATTTTTTATTTTGTCTGTAAAAGATTCTGGAGAGGTTTTGGCATTTATTAGGTAGAGGTTATTTATATTAACTACTTCACCAAACTTTTTAAAGTGTTGCATAACTTTATTTATTATATATACTCCAACTCCATCATCTCCTCTTAACTCATTTCCTATTCCTATAACCAATATTTTTTTATTCTTTAAATTTCTAAAAATGATAATCACCTCATAAAATATAATTTGGTGAGAACTTGGATAAAGATTACAATATTAGTATAGAAAAAGAGATACAAAAAAAGTGGGAAAAAGAAGAGTTATATAAATTTGATGAAAATAGTGAAAAGCCACCATATATAATAGATACTCCTCCACCATATCCTACTGGAAAGCTCCACTTAGGACATGCTTTAAATTGGAGCTATATGGATTTTATTGCAAGATATAAAAGAATGAAAGGCTATAATGTTCTCTTTCCACAAGGTTGGGACTGTCATGGATTGCCTACAGAGGTTAAGGTAGAGGAGATTTATGGTGTAACTAAATCAGAAGTTGATAGAGAGACATTTAGAGAGTGGTGTATAAAACTAACTGAGGAAAATATAGAAAAGATGAGAAAACAAATAAAAAGCTTAGGAATTTCAATAGATTGGAGTAGAGAGTATATAACAATGAAACCAGAATATATTAAAAAATCTCAAACAGCTTTTGTTAGAATGTATAGAGATGGGCTAATTTATAGGGGAAAGTTCCCTGTTAATTGGTGTCCAAGATGTCAGACAGCTATTGCATTTGCAGAAGTTGAATACAAAGAGAGAGAAACCTATTTAAATTATATAATATTTCCATCAGCAGATAATGAGAAAGATTTAATTATAGCTACAACAAGACCAGAGTTATTAGCTGCATGTGTGGCTATCTTAGTGCATCCAGAAGATGAAAGATATAAAGATTTGGTAGGTAAGGAGTTTATAGTCCCTCTTTTTAATCATAAAGTTAAGCTTTTAGAAGATAAAGATGTTGAGAAAGATTTTGGAACAGGAGCTGTTATGGTTTGTACCTTTGGGGATAAAACAGATGTCCTATGGGCAAATAGACATAACTTAGAGATAAGAAAAGCTATCAATGAGAAGGGAGAATTAACTGAAATAGCTGGAAAATATAAAGGATTAAAAACAGAAGAAGCAAGAAAAAAGATTATTGAAGATTTGAAAAAAGAAGGTTATCTTATAAAACAAGAGAAAATTAAGCAAAATGTTGGAGTATGTTGGAGATGTAAAACACCTATTGAAATAATTGTTACTGAGCAGTGGTTTGTTAATGTTAGAAAGCTCTTACCAAAAGTTAGAGAAGTTGTTGATGAAATAAAATGGATTCCTGAACATATGAAATCGAGATTGTTAAGTTGGATTGAAGATATGGACTGGGATTGGGTTATAAGTAGGCAGAGAATTTTTGCCACACCAATTCCAGTTTGGTATTGTAAGGATTGTGGTAATATAGTTGTAGCTAAGGAAGAAGATTTACCAATTGACCCTACAAAAACAAATTATGTATGTGATAAATGTAAATCTACAAATTTAGAGCCAGAAAAGGATGTTATGGACACTTGGATGGATTCATCAATAACTCCATTAGTTATAACTAAATGGTTAGATGATGAAGAATTTTTTAAGAAGCATTATCCTACACAACTAAGACCTCAAGGACATGATATTATAAGGACATGGGCATTCTACACAATAGTTAAATCCATAGCTTTAACTAATAAAAAGCCATGGGAAGAGATAGTTATTAATGGTATGGTGTTTGGAGAAGATGGTAGAAAGATGAGTAAAAGTTTAGGAAATGTAGTTGAGCCAGATGAAATAGTTGAAAAGTACGGAGCAGATGCACTAAGATTATGGGCTGCTAACAGTGTTATTGGTAATGATGTCCCATTTAGTTGGAAAGAAGTTGATTATGGATATAGATTTTTAAGAAAATTCTGGAATGCATGTAGATTTGCTAAAATGCATATTGATGATAATGAAATAAATAACTTAAAAGAACTAAAAACTGACAATATAGTTGATTTATGGATTTTAAGTAAGTTAAATAAATTAATTAAAGAAGTTGATAACTCTCTCAAAAATTATAGATTTAATGTAGTTGTGGAGATTTATAAGTTTGTTTGGCATGAGTTTTGTGATAACTATATTGAGATGGTTAAATATAGATTGTATAAAGGAGATGAAAAAGAAAAAGATGAAGCTAAAAGAACTTTATATTATTGTATAGACAGACTATTAAGATTATTGACTATATTTGCTCCTCACTTCTCAGATTATATTGGTGAGATTTATAAGATAGAGGATTTACATTTTAAATTCCCAGAGGTTGATGAGAGATATATTAATGAGGATATTGAAAAAGTTGGGGAATTAATAAAAGAGACAATAGTTAATTTAAGAAGATACAAAGCTAATAAAGGACTATCATTAAATGCACAATTAAATAAAGTGGAAATTTATACAGAAGATGATGAAACTTATAATGCTTTGTTGAAAGGAGAGAAAGATATAAAAGGAACTTTAAAGATAAATGAACTAAAAATAATTAAAGGTAAGCCAGATTTAGAGTATAGAATAGTTGAAGTCATTCCTAACAAATCAAAAATTGGACCAGAGTTTAAAAAATATACAAAAGATGTTATGGAGTTTATAAAAAATATTAAAGATGAAGAAACCTTAAACAAGATATTAACAGAAGGTTTAAAGACAGAGTATGGAGTTATAAGAAAAGAGCATATAAAGGAAATTAAAAGAGCTATATTTAGTAAGGGAGAGGAAGTAGATACTGTTGAGTTTGGCTTATGCTTAGCTATAATCAAAAATTAAACTTTTTATATTTATAAAATATTCTGCAAGTTCCTTCATCAGAAACCATACAACTACCAACTGGATTAAATGGATTACAAACTTTTCCAAATAATGGGCAATCTGTTGGTAATTTCTCCCCTCTTAAAATTTTATCACAAATACAGCCTTTTGGTATTTTTTCTTTCATTTTTGGGATATCTTCATTTTCAAAAATATCAAATTTTTTATATTTTTCTTTAAGTTTGTAACCTCCATTTTTTATTTTTGGAAAACCTCTCCATTCTTTATCTTCACTTTCAAAAACTTCATTTATAATCTTTTGAGCTATAACATTCCCTTCTTCTTTTACAACTCTTTTATATTCATTTTCTACTTTAATCTCATTTTTATAGAGTTGTTTTAGAATCATTAATATGGATAGGAGAACATCAATCCCCTCAAATCCAGAAACTATTAATGGAACTCTATATTTCTCTAAGAGTGTATAATATGGTTTTAATCCTGTTATTGCTGATACATGCCCTGGACAGATAAAAGCATCTAACTTAGTATTTTCTAATAAAAACTCCATTATTGGAGGAGTTTGTCTATGACAATTTAATATAAAGAAGTTGTCTAAATCCAAATTTAATAGTTCTGATGCAGTTGTTGGAGCAGTAGTTTCAAAGCCAATAGCTACATAAACAAATTTTTTATCTCTTTCTTTTTTAGCCATCTTTACAGCGTCACTAACACTATAAACTATCCTAATATCATAATCTTTACTTATTGATTGTAAGCTCTCATAACTACCTGGAACTCTATATAAATCTCCTAAGGTTGTTATTACATAACCTTTCTTTGCTAAGTAAATGGCTGTATCAATCTCTTTCTGAGTTGTGACACATACTGGACATCCTGGGCCAGGAATTAGCTTTATATTTTTTGGTAGAACTTCCCTAATACCATATTTACAAATTGTGTGCTCATGAGAGCCACACACATGCATAATTTTAACTTCATCAAAATTTTTAGATAAATCATTTATCTTTTCAATAATTTTATTTATCATTCTCTCAACTTTTTAATTTCTTTTAACATTCCTTCTATTGTATATTTTTTGGGAGTAATTGGAGAGAGATTTAACTCCTCTAAGGTTTTTGCAGTTATTGGTCCAATAGCAACAACATAGTTATTTTTTATTGTGTTATAAAATTCATCATCAACATATTTAAAAAAGTTTTTAGCAGTTAAAGAACTTGTAAAAGTTAAAATAAATTTTTTATCTTTTAAGTGGTTTTTTAAATTATTTATTTTTTCTTTTAAATCTTTTGGTTCTTCTGATGAATAGACATAAACTAAATCTACATTCAAGTTGTTTTTTAAAATATCTCTTGTTGCAGGAGTTGTTGGAAATAAAAATTTATCGTCTCTTTTAGCAACTTTTTTAATCTCTTCTAAAAGTTTCTCTGCAGTATATTCACTTGGAATTATATCTGCTTCTCTATTAAAATACTTTTTTAATGTTTTATTTGTCTTTTCTCCAATAACAGCTATTTTTTTATTGTCAAGATTTTTATCTTTCAAATTTTTGTATAACCCAATCACTCCACTTGGAGAAGTGAAAATTATCCAGTTGTATTTATCTAAGTTAATATTAACTTTTTTATAGACTATCTCAATAGTAGGGAGAATTATTGGATTAAAACCTTCTTTTTTTAATATCTCTAAAAAAGCTTTAGCTCTTTCTTTCGGTCTTGTAATTATTACATCCATAATTTCACATTTTTGGATATATTTGTTTATAAAAAAAGAAAAGAGAAAGAAAATTTATAAGTTTTCAATTAAAGCTAATGCAGCTTCTCTTGTTTTTTCTCTGTTTCCACCAGCAACAACTATAACATCGTGTCCGTTTGCAACTCCTTTTATTAATGCTATTGTTGCTGGGCTGTCATTGGTTATGTTTATTTTACCCATATCTACTAACTCTTTTGTTAATTTGTTTGCTACTGGTCCTCCAACTAATACTAAGTTTTTATCTGCGTTGTCTAAGCTAACTTCTGTATCTAACTTAGCAATTGGAGCTGTTATTTTTGTTGGTTGTATTGCATTAGCTTCAATTTTATCTAAAGTTAATTGTGCATTTAATGCTGAAACTTCTTGACCTACATCTAATGTTACATCTTTTGATACATCTGAGTAAATATATATCTTATAATCTCCTGCAGATGCATTTATTACTTTGTCTACTTTTAATGTGAAGTAATTATCAATTGCTGAGAATGTATCTCCTTTAGAACTTAATTGGTTATCAGAATCTGTAGGATCTGTATCATCTACTAAAGCTATACCACAGATTTTTTTACCGTCTATAACACCAATTCCATTAGTATCATCATCTATATCTGTATTTTTAGTTATGTCTATATGAGTTCCATCAGATAGTACTGCATAGATTTTGTAATCTGAATCTTCATATTTACTTCCTAATTTTAAGTATTTTAAGTCTTTAACTATATAACAATCTGCATATCCTGTTGTCTCAGCTATATTTTTATATGCATCTGTAACTATTACCCCGATTGGTCCATATGTTAAGATTAATGGTGAATCTGTAGATGCGTAATCAAATTTTTCAGCTACGACTTGTCCATCTTTTAATATTTGAACATCTACTTTTGCACCACTACTTGAGCCGGTAGTAGGTTCTAAAACTGCTTTTATTTTTACTTGATATCCATTTCCAACATCATAAATTTCTCCTTCTTGTAATATTCCACTATATGCCTCTTTACCAATAATTAATTCATTGTTATTTTTATCTGCTTTAACAAACATGTATTGTTCTCCTAAGAATGGGATTAATATTCCAGGAGCTAAATATACATTTGATGTATTTAATTCACTGTCTTTAGTGACAGTTGTAGCATATCCAACTAAATCAATTCCAATATTGGTACCTTCAGGTACTAATTCATAGAATCCTAATTCAATACTATCAGCTTTTGAATTAGTTAAGTTTTCATATATTCCTGTTTTAATATCTTTTGGATTTAAATCATCAATTTTCATTAATGTAGATAATGTTTTTGTTATTGTATTAATTTTCTCAACAGACAATATTAGATTTAAACTTGTTGTATTTCCAGATGGAGTTGTAGTTAATTTTACTGTACTTGGAAGATATACATATGTATCATTAACATAGGTTTGTGTACCAGTTGCATTTAATTCAGTTATACTTACTTCATCAGTAGCATTAGTTGTTGTTACTGATATACTTCCATTTAATGTAGTATTTACCCATGTATATTCAGGATGTGGGAATGTATTACCGCCATATATAACATCAGTTACTTGATAATCAGTATCATCAGGAGTTACAGCATATAATAATGCTTTATCCTTACTGGCATCAAATTCAACTTTACTTGCAGCTGCTTCAACATGAACAGTTAATTCAGCACATCCTGTATTGGCTGAGGATTCTTTGTAGCATAAACTTCCTATTTTAGCTGCTATATCAGCTGCTGAAACGACATCCATAGTTGAAGGAGCGTTAGCACCAACAACTACATAACAGTTTGGTTGTCCATCTTTAACTAATATAGGCTTTAATTCATCATAGCTATTGAATCCAATTGTTTGGACAGCGGAGACACCACTTGCTAATGCTGTTGCTACCATAGCTCCAGCAACTGCTATTGACCCTATTTTCTTTAAACTCATTGCCATATCTTTTCACCTTTTGAAAGTTTTCTGGATAATAAATTATGAGGAGGGGGTATATATACTTTACCATCTGAAAAAGTTATAACAATTGTTTCAGAATTAAAAATTTTCTAAAAATTATTTTATTTTCAAAATATTATTTATAGTTTTGTATTTTAAGAAAAAATACAGTTGCAAAAATTTACAACTTTTAGAAAAGATTTTTAATTTATATTAGTTATTATAAATATTCAGAAAAGCAATTTAGCTTTTTTGTATTTATTTTTTATTTTATAAGCTAACTCTGGAATAAAAGTTGTTATATATGCTTCATCAGACATAGCAATTGCTTTCTTATCATTACCCTTACATGGATAAGCATTTATTCCATTTTTATTTAGAATTTTTATTGTTAATCTTTCAACATCTAAATCTTTATCAGATATATAAACTTCATCTGCCTTTTTTGCAATTGTCCAAGAGATGTATCTTCCTCCCAATAATCCAATTGATTTGCCTTCTATTTCATCAATTGTTTTAGATGTTTTAAAAATATTTCTTAATTTTGAGTTATATATAACTCTCCAATGTGCATCTCCAATATAGAAGTTACCTAACGTATTTGGATATATCTCTCCTCTTAAAAATGAATTTCCATATGAAATAGCTTTAATTATATCTTTGTCAATTAATCTAACATTTAAATTTTTTATTTCTTCTCTAACTATTTTTATGACTCTTCTTAATCCAAAATTACCTCTTTTTGCTTCTTTTGGTTTATATCCTACCATATATCCATGATGATTGTAAGGAAATCCAGTTAAAACTACATTTAATCCAGCTCTTAAACCAATTCTTAACTCATCTTCATAAGCTCCATTAGTTCCTACTACACCACCTTTACACAAAATTCTTGATAAAACTATTGCTTTTGCATAAGTTTTTAATCTATCTTTTCCTCTATTGAATGGAGCTCCTTCAACAACAAAGACATCAACATCTAAGTCAATACATGCCTTTATTCCTTCAATTAAATCATCTTCTCCATTACCTATATGGAATATACCTTCAACAACTTTGTTGTATTCTTTTGCTTTTTTTGCTACATATCTCATCTCTTCCAATGGAGGAGCATGACCCTCAACTTGCTCCTCTACTACATTTATACATACTGAGGAAGATAACTTTATCCAATCTAAAAACTCATCTTTATGCTCTTTTTCTTTATCTATCAATCTTTTATAAATCCTACCTAATGGACAACCTTTTGCTTTTCCAATATAGTAGCAGTATCCACAGCATTCAGTTATCTCTCTTGGGAATCTCATAGGTCCATATTTACCAAAATGGTCAATATCTATAGGAACACTAATATTGTTGTAAATCTCTTTTAGAATATCTATTGGTTTTAAATTTTCTTTTTCAGCTATATCTGCAATAGCATATCCACATATATGTATTGGAAAACCAAAAAAATCAGATAATATACAATTCTCTAATAATTCCTCTTTTGTTAATGTTGATAAACAAGGACCAACTGCAATCTCAACCAAATCACAACCTAATGGGAATTTTCTAAAATTGCTACCTAACTTTATGAGTTCATCTAAACTTAATTTATCAATTTCATCAAAAATCTCTAAAATAAAGGATTCATTCAATTTATTTTTATTTATTTTTTCTAAAACTAACTCTCTTAACTCTAAAGCAGCATCTAAATTATTTATACTTTCCCTTACTAATTCCATAATCTCACAAATTTTTTATATTTATTTATAGGTTATAACTCTTTTTATTATTAAAACTTCAAATGTGGTAAATTTATGTATCTAACAAAAGAGGAAGAGAAGATATTAGATGGAGAGTATGGAGAGATTTTAAGAAGATGTATGAATTTGTTAGTTAGTTTAGGTGAGATATATGGAGCAGAGAAATTGATAGAAATAAGTTCTTCACAGGTTTCAGGTGTCTCATATAAAACTATTGGAGATTATGGTTTAGAGTTTATAGAGGATTTAACAAAAGAAAATATAAAAGTTAAAGTTCCTACTACACTAAATCCGGCTGGAATGGATTTAGACAGATGGAGAGAGATGGGTATAAGTGAGAGTTTTGCTGAAAAACAGTTAAGGATTATAAATGCTTTTAGAAAGTTGGATATTGAGATTTCATGCACATGCACACCTTATTTAACTGGAAATGTTCCAAGATTTGGAGAGCATATAAGTTGGGCAGAAAGTTCTGCTGTAAGTTATGCAAACTCTATATTAGGGGCTAAGACAAATAGAGAAGGAGGACCATTAGCATTAGCATCAGCTATTATAGGAAAAACCCCATATTATGGCTATCATTTAGATGAGAATAGGAAAGCTAATTATATTATCAAAATAGATAAAGAAGCAAAATTTAAAGAAGAGAGTTTTTATGGAGCATTAGGTTATGTTGTTGGTGAGATGTTAAAAAAAGATATTCCTTATTTTGAAGATTTATATAGATTTAAACCTTCAATTGAAGAGTTAAAACTTTTAGGAGCTACAATGGCTGCAAGTGGAGGAATTGCTTTATATCATGCCAAAAATCTAACTGCTGAGGCAAAAGTTAAGGATGTTATTGAGAATAGAGAGGTTATAGAAATAGGAAAAGAGGAGATTATGGAGGCTTATGATAAGTTAAACTCTGCTGATGACATTGATTTGATAACTGTTGGATGTCCTCATTGTAGTTTGAAAGAGATTAAAGAAATATCATATTTATTAAAAAATAAAAAATTAAAAATAGATTTGTGGGTTTGTTGTTCTATACATATAAAAGCTATTTCTGATAGGATGAACTACACTGATACAATTGAAAAGGCAGGAGGTAAGATAATTAAAGATACATGTATGGTAGTCTCACCAATTAAAAATTTAAATATAGCAACAAATTCAGGAAAAGCTTCTGTCTATCTACCAAGTTTTTGTAAATCAAATGTTCTATTTGATGATATAAAAGAGATAATTAAGAGATATTCAGAATAGATAAACTTCAACTTTTTCTCCTTTTTCATAACCCTCTATATTTTCATCAACAATTATGTATCCATCACTTTTTATTAGAGAGGATATAACACCACTTCCAGTTATCCTTACTGGTAAGACTTTATTTTTAACTATTTTAACTCTAACAAAATCTACCCTTCCTAATTGTGAAGGAATTGGATGTGAAAGCTCCAACATTATCTTTTTTCTTTGTGCAAAGTATCTATAAAAGAACAGTTCAAACTGAACAGCAGCAGCAACAGGATATCCAGAGAGCATAAAAATAGGTTTGTCAATAACTCCAAAGGCAAAAGGTTTTCCTGGCCTTATATTGACTCCATGTAAAATAACATCTCCAAGTTCTTTAACAGCTTTAACTGTTAAGTCCCTATCTCCAACAGATGTCCCCCCAGTAGTAAAAATAATATCTACTTCCTCATTAGCTTTTTTTAATGTTTCTTTTATATTATCTAAATTATCTTTAACAATTCCATAATCTACAACATCAAAACCTAAGTTTTTTAATAGACCATAAAGTAAATAGTAGTTTGAGTTAATTATTTTATTATTTTTAATACCTTCTTCTAAACTAACTAATTCCGCTCCTGTTGAAATAACTCCTATTTTTAAATCATATACTTTAATATTTTTAATTCCCAAAGATGATAGTATAGCTAAGTGATATGGAGATATTTTTTCTCCTTTCTTTAATATAGTATCTCCTTTTTTTACATCTTCTCCTATTTTTGAAACATTTTCATTTGGATGAACTGACTTATAAACTTCTAAAAAGTTGTTATATTCATTACAGTATTCTTTCATTACAACAGCATTAGCTCCTTCTGGTAATTTATCTCCTGTATGGACTTTTTTTGCTTCACCTTCATCTATATAATCTCTCTCAACTAAATTTAAAATAATAGGATTTGTTTGTGAAGCTCCAGAAACATCCTCAGCTCTTACAGCATAACCATCCATAGCACTCCTATTAAAATAAGGAAGGTTTATAGGTGCTTTAACATCTTCATAAGCTATTTTATTTAAACCATCTATAAGCTTAATATTTGATGATTTAACATACTTATTTAAATAACTATAAACTATCTCTCTTGCTTTATTAAAATCTAAAACTTCCTTAAACAACATTTTACATCCCCAAAGTGATTAATTATGAAGTTAAAGATTAAAGCTCCTCAGTGGCATAACTCTTTATTAACTGATTATGAGAGATTAGCAATATTCAAAGAAGCAATAGAAAGTGTAGTTAAACCACATCATATAGTTTATGATTTAGGAACTGGCTCAGGAATTTTAGCAATGATTGCTGGCAGAATAGCAAAGAAAGTTTATGCTATTGAGTTAGATAGCTTCACTTATGAGTATGTAAAAGAAAATATTGAATTAAATAATTTTAAAAATATAGAGGCTATAGAGGGAGATGCTGAAATATATAACTTCAAAGAGAAGGCTGATGTTATTATAGCTGAGATGTTAGATACTGCCTTAATAACTGAGCCACAAGTTAAGGTTATAAATTCAATACATAGAAGAGGTTTATTAAAATATAGAGGAAAGTTAATACCTGAAAGAGTAGTATCATCAGCTCAAATTGTTGAATCTCCTCTAAATTATATTCATTATGATGAAGATGATAAATATAGAGAGTTATCTAATGAAGTTATTTATGAAGAAGTTAATTTCTACAAAATAAATGATTTAGAAGTTGAATATATTTTTAACTTTAAATTAGACAATATAAATAAAAATTTAGCTTTGAAGTTAAGAACATATACTATATTAACTAATAAACATATATCAGGAAACTTAAAAATGCTTAATCCTCCATTAGTTATTCCTTTTGAGGCAAATAAAGAAGAATTTTCTTTATTATTAAGATATAAAAGAGGAGGAGACTTAGAGAGTATTAAGGTAGAGGTTTTATGATTTATGAGACAGTTGTAGTAACTAAGTTAAATAATAGATTGAACAAAGCTCCAATAGGAACATATATTAAAGATAAAAAGGTAAGGATGAAAATTTTTGAAGGCTCACATACTTATGAAAATCTACTAAATCAGGATTACTTTTCTGTTAATGTTGTTGAGCCAATTAAAATAGCTGAGGCAGTTTTAACTGATGATGATGAATATCTATTTTATAGAGATATTCCTTTTGTTAAAGGATATTATTCAATATTTTATAAAGTAGTAAGTAGAAAAATTATAAATAGAGAAGATAAATTAGGAAAAAGTAAAATTTTACTAATAGAAGGGGAGGAAATTGATAGAATCTATTTTAATAGAGAAATAAAACCTTATTGTAGAGCTGATGGTTTAATTGTAGAGATGGCTATTTTGTATTCAAGGAGACATTTAAAAGATATAGAAAAAGATATATTAGAGTTATATAAAATTATAAAAAAAGTTGGTAGTAAAGAACATAAAAATCTTGCTGAAAAATTTGTAAAGGAGATGTTAAAGGGGTAATAAAAATGTATGAAAATATAGTTGAAAATTTGATAAAAAGCATTAAAGACTTTAAAGATAGTAATAGAGATGTTGTAAAGATAATAAATCAACTAAAAGATGTGCTAAATAATGTTGAAAAAACTTTGGAAATTATAGAATGTAAATATTATGAAGTTATTGAAAAAGATAAATATAATATAAAATTACTTGAGGACTTAATAAAAAACTTGGAAAATCTTCACAATGTTATAGAAAATGTTAAAAGTATGATATTAAGCTTAGGAGCTAATATGGAAAGAAACGAAGATTCACTGAGTAAATTAGAAAAAACTTTAGAGAAATTAAAAGATATTGATAAGGAAAAATATGTTCTAATATTTGGAGAATATAATGAAGCTATGAACCTTATAACACAAAATAAAAGTGATTTAAGAAATCTATTAGAAAAATGTGAAGTTATAAATAAAAGAATGGAAGAGTTATTGACAGAAATTGACAATAGAATATAAACTTTAATACATAATAATTCATTGATATTTTTTGTGTGGTGATGTGTAATGGGGGAAATAAAAATAGATGAATTAGATAGATTAATGTCAGAGCTTAACAATTATGTTGCAGAAGTTCATTATGGTTTAAATATAACAAATAAAAATTTAGAAAAATCTATAAAGTCATTAGAAAAATTGAGTAACAAGTTAGATATGCATATCTCTAATATCAAATTGGTAGGAAATTCCTTAGATGAATTAAATCTATATATGAATGAGTTAAATACAAAAATTAATGAAATTAAAAGTATAACAAATAAAAAGAGTCTTGAATATAAAACTGAGAAAATTATATTGAATCTTGAAAAAACTAATATAAAAATAAATAAAATCTCAGACATATTTAATAGCATTAATCATAGTAATTTATCTACATTATATAATCTTAAAGATATTAAAAATCTAATATATGTTGTAGTTGTTTTATCTATTATAAATATTGCATTATCTGCTGTAAAGTTTTTTTAAATATTTGTGACATTTCCTTCTATTTCATCAATTGTTTTAGTAATAAACTTATCAGAGATGTTTTCTAATGTTCTTAGTTGATGTAAATATTTATTGTCTAATAGATGTTTTATTTCATCTAAAAATTTCTTTTCTTCAACAGGATTTGGTAAAATTTTAGTTTTTGTTATTATATATATTTCTTCATTCATATATTCTATTGGATATATTATAATGTATTCATCACTTTGAATAACAACTTTTTTTACTTTTTTTAAATAATCTTTAATATTCTCAAAGATTCTAAATAGAGTTGAACCAAATTCATCAGAATCTTCATAAGTTGAAGCTATTATAAAACCTTCATCATTAGTTATAACAATATCATCAAACTCATAATTCAAAGATAACTCTACTAAATCAAACTCTTTACTAAATTTTTTATCATCAGTTGGTTCAATTTGCTTTTTTAATTCCTTTAAATTTTCCACAAGCTCCATTTCAATAACTTTAAATGATTGTTGTTTTTGGTTCTCTTTATATTTATATAATAGATATGCTAATATCCCTCCTAAAATAAAGCTGATAAAAAAAATTAGTTCATAATACATAATCTCACATTTATTCTATATTGATTGATATGTGTGTTGTATATTTTTCATATTTAGGAATTGTATTCTTAATAATCTTATCAACAATAATTTTTATAACTCCAGGGTCAATTTCTTTCTTGAATAGTCCAAATATACTCTTTCTAATTATTTTTATTTCTCCAGATATATAATATCTTCCATTCTCCCATTTTACATTAATATTAATATTAACATCTTTAACACCATCAATTTTCAAAATTTCATTTTTTATTTTCTCTTCAATTTCTTTTTTAAGTTCTTCTAAAAATTCATCATCTGGTCTCATAAATTCTTCTATAACTTCTTCTACCCATTCCTCATCTGGCTCAGTAATACCCAATCTTTTCAAAAGTTCTTCTCTTGAAAGCTCTTCTTCTTCCTCTATTTTATTGATTTCTTCAATTTCTTTAGCACCCATATCATCTGATTTAGCTTCAATTTCCTCTATTTTTTCTTCTTCAACTTCTTCAATTTTTAGTTTAGGATATGTTTCAAGTAAAATATTTAACTTAATTTCATCAAAATCATAAATATCAATAATATAATTATCTTTATCAGTTTCTAAGATTTCTTTTATTTTTTCATAGGCATCATTGCCAAATAAACTACCTTTGTCACATTCATAATAAGCTAAAATTGGATTTTTTCCTTTATAAACAATATATGCATTTTCTGTTCCTACTTTATCATAAATATTTACTAAAATTATTTTATTATTCTCTAAAAATGGAGTAATGTCATTAATATTCTTTGCAATTAGGTTATCTAATGGAATTGATAGTCTATCTTTTGAATATTTTCCCTCAAATTTGTCCTTTTCTAATTTAAGTTTAAAAATTTCTGGATATAACCATTTTAATAAATTAATTTTATCCTTTGTGTATCTATATACTTCAATGATCTTATTTTCTTTATTAAGTATTTCTAACACTTTACTTCTATCTCCAAATACTTCAACTTCTCTATTATCTGTATAATAAGCTCCAACTAATTTACCATTCTCAAAAAATAAATAACCTTCATGAAATCTATCTCCTTCTTTTGCATAAATTATAATATATCCAGT
Organism: Methanocaldococcus indicus; assembly: GCF_049554935.1. Taxonomy (GTDB): domain Archaea; phylum AGJL01; class Methanococci; order Methanococcales; family Methanocaldococcaceae; genus Methanocaldococcus; species Methanocaldococcus indicus. Next base: position 665,370 of record NZ_CP186926.1, on the reverse strand, counting down.
ATCAACCTTAGATAGAACATCATCTAAATTTAATTCAGACATTGTTTTTACATAATCACCTTCAATAATTTTAATCATAAATCTTTCACCTTCAGTATTAAGTATGCAAAAGTTGCAGCTCCAAAGCCATTATCTATATTTACAACAGCTAACCCAGGAGAGCATGAGTGTAACATAGACAATAAAGGAGTAATTTCAATAGTAGCTGTTGAAGTTGGGACTCCAATAACAGGAACATCAACTAATGACGAAACAACTGATGGAAGTGCTCCTTCCATCCCAGCTATGACTATAATAACTGATACTTTATTTATAATCATTTCTCTTAATATTGGAAATAACCTATGTATTCCTGCTACTCCAACATCATAGGAAGTTATATATCTCACACCTAAAAAATCTAATGTTTCTTTAGCTTCTTCTGCTATGGGTATATCTGCTGTTCCAGCTGTTATAATTCCTACACAACCCTTTACTACATTTCTATTTTTATGGAGATAATCCTTTCTAATAATTGTTAAAGTTTTTGCTTTTTCATTTATTTTAATTGTGTAGTTATCTAAATCTTCATTGTAGTTTTTAATTTTTTCTTTTAATTCTTCAATATTATAAATTTTTGTGGCAAGAGCTTTTCCATTCTTTTTAGCTAAGTTTATTGTGCCTTCTATTATCTCATCTATACACTTTCCCTTCCCATAAACCACTTCTGGAATTCCAGTTCTTAACTCTCTATTAATATCTAACTTAAATTTTTCTAATTTTTCTATATAATCTAATTTAATTAACTTTTCTACTTCATCAATATCTAATTTTCCTTTTTTAAAATCTAATAAAATGTCTCTTAGACTTTCTCCCATTCTATCCCAGAATTTTCAAAAAAGGATATACACTTTTTTTTCATTTCACTTTTACATCCTTTCCAATCTATTAAAACTTTATCAATCTCACTCTTATTTAACATCTGTTTTAAAATATCCTCTTTAATATTTATATACTTAGGAACTAAATAACCAAAATAGTATTTATTTTGTAAAGCTAACTTTGTAAATTTTGGGGCATAATGTCCTCCACCAATGCCAAGAACTCTATCTAATTCTTCATAATCTTGATTCTCTAAGCATTCTATACTTTCAACTATTGCATTAGCAACTATTTTCCCAGCCTTTTCATTAGTCCATTCTTTTTCACTACTTCCTATTTCCACAAAAACACTATACCCATCTAAATCTGTTGGTGTATGATGAACAACTTCAAAAGATACATTATATCCAATGTTATTATATTTATTTAAATTTTTTAGTATTAATGTATTCAAAACTGCATCTGCTGGACATATTTCTTTATCTAACAATCCAGGAACATGGACTGTTAAAGAAGGTAAATTTCTCTCACTTCTATGTTTTGAGAGAAAAATGTAATAATCAGATTTTTTTAAATCCTCTCTTTTTATATCTAACAAATCTTTTTCAGTATAATATATATCAAAATACTCCTCAAGATGTTTAGCAATATTTAAACTTGCTAAATCTTTTTTGGATGATATAAATAAATATTTCATAATTTCCCACATATAAAAGATTTTTGTAAAATTTAGAATTATTTTAATACAATAAAGTTATTATATAAGTTATTATTATTAAATGATACTCACTATATTTTTTAGGAGGTTACTATGGTAGTTGAAATTAAAAAGAATATATATTGGGTAGGGGCAATTGATTGGGAATTAAGAGAATTTCATGCACACTATACACCATTTGGGACTACTTACAACTCCTATTTAATCACTGGAGAGAAAAATATATTAATAGACACAGTAAAAGAAACTTTTGCAGATGAACTTTTATGTAGAATATGGGATGTCATTGATATTAGAGATTTAGATTATATAATTGTTAATCATGCTGAAAAAGACCATACAGGGGCATTACCAAAAATTGTTGAATATAGTGGGGCTAAAATAATAACAAATGAAAAATGCAAAGAACTATTATCTTTATGTTATAATACAAAAAATTGGGAATTTATAACAGTTGATAACTATGAAACTATAAAATTAGGAAATAAAAGGTTTAAATTTATACATACTCCAATGTTACATTGGCCAGATAATATGATTACTTATTTAGCAGATGATAAGATTCTATTTTCAAATGACGCATTTGGACAACATTATGCATCTACTCAGAGATTTGATGATGATATTAGAGGATACTCTATGTATTATGCAAAAGAATACTTTGCAAATGTTCTAATGCCTTATAAAACATTAATTATTGATTTAATAAAAACTATAAAGGAGTTAGAAATTGATATAATTGCTCCAGCTCATGGTGTAATATGGAGAAAATATATTGATGAAATCTTAAAGAGATATGAGCAGTGGGCATTTTCAAAGTATAAAAATAAAGCTGTTATTGTTTATGACACCATATATAACTCAACTAAAAAAATGGCTCATGCATTAGCTTGTGGTTTAATAGAAGAGGGTATTAATGTAAAAATATTTGATGCATCTAATACGCCATTATCAAAAATTATAACTGAAATGGTAGATGCTAAATATGTATTAATTGGCTCACCTACAATGAATAGGAATGTACATCCAACAATTGGAAAGTTATTAACTTATTTATTAAGTATAAAACCTTATGATAAAATTGGGGTAGCCTTTGGTTCTTATGGTTGGAATGAATGTGCAACAAATAAAATAAAATTGGTATTTGAGGAGCTTAACTACAAGATTATAGATGATGATATTCTAAAAATAAGAATGTGTCCAACAAAAGAACAATTATACAAATTAAAAGAGTTTGGACATGAATTAGCTAAAATAGACTTATAAAATTTCTGCTTCATCTAAATATACATTTTTAGTTTTAGATATTGGAATCTTTTTGTTAATTATATCTTTTAATAAATCTATAGCATTAGTATATTTTCTATTTGAAAAACTATATAAATAACAATCTTTTACAAAAACTTTATCATATTTTTTTAAAAAGCTATCAACTCTCTTTTTATTATAAATAGGAGGTCCAAGTTTAATCATAATGTTTGGTAGTTCATCTACTAAAAACTCTAATTCAATAAATCCATAATTTTCATCTAAGTAGCATTTATATGTTAATAGCTTAAATTCATGCTGCTCTAAAATTTTAACAATAGATTTTAATAACTTCTCTAACTGTGGATATACAATATCATCAGATATTTTATCTCTTGGAATCTTTAATTTAATAACTTTACCTTTCTCTCTATTGTTTAGATTTTTCTCTATAATTTCCTTATAGTTATAAAAAAATTCTTTTTTTGGGTTTTTTAAAAATTCTCTTGAATAGAAAATAAATTTACAATAGTTGTCTCTTGATAGTGCAGCAGCTACATTCCTATTTATATCTACTGGGTCATAAACTACCAATGGCTCATCAAATTCTTTAAATTTAATATCTCCATAGAGTTTATATATATCATCTAAAATAATAACTTTCTTCTTTTTCCAATTTTGTGCATCTTCCAATAAATTTAAAAAAGAATTATATTTTAAAATTAAAAGCTCACATAAATATCCAGAAAATCCTTTAGTTTTTACATCAGAACCATACAATCCTAAACTTTTTAAAAAAGCTTTTAATAATCTAACTTCATCACATAACTGAGGTGTTAATCTTTCTATTAAAAATTTATGATGTAGAGGAGTTCTATCAACAGCAGAAATTATTCTTTCTCCAAACTCTATCTTATAACATGGAACAATATCTACTTTATATTTATCAACATACCCCCTTATGTATGGATGAGAGGCATAGTTTATTTCATACTTTCCATTTAACTCTTCAATAGCTTTCTTACCTAAATATAAACCTTCTTCTTCTAATTTCTCAATTGAAACTCTTTTATTAAACAATATAAAAATATCAATATCATAAGAACCTTTTAAGTTTGTATTTCTCGCAGAAGAACCAACAAATAGAACATCTTCTACATTCTTTGAAGAATATTTTTTAATAATATTGATTAACTTATCAGCTAAATTATGGATTTTTTCCATTTCTTCCTTATCTGGTTTAATATCTTTAAGAATTTCACTAAAATCCATACTCTCACAAAAAATTAAAAAATTTTACTGCTTAATCTTATTAATTAAATAAGGCATTAATCCTCCTGCCTCTAAAATCTCCATCATAAACTCAGGGAGTTTTTGTCCTTGAATTATTTCTCCTGTTGTTAAATTCTTTATAATTCCTGTTTTTAAATCTACTTCTAACTCATCTCCTTCATTTACTTTTTTAGTTATGTCTTTACACTCTATTAATGGAAGTCCAATGTTTATAGCATTTCTATAAAAGATTCTTGCAAAACTTTCAGCAATAACAACAGATATTCCAGCAGCTTTTAATCCAATTGGAGCATGTTCTCTTGAAGAGCCACATCCAAAGTTTTTTCCTGCAACTATTATGTCTCCTTTTTTTACTTTTTTTGGAAATTCTTCATCTATCCCAGTCATTACATATTTAGCTAATTCTTCTGGTTCTGTATGCACTAAATATCTTGCTGGCATTATTGCATCAGTATCTACATTATCCCCAAACTTCCAAACTCTTCCTTTTATCTTATCCATAAAATCACCAAAAAATTTTTTTATGATTTTTATGAAATAGAGATTATAACAACTACTAAAATAAAAATTTTCTTTTATATATACTAACTCTTAATTTTTTCTCTTTTAATTAATTTAAATTTTTTGCTTCCACACTCACATATTAAATCTTCAACTTTCTTAATTTTTTCATTTAATCCAACTTTATAAACTTTCCCACATTTTACACATTTATAGTATCTAATAACAGGTTTAACTAATCCAGTATATAATTTATCTAAACTGCCTATATTTGGTTTTAGATTTTTTCCTACCAATCTTGATATAAATGTAATATTGCCTATTATTTCACTACCTTCATAGTAATTGAATTTTGGAATTAATTCAGTTATAACAAAGTTCATTTTTGTTATTTCTTCCTGAATCTTTAACCATTCATCTATTGGTTTATGAGAGTAGGAGAGATAGGCTACTCCACTAAAATCTTTTAGAGCTTCTATACCCCTTGACAAAAATAGTTTTAGTCCATCTACTGTATAGGGAGGGTCAGTTGAGAAAATATCAAAACTCTCTTTTATTTTTTCTGGAAGTTCTTTCCTTAAATCATGCTTTATACATTCTATTTTTACATTTTCTTTTTCACAAAACCTTTTAATTAAATTTAAAAGTCTTTCATCTATATCTACAACATAAACTTTATTTGGAAAGTTTGTTAATGCTGTTGGTAAGGATGTTAAATCATCATCTCCAATAAATATAATATCTTTTCCTTCTAAATCTCCTCTCTCATACATTAAAGCTGTTCTATAAACTGATGTTTCAGGAGTAGCAAATGATTGGTCTAATGAAGTATTAACTGTTGGTCTCTCTTTAAAGTATTTTTTAACTCTCTCTAAAATCTCTTTAAAATAGTCATCTAAAACTATTCCTCTACCTTTACACAATGGACATTCTAAGGATTTTTTATATTTCAAACCTAAGAATTTAGCTAATTCTTCACCTTTTTCTGTGAGCTTTCCTTTGTATATAAATTTCTCTCTTTCTAAGTAACTCTTTATTTTTGCTACTATTGGTAGTGGTAATTTAGTTTTTTGAGATATTTTTTTTGTTGATATTTTCCCTTCTCTATATATTACTCTAAATACATCTTCAACAGCTCTTTTACCTTCACTAACTTTAACTTTTTTAGCTATTTTTTCTAAAATTATATTGAAATCTTCATTACTTTCTTTTTTATCTTTTCCTAACTTTCCAATTATCATACTAATCATTAAAATTTATTTTATAATAAAAAATCTGAGATATAATGCAAATATGAACCATATAATAGTTATAATTATTGCATGCTCTTTTTTTAGTTTATAGTTTAAAGGATATAGGGGTTTTATTCCTTTTGGAGTTAAAGAATCTCCAACTAAATGGGATAGATAGCCTGCAAATATTGGTAAAAAATAAAAAATAAATTCAGTTGAATATTTAAAACCAACTATTGTAAGTATTAACCAGCCAATTAGTGCATATATAATAACTTTCCCTAACAAATTTTCAGATGTGACCATAGCCAACATAAGTAAGGAGATGAAAGTAGGGGACAATATAGAAAGTTTATAAACAAAGTATCCCATAATCAAAGAAACCATTATTAATGAATAAAATGTGTGAGTATATGTCCTATGCTCAGAAAAGTAGGGAATTATAAAAATAAAAAATATTAGGACAGCTAAGATAAAAAATTCTAAATTGAATAATTTAGTATTAAAAAAATACAATAAAATATTAATTAGAACTATTGAGCCAGAGATTAATAATCCTCTTTTAACAATCTCTTCCTTGTATTCATGGTCTAAATCAGGATATAAAGCTCCAGCTAAAGCTAAGAATATATGCTCAGGAGAAAAAATGACAGGTAGAGAAAAAATTAATCCTAAAATAGTATGCCCTTTCCAGTTCATTTTCTCATCTTTAATAGTTTATATGCCTTCTCCAAATCTCCTGTCTCTAACAAAGCTCTTTCAACATCTTCCTTAGGAAACTTTTTTGATAGTATCTCAACACTTTCTTTAAACCATGGACTATTTTTTAAAATATATTCAGCAAGTTCTTTTTTTAGTTTCATATATTCCTCTGGAGAAATATTGTTTTTTCTAAGCTCTAAATCTCTATATGGGCATGGTTTAGTTATCTTACAACACCACACTAATGAGCCAAAACATGTATTTTTTCCTAAACCTAATTTACTTCTTTTACCAAATTCTTCTTTTAACTTTATAAACTCCTCTGGAGATAGTTTTAAAATATTTAGAGCTTGATGTATTGGACAGTATTTTATTGGAGGACAGCAAAAAGCTAATCCTCTTAAATCACCTCCTCTACATATGTGAGAAGGAGCATCTTTCCAAATAGTTATCACCTCATTTAATTATTTAAAAAAGCTATCTAATGTTAGTTGCTTTCCTTTATCTTTTTTCTTTTCTTTTTTATCTTTGCTCTCATCAGTTTTTTCTTCTTTTTCTTTATCTTTTGATTTAATTTCTTTATTTGTATCTTTTTTATTATCATCTTTTACTTCTTTAACTTCCTTTTTAACTTTTGATATTTCTACTTCTTTTTCTTTGTTCTCTTTAACTTTATGTTTTTCTTCATCTCCTTTTTTCTTTTCTTTTTTACTTTCTACTTTTCTAATATTTTCTTTTATTTTTTTAACTAACTTTAATATATCATTTCCAAATAGATTTTTTATTTCTTCCTCAGTAAATTCATAGAATAAACATAATTCAGCAACTTTCTCAGGATTTGATTTTGATAAAAGTTTTAAACTTTCCAACTCTAACCTTGCTCTTCTTGTGGATGTATGTGTTTTTTCAGCTATCTTTTTTAAAATTTTCTTTAAGAATTCTCTTTCAGCTTTTGTTTTAGCCAATAATCTAAATATTTTTGGATATCTATATGGTGTCCATTTTCTGTATTTATGCTCCTTAGAAAGAGCAACACCAGCAGTCATTAGATTTGTTGCATACTTCCAAAATGAATAGTTTTGTGTCTTGATAGCTCTACCTAAAAACATATCTGCCTTAGAGAGATAATCAAAAGCTTTGGCAATCTCTTCTTTTTTTTCATATTCATTAGGAATATTTTCAGATAACCATTCAATAACTATGTCTGGTGTTTCATCTACATTCATTAGTGCTGTTGTAGCAATTCCATACTTCTCTGTCTTTAAAATTATCCTTATTGCATCAAAAATGTTTTTTTCTCTATCTCTATCAGGAAGTTTTTGAGCTGATTCATAACTTAAATCATTTGCCAAAGCTAATGCTTCTAAATCATTTATAGCACTTCTTAAATCTCCTGCTGAATGTTGAGCTATCATTCTAAGGGTTTTGTCATCTACATTCAATCCTTCTTTTTCAGCTATCTTTTTTAAAACTTTATATATATCCCTAACAGAGAGAGGTTTTAATTCAATAAGTTCAACATAACCTAATAAAGTCCTTAAATTTGGAGAATAAGGGTCATTAGCTGTTAAAATTATTGGATTTTTTGCTTTTTTAATAATTTTTATTAACTCTGAAACTCCTCCACTATCTTCTTTTGAAGATATCCCATCTACTTCATCTAAAATAATTAAAACCCTATTTCCTAATATTGATTTTGATGTAGCTGACTGTCCAACAATCCTCCTAATATGTTCAGCATTTCTCTTATCACTGGCATTTAACTCAATAACATCTAATCCATAAGTGTTGGCTAATGCATAAGCCAAAGTTGTTTTTCCAATTCCAGGAGGTCCAGCCAACAGTATTGGTTTTTGCACTTTTCCTTTTAAAAAACTCTCTATCCAATTTTTTAATTTTTCTTTAACTTTATCCTGTCCAACAACTTCATCCAAGGTTTTTGGTCTATACTTTTCTACCCAGTTCATACTTTCACAACTTTAATATCAAAAGAGAATATATACTCTCTTGGTGCATAACTCTTAACAATCCTCTTATTTAATATTTTAAATTCACATTTATTTATAAATGGTTTTATTGCTTCATCAAAATCTTTTCCTATGGTATAATAATGAATAACTCCACCTTCTTTTACTAACTCTAAAGCTTTATCAATAAATTTATATGAATATTTTGGCAAGTTCATTATAATTCTGTCTCCTTTTAAATTCACTTCTCTAACATCTGATAATATAGGAATTATTTTATGTTGTAGCTTATTCATTTCTATGTTTTTCTTTAACAAATCAATTGCATAAGGATTAATATCTATTGCATAAATTTTTTTAGCATTCTTACAAGCAATAGAAAAAGGTCCAACACCAGAGAACATATCAATAACTATCTCATTTCCTTTAACTAACTCTCCAACTCTCTTCCTTTCCCAACCTAATCTTGGAGAAAAATAAACATTTGCTATATCAACATATAACCTATAATTATTTTCTTTATGGATAGTTAGAGTTCTATTTTCTCCTGCTAAATGTTCTATCTCTCTAACTCTATACTCACCTTTAATTTCACTTTTTCTTCTAAAAACTCCTCTACAAGGAATTAGTTTATAAGCCAACTCACCAATATCTTTCCTTATATTGTAAGGAACTTCATCATCAATTTGGAGTAAAACTAAATCACCAATATGGTCATAAGATAAAGATACTAACTTATTTTTAACTAAGTTAGAGTATTTCTCTAAAACTACATCTCTAAAACTTTTTTGTTTATTTTTCTTAATTTTTTCTAAATCTTTCTCAACAATATCAAACTCTACATTTATTAAATTTTGTAAAATTTCTTCATTAATATTATATATTGGAATGTACAGATAATTATTATCCTTTTCTATTTTATACTCCTTATTGTATATAGAGTTCTCTATCAAAATTCTCCTTACACTTTCTCCAAATTTTTTATTTACTTTTAGAGCTTTTACCATAAATTAACCTTCCAAGATTTTTATTATAACTTTTCTAACCCTTGGGCCATCAAATTCAGCAAAAAATATTCCTTGCCAAGTTCCTAATAATGGTTTGTTATCTTTAATTATTATAGTTTTTTCATTTCCTACTAAACAACTCTTAATATGTGCATCAGAATTGCCTTCTAAGTGTTTAAAATTAAAATTTATTGGAACTAAATAATTTAAGAAATTTATTATATCTTCTCTAACAGAGTAATCAGCATTCTCATTAATTACAATTCCAGCAGTTGTATGAGGACAATATATAATAGCAATCCCTTCTTTAACATTACTTTCTTCTATTGCATTAACAACTAAATCTGTTATATCAATTAGCTCTTCTCTTTTACAGCTTCTTATTTTATATTCATATATCAAGATTAATCACCTCCTACCTACATAAACACCTACATAATTATTAACATTATTGTTTGCAAAAAAATAATATATATAGCCTCCTATTAAAATAATATAACGAAGATGTATCGGGGAGATGTGAAAAGGGGCTTAAATGTATTTTACTAACTCTATAATACTTATTTTCTTTGAGGTGATAGGTAATGATGAGCTATATAAGAGGTAAGAAAGGGGCAATGGGAATAGGGACATTGATAGTCTTCATAGCGATGGTATTAGTTGCAGCAGTAGCTGCTGCAGTATTAATCAATACAAGCGGTTTCCTCCAACAAAAAGCTATGGCCACAGGTAAGCAATCTACTGAACAAGTATCAAGTGGTTTAATTTGTAAAGGAATAACAGGACACTATGATGGAACTGGATTAGATGCAATAGCAATTTATATATCTCCAAATGCAGGAAGTGCTCCTATTGATTTAAAACAAACAAAAGTTATTTTAACATATGATGGTAAAACAGCATCTTTAGTATATAATGGAGTAACAACAGAAACTGAAGGCACTGATAACTTATTTGGAATTGGTAACTGGACAAATGCAGATGCAACTCACTTTGTTGTAGGTATTATTCAAGATGCTGATAAATCCCTAAATCAAGGAGTAATTGACAGTGGAGATTTAGCAGTATTGTTAGTTAATGTAAGTAAAGTATTTGGTGAGTCAATACCAACAAGACAAACAATAACAGGAAGTGTAGTTCCAGAATTTGGGGCACCAGCAGTTATTGAATTCACTACACCAGCTTCATATACACAAGATGTATTTGAATTACAATAAAAAAAAACTAATAATTAATTACTTCTAACTAACTGAGGTGATAGGTAATGATGAGCTATATAAGAGGTAAGAAAGGGGCAATGGGAATAGGGACATTGATAGTCTTCATAGCGATGGTATTAGTTGCAGCAGTAGCTGCTGCAGTATTAATCAATACAAGCGGTTTCCTCCAACAAAAAGCTATGGCCACAGGTAAGCAATCTACTGAACAAGTAGCAAGCGGTTTATACATTAAAGAAATCCAAGGTAGATATAACACTACAAACCAAATAAGTCAATTGGCTATATTCATAACACCAAATGCAGGAAGTGCTCCTATTGATTTAAGTCAAGTAAAAATACAAATTAGCAATGGTACTAAAACATTAATATTAACATACAACTCATCATTCTACAGTGATAATACATCAGGTACTTCAGATATATTTGATGTACCTACTACTGCTAACTCATCATGGGCATTATCAAATGGTACTGCAATTACCGCATACTTGCCAGCAAACAACTTTGGTATAATCGTATTACAAGATGCTGATGGTTCATGTAAAGCAAATACTCCTGTTATTGATAGTGGAGATTTAGTAGTATTAACAATTAACACAGGATTAAATACCGTAAATTTAGGATTAGCTCCAAGAACCCAAGTAACAGGAAGCGTTATTCCAGAATTTGGAGCACCAGCAGTTATATCATTTGTAACACCAGCAACATATGTTCTAAATTCAAATACTAAAGATGGTGTTGTAACCTTACAATAAACCAGGATAGTAACTCTCTCTTAGTTAATCAAAACTTTTAAGGTGATAGGTAATGATGAGCTATATAAGAGGTAAGAAAGGGGCAATGGGAATAGGGACATTGATAGTCTTCATAGCGATGGTATTAGTTGCAGCAGTAGCTGCTGCAGTATTAATCAATACAAGCGGTTTCCTCCAACAAAAAGCTATGGCCACAGGTAAGCAATCTACTGAACAAGTAGCAAGCGGTTTATCTTGTATGGAAGTTTTAGGTATTCACAATGGAACAGATATTAACTATTTAGCAATCTATATAACACCAAATGCAGGAAGTGCTCCTATTGATTTAAAACAAACTACTGTAATGCTAACTGCAAATGATAAAAAAATTATATTAAAATTAAATGATTCAGCCTTTACAGATAAGGCTACATTTGAAAGCTCAGGAGATATTGGTGACTTAAGTTTAACTGCTTGGAAAGGAGCTACAGCTGGTAAGTTTGGTATAATTGTTATAAGAGATGATGACAACTCCTGTACAGCAAGTGCTCCAGTAATTGATAAAGGAGATATTGTTGCATTAACTGTTAACTTAACAGCAAATAATATGGCATTACCAACAAGAACACCAGTTACTGGAAGTGTAGTTCCAGAATTTGGAGCACCAGCAGTTATTGAATTCACTACACCAGCTTCATACTTAGATAACTTAAAAGAAATCCAATTACAATAATTTTCTCCTCTAAATAATTTTTTTTAGAAAATAAAAAATATTACAATATGTATATGTTTGGTGATTATTATGAATTTTATAAAATCAAAGAAAGGGGCAATAGGGATAGGGACATTGATAATTTTTATAGCGTTAGTATTAGTTGCGTCAATAGCAGCTGCGGTAATTATAAACACAGCAGCAAACTTACAACACAAAGCAGCAAGAGTTGGTGAGGAATCTACCAAACAAGTCGCAAGTGGTATTCAAGTTATAAAAGTTGTTGGATATACTCCAGATAAAAAATCAATAACAAAAATGCTAATATTTATCTCTCCAAATGTAGGGGATGAAATTGATTTAAGTACTTTAATAGTTACTTTGTCAGATGGAGTAAAAAAGATATCTTTAGTATATGACAATAATTCATATTTATATACCCCTGCATTAGATGGACTAAATGGACTATTTACTTCAACTGTAGCAAATGATAGTGTTTGGACTCCATTAGCTAATGATATTAAAGCTACAAATGATGGAGGATATTTTGGAATTATTGTATTACAAGATGGAGATGGTTCTTTGAATAATACAGCACATCCAACAGCAAACTTTGGAGATAAAGTAGCTTTAGCTGTTGATTTAAGTGACTTAAATATGCAAATAACTCCAAGAGAGAAAGTATATGGAGAAGTAATTCCAGAATATGGTGCATCAGGAATTATTGAATTCTATGCTCCATCAACATTTACAGAGAATATTGTCCCACTACAGTAAGTATCCTAAGGGCCAAATATTTAACTTTTTAAGGGGATGATTATGGGCATAAAAGATATTATTAATTCACTAAAAGAAAAACTTTCAAAATTAAAAAAAAAGAACAACCTCCCGGTGATGAAGAATCTTTAGATATTGATATTGAATTAGATGAAGATATTGAATCTGATAAATATGAAGAGTTGGAGAGAAGTATTAGAGATTTAATGGAAACAACTGAAAATTTAATGAATAAACTAAATGATATTGAGTCAAGATTACCAAGATTTGAATCTACACTAAACAGTTTAAGAAAAGAAAATGAAATGTTGAGGATTGAAATTAATAAAATTAATGAAAATTTGCAAGATATAATGGCCTTGTATGAAGTAGTCTCAAATCAAATAAATCCCTTTATAGGAGTTTCAAAAATTACAGCTACAAGTTTGGAAAAATTAGAAAGATTAGAATCAGAATATAAAAAATTAAAATCATTAGTTGAGGAGCTCACAAATGATTTGATGGTGTTAGGGTCTTTATATTTAAGTCAATTGAATATAGATTTAAATAAAATTATTGAGGAAGTTATTGAAGAGGAAATAATAAAATCAATATCTGGGGATGAAGATGATACAGAAAGCAATGAATGACATTTCAGTTGATTTCATTGATGATGAAGAATTTCTTACAGATGATGAAATTGAAGAATATTTAGAAAACCTTAGGGGGAAATTACCCTCATTTATTATAATATTATTAAAAAACAACTTAAGAGGAAAAAAAGTTACTAAAAGACAACTTGACAAAATAGTTGAAAGGATATCTGAAGTATTAACAAAAGGTAGAGAAGATAAAACTGAAGAACTTACTAAGAAGTTACAATCCTTAGAACAAAAATTAGATACTATAATGAAACTTACTACTTTAGCAGCATCTACAAAACTCTCAGAAACTCTTGAAGTTGAAGCAGAAAAAACTGAAAAAGCTCCTGAAGCTGAACCAATAGAGGCAAAAGAAGAGATTGAAGAGATTAAAGTTGAGGAAGTAGCTCCTGAAAAAGGTGTAAAAGAACTAAAACAAAAAGAAATAGTTGAAGAAGAAAAAGAAACAGAAATATCAGAAGTAACAATTAAAGAAAAACCAAAAGAAGAAGTAAAAGAGAAGATATTAGTAGAGAAAGATTATGAAGCTACTAAAGAAGAATTAAAAATATCTGAAAAACCAGAGATAGAAGTTGAGGAAAAAGAAACACAACCTATACAAATAGAAGAAGGAGTAAGTGTATCTGAAAAAGAAGTAAAGGATTTAGAAGAAAAACTTGAGGAACACATGGACATTGGTGAAATCGAAATGAGAATAGAAGGTGACGTTATGTTAAGTGAAAGGAAATATAGATTAGAAGATTTTCCAGAAGACCCAATATCTATGGGTATTGCTTTTAAATGGATTGAGTTCTTAGTATCAAAGGTTGGCATTGCAAACTTGCCTGATATATTAGATTACTATAATGAGATTGGATGGATTTCTAATAAAGTAGTCATAAAACTTTTAAGATTAGCTAAAAACATGAGATTATTGGCAGGTTTAGAAGAAGATATAAAACCAAGAGACAAATTAACACCAAGTGAGCACATAATGTCATTTATGTATATTGAAAAGTTAGCAAATAGACCAATAAATCCAGAAACCTTAGAATTATTAGAAATTGAACTAAGAAGAATTAAAAAATGGGTCTTAGAAATACAAAACTTATAAATATGAGGTGGTATTAATGAACTCATCAATGACTCATATATTAGCTGTCCATAAACCAGCTAAATTAGAGGATATTCCAGATACTCCTGAAGGGATAATATTAACATTCAAATGGTTGGAATATTTGGCTGAGAAAGTTGGTGTAGAGAATGTTCCTGATATATTAGAATTTTATTATATGCTTGGATGGATAGGGGAAAAAGCTCTAACAAAATTGTTAAAATACTTGAAAGGTATAAGAATTGATGAGGAAGTTATAGATTCATCAGGTAAATTAAATATAGCAGACCATGTCCTATCAATATTAATAATTGAAAGATTAAATGGAAAGAGTATATCAACTGATTTATTAGATAAATTAGAATGGGAATTAAGAAAAATTAGAAAGGGGGCTGAACAATTATATGGGCTTTAGTTCTGTAATAGGTATTACAGTTATTGTTATAGGATTATTAATTGCTGGCTCCTATATATATTTAACTATGGACACTCAATATAACAAAATGTTTGATGCATTTGAATATAAATACAACAATATGTATAAGAAACTAAAAGAAAGATTAGTAATTGTAAGTGTTTCAAGTTCTACAACACAAACAAATATAACAATATTTAATAATGGTTCTATAACTGTGAATCCTAACAATTTTACTATATTATTTGATGGGGCTATAGTTCCAAAAGAAAATATAACAATAGTACCACAAGGTTATTTACTTCCATTACAAAATGTAACTTTTATTGTTAATTGGACTCAACCAAGTAGAATATGTGTAGTTTCAGATAATGGAAATAAGTACTTCTATCTTGTTGGTTAGGTGATTTAAATTGGCATCCAGTGCTGTCTCAGAAATTTTATTGTTTGTTGCTGTATTGTTAATTGCTGGATTGGTTGTAAGTGTTTTAACTGTCTCAAGTTATAAAATATCTTTAAGTTTAGAAAAAAAATCTGATTCAATATCTAATAAATTAGCTCAAGATTTTGAAATAATAAATGACCCTGCAGACATCCCAAGGAATCCAACATTAGGGATAACTACTATATACATTAAAAATACTGGAAAAGAGCCAATAATATTTACAAATACTACATTTAATGTGATTATTGATGGAAATATAGTGTCTATAACTGATATTTCTCCAACTACAGGAATATTATACCCTGAAGAAGTAGGAACAATTAATGTTAGTTACAATGAAACAGGTTACCATAAAATAAGAGTAGTATCAAGTTCTGGGGTTAGTAGAGAGATTATTGGATATATCCAATAAAGGTGTTTATTATGGAAGTTGCTAAAATTGAACTTAGTAGAGATGACTTAGATAAAAGAATTGGAGGGGGTATACCATATGGTAGTTTAATTGTAATTGAAGGTGAGGAAAGTTCTGGAAAATCAGTATTATGCCAAAGATTAGCTTATGGATTTCTACAAAATAGACATTCTGTAACTTATGTTTCTACACAACTAACAACTTTGGAATTTATAAGACAGATGGAATCTTTAGACTATAAAATAAACAAAAAATTACTTTCAGGAGCTTTATTATACATCCCAGTATATCCATTAATAGCTGATAACAAGAAAAAAGACGGATTTTTAAAAAAAGTTATGGAAACAAGAGCATTTTATGAAAAAGATGTAATTATTTTTGATTCATTGTCATCATTAATTTCAAATGATGCAAGTGAAGTTAGTGTTAATGATTTAATGGCTTTTTTTAAGAGAATAACTGCTTTGAAAAAAATAATAATTTGCACAATTAATCCAAAAGAACTTAGTGAAGAAGTTTTAACAATTATTAGGAGTTCCTCAACTATCTTAATAAAAACTGAAGTCTTTGAATTTGCAGGAAAAATAAAAAATATTGCTAAGATACTTAAATACAATATGGCTCCTGGAACATATCAGAAGAATATAGTATTTAGAGTTGAACCAAAAATAGGATTGGCTGTAGAAATAGCATCTATTGCATAATAAAAAAGGTGGAATTTATGCCTGAAGCTGAATTAAGAGAAGCTATGCAAAGAAATCCTCATTTAGCAAAATACATTGAAAATTTTAAAAGGATATATTTGAGACTTCCTGATTTTTTACCAGCATTATCAAGAGAACTTAAAGAAATTAAATATCCAAATATTATATACCCAATTGGAGACCCTATTTTTATTCATATATTTGGTACTCCAGAAACAAGGACAAAGTATATTGTTATTGAACCAAAATTAGAGACTCCTGAAGAGAAATTGAAATATAAAATGATTTTAGACAGAATTTTAGAATTAGCACCTTATGAAGAAGTTCCTAAAAGTGCTGAAGAATTTGAGGAGATATTAGTAAGATTATTTGATAGATGTACAAAAATAGTAGAAGAAGACAAAACTAAGAATAAAAAAAATTTTTTAGTGAGAATTATAAAAATGGTTGATAATAGGGTTGAGATTACATCTGAAGAAAGAAGGAAATTTCTATATTTATTAAAAAGAGATTTGATAGGGTTAGGAGTTTTAGAACCTATATCAAGAGACCCTTACTTAGAGGATATACACGTTATAGGTCCAAAAAATTGTCATGTTGTTCATAAAATTTTTGGTATGCTACCAACAAATATAACATGGGAGGATGAAGTTGAATTAGCAAGTTATCTAAAAACTATTGGAGAACGTATGGGTAGGCCTGTTTCAGATGCTAATCCTATTGTGGATGGTGCCTTACCAGATGGTTCAAGGGTAAATATTGTCTATTCTACAGATGTCTCTCCAAAAGGGCCATCATTTACAATTAGGAAATTTACAGATGTTCCAATTAGTGTTACTCAATTAATAAGTTGGGGTACATTTTCCACTGAAATTGCTGCTTATTTATGGTTATGTTTAGAGTATGGTATGAGTATTTTTATTTGTGGAGAAACAGCTTCTGGTAAGACAACAACTCTAAATGCAATACTACCCTTTATAAAACCAGATTCTAAAATATTCTCTTGTGAAGATACTCCAGAAGTTAAACCACCTCATCCTGTTTGGCAGCAATTAATAACAAGAGAGAGAGGTCCAGAGGAAAGTAGGGTTACTTTGTTTGATTTATTAAGAGCAGCTTTAAGGTCAAGGCCTAACTATATCATAGTTGGAGAAATTAGGAGTGTTGAGGCAGCAGTTGCTTTCCAAGCTATGCAAACTGGACACCCTGTTTTATCAACATTCCACGCAGCAAATGTTAGAAAGATGATTCAAAGGTTAAGTGGAGAACCGATAAATGTTCCTCTAACATTTATGGATAACCTAAATGTTGCTTTATTCCAATTGGCAGTATATCAAAGAGGTAAAGTATTAAGAAGAGTTGTTACTATTGAAGAGATTGAAGGATACTACAAAGAAGTTGATGGGGTCATTACAAGAGGAGTATTCCAATGGGAACCTGACAAAGATAGGCATGTATTTACTGGAAAAAATAACAGTTATATTTTAGAGGAAAAGATTGCTAAAGCTGCTGGATATGAGGATGTTAGAGATATATATAATGAGTTAGAGTTAAGAGCTAAAATTTTAGATGAGATGATTGCAAGAGAAATTTTTGATTATTATCAAGTTAGAGACATTATTTGGGCATTTTATGAGAAAGGTTTGGAAGGGTTGCCTTTTACAATATAAGGTGGGATAGTGGTTTTTCAAATACTACCGAGAGTTGGTATTCATCCAAGGGATTATATTTTAAAAATACTACTACCTGCATTTATTGTATCATTAATATTGGTAATTATTGGAATTAAATTTTTCTCTGGTTGGTTATTTTACTTATTCTTACTTTTACCTATTTTAATATTAGGTAGTGCTATAGCATACCCCTATATTCTTTTAGATACTAAAAAAACAAAAATTAATGAAAGACTACATATATTTATTTCAAAATTTGGGACATTATCTATAACTGATTTAGATAGAAAGGAACTTTTAAAAATACTATCTGAAGAGAAAGAAGAATTAGGTGAGTTAGCAGAAGAATCAAGAAAATTATTTGTTTTGGTTGATAAATGGGGGATGTCCTTAGCAGAGGCTTGTAGATTTTTATCACAAAGAACTCCAAGTAAGGAATTTGCAGATTTTTTAGATAGATTAGCTTTTGCAGTAGATAGTGGTGAAGAATTAAAAGATTTTCTTATTAAAGAACAAGATATAGTCATGGATGATTTTGCTGCATTTTATAGAAGAATGTTATATTCATTAGATATGTATAAAGAACTCTATGTTAGTGCTATGACATCAATTGCTTTCTTCTTATCTTTTGTTATTTTAGTACCTTTTTTATTACCTTACAATTTTATTGTTATGGCTACTGGAGGATTGTTAGCATTTATTATAACTGAGGCATTAATTATTGTTCTAATTAAAAATAAATTGACCTTTGATAGGTTGTGGCACACAGGTAAGAATCCAACTGATACTGATAAAAAACTAAAAAAATGGCTAATAATATCAGTTGTATTAACTGTAGTATGGTTTGGATTCTTAATTTGGGCCAAGTATATAGCAATGATAAGTCCATTTTATAAGATTCCTTATATGATTTTGACAGCATTAGGTTTTACTCCTTTATTAATTATTGGAATAATTGCATATTTTGAAGAAGAAAAAGTAAAGAGAAAGGAAGATGTATATCCAGAATTTTTAAGGTCTTTAGGAGGTTCTGTGAGTGCTAAAGGAGGAGGTATGATTGAGTCATTAAAATATTTATCAAATCATGATTTTGGGCCATTAACTGATGACTTAAAAAAATTATACAAAAGATTGGCTTTAAATATTGATTCAAATAAAGCTTGGAGATTGTTTGGATATGATTCTTGTAGTTATTTAATTCAGCTATTCACTGATATGTTTTCAAGATGTATATATTTTGGAGGAGATGCTAAAACAGCAGCAAATATAATAAGTAACAATTTTAGAAGAATATTACAACTAAGAAAATCTAAATATCAAAGTGTTCAGCAGTTTGTTGGAGTAATTTATGGGTTAGGAGGAGGTTTAACATTAGCACTTTATGCATCTTTAGGAGTAGCTAATATGATTAACTATCTATATTCTTCTTTAAACATTCCTGAGACGGTTATACAAATTATAAACGTTATGCCTATTAGTAATTTAAGACTTATAGAGTATATAGTTTTTACAGTAATGGTTGCATATTCAGCAGTTTCAGCATACTTAATAAAGCTTATGGACGGAGGCCATAAATATGTAGGATTTCTACATTTTGTTATTTGTGTATGGATATGTGCAATAGTAGCATATTTAACAAAAACATTAGTAGCTAAAATACTTGGAATATCATTAATGTAATTTTATATACTATATAATCTCCAATATAAGGAGTTAAAATATATGACAAAAGCATTGGAACTATAAAAGGAATTTCAGGAGAGGTCCAAACTATGTCCTCATCATTGTATTTGTCATTCTTTTCTTCAACACTTTTTAAGATATTTATTTTCTCTTTTCCATAAATAACTCTAAAACTATTTTTAGCTTTTTTATATTTCATCTTTTCAGCAATAAATAAATAAAAAAATTCTTTAAGGTTTTTTGGGTAATTTTTATTTAAAATATTTTTAATAAATATAACAATTGGAATAAAAATACAAAAGAATAATGAATTAATAAAGACAACAATTGGAAATGATGGTATATAAGGACTTAAATTTAGGAGATAGCCAATCACACTATACACTGGAAAGTTATACTTTGGAACTAAAGCTCCTAATCCAGCTAATATCTTACCATCTGCTGCTCCAACTCCAAATAAAAATAAAATATATCCTAAAAAAAAGCATACAGTAAAACCAATTATTGACTGTATAAAAAATATATATTGATGATATAATATAGAGATTGTTAATGTGTATAATAATCCAAAAATACTTAGCATAATCCAAATATAGTCATCAATTTCTCTACTTTTAATATCCTGATATGTTGCTATAATTAGACCAATAAGTCCTACTATATAATTAATCATTATGACCACCACCTATAACTTACCTTATAACTTAAAATAAAAAATATTAGGTGATAATTATTATAAATGCAAGTACTAAGTTAATTGGCTTAATTGGAAATCCTGTTAAGCATTCTTTATCTCCTATTATGCACAATGCTGCTTTTAAAGATAAAAACTTGAACTATGTATATTTAGCTTTTGAAGTTGATAAGGATAGATTAAAGTATGTCATTGATGGAGCAAAAGCTTTGGGAATAGTTGGTTTTAATGTTACTATCCCATATAAAGTAGATATTATAAAATATTTAGATGAATTAAATGAAGAAGCTAAGCTAATAAATGCTGTAAATACAATAAAGATTGTGGATGATAAAGCAATAGGATATAATACTGATGGAATAGGTGCAAGGAGAGCATTGGAGGAAAAAATTGGTAAGGTTGAGAACTATAATATACTAATTTTTGGAGCTGGTGGGGCTGCAAGAGCTGTTGCATTTGAATTAGCAAAAAACAACAATGTTGTTATAGCAAATAGGACAGTTGAAAAAGCTAAAAGCTTGGCAGAAGAAATTAGCAAAAAGTTGAATAGAAGAGTGGAATACTCTGGTTTAAATGTAGATGATATAATAGAAGATATTGACATTGTTATAAATGCAACATCAGTAGGAATGAAAAAAGATGATAAACCTCTTTTAACCTCTGACAAATTAAAAAATAAAATAGTTATGGATTTAGTTTATTCTCCTTTGGAAACAGTTTTATTAAAAGAGGCTAAAAAAGCTAATGCTCTTGCAATTGATGGATTAGGAATGCTTATATATCAAGGAGCTGAAGCATTTAAAATTTGGACAGGAATAGAGCCAAATATTGATGTTACGAGAAAAGCTATTTTAGAGGTATTAAAAAAATAAAAAATTTTAAGAGTTATTTTTTACTTACCATATATTTTAAGATTCCAGCATTTAAAAACCATGTGTTTAAAATATCAGCTATCAAAGCAATTATAATAACTGATGAAATATTAGATAGTACATAAGCTATAGGAATAACAAATTTTACAACTAAATATAAGATTAGCATAGCTGAGATAGTTGTTAAGGACATTGTTAAACCAGTTTTAAAGGCCTCTTTATATACTTCATCAAAATCTTTTGTTAATCTTTTTAGGACTTTTGTTGTTAATAAAATGTTACTATCTACTGCATAACCTATAACCATTAACAAGGCTGCAATTGTTGCAGATGATAACTCAATATTGAATAAACTCATTCCACCAAGAGTAATTATAATATCTGATAAAGCACAGAATATTATAACTCCACTAACTAATGGTTTTCTGAATGTTACATAAATAACAATAGCCATAAACAAAAATGCAAAACTCAAAGCTTTTAATCCATCTTCAAAAAATTTCTGACTTAGTGTAGGTCCAATAACTTTCTCTGAATAATCCAATTTAGATAGAGAATCTACTTTAAAGAACTCTTTTAGTTTCTGCTTAACAATATTAACATTCTCTTGCTTACATTTTATAACTATATAATAACCTGTTGTAGATTTTAGTTCTTTAACATCAGCCAATCCTTCCAACTCTTGTTTTAGCTTTAAAATATCTATCTTTTCATTAACTTTTATTGTTATTTCTGTTCCTCCTGTTATATCAATACTTTTAGGAATGCCTTTAAATGTTATAAGTAGTATAGAGAAAACTAACAAAATTAATGGAATAGCTATCTTAACTCTATAATCATTTATCATATCATATCTCCATAAAATTTTTTATATAATATGACTTTTACTTTATTTTAAGGTGATACCATAAAAAGGTTATTATTGTTTTTTATTATATTGCTTTTATTCCTACCTAACATACACTCCTCTGAAATTAAAAATTATGAGATTAAAGATACTGTTGTAGTGTGTTATGTTCTACCAAATAACTTAGTAAATGAAACTTATACAATAACTCTATACAACAATGATAATAAATCTTTCAATGAATTTTCTTTACTAATCCCACATAGTTTATCTAATATAACTATAAATTCCTCACCAGTAAATATAAAATCTCAAGAAATAATTTACAATGAAGGAGCCACAAAAATAACTATTGGATTTGATAGAGAAATTAAACCTGGTGAATCTGTTAAAATAACATACAACTTTATTGTTACTGATGCTATCTATGGTAATTCTGAAAAACAATTGATATTAAATATACCAATATCTTCAAAAAAAGCAAAAATAACTATTTACCTCCCCCCTGGAACAGTTATATTATCTCCACAAGGAAATTTATACATACATCCATCTGGATATACAATTACATCTGATGGAAAACATCAAATTATTAGTTGGCATTTGGAGCTAAATAAGCCAATATTATTTACTATTAATATGAAATATACCTTTGTTAGCTTTCCAAGTGAAAATAACATTGAGAATATCCAAACTAACAATAAAGGAGAATATTGGAAATTTTATGTAATAATCGGGCTATTATTGATTTTAAGTATTGGATTGGGTGGTTTAGTAATATACAAACATAATAATGAGAGAAAATTAAAAAATAAAGTTAAAGAAGTTGATGAGCTAAGAGAGACAATAAATAAATTAAATTCAGAAATATTAAATCTAAATGAAACAATTAGAGAAAAAGAAGAAAAAATTAAAGAATTAGACAAAAAATATTTATCTAAAATGAAAGAAGTTGAAGAATTAAATAACAAAATAAACCAATTGAATAATGAAATAAATAAACTAAAAGAGATAAATGAATTTTTAAACTATGAAAATGAAAAACTAAAAGATAAACTTAATGAAATTAATAAAAAATTAGAAGAATATAGAAATATTAAAAAAGGAATACTTTGGCAATTTTTAACCGATGAAGAGAAAGAAATTATTAAATTGGTTAAAGAATATGGAGAAATAACACAAAAAGAGATTTGTGAGATAACAGGAATGAATAAACCAAAGGTTTCAAGGATTGTCTCTGAGTTAGAGAATAGAAAAATACTTAAAAAGGAAAAGATAGGTAGAATAAATAAGATAAAATTAACAGAAGAGAGTGAGGAGTTACTATGAGAATATTAATTTCAGTATGTGGGGAAGGTTTTGGACATACAACAAGATGTATTGCCTTAGGAGAAGCTTTAAAAGATGAACATGAGCTTTTATATTTAGCTTATGGAAAAAGTAAAGATTTTATTGAAAAATATGGTTTTGATGTTGTTGAAACATATCCAGAGGTGAAGTTAAAAGGTAAAGATGGAAAATTTGACTTAAAATCAACTATATTCAACAAAGAACATAATCCTAAGAAAGCTATTAAAGCTGAATATAAAATTATCAAAAAATACAATCCTGATTTAATTATTTCAGATTGTAAATATAGTACTGTTGTTGTTGGTAAATTATTTAAAAAACCAGTATTGTGTATAACTAACCAAAACTATACTAAATTTAAGTTAAAAACAGATATTGTTGTTCATCCAACAATGAAAATATTGAATATTATAAATAAAAGATGTGAAAAAGTTATAATTCCAGATTTTCCAATGCCTTATACAATTTGTGAATATAACTTAAAATTCTTAGATAATATGGAATTTATTGGTCCATTAATTAGATACAATGTTGATAATGTTTCCAATGATAATTATGTTTTAAGTGTTATAGGTGGTTTTGAATATAGATACAAAATATTAGAGAAAATAAAAGAAATCTCATTAAAGAATGATTTAAAAGCTATTTTAGTATGTGGAAGCTATGAAGTAGCTAAGAGATTAAGAAAAGATTTGAAAAGTGAAGATAAGAAAAATATAAAGATAATTCCATTCACAACAGAAATGGATAAGTTAATGAGAAATGCAGAGGTTATAGTTTCTCATGGAGGACACTCTACTATAATGGAAAGTTTATGCTTTGGAAAGCCCTTAGTTGTTATTCCTGATTTAGACCATCCAGAACAAAATAACAATGCTAAAAAAGTTGATGATTTAGGTTGTGGAATCTATCTAACTTACAATGAATTAAATCATCTTTATGATGCTATTGAGGATGCAAAACTTTGTAGAAAAAATGCTGAAAAAATGAGAAAACTCTATTTAAAATACAATGGTAAAGAAAATATTAAAAAAATTATAAATAGCTTTAATTATGAAGAATACAAAAAATTCAACTTATTTAAAGTGAGAACATGATAACTATTTTTTCTGGTGGAACTGGAACTCCAAAATTAATTCAAGGATTTAAAAATATTTGTGATAATTTTTCAATTGTTGTAAATACTGGTGAAGATTTATGGATGAATGACTTATATATTTCTCCTGATGTTGATACAGTTCTTTATACTCTTTCAGATTTAATTAATGAAGATGTGTGGTATGGAGTAAGAGATGATACATTTTATACTCATGAGTTGTTAAAAAAATATGGCATAGATGAATTTTTAAGGATAGGGGATAGAGATAGAGCTTTAAAAATGCATAAATCATATTTATTAAAAAAGGGCTATAAATTATCTGAGATTGTGGAGATAGAAAGGAAACTATTCAATATAAAACAAAAAGTATATCCTATGACTGATGATAGAGTTGAAACAAAAATATTAGCTAATATAGATGGAAAAATAGATTTATTAAAGTTCCATGACTTCTGGATAAAAAGAAAGGGAGATGTAGATGTTATAGATGTTATATATGAAAATTCAATATATGCAAAACCATTAGATAAGGCTATTGAAGATATAAAAAAGAGTAAAGCAGTTATTATAGGACCATCTAATCCAATAACCTCTATTTCCCCAATACTATCAGTTGGCTATGATGAAATATTAAAAAATAAGAAAGTTTTAGCAGTTTCCCCATTTATAGGAGATTCTCCTGTTTCTGGACCTGCTGGGAAGTTAATGAAAGCTAAGGGATATGAAAGTAATGCAATAGGTGTTTATGAGGTTTATAAAGAATTTTTGGATATTTTGGTTATAGATAACAAAGATAAAGAGTTAAAAAATTATATTGAGTGTGAGGTTTATACAACAAACATATTGATGAAAAGTTTAGAAGATAAAATAAGATTAGCAAAGGAAATATTTGAGATATTATGAAAGTGAGAGAGTTAAAAGATTTTGAAAAAAATAAAATAAAAGAGGAGTTATTGAGATATACAAATAAAAAATATGTCAAAAATTTTGAATATGGAAATTTAGTTGCACAAGAGAACAAGTGGATAACTGTTTTATATACAAATAAAGAGACAAAAGAAAAACTTAAATTATTTGATGATATATACTCAGTTGGGAATGTTTTTGGAGAAATAAAAAGAAAAAAGTTTAAGTTAAGTTTGGAAGGATTTACTTTAATATCCAAATATATAATTAAAAACTATGCAATAATAAATGATAAAGGAGAACAACTATTTTTATATGGAAGGGATATATTTAAGAGTTCTATAATTGAAGTTAGAGGTTTTGGAAGAATTGCTGTTTTTAACAAAAATAAAGAGTTTTTAGGAATTGGAGAGTATAATGGAACATTGATAAAAAATATAAAAGATAAGGGTTGGTATTTAAGAGAAGGTGGTTAAATGAAATCAAAAGAATTAGCTAAGAAGGTTTTAATTGATTTATATAAAAATTTAGATGAATTTTCAAAAGATATAATTAGAGGAGATTTAGCAGATATAGAATTTAAAGGATTTTACTTAAAAGGAAAAAATGGGAAAAGATTTTATATAAGAGATTTAGATGATTATGAGAATTTAGAAGATTTTGAAGTTAAAGAAAGGGAGTACTGGATTAAAAGTGTTAATTTAAAAAAATATGAAGATGGTCTAATAATTATTACATTGTCTTCAAAAGATAGTAATGAATATAAATTTATAAATAAAAAGTATAAAATTTATCATCAAGAACAAAATAAAAGTTTGGAATTTAGAGAGAGAATTTTAAAATGGTTTGAGTTGGATGAGGATGAATTAGATGACAAGATTGTTGAATTTGATACAAGAGCAAATAATCTCTCTCAACATATTAGAGAGTATTTAACTCATGACTTATATATCTATATGGATGTATTTATGAATGAAAATAATGTTGAGAACTATATAGAAGAAGATGAGGACAAAATTATTTTATGGATACATCCAGTTTTTTTATTTTCAAGTGATGAAGTAATTAAAGGTTTGTTGGCTTATGAACTCTCTAAATACAATAAAGAAATTTTAGAGAAATTTTATAGAGAGATTGTAATTTATTGTAGAGAATTATATTCATTGACATATAAAAAATTAAAAATATTGAAAGAACTAAAAAGCTTAGCTAAGAAATACAATGACTTAGAATCTTTAAAAATTATTGAAGAGCTGGAAAAATGATTGGAGTTATTGGTGGGGGGATTTCTGGGTTATTGTCTGCTTTGGCTTTGGAAAGGGAGGGATATGATGTTATATTATTTGAAAAAGATAAATTAGGAGGATTATGTAGGAGTTATAGAGTAGATGGTTACCAAGTAGATACTGGAGTTCATGCTATAACTATGCTAAACAATGGGCCTCTTATAAGGTTATTAAAAAAATATTCTTACTATATGCCAAATTTCCAACCTTATGGCTCTTACTATATAAGAGAAAATGGTTTATATGAGATTCCTGTATCTTTGGATGATTGGATAACATTTCCAGTAATTCCTAAAAAAGATAAAGCTTTAATAATATCTAAAATGATTGATTTACTAACTACTGGTTTTGAGAAAAATATCTCTGTATATGATGTTATCAAAGATTTAAATCTTTCAGATACTACTATAAAGTTTTTTAATACTATATGTTTATTTCTTTCAGGAGAAAATATGAAGAATACACCACTTTGGAGATTATTTACAGGAGCTGGATATATTCCTGAGGATGATATACTTCCATTTATATATAAAGAAAATTTTAAAATTAATCCCTTAAAATCTTCATTGATAAAAAAGATACATCCTGATAAATTAAAAACAATACTAAAAAATGGATTTTTAAAAACAATAAAAGATAGTTCAAAAAAATATTTATCTAAATTTATATCTGGGGAGAAGTACTCTACACAGGGTTATCCATTAGGAGGAATTCAAAGTATAACCAACTGTATAGTTAATAGCTTAAACAAAACTAAAATTGTTTTTGAGGAAGTAATTAGAATTGAAAAGGAAAGTAATAAATATATAATAACAACAACAGAGGATAACTATACAGTTGATAAAATTATTTATTCAGCTCCATCAAAAAATTTGCCAGATATTGCTAAAATTGATGAAATAAAAAGTATAGAGGATAAACTTAGAAGTATTAAGCAATCAGATTCTTTAACTGTTTGGTTCTCTGTAGATGAAAATAAAAATCCCCTTAAATATAAAGGTTCTGAAATCTGGATTAATCCACCAGCATGGGCTAAATGTATATCTAACTATGATAAAACACTAACAAAAAAAGGAAAATCTTTAATAGGTGTATCTTTTGTAAGGATGAAAGAAAAAGATGCCTATGAAGCTATAAATAAATACTTAAATATTGATGTTGAAAGTCAGGACTTTTTACATATACAGAGATATATTCCTGAACAGGCATCATGCCATATAAATCAATTTTTTGTATATCCTAAAATTTCAGATAATTTTTATGTTGTTGGAACAGATGCAGACCCAAGAAGTATGGGAATAACAAGAGCAAGTTTTTCTGTTGAAGTTATGTTATCAGAATTTTTAAAGTGATAAATATGAAAGTAGTTGCAGAGGTTGTTATAATTCCTTTAGGAGAAGGAGCAAGTGTGTCCAAATATATAAAAAAAGCTTATGACATCTTTAAAAAATATAACTTAAAAGTTGAACTAACTGCTATGGGAACAATATTGGAGGGGGACATGAAAGAAATTTTAAAAGCTTATTATGAAGCTCATAAAAAAGTTTTGGAAGATGTTGATAGAGTTGTTAGCCAGATTAGAATTGATGAGAGAAAAGATAAAGAAAATTCAATAGAGAGAAAAATAAAATCTGTTTTGGAAAAATAAATAAAATTTATTTTTCTATATATCTGTTTAAAGCTTTATTATATATTTCTAAAGCTTCTGCAACTAATCCTTTTTTCTCTAAAACTAAAGCTTTTCCAAATAATGCCCCTATATGGTATGGAGTTCTATTTAATATCATTTCAAATTTTTCAAGAGCTTCATCATATTCTTTAAGTTTTAGATGAATTAGCCCTAAATGATATAAGGCTTCACATTCATGAGGATTTTGTTTTAAAGCTTCATGAAACTCTACTATTGCAGCAGATAACTTACCAAGATATAACAATATTTTTCCTTTTAATATTCTTGCTGCTAAAAAGTTTGGATAGATTTCTAAACATTTATTTATATATTCCAATGCTCTATCTAAATTACCCGTATGATAACATATAGATGAAAGTCCATAATATGAATATATACAGTTAGGTGTTTTTTCTATTAGTTCTTTATAAAGTTCAATAGCTTCTTTATATTCTCCTCTATGTCTATATATCTCAGCTAATCTAAGTCTTGCGATTAATGCCTTTTCATATTTATTAATAATCTCTTTATATATATTAATTGCTTCTTCAATTTGTCCTAAACTCTCTAAATAAGAAGCTAATATATATTTTAATAGGAGTCCATTGTTACTTTTTTCTATTTCTTTTCTAAGGTAGTCTAAAATTTCATTTATATTATTGAATGATTCAAGATTGTGGATAATTTTATCACACTCTCTCATATTATACACCTATTAATGTTTCAAATGGTATTATATATAATTTATCATAATTATTATATAAATATTATAATTTATCATAATTATTATATAAATATTATAATTTATCATAATTATTATATAAATATTATAATTTATCATAATTATTATATAAATATTATAATTTATCATAATTATTATATAAATATTATAATTTATCATAATTATTATATAAATATTATGTCATAATATAGCACCACATAACACAAAAAATTAACAAAAAAATATGGTGCGGGGGACGGGATTTGAACCCGCGAACCCCTGCGGGACTGGACCCTCAATCCAGCGCCTTTGGCCAGGCTTGGCGACCCCCGCTCAATATAAAAGAGCAAAAATATTAATAAACAGGTTAATTATATAAAATTTTCTATAAAAGAATTTAAATTTATTTATTATTTTCTTTATAACTTTCTTCTATAAACTTTATAGCCTCCTCTTTACTCACTTCTATCCAAAGTCCAAAAAGATTAATAAAAATTTTTCTATTTTCAGGAAGAGATTTAATAAAGTTAATAATCTCTTCCTTACTCTTCTTTAGCATTTTCTTCCTCTTCTTTTGTTTCTTCTTCTTGTAGTTTGTTTATTTCTTCTTCAATTTTTGTGTATAACTCAGCTATTGTTTGTTCTAAAATTAATCTTGCTGCTAATAATTTATTTATTTCTTCTTCAATGTATTTTAAAGCTTCTTCATACTCTAATTCTGCTGAAATATTTTGTCCAATGGATACTACTATTTTATCTAACTTTTCTATTTTCATTTCTACTTGTGCTATACTACCTACTGGGACTAAAACTACTTTTCCTTCTCCTAAGCTTTTTAAGCTTCTTAATGTTGCTAATGATTGTCTTAATGCAGATACAGCAGCATCTAATTTTGCAATTTCTGCTCTAATTCCTTCTATTTGTGATACATAAGCTCTCACTATTTCATTGACATCTATATTTCTTCCTTCTACCATTTTTTATCACCTTTTTATCCTTTTTATTCCTAATATATGTATTACTTAGAAGTTCTATAAATACTTTTCTATTTTATTAATCCAAATACATAAATATTGTTGTTTAAAAAATAAAGGTTTTAAAAGGTGTTTATTTTTCCTTCAACTATCATATCTCTAACTTCTAATATATTATCTAACCATCTATTTGCAATTTCTTTAGCTTTCTCTTCTATATCTTTAAAATTAACATTATCGTCAACAATTAACTCAATATCTAAAGCTTTTGGTTCATTGATTGGCTTTCCTATTTGGCTTAGAATTCTTACATAACACTCTTTAACTCCCTCTAACTTAGCTATATCATTTGCTATTAAATTAGCTAAGACATTGTATATCTTTCCTACATGATTAACAGGATTTTTACCACTTGCTGCTTCCATACTCATAGGTCTAAATGGGGTTATTAAACCATTTACTCTATTACCTCTACCTACTGAACCATCATCACCCATCTCAGCAGATGTTCCTGTAACAGTTATATAAACTGATTCTCTTTCATAGTCATCAGCAGTATTTACACAAATCTCTACTTCATAACCATTAGCTATCTTTTTTGATAGTTCTTCTACTTTCTTCTTAATTTTGTTTATAACTTCTTTATACTCCTCTATATTATTAACATACTTATCAACAATTGCAGCAGCAATTGTGAGAGTTATTTTTTTTCCTTCTCTCAAACCCATAACTTTTATATCTTCTCCCAAGGCAGGAATTTCTTTTTTTGTTTCTTCACTATTTAATAATTTTTCTGTCTCTAAAACTAATTTTTCAGTTGTTGATAAAGGAGCATAACCTACACCAAAAGAGGTATCATTTGCTAATGGAATTTTATCTTTTTGTCTCTCAAAGACATCTACTAAATCAACACTACCCTGCCCAATTCTACAATCAACAATTACATCCTTATCTACATCTAAATTTCTAATAACTTTTTTTAAATATTCCTTAGCAGCTTTAACAGCAACTGTTCCAACTGGTAGCTTTGTTATATTTCCATTTTCATCTACAATTTGCATTGTAGCTCTTCCAGATAATAGGATATATATTGGAGTAACCATCTCTCCTCCGCCAAATTTTGGATATGCATGTCCTCCAACAACTTCAACTTGGTCAGTATTGTGGTGCAAAATAGTTCCAAATTTCTCTTTATACATTTTACATAACTCTCTACTAACACTCTCAGCTATACCATCAGCTATAGAGTCAGGATGCCCTAAACCTTTTCTTTCTACTATTTCTATCTCATTTTCTTCAATTGGCTTACAATTTAACTTTTTTATGAATATATTTCTCATCTACTCTCACCTAAGATAATTTTATATATTGTATAATCATTTAACATTTATAATTAGATGCTATATTTAAAAACTATCTTTATTTTTGGTGGTTATTTGGATGTCTATTATAAAGAAACTATAAAAAAATTGATTGGTGTTTTATTTTTCTCTATATTACTTATACTAACTTATGCCTACTTAATAAGTATTATAGAACATATTGACTTTTTTGATGCACTCTATTTTAGTGTAATAACAATAACTACAACTGGTTATGGTGATTTTACTCCAAAAACACAATTAGGAAAGATATTAACTATTATTTATTTGATTTTAGGAGTAGGAATTGTAATGTATCTTTTTTCAATTATTACAGAATTTATAGTGGAGGGAAAATTTAGAGAGCTGATTAAAATGAAAAGTATGGCCAGCAAATTAAAAAAAATGGAAAATCATTATATTATTTGTGGATATGGTAAGATGGGAAAAGTTATAGGGGATAAATTTTTAAAAGAAAATATTTCTTTTATAGCAATAGATAAAAATGAAGAAATTTTAAAAGAAGAGTTTGAAAAACAGCCTGACAAATTTGTATATATTGTTGGTGATGCTACAAAAGAAGATATTCTTAAAAAAGCAAAGATAGATAAAGCTAAATGCCTATTAGCTGTTTTACCAACAGATGCTGATAATGTATTTTTAACATTGACAGCTAAAGAACTAAATCCAAAAATTGAAGTTGTTGCTAAGGCCAATGAAAGAGAATCTATAAAAAAATTAAAAGTTGCAGGTGCTAATAAAATTGTATCTCCTTATTTATTAGGAGGCCTAAGAATGGCTGTTGTTTCAACAAGGCCAGGAATTTTAGATTTTCTGAGGACATTTTTAAAAGTAGCTAAGGAAGAGTATAATGAAGATATTCATTTAGAGAAGTTTGTTGTAAATAAAAATTCACCATTAGTAAATAAATCAATTAAAGAGGCAAATATTAGAAGAAGAACTGGAGCTACAATAGTTGGAATTAAAAGAGGAGATGAATTCTTTATAAATCCCAGTCCAGAATTTATAATAAAAGAAGGAGATATTTTATATGTCTTGGGAACTAATGAATCAATAGAATACTTCAAACTATTATTAGAAGGGAAAAGATGAATGTCATAATTCCTGTCTCACCTTTAAACAACTTAAAAACAAGATTATCAAATTTTCTAACAGAGGTAGAAAGAAAAGAGCTAATTTTTAATATGCTAAGAGATATAACAAAAGTTTTAGATAATTTGAATGTGTATATTGTTAGTAAAGATGAAAAAATTTTAAATTTTGCTAAGGAAGAATTAAAAGTAGATATTATTAAAGAGAAATCTTCTGGATTAAATAATGCACTTTATCAAGCTTTTGAAGTAGTTAAAAACAATATTTTAGTTATTCCTGCTGATATTCCTTTAATCAAAAAAAAGAATATAGAAGATGTTATAAAACTCTCTAAAAACTATGATTTAATTATTTCACCTTCAAGAGGTGGAGGAACTAACCTACTATATTTAAAGGACAAAGACACTATAAAATTGAGATATGAAGGTTTTAGCTTTTTAAAGCATTTAGAAGAAGCAAAAAAAAGAAATTTAAAGTATTATGTATATGATTCTTTTTATATCTCAGTTGATATAAATACTGTTGAAGATTTGGGAGAGATATTTATTCATGGAGAAAATACATATACAAAAAGATTTTTAGAGAATATTATTGAAGTTTATCCTCTCTATTCTTCTGCTGGAAGATTTAAAGTAGTGAGAAAATGAAAAAAAGATTTTTAAAATTGGAAAGTATAGAGAAAGCAAAAGAAATAGTCAATAGATATATTTTTAAAGATGTTGAGGAAATAGAGATAGAAAAATCAGTTAATAAGATTTTAGCTGAGGATATTTTTTCAGATGTTGATATTCCTCCTTTTGATAGGGCTGTTATGGATGGTTATGCTGTGAGAGCAGAAGACACTTATGAGGCAGATGAAGATAATCCAATAACTTTAAAAGTAGTTGATTGTATAAAAGCAGGAGATGTTAAAGATATTTCAATTAAAAGGGGAGAATGTGTCGAAATATCTACAGGAGCTATGGTTCCAAAAGGTGCTAATGCTGTTGTAATGGTTGAATATACTGAAAGAGATAACAATATAGTTAAAATTTATAAAGCAGTTGCTCCAATGGAGAATATTCAATTCACTGGCTCAGATATAATGGCTGGAGAATTAGTTTTAAGAAAATATACAAGATTAACACCAAGAGATATAGGTGTTTTAGCTGCAATAGGAAAAAGAAAGGTAAAGGTCTTTAAAACTTTGAAATTTGGAATTATTTCCTCTGGTAATGAGTTAATTCCACCAACAGAAAAGTTGAAAGAAGGAAAAATTTATGATGTAAATAGTTACACTTTAATGAGCTATATTAATTATTTAGGATACAAATATGAGTTTTTTGGCATAGCTAAGGACAACATTGAAGATATAAAAGAGAGAATAAAAAAAGCCCTTGAAAGTTGTGATATAGTTCTTATCTCTGGGGGAACTTCTGCAGGAGAAGGAGATTTAACAGAAAGGGCTATAAAAGAGCTTGGAGGAAAAATCTTAATACATGGATTGAAAGTAAAACCTGGTAAGCCAACAATAATAGGAACTGTAAATAATAAATTAGTTGTTGGTTTGCCTGGATATCCAACATCATGCTTAACCATCTTTGATATTCTATTTGGAGATGAGAAAAATGTTGTAAAAGCTCATTTTCCATTAAGATACATATCTGCCAAAGGAAGGAAAGAATTCTTACCTGTTATTTTAGCAAAAGATAAAGCATATCCAATAACTAAGGGTAGTGGAGCTATAACATCTCTATCTGAGGCAGATGGATATATAGTAATAGATGAGAATAGAGAGATTTTGGAAAATGAAGATGTTGAAGTTCATTTATTTGGAAATGTTAAAGAAGGATTAAATATTATAGGTAGCCACTGCATAGGAATAGATTTAATTTTAAGAGAAGCTAAGATTTATGCAAAAACTATAAATGCTGGTTCATTAGGTGGAATATTCTCTATAAAAAGGGGAGAAGCGGATATTGCAGGAATACATTTATTGGATGAAAAAACTAATTTATATAATATCCCATTTTTAGAGAGATACAAAGTTAGAGGTTATTTAGTTGGAGGATATATTAGAGAACAAGGATTCATGTTTAGAGAGGATTTAAATATAGAGAGTATAGAAGATATCTTAAAAAATATTTATAATTTAAAATTTATAAATAGAAATAAAGGTTCTGGGACAAGGATTTTGTTTGATAAGTTTTTGAAAGAGCATAATATTGACAAAAATAGAATTAATGGATACAATATAGAAAGTAAGACACATTCAGCAGTTGCAAGAGCTATTGCTATGAAAAAGGCAGATATTGGTTTAGGAATTAAGAATGTAGCTGAACAGTATAACTTAAAATTTATAAAGTTGGCAGATGAATACTATGACTTTCTGATAAATAAAGATAGTTTTGAAAATAGAGATGTGCAAAGATTTATTGAAACATTAAAAAAGATAGAACTTCCATTTAAGAAACATAAAGATACAGGAAAAATAATTTGGAAGAATTTAGATTAAGTCAGGATTTTTATCTACACTTATATATAATTCTCCTTTTGGTTTAGCACTTTCAGCATAATCTCCTATAAACTTATAGTATGTCCCCTCTACTTTTAGTCCAGGGTCTTTTTTACCTACTTTTATTATAGGATTCTCAACTATCTCAACAAATTTAAAGCTTGGTAATACTTCTCTTATTTTACCTTTTACAACTATTGCTCCTTTTCTCATTTCTCCTCCTGTTCTAACATCAACATCTCCATCAACTATAATCTTTCCTCCATTCAAATGAATTCCAGTAAATATTCCAGAGTTTCCTTTTATATGAATAAGTCCATTTAACATAAATTCTCCTACTTCATGTCTTGCATTTCCTTCAATAATTATTGTTCCTCCTTCCATTCCTCTCCAATCTCCTCTATAAGATGAACCAACATAATCTCTGGCATCACCTTTAACAACTATCTCTCCTCCAAACATATCTTGTCCTACCCAATTATCAACATTTCCATTAACTACTATTCTACCTCCTTTCATTCTTGCTCCAACATACATTCCTGCATTTCCATTAACTATAATCTCTCCTTTTGTCATTTCTTCTCCTATATGATATAAATAGTCATTTGAGTTTTCAATAATTATTTTTGGTTCTCCATCAATATCATTAATTGATATATCAAAAATATCACATAATTTTATCTTTTTTCTTCCATATTGTAAATTTATATTTTTTATTTCATCTTCTTTCATCTCAGCCAATTTTTCTGGTAAAACTACTGACATATCTACTGATGTTTTTAGGGCAATATCTTTAAATGTTAATATTATCTCTTTCATTCTTTCACCTTCTCAACTTTTACAGCAGTTCCATAAGCATAGTAGTTATTATTAACAATATCTTCTCCTGTTTCTACTATTGGCTCATTATGTATTCTAATTCCAATAACTGCATTAGCTCCTAATTCTAATGCCAACTCTTCCAAATCATCCAAAGCCTCTTCTGGGTCATCTCCATAGCCAACAACAATCCCCAAATATTCTAATATCTTATATCCTTCAAGTTTTTCAGTAGTTGTTAATAACATAATTTTTCTCAAAAAAATTTTTTTAGTTTATGTCAGAAGCATCAATTTTGACAACTTCCCAACCATTAGCATAGCTATCTTTAACTGGATAGTTTTCAAATGCAATGGAGTATAATTTTGGCCATTTAGCTTTTATGTCTTTTAAAACTTCTTCATATAGTTGTTCTCCAACATTTACATCTACATACCATGTTTCATAGAATTTCTCTTTTACTAATTCCCCATCCTTAACTAATATCTCTCCTTTTTTAATTGTATATTTAGCATATCTAAATGCTCTTTCTATAACTCTTCCATCTTTCTCTTCTGGATTAATTTCATATATTGCTATATCTGCATCAGCACCTATTCCAAGATGTCCTTTATTAACTAACCCAAATGCTCTTGCTGAGTTGGTTCTTGTAATTTTAGTTATTTCATATAAGTCAAACTCTTTATCACTATCTGCAATTCTACTTCTTTGCTGTGCCCATTTATGGACTTTGTTGTATAACCACTCATCTCTATACTTCTTGCTCATTAACCAAGCTATAACTCTTGGGTATCTTGTAAATGGTCCAGCATTTGGATGGTCTGTTGTTAGCATTAATTTATCTACATCTGTATATAAGAACAACTCTAAACCTATTGCCCATTGTAATGAATATACAGGTCCTTTTGGAGAGTAGATAAATGGAACTACTCCAGAACCTGTTTCAACTTCAACATCACAGTTTGCCCATTTTGTTTTTGTTGTCATATATAAGTCAAATTCCATTGGTCCATCTGCTGTCATTGTAGTAGTTTCATCTAATGTTATTTGCCCAACATCAATAGTAATATTATCTGCTTTATTCACATATTCAGCTATTTCTACTCCCTTAGCTTCAAAATCTTTCCAAGATGTTCCTCCATAAGAATGGAACTGTACATGTGTATTATGATAAACTTGGAATCTGTTTCCAACTCTTGGTTTTGCTTTCATACCTTCAACAATTTTCATAGTTTCTAATGTTGTTTCCCAATTTCCAGGATGTCCTAAGTTGTTAGGATGTATATGTATTGAGTGAGGTAATCCAAGCATTTCATTTGCTTTTGCCAATCCACTTATAATTTCTCTTGGAGTTATATCAAAGCCAGGAACAGGGTCATCTACTGAATGTACATTTGTTCCCCATCCCCATGCTTCTGTTCCTCCAGGATTAACTATTTTTATAGCATAACCTCTTGATACTTTTAAAACCCAAGCTATATAAGCTGCCAAAGCTTTAAAATCTCCCTCTTTTATATATTCAAATACAAACCAGTTATTTCCAAATAAAGGCATTGCTGTTTTTTCTATTTGAGGAGTGTCTCTAAACTCTTCATGGACGTGTTTTGCTTTTAAAGGAGGCATAGCCGCTTCAACAACAAAAGTATATCCCAACTCTGAGTATTGATAACCTGTTTTATATGTTGAAGGGACTGAAAATCCTGTTCCAGAATGTGCTTTTCTTTTGTAAATTTCCATTATACTATCTTCTGGTCTCATTACTCTTCCTGTATTTACCTTAGGTCCAGCTATGTGTGAATGAGGGTCTACCCCCCCAGGCATAACTACACAGTTAGAAGCATCTATAACCTTAGCATCTTCTGAAACTTTTTCAACAATCTTTCCATCTTTAATGCATATATCCATTTTTTCTCCATTAATTCCATTAGCAGGGTCATAGACAATTCCATTTTTAATAATCATTTCCATAATCTCACCAATTATGCTTTAACTTTTTTAATTTTAGCATTTTTATTTTTAATATTTTTAACATTCAAATATACTGTTTTCATTAAATCTTCCATATCTAAAACTTCTTCATCAGTTTTCTCTATCTTTACAAATTGGTCAGGAGAACCTTTTAAATATGGCATTCCTGTACTTGTGGTATCTGGATCTACAACAACATTAGCCCAAGGTCCCATAGGTATAAATATATGCCCCTCTGGATTTCTTTCATCAGCTTCTTTAACATAAAGGACAACACTACCAAAAGAACTTTTTACTTTTACTTTATCTCCTTCTTTAACTCCAAGTTTTTCCATATCTTCTTTATTTATATATACTACTGCAGCAGCTTTTTTATATAATTTTAAATTTTTCCCAGCTTCAATACCTTCCCCTTGCCATATAGTTCTACCTGTATTTAATCTAAATTTCATTATTTCACCCTAACTAATTTTATAGCATCTACTGGACAAAACTCTACACAAGTCCCACATCCACCACATAATTCAGGATTTACTATCTTAATAACTCCGTTCTCTACTCTAATAACAATATTCTCCTCACTTTCTGGACCAGCTCCACCAGCAACATTTGGGTCGTTAGCAGCATTAACAGGACATGCAACTACACAAATTCCACAACCATGACACTTTTCAGGAAAGACTACTAATGAATATCCTTTATTATTTATCATTTAATCACCTCAATTTAATACCTTTTTTAATTGTTTTTCCCAAGCTTTTGGATAGTTCTTAGTTAATTTGACAGATTTTCTAACAACTTTAATTGCTTCAACTGGACAAGCTTTTGCACAAGCACCACATAAAACACAAAGATTTTGATTTACTATTAATTTTTGGACTTTTTGAGCTTTTTTCTCAGATTTTGGGAACTCTAATGCTGAACATGGACAAATATTTACACAAGCAGCACAGCCTGAACATTTTTCATGATTTATTATTACCTCTCCCTCAAATGGTTTCTCTACTTTTATAGCATTTGTAGGACATACATAAGCACACCAACCACATGAAACACAAATATCTTCATATACTGTTGTTTTTCCATTTATATCCTCATAAAGTTTAGCTTTTGGTATTCTCTTGTGTAGAGGACATTTATAACAAATAGCTTCAATAGCATCATGAGGACATACATACTCACAAACTCTACAATAGACACATAAGTCATGATTTACTTTTATGTCATCAACTGGTTTAGGATTTGATGGTGTTGGAATTCTGTAATTCAACTCAATAGCATCAGCTGGACAATATTCTGCACAAATTCCACATAAAACACATTTTTCTTTGTTAATTACAATTTCCCCTACAACAAACTTTTTTCTTTCTGTTAATTCTCTCTC
Source organism: Methanocaldococcus indicus (assembly GCF_049554935.1). Classification (GTDB taxonomy): domain Archaea; phylum AGJL01; class Methanococci; order Methanococcales; family Methanocaldococcaceae; genus Methanocaldococcus; species Methanocaldococcus indicus. The sequence goes on along the minus strand of NZ_CP186926.1, from coordinate 625,775 downwards.
AACAACTATTGCATCTCTTGGACAAACAATTTCACATTGCTCACATAAAACACATTTTTCTTGTTCAACTTTAATAGATTTTCCAGTAATTTTTGGATATCTTTCATCTTCTTTTATTGATTTTCCATTAATTTTTAAATCTAATGCATTAAAGAAACAAGCTGCTGAACAAATTCCACATAAAACACATTTTTCTTTGTCAATATCAATATAGTTATCATCAATTAAACCTTTTGCAATAGCTCCAAGAGGTCCAAGCTTTATAGCTCCAACTGGACAGACATCAGAACATATCCCACAACCAACACAATAAGATTTTTGCCAGCTAAGTTCTCTTTTATCTACTTTTGTTTCTCTATAAATTATAAAACCATTATCAAATACTTCTTTAATTTTATTCATTTATATCCCTCCTAAATCTTAATGCTTTTGTAGGACACAAAAAAGTGCAGTTTGCACAAAGACAGCATTTATCTTTATCAATACTAATCTTTCCATTTTCTATTTTTATAGCATCACATTCAGCACATTGATAACAAAAAATACATTTTTCTTCATCCCAGATTATATCTACATCATAAAGTTCTTTAACCAAAATCTTAGATAAATCTTTATCTTTTGTTATTGTATGGATAAATTTTGCTCCACAACTTGGTGGTAGAGATTTTATAACTTCTGCAACTTCCAAAATATCATTTTTTGGAAATGTTCCAGACAAATAATGAGATACAACAGTATTATCAATTTTTAGATACTTAGCAATATCCTTATTTTTTAAACCTTTCTTTTTTAGCTTAAAAGTTACCAATGCTTTTATTCCTGATAAAATATGTTTAGGCATGCTAACCAATTAAATGATTATGAGTATTACTCATATTTATACATTATTTCATTATATGCTTGATTAAAAATATAAATATAACATTGAGCATTACTCAATTTATTAAAAAATATTTTATAGTTCTATTATCTCATCTCCCTTAATTAAAACTCTATTTACATATTTTTTTGCAATTTTTCCCAACTCAACCAATTCAGAAGTTTTTGGTATTGGTAGATTCCTAAATTTTTCATCATAAGCATTTTCAGGATTGAATTGTTGGATTGTATATAAATCAGCATCTTTTGCAATTTTTGCAATTTCCTCAATATCTTTTTTATCTAAAACTTTTGGAACATATGTTGTTCTACACTCAATAAATATATTATTATCTTTACACATTTTAATAATTTTTAAAATATTATCTTTGATATTTTTATCATATCCAGTTAGCTCTTTATATTTATCAAACCTACATTTTATATCCAAAGCTACATAATCAATTAAGTTAAGTTTTATTAACTCCTCTATAACTTCTGGATGTGTCCCATTTGTATCTATCTTAACACTTAAATTCAGTTCTTTTGCTTTCTTAGCTATCTCTACTACATCCTCTTTTTGTAAAGTTGGCTCTCCTCCAGAAATAACTAATGCATCAGCAAGGAAAAAATCAATTTTTTTAAAAAGTTCTTCAACACTCATCTTATACTTTCTATTCAAAACATCTTTTAGGTTATGACAATACTTACATCTCATATTGCATCCAGATAAAAAAATAACAGCTGAAAATTTTTTATAGTAGTCAATTGTTGAACTGTCTATTATACTTGTTACATAAACCATAACTTATCACTTAAATGCACTCATTAATGTCCATGCTTCTTTTCCAGTTATAAAAGCCCTATTAACTAATCTTTTAAATATTATCTTGCAAAGTTCCTTTTTATGTTCTGGAAGTTTAGATTTATCTATAAACTCATTAAACTTTCTAATTAGAAGTTCTTTATCTTCCTTACTTGCTTCTCTTATATTTATATCAACAAATTTATTTTCAACTTTATAGGAATAGAGCTCATATAAGATAACAGCAACAGCATGGGATAGATTCATTATTGGATATTTTGGGGATGTAGGGATAGAAACTAATAAATCACACTTATCTATTTCTTCATTTCTTAATCCATCATCTTCTCTTCCAAAAACAATTCCAATATTCCCTTTAGTAGAATATATTTTTTTAGCTAATTCTTTGGGTGTTATAGGCACTCTTTTTAAATTTCTATCTCCACCTCTTGCACCAGAAGTAGCAATGACAAAATCCAAATCTTTAATAGCATCATCAAAAGAGTTATAAAATTTAGCATTCTCTAAAATATCTTTTGCATGCATTGACATCATTTTAGCTTCATCACTTTCTATTATCTCTTTATTTCCTACAATTCTCAAATCATAAAAATCAAAATTTTTCATAACTCTTGCTATACTTCCAACATTTCCAGGATACTTTGGATTAACTAAAATTATGGATATCATAACCTATTCCTTTTTTAAATCTTCTAAGCATTCCTCACACAAATATCTACCTTGATAGTATTTAACTAACCCTTGATATCCACAGCATTCACATATACCCTCTATCCATTCATCTTTTTCCTCAACTTTTGGAGGCTCCATAATATTTGCATACTCTATAACAATCTCTAACAATTTAGGGGATATTTTAACAATATCACTCTGAGTTATAATCCCTACTAATTCACCATCTTTAACTACTGGTAATCTTTTTACATTATATTTAGCCATTATCTTGGCAGCATCATTTATTGACTTGTTATGCTCTATTGTAATAACCTTTTTTCTCATAACATCCTCAACTAAAACGTCCTTAGGTTTTAGGTTATTTGCTACAACTTCTCTAACAATATCTCTCTCAGTTATTATTCCAATTGGTTTGTTATCTTCAACTACAACAACAGCCCCTATATTTTTCTCTTTTAAAATATTTGCAACATCATATACACTCATATCTTTACTTACAGTTATAACTGGAAAGCTCATAACTTCATAAACTGGAACATCAAACTCCATAATCTCACCATGTAAAATGTTATAATATGCATATATGTCTATAAATAGTATTAGAAAATCTAAACTATAATATAATTTATAATTATATCACTAAATAAATCTAATGGTAACCTTTATATAAAAACTTAACAAAATATTATAACATAATACTAAAATTAATAAAAAATAATAATATATTTGTGATAAGTATGAAAAAAGTAAAAATTGGATTTATAAAATGTGGAAATATTGGAATGTCTCCAATTATTGATTTAGCCTTAGATGAAAGAGCAGAAAGAGAGGATATAGATGTAAGAGTTATAGGTAGTGGAGCTAAAATGGACCCTAAGTCAGTTGAAGAAGTAACAAAATTTATGGTTGAGCAAATAAAACCTGACTTTATTGTGTTTATAAGCCCAAATCCAGCAGCTCCCGGACCTAAAAAAGCCAGAGAAATTTTAAAAGAGTCTGGAATTCCTTCAATAATTGTTGGAGATAAGCCAGGATTAAGAGCTAAGGATGAATTAGAAGAGAATGGATTTGGATATATAATTATAAAATGTGACCCAATGATTGGAGCAAGAAGAGAATTTTTAGACCCTGTTGAAGTAGGATTATTCAACTCAGATATAATAAAAGTATTATCAGTTATAGGTGTAGTTAGAACTGTCCAAGAAGCATTAGATAAGGTAATTGAAAGTATAAAAGAAGGTAAAAATAATATAGAGCTCCCAAAAATAGTAATTGATGAGAATGTAGTAGAAAAAATGGAGTTCAGCAATCCTTATGCAAAAGCAAAAGCTATGGCAGCATATTATATAGCTGAGAAAGTTGGAGATGTTGATGTTAAAGGATGTTTTATGGTTAAAGATGCTGAGAAATATATTCCTATTGTAGCATCAGCTCATGAATTGTTAAGACAAGCAGCTTTATTAGCTGATGAGATTAGAGAATTAGAAAAAGCAACAGATTCAGTATTGAGAAAGCCACACAATAAAGAAGGTAAAATATTATCAAAAAGAAAATTAATGGAGAAACCTCAATAATTTTAATAAGTTGTTAGAAATTAAAGATATTTATTTTTTATAGATTAATCCTTTATAATATCTTCAAGACACTGTCAAGTTAACGACTTCAACTAATTGTAGAACATCATGAAACTTTTAATCCAGCTAACAACTGTATCGAATTTGCTGTTATTAGGAAACCTATTATAAAATGCTTTAGTTCTTCGTTTGAGTAGTGAGAAAAAGCTTTCTACACAATTTCTCAGTCCGAATCTGACTCTTTCAAATTCTAAACCCAATCTTTGCCATGCCCACGGATACCATCTTCCACCATCGACCAAAATCTTCGGCTTATTAGAGCAAAATTTTAATATACTCTTAACGAATAATATAGTATCGAGGCAGTTTCTTGTTTCAGAAACATAAACTCCCAAGCACTCTTTCGATTCAACATCAATAGCAGACCATACGTAAATATTTTCATTTCCAATCTTTAGTTTGGTCTCATCGATTGCAATTGCGTATCTTTCCTTTCTTTCAGGTTCGTTTAAAACATCTTTAATCTTGTGATAATAAGTCCTAACCGACTCATGGCTTATACTTTCGAATTGGGAAAGAAACAAACTTACCTTCCTCAACGATAGTCCAAGATAATACAAAATCCCAGCTAAGATTTTAACTTCTATCGACTTCTTATTCCTTTTAAAAATCTTCTCCTCTTCGATTCTCTCCTTTAAGACTTCTATCGTGAGCTTCATATTTTATTATTTTTTATCAATTATTAATAAAAGCTTAACTTGACACTCTCTATCTTCAACTAACAAAAGTTTATATACTCCTTTTTTATATTTTTAAAAATCATCAAAAAATAGTGATTATGAGGGGATACTATGGCTGAGATGATAATACCATATCCACAATTAAAAAAGTTAATGAATGTTACATGTGAAGTAGATTTGTATAAGACAGAAGCTGAAGATATGATGGATATAGTTGAGAAAAAAGTAGCAGATTTATTTGAAATTGCACATAAAAATGCAAAAGCTGAAAATGCTAAAATGATTTTAATGAGACATATTCCTCTTACAAAAGGTATGTTAAGTTCTATGGAATTATTTAGAGAAGTTATAGAAGAAGAAAAAATCTTAGCTGATAAAATTAAAGAGTTTGTTATGAAAAAAATTCCTGGAGATTTACCATTAGAGGATAATGTAGTTGATAATCTTCCACTTATAACCGGAACAATATTTATAATTTTAGGGAGAGTTATTAAAGCTCTACATGAAGACATAGAAAGAATTAGAAGAGAACATATAGAAGAAGCTAAGAAAGTTTTAGATTACACTTTATAAATTTTTAAATTTAAATTTTAATTTTTTAAATGATAACTATGGTAGCTAAGAGATTATTAAATTTTGATAATTTTGAAATTATGGACATTCTTTCTAAGGCTCAAAATTTAGAAAGAGAAGGTAAGGATGTTATACATTTAGAGATTGGTGAGCCAGATTTTCCAACACCAAAACCTATTTTAGATGAAGGAATTAATGCATTAAAAGAGAATAAAACACACTATACTGATAGTAGAGGAATAGTTGAACTAAGAGAAAAGATAGCAAATAAATATTTTTTAGAGTACAATATTGATGTAGATATTAACAACATTATTATTACTGGTGGCTCATCCTTAGCTTTATTTTTTGCTTTATCATCTATTTTAGATGAAGGTGATGAAGTTTTAATAAAACTTCCTACTTATCCATGCTATAAAAATTTCATTAGATTTTTAGGAGCTAAGCCAATATATTTTAAAAATTTGGAAGAATTGGAAAAGAAAGTAAATAAAAAAACAAAAGCAATTATTTTAAATTCTCCCTCAAATCCTACTGGTGAAGTTTTAGAAAAGGAAATTTATAAATTTGCTTATGATGAAATTCCTTATGTTGTTTCTGATGAAATATATAATGGATTAGTTTATGAAGGAAACTGTTTTTCAGCTATTGAATTTGATGAAAATTTAGAAAAAACTATTTTAATAAATGGATTCTCTAAGCTTTATTCAATGACTGGTTGGAGGTTAGGATATCTAATATCAAATAGTGAGATAATAGATAGTTGCTTAAAATTACAACAGAACTTTTTTATTTCAGCTCCAACAATTTCACAGTTTGCAGCATTAAAAGCTTTTTCTTCTGAAACTGAAAAATATGTTAAAGAGATGATTAAAGAATTTGATAGGAGGAGAAGATTGGTTTTAAAGTATATGAAAGAGTTTAATTGGAAAGTTGGTAATCCAGTTGGGGCATTTTATGTATTTCCATATATTGGTAGAGATGGGAAAAAGTTCTGTGAAGAACTTTTAAATAAAAAGTATGTTGCCTTGTCTCCTGGAGAAGAGTTTGGATGCAAATATAATATTAGAATAAGCTACTCTAATAAGTATGAGAGAATTAAAGAAGGATTAGAAAGAATTATGGAATATATTGAATAGAATAAAATTTTTTAATTTTTTTATATTGGGCATATTACTAATCTGCAGAATCTATACTAAATAATAATAAAAATGTTATAATAATAATGTAAATAATAGTGATATTCTACATTTTAGTATTACAAAAGATTTAAATTTTTCTTTAAATATTATAAAATAAATTTTAGTAATGTTAAGTTAATAGAGGTGAAATATAGATGTATTTAAAGTGGAGTGAGGAGTATGAAATGAATATAAAAACTTTTGATGAAGAGCATAAATTTTTACTTGAAACTGTCAATAATGTTTTTAGTTTAATTTTAAATAATAAAAAAGATGAAGCTAAAAATATTCTTATAAATCATATTATTTTTTATGCAGATAAACATTTCAAGCATGAAGAAAAGTATATGGAACTTCATAACTATCCTGATTATGAAAATCACAAAAAAATACATGATATCTTTGTAAATATAATGATAAGAGAATTAGATAAAATCAAAAAAGATGATAAAGAACTAATGAGAGTTGTATCTTTTTTAATTGGATGGTTGGAGAGTCATATAAAGAGATGTGATAAAAAATTTGGATTTTGGTTAAAGAAAAATAATGTTAATGTAGAAGATAATCCTTTTGAACTTTAAAATTCTAATTCTAAATCTTCTAATCTTCTTTTAAACTCTTCTAATAATAAATCTTCATACTTCTCTTCTGTTGTAGGATTACCATTCTCATCTCTTGCTACAAAACATGCAGCTAATCTTAAATAAGCTCCTGCATCATCCCATGGGACTGTTGAAATTAACTTTTCCTTTATTAAATATTGTGAAAAGTCTTCTGCTGTTTTAAATTCAATACCATTAGCTTTTTTTGGAGATTTTACATATAAATAGAAGGTTCCTCCTGGCATTTTAGCATTAAATCCAACTTCATTAAGGATTTTTACCATCTTTCTTAATCTTCTTTCATACTTTTGTCTAATTCTTTCAGTTATTTCAGGATGCTTTAAACAATAAATTCCAGCTTTTTGAATTGGAATAAATTGCCCTGAATCAAAATTGTCCTTAACTGTTGCAAAAGCTTTAATAATTAGTTCATTACCAACTAAAAAAGCTAATCTCCAACCTGTCATATTGTATGCTTTTGAAAAGCTATGAATCTCTATTCCAACATCTTTGGCATCTTTAACTGATAAGAATGAAAGAGGTTTTCCATCATAAACTAATGCTCCATAAGCAGCATCATTGACAACAATTATCTCATTTTCAAATGCAAAATCTACAACCTCTTTATAGAATTTTTTAGTTGCCTGAGCACCTGTTGGATTGTTTGGATAATTTAAATATAGAAGTTTAGCTCTTTCTAAAATATCTTTTGGAATACTTTCTAAATCTGGAAGAAAGTTGTTCTCTTCTAATAAAGGAAGTTTATAAACTTCTCCTCCATACCACTCAGAGTGAGTAGCCATAACAGGGTATCCAGGAACTGTCATTAGCATAACATCTCCTGGATTTATAAAGGCTGAAGGTAAATAGGCTAAAGCTGATTTTGAACCAATAGAGTGTATAACTTCATTAACAGGGTCTATATCTTTGACTCCATAAACTTTCTCCATATATTCTGGAACAGCATCTTTTAACTCTTGAATTCCATTGTCAGCATAACCTCTATTTTCCCATTTTTGAGCTTCTCTATATAGAACTTCTATAACTTCTTTATCTGCCATTTCATCTGGTTCTCCAACTCCCATATCTATTAATTCAACATTAGGATGTTTTTCCATAGCTTCTTTTTTAGCTCTTTTTATTTTCTCAAATTTATAAATAACCTCTTCCTTCCCAAATTTTTTTCCACCTATCCTCTCAGCAAATAGATTTTGTATAAAGCTGTCCATGCCACATCACTTTTTAATCTTTGATAGATATTAAAAAATAGGATTAGGTTATATTTATTTTTAATTGGATAGTATATAAGGTGAAGATAAATGAACAAAAAACTTTTAGAAATTTGGGATAAAACACTAATCTGGCATCCATATACACAAATGAAGGATTATATGGAAGAGGATAATTTAATCATTGAGAGAGGAGAAGGAAATTATTTAATTGATATATATGGAAATAAATATTTAGATGCTGTCTCATCCATATGGTGTAACTTGTTTGGACATAGTAATAAAAAAATAATAAATGCTATAAAAAATCAAGCAGAAAAAATTTGTCATTCAACTCTTTTAGGTTCTGGAAATGTTCCATCTATTTTATTAGCTAAAAAACTTATTGATATAACTCCTAAACATTTAACAAAAGTCTTTTATTCAGAGGATGGAGCAGAGGCAGTTGAGATTGCTGTTAAAATTGCCTATCAGTATCATTATCTAAAAGGTGAGAAAAGAGATAAATTTATATCTGTTGATGAAGGTTATCATGGAGATACTGTTGGAGCTATGTCTGTTGGTGGCTCAAAACTTTTCCATGGAATTTTTAAACCTTTATTATTTAAGGGGTATCATGTTTATGCACCATACTGTTATAGATGTAAATATAATAATTTCAAAGATACTGATGAGAGATTTGAGAAAGGTTGTGATTTAAGATGTTTAGAGGAGATGTTAAAAACTATTGAAGAGAAGAAAGATGAAGTATTTTGTTTGATTTTAGAGGGAGGAATTAGAGGAGCTGCTGGAATGATACCATTTCCAGATGAATATATGAAAGAGGTAGCTAAGAAATGTAAAGAAGAGGATATAACATTTATAGTTGATGAAGTTGCTACTGGCTTTGGAAGAACTGGTAGAATGTTTTACTCAGAGATTTTAGAGAAATACAAAAAACCAGATATTTTATGTTTGGGAAAGGGAATAACAGGAGGTTATTTACCATTAGCTGCAACATTAACAACAGATAAAATATTTAATGAGTTTTTAGGAGATTATGGAGAAGCTAAGCATTTTTATCATGGGCACACATATACAGGAAATCAGTTGGCATGTTCTGCAAGTTTAGCAACATTGGAGATTTTTAAAGAAGAGAACATCTTAGAAAAAAACAAAAAGAAAATAAAACTACTGAATGAATTAATTAGAGAGCTAAAAGATTTGGATAAAGTTGGAGATGTTAGAGGAAAGGGCTTTATGATTGGGATTGAGTTAGTTAAAGATAAAGAAACTAAGGAAGAGTACGAATATGGATATAAGGCAGGATTTAGAGTAGCAAAATCTCTCTTAAAAAGAGGAATATATATGAGACCAATTGGAAATGTTGTCATTATAAATCCTCCATATACAATAACTGAGGAAGAAATAGAGTATTTATGCAAATCTTTAAAAGAGAGTATAAAAGAAGCATTAGGTTAAATATTTGTTTATTCTTGGTGAAAACAATGAGATACATGAAAATTATAATTCCAAAAAAATTTCTAAATACTGTTGAAGAAATCCTAAAAAAGAATAATGCTTACTCAATATCAATAATTGAACCATTAAAAACATCTATTGAAGATGGAATTATCATTACTTGCAATGCAAAAGCAAAAGATGCTGAAAAAATAGTTTTAGAATTAAAAAAATTAGGTTTGGGAGAAAAAGGATATGGAAGTGTTACAATAATGCCAGCAAATATAACATTTTCATGTAGAGAGGAGGGAATATCTTCAACTACACTATCACCTTTGGAACTGTATTATAAAGCAAAAACTATGGTTAAAATAACTAACAATGTCTTAATTAAAGTTGTATTGGCAAGTATAATGGGAGTTATTGGGTTGATTGAGCATAACATTCCTACATTAATTGGAGCTATGATTATAGCTCCTTTAGTTGATACAGTTATGGGCAGTGCTATAGGAACAGTTTTAGGAGATAGAGATTTATTTATTAAAGGAATGAAAAAAGAGTTAATTTGCTCTGGTGTTGTTATATTATGTGCATTTATTCCAAGTTTGTTTTTTGTTTCAAAGAAGTTAGTTTTAGAATATCTTTCAGAGACATCCATAATATTAAGTGCTATTGTAGCTATTATTGCAGGCATTTCAGGAGGAATGAGTATTGCATGTGGAAAGGAGTATGAAATAATTGGAGTAACAATTGATGTCTCAATATTAATCCCAGCTCTATTAATGGGAATGTCCTTAGCAACTCTGGATTTGCATTTGATTTATATAACCTTCATTCTGTTAATTATAAACATCATTTTATTGGATATTGGGGGATATATTGGACTAAAATACAAATTAAGAATGGGATAAAATATGTTTAACTTAGAAATTTTAAAAGATTATAAACTGTGTGATAGATGTATAGGTAGATTGTATGGAAAGCTTTTACATCTTTCAAATGTAGAGAGGGGAAAGAGTTTAAGAATAGCTAAGGCATTAGAATTAGAAAAAAATCTAAAAGAGAATAAAATAAGTGAAGATGAAAAAGAACTTTTGGAGATATTAAAAAAAGGATATTCAGAAGAGGAATGTGTTTGGTGTAAAGGGATATTTAATGAAGAAAAATTTAAAAAACTTTTAAACAAAGTTATTGAACTAATAAAAGATTATGAATTTGACACTTTTTTAGTAGGGACTCATCTTCCAGATGATGTAAAAGATTTAGAAACACAACTAACAGAGAAATATAGTTACATGGAAAGTATTAAACAAGAGTTTGGAAGAGAGTTTGGTAAGTTTTTAGCTAAACATATTGGTAAAAAACCAGATAGGGAGAAGCCAGATATAGTAATACATATAAATCCTTATGATGAAAAAGTAACTCTCCAAATTAATCCTCTTTTTATAAAAGGGAGATATAGAAAGTTAGTTAGAGGAATACCACAAACAAGATGGTTATGCTCTTATTGTAGAGGTAGAGGTTGTAAATACTGTAACTATACAGGTAAGAAGTATCCTACATCAGTAGAGCAGATAATTGGGGATGTTGTTTTAAAATTTGCTAATGGTTTAGATTATAGATTTCATGGTGCTGGAAGAGAAGATATAGATGTGAGAATGCTTGGAAATGGAAGACCTTTTGTTATTGAGATTAAAGAACCTAAAAAAAGGAAGTTAAACTTAAAAGAAATTGAAAAACTAATTAATAAAGATGGAAGAGTTGAAGTATTAAACTTAGAATTTGGAGAAAGAAAAGACAAAGTTTTATTTAAAAATACACCTCACAAAAAAACATATAGGGCTATTGTAGAATGTGAAGAAAATGTTAATGAGGAAGATATAAAAAAGATAGAAGAGGAATTAAAAAATAGAGTAATATATCAAAGAACTCCAAGAAGAGTATTGCATAGAAGAGCTGATTTAGAAAGAGTTAGAAAAGTTTATAATGTAAAAGCTAAAAAATTAAATGATAAATCCTTAGAATTGGAGATATTTTGTGATGGTGGTTTATATATAAAAGAGCTTATAAGTGGAGATGAAGGTAGAACTAAGCCATCAGTTTCATCTATTTTAAACAAAAAATGTATATGTAAGAAGTTAGATGTTTTAAAAATACATGATAATGAATAAAGGTGAGAAAAATGACAGTTAAAGTGTTAATAAATGGATATGGTTCAATTGGTAAGAGAGTAGCAGATGCTGTAAGTAAGCAGAAAGATATGGAAGTTTTAGGAGTTACAAAAACAAAGCCAGATTTTGAGGCAAAGTTAGCAGTAGAAAAAGGATATAAATTATATTGTGCAATTCCAGATAAAGAGAGATTAAAGTTATTTGAAGAAAAAGGAATTCCTGTTGAAGGAACTATTTTAGATGTTATTGAGGAAGCTGATATAGTAGTAGATGGAGCTCCTAAAAAAGTAGGTAAGAAGAATTTGGAAGAGATATATAAACCTTACAAAGTTAAAGCTATCTTACAAGGTGGGGAAAAAGCAAAAGATGTAGAAGATAATTTTAATGCTTTGTGGAGTTATAACAGATGTTTTGGAAAAGATTATATCAGAGTTGTCTCATGTAATACAACAGGATTATGTAGAGCATTTTATTTCATAAACAATGTAAGTGAAATAAAAAAGGCAAGAATTGTTTTAGTTAGGAGAGCAGCAGACCCAAATGATGACAAAACCGGCCCAGTAAATGCAATAAAACCAAATCCTGTTACAGTTCCATCTCACCATGGTCCAGATGTTATCTCAGTTATCCCAGAATTTGAAGGAAAAGTATTAACATCAGCTTTAATTGTTCCTACAACTTTAATGCATCAACATACATTAATGGTTGAGTTAGAAAAAAGTGTTAATGTAGATGATATATTAGACAGTATAGAGAAAACTCCAAGAGTAATAACAGTAAGTTATGAAGATGGTTTCACATCAACAGCTCAAATTATAGAGTATGGAAGAGACTTAGGTAGAGAGAGATATGATATACCTGAATTAGTAATATGGAAAGAGAGTGTAAATATTGTTGAAAATGAGTTATTTTTAATGCAAGCTGTCCATCAAGAGAGTATTGTAGTTCCTGAAAATATTGACTGTATAAGAGCTATGCTCCAATTAGAAGAGGATAACTTTAAGTCAATAGAAAAAACAAATAAAGCATTAGGAATTAAATAGATTTTAAATATTCTTCAACATCATAATCTACTTTTTTAAATGTTATTTTATTTTCTCTAATAATTATATTTCCTCTCCATTCTTCTCTTTCTTCTGGATAATCCTCTCTATAATGTGCTCCTCTACTCTCTTCCCTATATAAAGCAGATTTTATAACCAACTTACTTACAGTTATCATATTTTTTAGCTCATAAAATTTTTGTAGAGGCCCATAACAATTATTAATTTTATTTTCTAATTCTTCTATTTCATTATAAGCTCTTTTTAAGGATTCTTCACTTCTAATTATAGAAACATATTTCCACATTATCTCTTTAAGTTTATCAATCAATTTTAATAGATTAAATTCTCCATCCAATTCAACATATATCTTATCTAAATTAACATCTATTATATCAAACTCATTCTCCTCAGCAAATTTTTTAGCTTCTCTTCCAGCTATTGCTCCAAATACTTGTGTATCTGCCAATGCATTTCCTCCTAATCTATTAGCTCCATGTATTCCTCCACAAACTTCTCCACAAGCAAATAAACCATCTATATTAGTTTTACAGTATTCATCTATCTTAATTCCACCCATAAAATGATGAGCAGTTGGTGAAACAATCATTTTCTCTTTTCTTATATCTATTCCCAACCTCAAAAATTGCTTAAATGTAGTTTCTAATCTCTTTTCTATAACTTCCTTAGGAAGATGTGTAACATCTAAATAAACTCCTCCATTAACACCTCTACCTTCCATAATCTCTTTATATATTGCTCTTGCTACAACATCTCTTGTTGATAGCTCTAATCTCTCTTTATCATACTTAACCATAAATCTTTCATTAAATCTATTTAATAAAATCCCTCCTTCTCCTCTAACAGCTTCTGTAACTAAAATACCTTTATTTGCTATACCAGTAGGATGAAATTGAACCATCTCCATATCTATTAATTCAACTCCAACATCATAAGCTAATGCAAATCCATCTCCTGTCTTATGTATTGGATTTGATGTTACTTTATATATTTGTCCAGCTCCACCTGTTGCTAAAATAGTTGATTTTGCAAAAATAGGAAAAATTTTTTCATTAATTAAATCTAAAAAGATAGCTCCATAACATCTATTATTCTTAACTATTAACTTTACGGCCATAACATCCTCTAAAATTTTAACTCTATTATACTTTGAAAGATATTCTAATAGAGAGGAAATAATTTCATGCCCTGTTCTATCTCCTGAATAACAAGTTCTATTAAAACTTTGCCCACCAAATGGTCTTTGAGCTATATCCTTATTAATTCTATCAAAAAGAGCTCCAAATTTTTCTAAGTTTATTAGCTCCTTTGGAGCATTTTTAACTAAAATCTCTACTAATTTAGGATTGTTTATAAATCTTCCCCCTTTAACAGTGTCATAAAAATGTTTTTTAAAACTATCCTCTTTCTTAAAAACTGCATTGTATCCTCCTTCTGCCATAACTGTGCAGCCACTCTTTCCTAATAGCCCTTTAGTAGCTATAACAACATCCATCCCTTTACATTCTATAGCAGCTCTTAAAGCAGCTCCTCCACCACCAATTATTAAAACATCTGTCTTCATTTTTCCACTAATTTAGCCTTCTTTATATGATATATTCCCCAATAGTCATGCCACTCTATTTCACTCTCTTCAATTACAATTCTTTTTTTAAATACAGGAGAATCTAATACAAAAGTTTCAGCTTCTCCACCTTCAAATGCTTTATGTATTCCATACTTTTCACAAATTTTTAATAATTTATCTATGTTATTTTTGTCTATTCTCTTACCTAACCATTCCTTTCCTAAGCCATAAGCATAAACTCCTACAATAATTACATCAAACAGCTCAGAGACAGTTCTTAAAATCCATTCAGGATTTTTTTGCCACAATGGAGAAAAACTTTTTATATTTAACTCTTTACAAACTCTATCTATTCTCTCTTTTTGATATCTACTTGCTATTGCTCCTGTCACTATTCCATCAACATCCAACTCTTTCAAACCTTCTTTTAAATCTTCAACTTCTTTCTCTTTCTCTCCTTTTGTATATATCTTAACTAATGGAATTTCAGCTGCTTTTGCACTTAACTCAGTTAAATGCACATTAGGAATATGGAACATATAGCTCTCTTTATTTTCACTTTCTACATTAACCAAATATTTGACATTAAATCCTTCTTTTATAGCCCAATATAATGCATAGTTTGAATCTTTTCCACCAGAATAGAGAACAGCAACATCCATATTTTCACCAAAAATTCTAAAAATCTTAACAAATAATTAGAAAGTACAATATAAAATTATAATTATTGGACTGTGTAATTTTTTTTTATAGCTTGATTTTATTTATTTGTTTTAGTATCTTATTGCTCTTCATTGAATAAATTCTTTTGCGTTTTCTAAACATTATTTTATAAAAATATTTACAAAATATTAACATATTTATATAAAACAATATTAAATGAAATTTCCTAAACATAACCTTTAATAATATTTATTAATATTATTTCTTTAAAATTTAGTTAAAAATAAAAAAATTAATAGGGGGATACTATGTTTCCAGGAGGCAGATTAAATCCAAAAATGTTAAAGAAAATGGAAAGAATGATGAAAGATATGGGTATGAATGCAAAAGATTTAGATGTTGATACTGTAATATTCATATTTAAAAATGGTGAAAAATGGGTTTTTGAAAAACCAAAAGTTCAAGTTATGGATGTTTTAGGAATTAAAACATATTCTATAACTGGAAAGCATAAAAAAGTTAAAGAAGAAGAAAAAGAAGTTAAATTAGAGATTAGTGAGGAAGATGTTAAATTAGTTGCTGAGCAATGTAATGTTTCAGAAGAAGAAGCAAGAAAAGCATTAGAAGAATGTAATGGAGATATAGCTGAGGCAATTGTTAAATTAGAAGAAAAAGAACAATAAATTATTTTAATAGTTAAAAATTTAAATAAATTTTTATGGTGGTTTAATGATTAAGCTTTTTGAGGAGTTGGGATTTAAAAAACAAAAATGTAAGAAGTGTGGTAAAACTTTTTGGAGCTTAGAGGAGAGAGAGACTTGTGGAGATGTGCCTTGTGATAAGTATTCATTTATTGGAAAGCCAATAACTAAGAAACCTTACACTTATGAAGAAATGGTTAAAGAATTTATAAAATTTTTTGAAGAACATGGCCATAAACCAATAAAAAGAGCTCCTGTAACTGCTAAGAGATGGAGAGATGATATTTTATTAACAATTGCCTCTATAGCTGTATTTCAGCCATGGGTTACTAAGGGGTTAGTTAAACCAAAGGCAAATCCATTGGTTATAGCACAACCATGTATTAGATTGACTGATGTAGATAATGTAGGAAGAACTGGTAGGCATTTGACATGCTTCACTATGGGAGGACATCATGCTTTTAACTATGAAAATAACTATATTTACTGGAAAGATGAGACAGTTGAATTATGTTTTAACTTCTTTAAAAAATTAGGAATTGATGAAAAATCAATAACATTTATAGAAAGTTGGTGGGAAGGAGGAGGAAATGCCGGACCTTGTTTTGAGGTATTAACTCATGGTGTTGAGTTGGCTACTCTTGTATTTATGCAGTATGAGAAAGTAGGGAATGGATATAAAGAGATTCCTTTAAAAATTGTTGATACAGGTTATGGAATAGAGAGATTTGTATGGGCTTCAACTGGAAAAGAAACTATTTATGATGCTTTATTTGAAGATTTAATAAAAAAATTGAAAAAAGAATCTGGTGTTAAGGATATAGATAAAGAAATCTTACAAAAAATAACAGAGTTATCTGGAATGATTGAGGCAGATAACTTATCAAAATTGAGAGCAGAATTAGCTAAGCATGTTGGTTTAACTGTGGAAGAACTCAACAATTTATTAGAACCTTATGAAAATATCTATGCTCTTTCAGACCACACAAGAGCATTGGCTTTTATGTTAGGAGATGGCATAGTTCCTTCAAATGTTAAAGATGGATATTTAGCAAGAATGTTAATAAGAAAAAGTTTAAGACATCTTGATAAGTTAAATATTTCATTAGAACTCTATGATTTAGTTGAATGGCACCTTAAAAAATTAAAAAATCTCTATCCAGAACTTTTGGAGATGGAAGATTATATAAAAGAAGTTTTGGAAATTGAGGAAAAGAGATATAGAGAAACATTAAGAAGAGGAGAGAACTTAGTTAAGAGATTGTTAAAATCCAATAAAATAGATTTAGATAAATTAATAGAGTTGTATGATAGTCATGGAATACCTCCTGAAATTGTTAGAGAGATAGCAAAGAAATACAATAAAGATATTGAGATTCCAGATAACTTCTATACTATTGTAGCTGAGAGACATGAACAAAAAGACATAAAGAAAGAGGAAAAAACATTACCAAAAGTAGATTTAGAAACAGAGCTTCTATTTTATAAGTATCCAAAAGAAAAACAATTTAAAGCAAAGATTTTAAAGATAATTGATAACTATATAGTTTTAGATAAAACTCTTTTCTATCCAGAAGGAGGAGGACAAAAACCAGATACAGGATTTTTAATAAAAGATAATAAAAAATATAGAGTTGTTGATGTGCAAAAATCAGGAAAATCTGTTTTACACAAGGTTGAAGATATTGATGATTTAAAAGAAGGAGATGAAGTAGAAGGTGTAATAGATTGGGAAAGAAGAGAGAGTTTAATGAGACATCATACCTCAGTCCATATAATTTTAGCCTCTTTAAGAGAAGTTTTGGGAAAACATATTTGGCAAGCTGGTTCAGATGTTGATGTAGATAAAGCAAGGTTAGATATAACACATTATAAAAGAATAAGTAGAGAAGAACTAAAGAAAATTGAAAAGATAGCTAATAAAATAGTTCTTAGTAACTATAAAATAGAAAGTGTATTTATGGATAGGAATGAAGCTGAGGAAAAATTTGGATTTAGAATATATCAAGGAGGAGTAGTTCCAGGAGATATATTGAGAATTGTTATGATTAAAGATAACAATAACAATATTATAGATGTGCAAGCTTGTGGAGGAACTCATTGCCAAAATACCGGAGAGGTAGGATTTATAAAGATATTAAAGACAGAAAGAATTCAAGATGGTGTAGAGAGAGTTATCTTTTCATCTGGATTGAAATCTTTAGAATATATTCAAGAGTTAGAGGATAAGATAAATAAAGCATCAGAAATTTTAAGAGTAAATCCTGAGGAGATAGATAAAGGAGTTGAAAAACTATATGATGAATATAAACAACTAAGAAAAAAGGTAGAGGAGTTGGAGAAGAAAGTTGGTGAGCTTAAAAAATATGAATTAATGAATAAATTTGAGAAGATTGGAGAATATGAAATATTAGTAGAAAAAGTTAATTTAAATCCAAATGAAATGCTAAGTTTAGTAGATAATTTAGCTTTAGACAATAAAATAGTTATCTTAATCAATGAAAATAACTTTATTGTGTGCAAGAGAGGGGACAATGTAAAAATAGATATGAATGAACTAATTAAGATTATTGGAAAAGGTGGTGGAAAAGACTATCTTGCCAAAGGTAAAACAGATAAAGATATAAATAATATAAAAGAGATTATTAAAAATCTTATAGGCAGATGATAATGTTTATCCCCGTCTGAATTGTGATGAGTAGCAAGCCGTCTGATGCCCCTTAATTTATAAATTTTAAGCTCTAATTTCTTTTTAGGTGAGAACATGAAGAAGTTGTTTGCTTTTTCTGTTGTTGTGTTGATGTTATTTACAGCATACTTTTATAGAGTTCCAGATATTGACATTCCTAATGTTAATGATTCTGTTGTTTTATCTCCTGCTGATGGCACTGTTGAGTATATAACATTTAGTAAAGATATAGAAGTATTTAAAGATGGGAATTCATATAAATTAAATATTAGTAAGTATTTTCCAGAAGGGGCTTATGTTATTGGAATATTTATGTCTCCATTAGATGTTCATGTAAATAGAGCTCCTGTAAGTGGAAAAGTAGTTTATATGAAGCATATTGATGGTAGTTTTTATCCAGCATTCTTTAACAATGTTGAAAAGAACAATGAAAGAAATATAATGATTATAAAAGCAAATAATGGAGATTATATAGGAGTTGTTCAAATTGCAGGAGTAGTTGCTAAAAGATGTGTTTATTATGTTCATGTTAATGACACTGTTGAAGTTGGAGAACTAATTGGAAAAATAAAACTTGGCTCACAAACAGCTTTAATTCTACCAAAGAACTACAAAATTTTGGTTAAAGTAGGGGAACATGTCAAAGGAGGAAAGACAATTATTGCCATCAGAAATAATTAGATATATAAATGAAATAAGAGAAAGTATTGGATTAAAAAAAGTGGATATAGATATTGTAGATATAAAACTTGAAAATAATATTTTATATATTTATACAAAAAATAGAAGTGATAAATCTGCTATTATTGGACCAGGAGGCTGGATAGTAGGAAAACTTAAAAAATTGTTGGATGTAGATGTTATTAAAGTTGAAGATTATTCTGATTTTATACTTTTTAAGGAGAGATGTAAATTAATAAAAAAATTTTATAAAAATCAGGAAGTGTTAGATATTTCAAACTATTTTTTAGAAAATAAAAAGAGTAACAGAAAAGTTAAAGTTTTAATTTCATGCCAAAAAGATTTAGAAGTTTTAAAGATTTTAAAGGATATTTTTAGTGTTGAGGCAATAATATTGAATAATAATCCAATAACTCCTCCAAAAGTTAGAAAAAATATAATTGAATATTTAGAAGAAAATAAAATACCTTATAAAACAATAAATCTAACTATTAATTTTAAAGAAGTTATAAACAGTTATCCTTGTGGATTTCTATCTAACTACATAAAAGAAGAAGGAACTATATTCACAACATGCTTATCAACAGATATAGTAACAAAAAAATCTCAAACATTCATTAATTTTATTAAGATATTTCCAATCAAATGTAGAGAAGATTTAGGATATTGCCCTTTATTTATTCAATATTTAAAAAATACAAAAGATAAAAAATTTATCAAAGATATTGTTGAAGAAGTTTATAAAGGAGCATTAGAACCAACAGATGGGGCTGAGAAGATATTAAGATACCTTGTAAGATAACCTTATTATAATAATTAAGATAAATGTTATATATTATTAAGTATTCTAAATAATTCTTTGGATAATTAAAAAATAATATTTGGTGTTATTTTTGTCATGTCTAATTATAGTTGGAGGACAGTGGGGAGATGAAGGTAAAGGAAAAGTTATCAGCTATATATGTAGTAAAGATAAGCCTGATGTTATAGCAAGGGGAGGAGTGGGACCAAATGCAGGACATACTGTAAATGTTAAAGGAAAGAGTTATGGAATAAGAATGGTTCCAACAGGATTTCCTCATAAAGAGGCAAAATTGGCTATTGGAGCAGGTGTTTTAGTTGACCCTGAAGTTTTACTAAAAGAGGTTGAGATGTTAAAGGAATTCAATGTAAAAGAGAGATTAATTGTAGATTATAGAGCTGGGATAATAGAGGAGAAGCATAAATTAATGGATAGACAAGATGAACACCTATCAAAAGAAATTGGAACTACTGGCAGTGGATGTGGGCCAGCTAATGTAGATAGAGTTTTAAGAATTTTGAAACAAGCTAAAGATATAGAAGAATTAAAAGAATTTTTAGGAGATGTATCTGAATTGTTAAATGATACATTAGATAATGGTGGAGATGTTTTAATTGAAGGAACACAAGGGACATTTTTATCTTTATACTATGGAACATATCCTTATGTAACATCAAAAGATACAACAGCTTCAAGCTTTGCAGCTGATGTTGGAATTGGCCCAACAAAAGTGGATGATGTCTTAGTTGTTTTTAAAAGTTATCCTACAAGAGTAGGAGCAGGCCCATTTCCTACTGAGATGAGTGAAGAAGAAGCAGAAAGATTAGGATTGGTTGAATATGGAACAGTAACAGGCAGAAGGAGAAGAGTTGGTTATTTTGACTTTGAAATGGCTAAAAAAGCTTGTAGATTAAATGGAGCTACTCAAATAGCAATAACAGGATTGGATAAGTATGATAAAAGTTGTTATGGAGTTAGAGAGTATAATAAATTAACAAAAAAAGCAAGAGATTTTATAGAAAAAATTGAAGAAGTTACAAAAGTTCCTGTTACTATAATCTCAACAGGTCCAGGAATGAATCAGACAATTGATTTAAGAGCTGAAAAATTATAAATTATATTTTTTTGTGAAATTATGGATATTGCAATAATTTTGGGATTGTTGGTAGCTGTTTTATATGGTGTTGGAACTTTTTTTGCTAAAATAGTATGTGAAAAAAATCCTCTTTTTCAGTGGATAGTTGTTAATATTGTTGGAATTATTTTAACATTATTTTTAATATTCAAATATAAGAACATAATTGTTAATGATGCAAAAATAGTTTTATATGCAATAATAGCAGGAATATTTGTAGTTTTAGGTTCATTAGTTTTATATTATGCTTTATATAAAGGCAAGGCAAGTATTGTTGTTCCTATATCATCTATTGGTCCAGCTATAACAGTTATTCTCTCAATAATATTTTTAAAGGAAACTCTCACAATTAATCAAGCTATAGGTGTCATTTTAATTTTAATTGGAATTATATTATTATCATTCTATTGAGGAATAAAGATGATTTATATTGTGGGGATAGGTCCAGGAGATAAGGAGTATTTAACAGATAAAGCTAAGAAAGTTGTGGATAGTTGTGATATAATAGTTGGAAGTAGAAGAGCTTTAAATCTTTTTGATATAGAAAATAATAAAAAGATAGAGTTATCTAAAAATTTATTAAATGAGTTAAAAGATATTATAAAAATAAAAGATAAAAATATAGCTATTCTTTCCACAGGAGACCCATGTTTTAGTGGTTTATTAAAAACTCTATTAAAGTTGGGAGTAGATAAAAAAGATATTGAAGTTGTTTCTGGAATATCTTCTATTCAAGTAGCTGCTGCTAAGTTAAAAATATCTTGGGAAGATTTTACAATAGTTACTCTTCATGGAAAATCTGAAAATATAAAAAAATTAATAAATCTATTAAAAAATAAAGAAAATGTTATTTTTTTACCAAACAATTTAAAAGAAGATGCTAAAATATTAATAAATTCTGGTTTAAATGATGATTTAGAGATATATGTTTTAGAAAATTTAACATATCCAAATGAAAAAATAAGGAAGATGAAGTTAAAAGATATAGCCAAAAATAATTTTTCTTATTTAACAGTTTGTGTATATGTGAGAGAATGAACAAGTTCATACTAATTGGATTAGGTGGATTTTTTGGAGCAATATTGAGATACATTATTTCAGGAATCTTTACAAAATATAACTTCCCATTAGGGACTTTGGCAGTTAATCTAATAGGTAGCTTTATATTGGGATTTTTTATGTATTCATCTCTTTTTTTACCTATTCCCTCAGAATATAGATTTTTTATAGCAGTTGGTTTTTGTGGTTCTCTAACCACTTTTTCTACATTTTCTTATGAAACATTTACTTTAATAGAAGAGAATGAAATTTTATTAGCAATAATAAACATATTTATAAATGTTGTTGGATGTTTATTTATGATATTCTTAGGTAGATTATTAGCATTATATATTGTGAGAGTATGAAAGTAAAAATCTTAAAAATTTATCTTAGAGAAGATGACAAATATCACGGAGAACCAGCATACAAACACATAATAGAGATTTTAAAAGAAAATAATATAAGTGGTGCAACAGTATTTAGAGGAATTATGGGATATGGAGTTAGAGGTATATCAACTTTTGATATTTTAAGGTTGTCTTTAAATCTTCCAGTTGTTATTGAATGTGTTGATATTGAAGAAAATATAAAAAATGTTCTACCTAAGATTTATGAAGTTGTTGGTGAAAATGGATTAATTGTTTTACAAGATGGAGAAGTATATAAAAACAAATAAAGGTGAAATCTTGATAGAAAAGATAAATAAATTTTTTAAAGAGAAAGAATGGTTAAAGATATGCTTAATTATAATTTTTTTAATGTTTTTAAGTTTTCAATTAAGAGCTCAAACAGCAGATATGAAATTTGCTCAAAATAATGAAATTTTAAAAAAGATGTTTTCAGATGAACATGGGAGAATGTATCTTTTAGCATTAGACCCATACTATTATTTAAGATTATCTGAAAATCTGTATTATAAAGGGTATATTGGAGAAACTTTAAAAGTAATAAATGGAAAGTTAGTACCTTATGATTCTATACAATATGCTCCTCCAGGACATCCTGTAAGTTGGGAACCTCCAATAATCTGTTTGGTTGAAGATTTCTTATATATTATCTGGCATAGTTTTGATAATACAGTAACAATAATGAATGCAGCATTTTGGTTTCCAGCATTGTTAAGTGTGCTTTTAGGGATACCAATATTCTTCATAGTTAGGAGAGTAACAAACAGTAATATTGGTGGATTAGTTGGGGCTATAGCTTTAATAACAGCTCCTAATTTGTTCTCAAAGACAGTTGCAGGATTTGCAGATACACCTATATTTGAAGTTTTACCTATTCTTTATATAATATGGTTTATTTTGGAAGGATTACACTTTATAGATAGTTCAGCATTTAAAAGTAAAAAAATAGATTTAACTAAAATATATTTAGGAATTTCTTTCTTAGTTGTTTTAATAACTGGAGTTTATCTAAGTTATATTGCTCAAACTTTTGAAATTGTCAGAGCAGCAATATTCTTCTACATCTTTTCTATACTATCTATATTAGCTGGTTTAATTATTATAGCTTATAAATACTTTAAAAATCAAGACATTGAATTTGAGATGTTTATTGGTTTAGCTGTTTTAACAACAGTTTTAGCTCCAAAAATGTGGGGAGCTTGGTGGTATGGTTTTGATGTAGTTGCTATATTTTTAGTAGTATATCTAATTTTAATATCAGTATTAAAAAATGTAAGAATAAGCTATATCAATCTTCCAAATATTAAAAATGCATTTTTATTAGCAGGATTATATTTAGTTGGCAGTTTAGCATTAATTTCCATAATCTATGGAGCAAATATGGCTCTATCTCCAATATTGTCTCCTATAGGAATGCAAAAAGTTTTATCATCAAATACTTATGTTCTTCCATCAGGTTGGCCTAATGTCTACCAGACAGTTGCAGAGTTACAAAAACCAAACTCTTTCAGAGAGATATTTATAGATGCTATTGGAAGAGTAGATTATGGAGTATTAGGAATTTTAGGAATTTTATCTTCATTTATTATATTAAGAAGAGAAAAAATAAGTTTAGATATAAAATATTCAATTTTATTAACTATTTGGTTGACTATTACATTGTATGCTTCAACAAAAGGTATTAGATTTACATCATTAGCAACTCCTCCATTAGCAATAGGTTTAGGTATTATTGCTGGGCAAATTGATAGAATCTTAAGAAAATATGAATCATCTATTTATGGAATAGGAATTCCAATAGTACTATTTGGATTATTTATATTGGCTAAATATTCTAATAAACTTCCAAATCTATTAGTCCCAAGTATGTATGTTCCTATAGCTGAGTTCATATTATTGGTTTCATTAGCATTACTGTTTGTATATAAAATAGTTGATATATATACAACTTTGAAGGACAAGAAAGAAACTATAATTAAAGTATCATCTGTATTATTGGCTATTGGATTAGTTGTGCCAATGGTTGCAGCAGTTGTGCCATTTACAACAGCACCTACATTTAATAATGGATGGAAAGAAAGTTTAGAATGGATTAAAGAAAATACTCCTAACAATTCAGTTATAACCTGTTGGTGGGATAATGGGCATATATATACATGGGCAACAAGAAAGATGGTTACATTTGATGGAGGTTGTCAAAATACTCCAAGAGCCTATTGGGTAGGGAGAATCTTTGCAACAAGTAATGAAAGCTTAGCAGTTGGAATAATTAGAATGATAGCTACAAGTGGAGATAAAGCTTATCAAAAAGATGGAATATTATGGAACTATACTCATGGTAATGTCTCAATGATAGTAAAAATATTAAATGAGATTCTTCCAGTTGATAGAACTAAAGCTTATGATATCCTAGTAAATAAATATCACCTAAAACCAGAAGATGCTAAAACACTTCTTAACTACACTCATCCAGAACATCCAAATCCAGATTATCTAATAACATACAATAGAATGACAGATATTGCCCCAGTATGGAGTATGTTTGGATTCTGGAACTTCTCTTTACCACCAAATACTCCAAATGAAAAAAGAGAAAAAGGAGCTTTCTATAAAGGTATATCAAAAGAGTACAGCAATAATTTAGTTGTAGCAAATATAAGGTTAGGTAATCTATTGTATTCTGTAGTTATAAATGGAAGTAATGTCTCAACATATATTTTAAGAGAATATTATGGTCAATACCAACCAGTTGGTAAATTTAAGCTACATAAAGTTTATATAATGTATCCAAATGGAACAGTTGTTGAGAGAATAGTTGATAAAGATGGAGAATTATCTTTATTTGTTAGATTAAAAGAAAATGGATATGGTTGGAGTTGGTTAGCAACAAGAAACTTGGAGGATAGTATATATGCAAGATTACACTTCTTAGATGGATATGGACTAAAACATATAAGATTAGTAAAAGAAAGCTTTGACCCAACAAATCCAGGAATTCAACCAGGATTTAAAGTATATGAAGTTGATTATGGAAAAGAGTATTTACAATAAATCTTTTAATATTTTAATTTCTTTTTTTATATCAACATTTTTCACCAATCTAACATTAAAAGTATCATTTGAATAATTACCAAATAAAACAAACTCTTCTCCTAAGATGGTATTTAATTCTTCCAAAGATTTGTTAATGATATTTTCTTTAATATCTTTTAGTAGTTTTTCAACTTTGTTATCATAAGCTCTACATATTACATTGTCTGTTCCATCATCCAATATAAAAGATAATGTTAAAACATCTTTTCCCTCAATTCCACATTCCTCACAGTAATTATCAACTCTTTTTTTACAGTTTGGACATATCTTTACAACAGGGCCTGATAAAAGTTTGACTATTGCTCCTCTTATCTCAGCATTTTCTCCTTCTACTAAATCAGCTATAAACTTTCTAAATATTCCATTTTCAATAACATCTACTCTTCCATATTTTCCTAAAACTAAATCTTTATAATTGTCTCTTTCTCTAATTTTTGCATTTAGTATCTTTATTGTATCTCCTTCTTTTACATTTACTTCTCTATCATCCCACACAACCAATCTAATTCTTCCAGTGTCATCTTCAACAATTATATTTTTTACAGTTCTTATATCATCATTAATTAAAACTTCATTTATATATATATCTACAACTTTCCCAATAAGATTTATATTATCAATATCTCCCTCTAAAATATCTCTAATTTTATAAAACTCTATATTAAACTCAGTTTCTCCAAGTTTTTCAATTTCTGTCTCAGATGTTGCATTTAAATTAATAATTTCTTCTCCATCCTCTGTATAATAAACATTAACTTTACAATTCTTTATTTTTACTTTGTCTCCTTCTTTTACTTCATCTAATAAAAATCCTCTTGAACTCCAGAAATTTATATTTACTTCTCCTGTCTCATCTTCTAACAATACAGATATAAACCTTCTTTTTTCATCATTGATATATCTATATTTTTTACCACTAATCGCTTTTATAATTCCTTCAACACTTACAACTTCATTGTCATAATTTTTTAGTTCATTTATTTTTACTAATGGACTTTCAGGGACTTCACCTTTCTCTAATATCTCTACTTCCTCAGCTGTGCATTCTAATGCATCTTCAAAGTAATAGTTTTTTCTAATAAATCCCTTAACTTTTACTTTATCTCCTTTTCTTACATCAACTTTCAAAGCTAAGTCATCCCACAAGGTAACTCTTATAATTCCTGTTCCATCATCCAATATGAAAGATTTAAATCTTCCAATTTTATCATTTCTTTTAAATTCTTTTAATGGATATGCTGAAATAACATTTCCTATTATAGTTGCTCTCATCCCAGGTTTTAGTTCTTCTATATTATATACTTCCTTAATTTCTGGGAGCTCTTTTTTATGACTGTCTAATATATTAATAGTTGTATCTTGGTAAGATGTGAGTTCTAAATTGTCTCTCCATTTTTTTGCTCTTGCTCTTTTTATTTTTAAAATATCTCCAACCTTTATATCTTTTTTAGCTAAATCATCCCATAATGTTATAGTAATCTCTCCTGATTTGTCTGCTATAACTACCTTTTTATAGTGTCCTTCACTACCATCCTTTTTTTTGTAAGTTTTTAAAGGAGATACATCTTTAACAATTCCAACAACTTCAACATTTATCTGTCCTTCTTGGATATCTTTTATTAAAAAATCTTCTACATCCTCTTTTAGATTTATCCCATACTCTTTAGCAATTATATTTAAAGCAGCTTCCTCCAATAAAATTCCTCCATATTCATCAATTTTCTCTTTAATTAATTTATCTAATTCTTCTACTGATATTCCTATCTTCTCAGCCAACATCTTTTTTAAATCCATAAAAATCACCAAAATCTAAAAAAATATGAAATATATTGTAATTAAATATATTATTAAAATAATAGCCCCATCAACTCTACTAATTTTGTTTTTTAATGAAAATATATAAATTAAAGCTGATAGTATAAATAATGATAATATCCCTAAGTAGTTGGAAGGTAGATGATAAAACACTGCTGGCAAACCTAATGCAAATCCTACATCAATTATATTACTTCCTAAGATATTACCTAATACTAATCCTCCTAATTTTCTTTTTGCAGATATTATAGAAACCATCAACTCTGGAAGAGATGTTCCAATAGCTACAAGTGTAAATCCAATAATAAAGTCTGGAACTCCAAAAGCCTTAGCTAATCCTTTTGCTCCCTCAACTAAAAACTGTGAGCCAGACAAAACAGCTCCTAATCCTATAACCAACATAATAATAGAGAATGGTAATGAGAAATCTTTATTATTGTTGTTTTCTTCTACCTTACCATCAGATATTGTCTTTTTTAAATAAAGTAATGTTAATATTAATAGTATAATTCCATCAATAGTATCAAATCCATTAATTGACAGGATTGTTAAAATAACTATCAAAATTATATAATAAGTAATATTTTTTTTTAATTCTTTATTTAATAATATAGGTGATATTACTGCAGATACTCCTAAAATTAGGCCTATATTGCATACACATGAACCAATAGCATTTCCAACAGTTATTCCTGGGGAGTTTGTTAAAGCTGCATAAATAGATGTTACTATCTCTGGAAGAGATGTTCCAATAGCTACAACAGTAGCTCCAATAACAAAATTTGATACATTAAAAAATTTTGCTAATCTTTCAGCTCCTAAAACAAACCAATCACTACCATAATACAACAAAATTAGTCCAAGAACAAAATAAATAATATCCCATATTAGCATCTTTATTCCTCAAATATCCCTTTTGTTATTAAATTATTTAAAATTATACATAAGAGAGCTATCTTTTTTGGAGTTGTAGTTATTGATGTATGTATTTTATTATCATCTTTATGGAATCCTACTAAAATAGATGCAACTCTCTCCTCATCAGCTGGTAGAACTCCAATAGATATCCTCCCATCATATCCAAAAACTGTCCCTATATCAATTATCTTGTGCCTCTTTATTCCTAAAACTCTATATTCTTTATTAACTTTTTCAGCTGTTTTTACACTCTCTTCAAGTAGTATCTTCAAAAGTGCAGAAGATTCAAGATTCATCCAGATATAAACCTCATCATTGTTGTTTTTCATATGATATAAAATTTTTTTATTTTTTAAGGCAACTCCTAATTTTTTGTTTGTTTTATTTAGAATATAATACAACAGTTTCACCCCCATTTCCTAACTCTAATAAGTTCTACCTCTTCCCCCCCTTCTACATCTCCATTAAAATCAACTAATAAGGCTCCTTTTGTTCCAAATGTTTCTTTAATTATTCCAACAATATTTTTATCTTTTATATATACTCTCTCACCAATAAGTTTCTCAGCTGATTTTTTTGATGTAGCTAATCCTTCTACTACTAATTTATTTTTTCTTTTAACTACTTTTCCTTTTTTAACTGACAATTTTTTTAATTCAACATTGTCAAATCCAATAACTTCTCCAATTCCAGCAATTCTTAAAGTTGTTGCTGGTAAATCTAACCTTAAAATTAATATTTTATCTCCCTCTTCCATCATAACTTTTTTTTCTAATTCAAATAAACAATAACATTCATCTCCTGCTTTTATTTCATTTAAAACAATATTTTCCTCTTTATTATCTATATTTAATTTTTTAAATGGATATATCCTGGCTGAAATTGTTAATAAACCAATGTTAAGATGCACTTTCATTTTAGGTGTTAAATTATATTTAAATATATCTACAATTTTTATTTTTGCAACAAATTTATCAGTTAATTTAAGATTGTTCTCTAAACTTGATAATACACAACCTCTAAATATCTGTTCTGGCTCTATTCCAGATAAGTTCATTCCTACTCTATTTCCTGCCTTAGCTTCTTCAACATTCTCCTTAAAACATTGTATAGATTTAACTTTAACCTCTAAATTTGTAGGATATACAATTAATGTATCTCCAACTTTAACTTTTCCCTTTAAAATTGTTCCTGTCACTACTGTTCCAATACCTTTTATTTTAAATGCATGGTCAATAGGCATTTTAAAAAAGTTATTTACATCCCTTACAATTGTTAAATTATCTAATGTCTCCTTAATAATTTTTTTTAATTCATCTATTCCATCCCCTGTTTTTGCAGATATCTCCACAATTTTAGAGTTTTTTAAATTATTTGTTGAATCTAAAATAATTTTCATTAATTTTTTTGTTCTTTCAATCTCTTCCTTACTTGCTATATCTATCTTATTAATAACTACAATAGTGGGAATATTCAACAAATCTAAAACAATTAAATGTTCTCCTGTTTGGGTTTTTGGTCCTTCTTTTGCATCTACAACTAATAAAGCTAAATCTATAATTTTTCCTGCATTAACAGCAGTTTTTATTAGTTCTGAATGTCCAGGAGCATCTACCAATGTTATTCTATACTTATCCAAAATAAAAGAAGAAAATCCCAAATCTATTGTTATTCCCCTTTCTCTTGATTCTTTTGGCTTATCTAATGCAGATGTTGAAATAATTTCACTTAATCTTTTGGCTAATTCTGTTTTTCCATGGTCTATATGACCAAATAATCCAATATTTATATTCATGGTTATCACTTTTTCAATCTTTTTAAAATAAACCATCTCACAGGTTTAATTTTTAAAAACTTTATTTTAGCTTTCCTTATTGTTCCAGAAACTCCTAAACAAATAATATTTATTGGTTTATCTTTATACTTATTAACTAAAATTAAAGATGTTTTTACAAAATCAACATTATCCCTTTGGCATCTAACAATACCATAAGGATATTTGTAAAAAACTAACCAAGGATTTGATTTAGATGTTCCCCATTGTCCATAGTACTCTAAAACAGCTTTTCTAATAAGATTAACAACTTCCCCCTCTGACAGTTCTTCTTCATATATAATTTTAAAAGCAATATATCTTTTTTTTTCTCTTAGTGTTGGTGGTAGTGTTTTTAACATAGTTATCATCATTACATACATAAATACAAACACAAAATTTTATTTAATATATGCTGAAATTATATAATAATATGTTATTGGTTACTACATGATGTATGTATAGGGGGTAGTTGTATGACTACAAGACTATTAGAGAAAGCTAAAAAACTTGAGGAACTAAGTCAAAAATTATACAAAAAATATAACAATAAAGAAGAAAATAAAGAAGAGACTGAAAATGAAAATAATGAAAATGACTTGGATAGTAATAAATTAGAAGAAGAAAATGAACAAACTTTAGACATACAAGAGGGTGAAAAAACACTACATCCAAAAGAAGAACAATTTCAGATAAAGTTAGATGATAGTGTAATTTCTGAATTAAAACATTTGAATGAGAAACTTGATAAATTAATTGAATCCTTAGGAAAAACAGACAAAAATTTCAATGATATGATTAATCTACTAAATAAAATATTAGAAAAATTAGAAAATATCACTAAAAATAATCATATTCCTGAAGAAGATATAAATAAAATTGTTGAAAAGGTTAAAGTTGTCTATGATTCTGCCAAAGAAGAGATTATAAATAAAATTGATGAAGTTATTAGTGCAATTAAACAGTACAATGACAAATTAGATATACTGGATAAAAAAGTTGATATTACTGTTGAGCATATAGATATTATCTATAAAAAAGTCAAAGAAATAGTAGAAATTGGAGGAATTAAAGTTATTGATTTCTTAAAGATGATAAAAGAAATATATGATGGAATTAAAGAAGTAAAAGAATTAGTTATGCAACAGTCTCCTGGAAATATTGATAGAGCTATTGACATTATTGACAATCTTAACAAGAAAATAGATAATTATATAAATGAGTTAAAAAATGATATAAATTAATAATTTACAAAACAAAAGTCTATATTATTTAAATATACTAATGGTGTAATAAATGATAGAAAAAATACTAATAGAAGTAAATAAAACAGAAGGTATTAATGGTAGTTTAGTAGTAGGAAAAGATGGATTAGTTATTGCTTCACAACTACCTGGAAATATTGATGCTGAATTAGTAGGAGCTATGACATCAGCTGCTTATGGAGCAGCTGAAAGAACAGTATCAGAAGTAGGAATGGGTAATTTATACCAAGCAATGATAGAAGGAGAACATGGAAAAATACTTATGGTAGATGCTGGAGAAGCAATATTGGTGGTATTAACAGAAGAAAAAGTTAATTTAGGATTAATAAGAATTATAATTAGAAGAGCAGCTGAAAAAATTAAGGCAATGTTATAATTTAAGTTCAATTAATACTTTTTTCAGTGTTCTATTATTCTTACAGTTTATTTTTTCATTAAAAACTTTTATTATTTCAAATTTTTCTCCTTCATATATTCCAGATGGAGAACAATATTTATAATATGGGCATTCATAGTTGTCACATTTTATAGGCTCAAAATGTAAAGTCATCCCTTCCAATGCCTTCTTAGCATCAACCATAATAGTTAAATTTGCTAATTTAACCTCAACTACTTTAACACCTTCATCAAAAATTGGACATGGATGATTTGAAGACCTAACAGAAACTATCTTATATATCCTACCTTTTTCAAGATTACCATGACATAATTTTTTAAATCTACATTTTTCACATTCATCTAATTCTCCAACATATAAAAATTCTTCTCCTGTTTTAGCCAACTTACTGCCAATAAGTGTAATCATTTTATAACCTCTCAATCTTTTTTAAATAATAAGATTTAACTTCTTTTTTAAATTTGTCTAAATCTAAATAATAAGGTTTATGCTCTTGAAGATATATTGCTCTATCTCCTAAAGCTGTTAAGAAATCTAAAGAGCTTGTAACTATAATAAAAGCACTTTCTCCTAATAGCTCTCTATTTTCCATAATTATATCAGATAAACTCCTTACACCTTCAAACCACTTACTTAAAACTCCTGAAACCAACAAATTAACAGCTGAGTTATCTTCATCAATCAATATTAATTTTGTTTTGTTTTTTATAGCTCTCTGTATTTGATAAGCCATATACATAGAGCCAGAAGCTGTTCCATAAACTGACTTTGGAGTTCCTCTAACACCAGGAGGTAGTTTATCAAAAAATAAAGAAATATCTTGTCCAGTCATCTCCATACTTCCAGTTGTAGCTCTTGCCAATGATTTTGTTGTAATTATAAACTCTCTTCCATCCCCAATTAAATGGTCATCTTGTCCAGAGTAAATAGCATTTAATAGTGTTGTTTTTCCTTGTGCATTCCTCCCAGTTATAATAAAAATTTCCTTCTTTTTTATTCCCAACCCTTTTATTTCCTTTCCATATTTTGGAGTTATTTCAATTGGATTTAATTCTTCTGGGCATACAAAGGGAATATTTATTTCCTTAGGTCCAGCTATTCTGTAATGTTTTCTCACTTCTGTATATTTTCTTGCAGGTTTTGAGTTATTTCCAATAAAACAAACTAATCCCAATTTGTCTAAATTTTCTCTAATATACTTCTGATTAATGATATTCTTAGCTTCTTCAATTAAAATATTTATATCTATATTCTTAATGAATTGATTTAACTCTAACAAAAGAGAATCTATCTTTTTGGCTATTTCTTTCTCATCCTTTTCTTTAAAAATCATTCTTAAAAGGAGATAAATTTTATCTTCCTTAATGTAGTTGTATTTATCAACTCTCCATAAATTATAGCCTATATTTAAATCACAATTAACAACAGTTAGAGGTTCATACAGCTCTCTATATCTCCTACTAAAATATCCAGCTAAGTTAATAAATCTTTTTTTACTAATAATCTCTTTTTTTATCTCTTCAATAACTCTTTGTGTTGCTCCTTCTATTCCATCTATGTACTTTTTTAACTTTAAAAAGTTTTTATTTTGGAAAACAGTAGGAATAACAACCTTTAAATTGCCATCAGGTTGTTTAACAGCATAATATACTTTATTTTTATTATTTTTTGTTAGAAGCTCTTTATTCAAATATTCATTATTTTTTATGTTTTTAATTATATTTTCAATGTTCATACTTATAGCTCTAAAACAATTTTATCAATTATATTAACAATTGGCATAGGATTATGATATGCTCTTGCAGAATATACTTTAATGTTATGTTCTTCCAAAGTTTTTATAAAATCTTCATTGATGGATTTTCCAAATACAATAGCATAAGTATCAACATTTAACAATTCTTTATATGTTATTGTGTATGAAACTTCACTATCTTTATTTACAAAACTTATAATTTTATCAATATTTAGCTCTTTTATAATTTTTAGACCTTTATCTATATTTACAACACCTACATTGGATAGATAGTATTTATCAATATCAGCAATATCTAACAGTTTAATAGCTGAAAAATTAGCAGCTATTACTATCTCTTTATTCTCTTTTTTTAATTGGGAAATTAAATATAATGTTGAAGGAATTAACAAAGGTGGCTCTGGACATCCTACTATAACTAAAATCAAGATACATCACCAAAATTTAATTATATCTAATAAACTTTTTTTGTCTTTTTTTCTTTTTTTATTTTCATTATTTTCTTCTTTAATATTTTTATTTAGTTCATCTAAATTAATTTTTAGAACAAAGGTTCCATAACATGGTTTTGTGTATGGAAATATAATATAGTTATCTTCATAAGCTACTGGAATTGGAGATATTCCAATCAAAAATATTCCTTCTATTATTTCATCTCCAGCTTTCTTTTCTACAATATTCTTAAAGTTTTTTCTTATATATTCTGCACAATCTTTAAATCCACCTTTATATAATATTTCATAGTTCAATTTATCAATACATGCCATAACACATCAACTTTAATTTATACTTTAATTTATATTATTTATTATAACTTTAATCTTTAATCTATATTATTATCTTCTACCAACTTTTTATTTCTTTTTTCTTTTTTCTCTCTTATGTATGGAATTCTATAAATCTTACCACACTCTAAACAAGTTATTACAACATGAGGATACCTCTTAGATTTTATCCTAATTCTTACATTCTTCCCAGGAATCCAGAAAGTTAAACATTTTTTGCAAAATCTTCTTTTCCATTTTTTAGGCATTTTTATTCTAACTTTCATAGCTATTTTTCTTGCTAAATACACATATCTTTTAGCTCTCTCCCAGTTTCCTCTTTTTGCCTCTTTCTCAGCTAAACTCATTAAAATGTCAATTCTTTCCTTAGCAATCTTTTTTATTTTTTTATTTTCCTTCCTCATATATATCCAAAACCTCAAAGTTGTAAAATTTAGCTTTTCTTAAAATTTTTTCATCTCTTTCAGTTACAAAAATAATTCTAACTTTTCTATTTGTTGATATTGGAAGAGAATAAACCTTGTCTAAATTTTTAAATATTTTTTCCATCTTTTTTAGGCATCTTCTTTTATCTGTTTCAATCTCTACAATTATTAACTCATCTTTATTTAAAAAAACAATATCTGGTCTAAAATTTAAATTTAGTTTAAGTTCTTTACTTTCTATATATGCACTTCCTTTAAATTTTTTTAATAATTTATCTCTAACATAGCTATGTAAAAAGCTCTCATTACCTATTTTTTTAGAATATAAAAAGATTTTTAAATTTTCTATTGCATCTCTTATCTCTCTACTATCTAAATTTTTGTTTATTTCTTCCAACTCATAAATTATTTTTTCTATTCTCTTAATAGTTTCTTGCATTTTTTCACTAACTTATCTAACTCAACCAATGCCTGGATTGGAGTTAAATTGTTTATATCTAAGTGTGCTAAATATCTAACTATTTCATTATCTCCTGAGGATTTCTCTAATTTGTTGTAGATTTCATAAGCTCTCTCTATCACTTCTTTTGGTAAAACTAATTCAGCTATTTTAATACCATAACTCTCAGTACTTGCTCCTCTCTTAATTTTTCTATCAAACTCTATTAAGCCATCTTTTTCAATAATTCCAAAGTGATAATTTTTAACACCTTCTAAGATTCCCTCTAACTCTGAAAGTTCATGATAGTGTGTTGCAAATAAAGTTTTTGCCCCCAATTTATGGAGATACTCAACAATTCCCCAAGCTAAGCTCACACCATCTTTATTGGCTGTTGATTTACCTACCTCATCCAATAAAATTAAACTTTTACTTGTAGCATTTTTGAGTATTTGAGCTACTTCTGAAATTTCAACCATAAAACTACTGTATCCTCTGGTTATGTCATCAACTGTCCCAATCCTTGTAAATATTCTATCTACAACTCCAATAACAGCAGATTTAGCAGGGACAAAGCATCCAATTTGTGCCATAATTGTTATTAATGCAGATGTTCTTAAATATGTTGATTTTCCAGCCATATTTGGGCCAGTTATTAAAATAATCCTACTATCTTTTTTTAAAATGATATCATTAGGGACAAATTTAGTATTTAGCTCAACAGTTGGATGTCTTGCATCTTTAATATTTATTGTATATCCATTATACACCTTTGGTTTAGTATAGTTGTAAAGAACAGAAACTTCTGCAAAAGTAGATAAAACATCCAATTCAGCTATTTTTTTTGCTACTTCTCTAATATCCTCTACTTTTTCTTTAACCTTATCTCTAACATAAATAAAGAGTTCATACTCTAAATTTTTTATTTTTTCATCATTTGCCAATAACTTCTCTTCTAACTCATCTAACTCATCTATCTTATATCTTTCTGAGTTTGCCAATGTTTGTTTTCTTTTGTAGTATTTTGGCACTAACTTTATTTTAGATTTTGGCACTTCTATATAAAATCCAATAACTGAGTTGTATCCAATTTTTAATTTTTCTATTCCTGTCTTAGCTCTTTCTCTTTCTTCAATATCTTTTAAAATCTTCTCTAAGTTATTTTTTAATTCTCTTAATTCATCCAATTCTTTGGAGAAGTTATCTTTTATTATTCCTCCATCTTTTATATTAATAGGTGGGTCATCTACAATAGCTTTCTCTATTAACTCTTCTACATCCTCTAAACTTTCTATACTTTCAACAATGTTATTCAACATTTTGGAATTAAATTTAAATTTTTTAATTTCTTTGATGAATTTTAAGGAATCTTTTAATGCAACCAAATCCTTTGGAGATGCCCTTTCATACTCTATTCTACTTGCAATTCTTTCAATGTCATAAATATCCTTTAAAATTTCTCTTAGATTTTCTCTTAAAAATGATTTGTTGTATAGTTCTTCAACACTTTCTAACCTTCTTTCTATTTGCTCAACATTTAATAATGGTCTCTGTAACCATTTTTTTAGTAATCTTGAACCCATCGGTGTTTTAGTTTTATCTAAAACCTCCAATAAAGAACCTCTTTTAGAGTTATCAACTAAATTTTTAAATATTTCCAAATTTTTTAGAGTAGTGGAATCTAAGAGCATATACTCCTTTGCTATGTATGTTTGAAGATATAGTTTTAGATGCTTAACTTTCAATGATTCACTTATATATTTCAATGCTGCTCCAACAGATAATAAGCTCTCCTTTGATAAATTCAACTCTTTATTGTTATTTATAAATTCTTCAATTAAAAATTTAGCTTCATCTAAATTATAATAGTTCTCAACTAATGGATGGACAACATCTACTAACTTTTTAATCTCATCTATATTATCAAAATCTCTTGGTAATATAACTTCAACAGGAGAAAACTTCAATATCTCAGCAACTAACTCATCAAAAGTATTTACTGTTGTTGTTAAAAACTCACCAGTTGAGATATCAATAAGTGAAATTCCATACTTCTTATCTTTATATATTGACATTAAATAATTACTTTCTCTTGTTAAAAACTCCTCTTCTATTAAAGTCCCAGGAGTTATAACCCTAACAACTTCCCTCTTAACTAAACCCTTAGCTGTTGATGGATTCTCAACTTGCTCACAAATTGCTACTTTATAACCTTTCTCAATTAACCTTCTAATATAAGGGATAACTGCATGATAAGGAACTCCTGCCATTGGATGTTTTTTATCTCTTGATGTTAGAACTATTCCTAATTCCTTAGATGCTATTTTAGCATCTTCATCAAACAATTCATAAAAATCTCCAACTCTAAAAAATAATAGACAATCTTTATACCTCTCTTTAATTTTGTAGTATTGTCTCATCATTGGTGTTAATGACATAAAAATCACTCATATATGTTAATTTAAATAGGTTCATTGAATGTGAAAAATTAAATAAAATAATAACTCATAAATAAAATTAAATTAGATATTAGATTAAGCCCATATAAAATAAAATCTGAAATAAATTGAAATATAAAATTTAATAAATGTTATTTTATTTTTTTCATTTTTTCTTAAAATTTTTAAATTGTTTTAAAATTTCTTCTTCAGTTGGAACTTTAACATTATATTTCTCTGCTAAATTTTCATCAATTTTTATTTCTTTATTTTTATTGTTATATTTAATAACCTTTTCTCTTAAGGTGTCAATGTTATTAACAAAGATTACAATTGTCTCAGTTATCATAAATATTAAAACTAAGGATAGCAATGAATAGACAAATATCTCTAATATACTTGAAAAATTTTCAAACAAATAAAAACTTAGAATAGCAGGATATACAAAAACAAAAATATATATTACTCTTTTAATTAAATTTTTATTGAATAAATTTATTTTTATGTTATCAAATTTATAAACTAATATAATTGCTAAAACAAATAGTGGAAATAGCTCTAATTTTAAAAATAAGCTAATTATTAATTCTAAAATTAGAATATATAATACATATTTTTTTTTATTTTCATATATAAGTCCAGATATAAATATAGATAAAAAAGAAGGTAATAATTTAAAAATGCTTAGTTTAAATATTAATACATGTAATATCATTAAAATTATCCAAACTAAAATTGAATAAAATAATCCTAAAAATAGTATTAGAACAGGAGACAAACAAATTCCTGGAGTATTATAGAAATGAAACATATTTTTTATAGTTATAAAAAAATTAATACTTACAAAAAATATAAAAATAGTCCAAAAAATAAAAATAAATTTAACTCTCTTATTTTTTATAATCATTTTTTACCACTCAAAATTTTTAAGGTCTCTACTATAATTCTTTCTTTTTCTTCTTTATCTAATAATTTTATATTATATTTCTTTAATAACTCTTTGTCTATCTCTATTTCATTACTTTTAATATCTACAAATTTTAAAATTATCTCTCTTTTGAAGCCTTCATAATTAGATATTATAAATTTCATTATTTCAATGTTAAATATTACAAAAATTGAACCAATAATTGTCATAATTGTTCTCTCTAAAATATAATCATGGATAGCTTTCTTATACATATCTGGTGGTAAATGTAAATATATTATCCCTAAAATAGAGCCATATAGATGGTCTGTCATAACTGTTATAAAACAGAAAACTAACACAGAAACTAAAAATTTAGGTGTATTTTTAGAAAATAGATTTTTTGATATTTCATCTTTTAAAGTTAGTATTAATAAGAATGAAATAATTGAAAATATTGGATGATACCACACAATCTTTCCAACATCAGTAAAATAAAATATTAATAATCCTACTCCAAAAATTATTGCTGGAATTTTCCATTTTCCCTCTGAAAGATAGCTTGCTACTATAACAGACAATATTGGAGGAACAATTGAAAAAATTCCAAAATATAATGCCTTAGGATGAAAAATACAGTAATATATAAATAGTATAATAATAACTAAACTACCATATATGGGTCCTAAAACTAATCCTAACATTGGTGTAAGTGAAGGATATAAATTGATACATGAAGATGAGCCAATCATCTTGAATTTAATGAATTTTATAATTGAAAACATAAATATAATACACCAAAT
Organism: Methanocaldococcus indicus; assembly: GCF_049554935.1. Taxonomy (GTDB): domain Archaea; phylum AGJL01; class Methanococci; order Methanococcales; family Methanocaldococcaceae; genus Methanocaldococcus; species Methanocaldococcus indicus. The sequence continues at coordinate 586,302 of NZ_CP186926.1, read as the reverse complement.
AAAAGACAGTAGCAAAAATCTTTTATTCTCTCTCAAATATTTGAATAAATTCATGATAAATCCCTAATAGTAACTATTAACTAATCTATTAACTAATTATATTATGACTAAATTATTATAAAAATTATTAAAAAATTAAAGGTTATAATTAGTCAAAAATATTAAGTTTAAGGGAGGAATTCGTCATGGTAAAAATAGCTCTATTAACATGCGGAGCAGAATGGAGTGGAGTTTATAAAGAAATAGAAAAAGCTGCTCAATCAGTTGGTGGTGAATTAATTTTTCCTGAAGTAGATTTTAACTATATTGAAGAAGTTGAGGAAAGATTAGGATTTAAAGTAGCTTCTGCAAATCTAAAATTAATGTTTGCAAGGGCTATGTCTATTATTGAAGGCAATACTGATGCTGAGGCTGTGTTTGTTGCTACTTGTTTTAGATGTGCAGAAGGAGCATTAGTTAGGAATGAAGTTAGAAAACTTATTCAGCAAAATACCAATCTTCCAGTAGTTATGTATTCATTTACAGAAAGAACTAAGGCATCTGAGTTATTAACAAGAATGGAAGCATTAGTTACAATAGTTGAGAGAAAGGCATTGTTAGCAAGAAAGAAACAAGAAGGAATTAGTTTAGGAATTGATAGTGGTTCAACAACTACAAAAGCTGTTGTAATGATTGACGATGAAATTGCTGGAACTGGTTGGTTATATACAAAGGATGTTATAGGAACTGCTAAAGAAGCTGTTGATTTAGCCTTAAAAGAAGCAGGGATAACATTAGATGAAGTTGAAACTATTGGGACTACTGGTTATGGTAGATATACAGTTGGAAGATACTTTAAAGCAGATTTAATTCAAGAAGAGCTAACAGTTAATTCAAAAGGAGCAGCATATTTAGCAGATAGACAAGAGGGTGAAGCAACTGTTATAGATATTGGTGGAATGGACAACAAAGCTATCTCCCTATATGATGCTATTCCAGATGGATTTACAATGGGAGGTATTTGTGCAGGAGCAAGTGGTAGATTCTTTGAGCTAACAGCAAGAAGATTAGGAGTATCTCTCCAAGAGTTGGGAGAGTTAGCAGCAAAAGGAGATTGGAGAAAAATTAAAATGAACAGTTATTGTATTGTCTTTGGTATTCAGGATTTAGTTACAGCATTAGCAGAGGGAGCTAAACCAGAAGATGTAGCAGCTGCAGCTGCTCATTCAGTTGCAGAGCAAGTATTTGAGCAACAACTTCAAGAGGTTGATGTTAGAGACCCTGTTATATTAGTTGGGGGTAGTAGTTTATTGAAGGGATTGGTTTTAGCTATGGAAGAAGTTTTAGGTAGAGAGATAATAGTTCCAAGATACTCTCAAATGATTGGAGCTGTTGGAGCTGCTTTATTATCTTCTGGATTTAGACATAAAAAGATTAAATCCTAACTAATTCTTTATTTAATAGATAACAGATTAAAACACCAGAAATTATAGAAGAGCTTAAAATCATCCACATTATAACTATTTGTATCTCAGCAGCTTTTATGGGATTAGCTCCGGCTAAAATCATTCCTACCATAGCTCCTGGGATAAATATTATCCCTACTGATTTAGTTCTATTCATTTGTGGTATGATAGCTAATTTAACAGCTTTTTTTATGTAAGGTTTTAGAGCAATAAGTTCAGTAGCACCTAAGGCAAAGTATCCAAGTAATGTATTCTTATCATTTTTAATCATTTCAATGATGTTCTCTAATGTTAGTTGAGTAGTGTTCATAGTATTCCCAACAACCATTCCAGCTAAGGGAATTACATATTCTGGTTTCAACTCAATTACTCCAAAAATCAAAATAAACATTGTTATAGATGTTGTAACAATAAAAGTTAATAGTAAAGAAAGGAATAATTTTGTTTTACCTATTTTATCTATTTCTTTTGTAACTAAGTAAGAGGCCATAAAAATCATAAATGAAACAACAATAATTATTCCTAATACTCCAAAAGAGAAAATATAAAATAGAACATAACCTAAAAGAATCAGTTGTATTAAAGCTAAAATGCAAACAATAAAAATTTTTTTCTCTAAATTTAATTCTACAATATAGGATATAATAATTGATATTAAAACAAAAACAAATGCAATTATTAATTTTATCATCATCTATCACTTTAAATTTTAGTATTATAATAATATAACCTTATATAGTTGATAATTAATTTTAATTATATTTAATATGATATTATAAAATAATTTAAATTTTATGATAATAAAAAATAATACTTATTAAAAATTTTACTGAGGTTAATTATTACTATTTTATATAATAACAAAATTAATTTAAATGTATTATTTATTATTTTTTAGCTTTTTATTTTGATAAAAGTAACAATTTTTCTTACTAAATTTAATTATCTATTTAAATTGAATATTAACATAACTGAAATATTAAAATAAATTGGTAGTAAATAGTAATACCACAAAAAATTATGGTAAAGTAAAGTATTACAATTATAAAAATTAACTAATAGATTTATAAAATTAGATATTACTTATTAATACCGTTAAGTATATAATTTTTTAATGTTATTATTACATTCATGAAGTGGGAAATTACATTCAATAATAGGAGTTATATATGTAATAATTGTGGCTATTGTTGCTCATGTGAAAGTTGGAGGATATATTTAAATTATTTTGATTTGTTAAGATTAAAGGATTATAAAGATTATATAGAGAAGACTGAAAATAGCTTTTTTAGATATATGCTAAAAATTAATGAAAGTGGATGTTCTCTCTTAAAAAATAATCTTTGTAGAGTTCATTTAGAAAAAGGTTATGAATATAAGCCATTAATGTGTAAGATATTTCCATACAGTTTAATGGTTAAATGGGATGGAACTCCTTTATTGATAATTAAACACTACTGTAATGGAATAGTTAGAGAAAAACCTAACAAAAATGAGATAAAAAAAGTTAAAGAATATATTAAAGAGTTATATTTTGATAGTTTTGAAGAATTTTTAGAATTATACTCTGAGAAAAGTAGTAAGACAGAACTCTACAATGGAGAATTTATCAGCTGGGAAGAAAGAGAAGAATTAGGAAGGTATATATTCAATAGTAACAATTTTTCTGAAGTTTTAAATAAATGTTATGAAATTTTTGGTAAAAACTTTCAAAAAATTTACAATAAGTTTATATATTACTATGAGGATAGACTAATAAACAAAACAATATTAGTAGAATATTTAGGAGAAATCAATAAAAGAGAACATTTTAGAAAATTATCTTTATTTGATGAAGTTGTTAAAATATTAGATATTGGTATTTATATTTTAAAAAATTTTAAAAATCCTCTTGAAGGAGAGAAATATATGGATAAAAAGCTATTTTTATGCAAACAACTTAAATAGTGGGTGGATATGAAAAAATACCCAAGAATATCGTCATTAGAAGCTACGACTTATGTTTTAAGGGCTTACAGAATGCTATATGAAGGTAAGTTATTGGAAGCTTTATACTACATAAATGAAGCTTTAGAGTTGGAAGAAGATTTTAAATTAGCATTATTTCTAAAAGGATTAATACTACAAGCATTAGGGGAAATAGAAAAAGCTAAGGAATGCTTTGAGTTGTTATGTAAAGAATCTAAAAATCCTATTGATTGGATGTTTTTAGGACAATGTTATGCAATGTCTGGAGATTGTTCTTCAGCTCTTAAATGTTATGATAAGTCATTAGAGGTTAGTAGTAACTTCTTATCGGGGTATATCCTAAAGATACTATGTTTAGAAAATTTAGGGGAATATGAGAAGGTTTTAGATGAGATTGATAAATTATTAGTTAAAGCATCAAATTCTGTACCATTATATCTAAAAAAAGCTGAGATTTTAAAGAGAATGGGTAAATATGAAGATGCTTTAGATACTGTTAATAGAGGTCTAAAGATATATCCATATCATAAATCCTTATTGTTTTTAAAGGGATTATTATTATTCAGATTAGGCCATTTCAAAGAAAGTGCAGAAACATTTAAAACACTTATTGATAAATTAGGAGCATATTGGTTAGAGACATTAAAATATGGAGCAGAGGTTATGACAATTATTGGAGACTATGAAACTGCTGAGAAATATATAGATAGAGCTTTAAAAATTAGAGATGATGATATTGAGTTATTATATCAGAAAGGTATAATATTAATGTATAAGAATGAGTTAGAAGAAGCTTTAAAATACTTTAAAAAGATTCTGAAATTAGACCCTAATTATTTAAAGGCTATTTTAAGAATAGCAAATATCTATGAAAGATTAGGTAAATTAAATGAAGCAATAGAATATTACAATAAACTCAACAAATAACTTTTTTTGATGCATTATGGAATTCTTAAATTTTATTGAGGAGAGGTTTCCATATCCAAGTATTAGAGAACAGCAAAAAAGAATGATGTTGAAAATCTATTTTTCTATATTAAATAATAGAAATCTAATAATAGAAGCTCCTACTGGTGTGGGAAAAACATTAGGATATTTAATTCCTTCTATATATTTTGCTGAAAGAGGAAAGAGGGTAGCTATATTAACAGAGACAATAGACCAACAATTAAGAATATATGAAGAGCTCAACTCATTAAAACATAATTTAAAAGTTTCTTTTTTTATGGGAAAAGGTAACTATTTTTGTAAAGCTAAGGGAAGTAAAGCAAATAGAATATACTGCCAGCTAAATAGAAAATGTAAATTTAGACCAAATAAAAAGAAGATTTGTAGTATTTGCAACTCTCCAAAAAAAGAGATAAACTTAGGAGATAAAACTGTCTATTTATGTCCTCTCTGTTGTTGTGATTATCAACTCTCAAAAATTAACAGTATTTTTGCTGATATTGTTGTTATGAACAACCATATATTTTTCTATGCAAAAGAGGAATTAGAGAGTTTAAAAAAATTTGATGTTATTATTGTTGATGAAGCTCATAAGTTGGAGGATAGTATAAGGAGAGCCTATTCAATTGAGATAAATCCAAATAAAGTAATTAATAGATTAAAATATATGGCATATTATTATGCTCCAACAGCTTTTAAAAGAAGGTTAGATTTAGAGGATGAGAAGTTTTGGGAAATGATAGAGAGATATTTAAATAATATTGGATTGGATTATACATTAAAAAGAGATTTAGATAATTTTAATAAAAACTATATACTGGGAATAATATTTAATTGCTACACTCAAATTTTGGAGATAAAAAATAAAATATTAGAGTTAAATGAAAATGAAGAACTTCCTCCAATAAACTTCTATTTTGACTGTAAGGAGATTATAGATATTGAATTAGATTTTATAGAAAAGAAAAATTTAGACCCTGTTTTAGCAGAATTTATAGAAAATTTAGATTATTTAAAATTTGCAAATATAAATTTTGTAAGATATAGAAGTAAGGAGAGTTTAATATGTGAGCCAATATTTGTAAATTCTGCTTTAAAAGAACTTTATGGAGATAGTGTAGTTATTCATTGCTCTGCAACAATTGGAAATTTAAAGATGCATGCTATTAAAACTGGAATGGAGAATTCTGATTTTTTAGTTTTAGATAGCCCATTTCCAAAAGATAGGAAAATGATTATTGGACTGGAAGATGGAGTAAATATGAAATATGAACTAAAAAATAGAGATGAAGCAAATAAAAATCTAATAAAAATTATAGAGGCAATAAATGGAAATATATTGGTATTATTCAGAAGTTTTGAGGATTTAGATAACTTTTACAAATATTTAAAAAAAGAAATTAATAATTTAAATATAGAAAATAAGAATATACATGTTTATGAGCAGAGTATGGATGGAAAAGAAGCAAAAGAGCTAAAAGATAGATTTATAAGAGAAGGAGGAATTTTATTAGCTACTGGAAGATTTGCTGAAGGTGTAGATATTCCTGGAGAGGCATTAATTGGGGTTATTATAGATTCCTTACCATTTCCTATTCCTACTCCACTAATAATTAAAGAGCAAAAAATTTTAGAAGAAAAATATGGACAATGGAAAGCTTTTTTAATGACATCCTTTGACAGAATGGCAAGAACATTGATTCAAATGATAGGTAGGTTGATAAGGACTGAAAATGATTATGGAGTTGTAGTAATTCAAGATAAGAGATTTTCTGAATGGGTTGGAAGAACATTAAAAAAAGAAGGATATTTAAAAGATAACTACAAAATATTAAGTTTAGATGAATCTATAAGAGAAATAAAGAATTTTTTAAATAAATTTAGAGTGAAAGGATGAAATTAGCAATAGATGGAGTTTTTTATGTTAAAGAGGGCTTTAATTTTGAAAAAGTTTTAAAAGAGATATTAAAGATTTTAGGAGAAGATACAAAAATACTATCTGTTGAATATCCTGAATTAGCTTTAATATCTGAGTTTGGATATTATTATAGATGTGGTTTTATGTTTGATAAACCTCTCAAAGAAAAACCTTCTAAGGAAGAAATTGAGAATATTAAAAGAAAAATAGAGGAACTATTTAAGGATGAAATAATATACACTTTAACTTGTGAAGTTTTAGATTAATTTATTGACAGTGTGATTACGATAACCCGTTCTTTATTAGTTTTTTACTACTATGAACCTTTTTTCCGTTAATAGTCCTTGATTTAGTTTTATTTTTGTTGAAGTCCTTTTTAAACATATCTTCTATTTTAACTTCTTTTATTTTTTTAGTTTAATTATATCATTTTCTGAAATTTTATCTAATAATTTAAAAATTTAAATCTTTTTCAAAAGTATTAAAATGCATCAATTAATCAAAAGGTATAAATATTCATTACACAATATACACATAGAAATTTTATAAGGGGGAGTATGTTGAAAGCATGTGAATCAAAATTAGATGTAATAAAAAATTTTGTTCCGTCATGGTTTGCTGTAGTGATGGGAACTGGAATTTTAGCAATTGATAGCTTGCTCTACTCAGGTTATTTGCCAATTTTAAAGGATATAGCAGTTGGATTATTTTATTTTAATATTTTGTTGTTCTTTATCTTCTTAGTTCCATGGATTTTAAGATGGATTATGTTTAAAGAAAATGCCTTAGCTGATTTAAAGCATCCTGTATTAAGTGCATTTTATCCAACTATTGCTGTTGGATGTTTGGTTTTAGGGATAGATTTTATAAATATAGGGCATGATATGTTCTGGGGTGAAGTATTCTGGTCTCTTGGAGCTATAGGTATGTTTTTGTTTAGTTTGATAGTTCCGTTCTATATGTTTAAGTCTGAGAGCATAAAGTTAGACCATGTTAATCCCGGATGGTATATTCCACCAGTGGGGTTAATAGTTATACCAATTGCTGGGAGTTTGATAATGCCTCATCTAAGTGGTATCTGGCATGAATTAACAGTTCTTATTAATTATTTTGGTTGGGGTGCTGGATTCTTCTTATACTTAGCTTTATTGGCTGTTATAATTTATAGGTTTATATTGCATCATCCTTTACCATCAGCAATGGCTCCGACAGTATGGATTAACTTAGGGCCGATAGGAGCTGGAATCGTAGCTTTATTGAATATGGTTAATAACTCTTCATTTATAACAATAAAAGAGCCATTTTATATATTTTCATTTATATTCTGGGGGTTTGGATTGTGGTGGAGTTTGATGGCTATAATTATGACCCTATACTATGTTAAAAAACTAAAATTGCCTTATGCAATGTCATGGTGGGCGTTCATCTTTCCCTTGGGAGCTTATGTAGCTTCAACTCACTTAGTTTATAAAATATTTGGATTTCAGATAGTTGATTATATTGGATTTGCATTGTATTGGCTCTTGTTTTTCTTCTGGATTATAACTTTAATAAAAACAATTAGTAAGGTATATACTGGAGAGGTGTTTAAAGGACATTAAATAAGTTAAATTAATAATACTTAAATTAAATAAATTGTATATTTTTATTTTCTAAATATTTTTTCTCACATATTTACTGAAATTTATTTTTTATTATGTTTTTTCATAAAAATTAATTTTGAGGAGATATATCTATGAGATGTGCTAAATGTAAAGATAAGTTGTGTTATACTGGAAAAAATTGTAAAGAAGAAATAATCAAAAAGATTTTAGAGGAATACAATAAAAAGGAGAATTTAAAAATTGCTAAAATATCTTCATATATTGAAGCTAAATACTATATGAAAAAAACAAGGTTAGAGGAAATTATTGAATTTTGTGAGCTAATGGATTATAAAAGAATTGGTATAGCTTTTTGTATAGGTTTGGAAAATGAAGCAAAGATTTTGGATGAAATATTATCTCAATATTTTAAAGTTTTTTCTGTTTGTTGTAAGGTTTGTGGAATTGATAAAGACAAACTAAATTTAGATAAGATAAATCCAAAAAATAAAGAAGCTATGTGCAATCCAATAGGACAAGCAGAGATATTAAACAATCTAAAAACTGACTTAAATATATTGGTTGGTTTATGTATTGGGCATGATATTCTTTTTCAAAAATATTCAAAAGCTCCAACAACCACATTTATAGTTAAAGATAGAGTTTTATCTCATAATCCAGCAGGTGTTATTTATAGCAAATACTATTTAAAAAAATTAAAAAAGATGGAATAATGCTGTTTGAAACAACTTTATAGAAAAAATAAAAAATATAACTGCTGCTAATTTGTTAAATATTCTCAATATATTTATTTCTAAACTTATTTTGGAGGATAATATTGATGCTAATAAAAATGCTAAAGCAATTCCAATAAATAAACTAAATAAACAATTTATTAAATTTCCATTTATAAATGGTGTAATAATTATAGAGAAAAAAAGCATAGCTTTTGGATTACTTAAATTTAGCATAAGAGCTGATAAATAAATATTGTTTGAGTCTATTTTTTGAGAAATATCTGAAATGTCTTCTTTAAAAATTTTAAAAGCCAATATCATTAAATATATTCCTCCAAAAATACCAACTATTATTTGAAAAATATCCAATTTTCCAATATATCCTAAACCTAAATACACCAAAGAAAGATAAACAATATTTCCAGTTAAAATTCCTAAAACAGCTAATAATGATTTTTTTAATCCATATATTAATCCACATCTAATAACAAAAAATATATCTGGCCCAGGAGTTAAAGCAGCAATAAAACCAATTATAGCCACCAACATATACTCCATAATTATCCTTAAAAATAAAATGGTGGACTGGCCGGGATTTGAACCCGGGGCCTCCGCCCTGCCAAGGCGGCGCTCTCCCAGGCTGAGCTACCAGCCCACAAAAGAAACAAAATTATAATTTATTAAAAAGTTATTTAAAATTTTCTATTATAATTGCAAATATTGAAACATATAAAAATATTTTTACATTATATAAAAATAAATAATTTCTTATGCTTTATTTTGTTAAAGTTATTATTTATATTCTTTTATCCTAAATAAGTTTAAATATAAAATTATTGGCTCTAAAAAGGGATGAATATCTTTTTATATGGTTGATGATAAAATTATGTATGTGGTTTATAAAATATTAATTTAAATATTTGGTGATTTTAATGATTAGTTTAAAAGATGTTGAGAGTAAAGCAAACATTATAATAATTAAAAAAAATGGCATTAAAGAGAAGTTTAATATTAATAAGTTAGTTAAATCTCTTGTTAATTGTGGAGTTGAATATAAAGATTTAGATTATATTGTTAGTGAAGTCTTATCTAAAATTTACAATGGTATTACAACAGAGGAGATTAAAAATATAGTTTATAATACTTTAAAAAAGATTAATAAAGAACTTGCTGAAAAATACAATAATGAAATTATTTTAAAGGTTAGAACATCTGAGAAGGAATTTGAGCCATTTAATAAGGAAAAAATCTATAAATCATTAATAAAAGAAACTAACATACCAAAAGATATAGCTAAAAAGATAGCTGATGATGTTGAGAGAGAATTAAAAAAATTAAAAGTTAAGTATTTAACTGCTCCAATGATTAGGGAAATTGTTAATTATAAACTTATAGAGTATGGATATGAAGAAGAAAGACATAAATATACAAGAGTTGGACTGCCAATTTATGATATAACTAAACTTATAAAATCTGGAAGTAGAGAAAACGCTAATCTAATGTATAATCCTGAATCAATTCACAAATGGATAGCTGATGAAGTAATGAAACAATATGCTTTATTAGCTATATTCCCAAAATACATAGCAGATGCTCATTTAAAGGGAGATATCCATTTACATGATTTAGAATATGCTTATTCAAGACCTGTCTGTTTGCAACATGATTTAAGACCTTTCTTTAAGTATGGATTAAAAGTAGATGGACATGGACAACATACTTGTGTTTCAAAACCAGCAAAACATCCAGAAGTGGCTATACAACATGCAGCTAAGGTTATGATGGCTGCCCAAACAAACATGAGTGGTGGGCAAAGTATAGATGAATTTAATATTTGGTTGGCTCCTTATGTCAAAGGTTTAGATTATAAAAGAATAAAACAACTTATGCAGATGTTTATATATGAAATGAATCAGATGTATGTTAGTAGAGGAGGACAGTGTGTTTTCTCCTCAATAAATTTAGAATTAGAGATTCCTAACTATCTAAAAGATAAACCTGCTATAATAGCAGGAACTGAAAGAGGGACTTATGAAGAGTATGAAGAAGAAGCAAAGCTTATTTTAGAGGCATTAGTTGATGTTATGATGGAAGGAGATGCAATGGGAAAACCTTTTATTTTCCCAAACTTTATAATTAAACTGAGAGAAAAAGCATTTAAAGATGAAAATAAAGAATTAATGGAAAAAATCCATAAATTATCTGCTAAATATGGTATTCCTTACTTTATAAATATGTTCCCAGATTGGCAGGGAGAGAATACTAATTCAATGGGTTGTAGAACAAGATTATCAAACAATTGGACAGGAAATCCAGAAGTAGATACTCTAAGAACTGGAAATATGCAGTGGTACACTGTAAATCTCCCAAGAATTGCCTATGAAGCAAGAGGAGATGATAATAAGCTCTTTGAAATTCTAAGAGAAAGATTAGAAGTATTAAAAGAGGCTTTATTAATTAAGCACAATATAACATTAGAAAGATTATATGAAGATAAAATGCTACCCTTCTTAACTCAGAAGTTTGATGGAGAAGATTATTACAGATATGAGAATACAACCAAAACCTTTGGATTTGTTGGATTAAATGAAATGTTAAAGTTCCATATTGGGAAAGAGTTGCATGAAGATAAAGAAGCTGTCAGGTTTGGTGAGAAAGTTATTTCATTTATGAGAGATTATGCTGATGAATTAAAAAGTGAGACTGGATTAAGATGGACAATAACTCAAACTCCTGCTGAGAGTTGTGCTGGAAGATTTGCAAGATTGGACTATAAACACTACAAAGAAGAAACTCTATCAGTTGTTAGAGGTAATCCAGATGAGCCAAGTAGTTTATATTACACAAATTCCTCACATGTTAGAGTAGATGCTCCAATATCTATTGGAGAAAAAGTTAGAATTGAAGAAGTGTTCCATCCTATTTGTAATGGAGGGCACATCTTACATATATGGAATATGGAAAAAGCTTCAGACCCAGAGGTTTTATATGAATTAACAAAGAAAATAACTAAAACAAATATAGGATATTGGACATATACAAAAAATCTAAGTATATGTAATGATTGTAGATATGGAACAGGAGGATTATTAAATAGATGTCCTAACTGTTCATCTAACAATATAGCAAAGTTTAGTAGAATAACTGGATATCTACAAAATATCTCCAACTGGAATAGAGCAAAAATAGAAGAGTTAAAAGATAGAAGATTTTTAAAACCTTAATTACCTAACTTGTTATATCTATTTTTACAGTTGTATCATTTATTTTTGTGATAACAAAGTTTAATATTCTTGGTTCATTAACAACATAAGGATTTTCTGATAGTTCAACATTAACAGAGCAATTTGTTGAGATAGTATATTTTAAAGTATCATTTCTAAAATATAATAGCTCTTTTCCTTTACTTTCAATATATCCAGGAGGACATCTTACTTTTATTGATATAGTTGTATTAACATCTGCTGATGAAACTAACTCAACTCCATTCTTTATCTTAGATAGTGCTGCATTGGACATACCCATAACTGATATCTTAGAAACCTTATTTAATCCATAAATCCCTATATATCCAGAAGTTAGTAATATAATTACTAAAAAAGCTAATATAAGTATAGAAAGTTCTAAGGAAAGTTGTGCTCTCATAATTATCACTTAAATAATATTTGGAAATTTAGGTTTTGGTGCTTTCCAATAGACAGTATAGTAAAAATCAATTGGTTTTAGTGTTGTAGTAGTAAAGGCAACTGCTGGGTAGTATAAATTTATATCTTCATTAGCTTCATCATCTAACAATAAGCTTCCACTGTCTAACCAATCATCATTATTTTCATTATATATATTATATATATTGTTATATTTTGATTCTATAAATCTATTATACCAATCATAATAATTTATCCATATATCTGGTGTGTTTGATGGAGTGGATGTATATATCTCAGAGTAGTCATTTAAAATTATTGGAGCTGGAATAATTAAGCTAACACCTTCTATATTAATTGAATTATTGTCATAAACATTAAACAACTTATAAGAAACAGTATTTTCATTAAATCTCAAAGTACAAAAAACTGTTAATTTAAAGTTATCTAACTTTATATTGTCAATATTTTTATTTGAAAATAATTTGTTCAAATCAATGACTTCATATTTGTCCAAAACTGCTGGACCTAATACTCTAAAAGTATTTTCATTGTTATAGTTAAAATTTAGATTTAAAGTATAGTTTGTTCTGAATATTAGCTTAGCTGTTGTATATGGTGGCAGCCAAAAACCATATTTTCCATTAAATTTAACTATTTTATCTGGTTTGTATATATATATTATTGTTGTATTTGGATACTCAACATTAATTTCAACAACATCAACATTTGGAATTGGCAAAGATTTCACATAACTATAGTCCATACTTTCATTGTTCTCTATAATTGGTATAGCTATAAAGACAGGATAGGGATTTAAATTAGTTATATCTCCTGATATTGTATAATCAATATCCAAATAACCAAAATCTTCTGAATTAACAAAAGTTAAAGAAAAAAAGATAAGTAATATCATTAATTTTTTCATAGCTACTCACTTTCAGGTTTTATTATGTATAAATTATCTGATGGTATTTTTAGAATATTGTTTATTTCATCATTAGGTACTGAAACTATCAATAAATACTCAGTATCTTTGTTAAATAGTTGTGTGCTTTCTGAAATCCTATTTAATCTATATCCATAATCTCTTAATTTTGATATTACTAAATTGTAATTAACTTTCCCAATTATTGCTGCTTGTAAGATATTATCTAAATTATTCAATGAATAAGATATTTGCTCATTTTTACTTTGTGAGTTTAATGTAGTTCCATCATAATTAACCTCTGAAGATACTGATTTTGATTCACTGTATGATATTGATTTAGGAGTTACTACAAAAGCTTCTTTAACAAATCCATAAATTGTAGTGTTTTTATTGTTTTTATCTACAATAATTATTTTTTCTCCATCTTTTGGCAATAAACCACATTTGTCTGCTTTAATTAATAAAGGAATTTCAACCAATGTTACTTTATATACTTTTATTGACTTTAATGTCTCTAAACCATAAGTATTTAGCACACTAATAAATTCATTATAGGTATATAACTCTTTAATACCATTAATATCAACTCTTACATACTTAGCTCCAGAAACTTGATTTTTTAAATCATTTATATAATATGTTTTTGCATCATTATACATCTCATTTATATATCTTTCAAATATCTTACTTGCTTCTTCAGATGTTTGAGCATTTTGTATTTTTATTATTACTTCTTGAGCTAATGGACTAATTTGGTAATACTTACCATAAATATTTTTTATATTATTAATTAACTTTTCTTTTAGTTGTTTAAGCTCAACATATTTTTTAGCTTCATCAATAATTTTATTAATTTCATCAACAGATTTAGCACTGTCTATTTTACTTAAAAATACATTTTTCATTGGGTCATTTGGGAAATTTTTAAAAAGATTATTTATAGTTTGTTTAGCAGATTCTTTAGCTTTATTTAAAGTTTCAATTTCTAACTTTAATTTAGTTTCTTTCTCCAACTGGATAGTTTTAATTATGTCAGGAACAATTATGGCCAAAACACCAGCAACAATAATAACAACAAGAACAAATATTAACAGTTTAATATTACTTTTTGGTCTTCTTCCTTTACTTTTTTCTTTTAGAGATTTAATCTTTGAAATATCAACCATAAATACCTCCTCAATATGCAGCTATAATCAATGAATAATTTTTATTAATATTAGAGTTATTCTTAATATATGATACAATAAAATTTTTAACATCTTCTGAAACATTTGGAGTTATATAAACAGTAACATTGTATCCTTCATAAGTTATTCCAACATAATAAACAGTTTCATTAAAACCTCTATATCCAGAATTTACCAAGTTTATGGCTGTTCTTGCAGTTGATGAAATTTTTTCAATATCTATTGTAGATAAAGAATCATTTGGAAATAAAGTGATATTTAAAAAGTTGTATATTGTTACAATAGATAAAACTAAAATTCCTAAAAATATAATAGCAAACTCTAAGGATAGCTGTCCTCTCATAGTTTCACATACAATAAATATAAAGCATAACTTACAGTGACAAATGGTAAGAAAGGATAAACTTTAATTACATTAAGAGTTTCAGGAATTTTCCCTTTTTTATATAAATCTTTGATTTTCTTAATATTTTCTTTACTTAAACCTTCTCCATCACATAAAATATAATTAATATCCTCTTTATTTATCTTTTTTAGTTCATTATCAATTAAAAACTTTATTCTACCAAATATATTAAGATTTTTTATTTCAACTTTGTCATCATTATATATAATAACATCTTTTAAAATATCCCCTTCCTCCAACTCATCAATCTTTTTCTTTTCAGATATTTCTTCACCAGTTAGTGCATATATAACAACTGATATCATTATTAATTCTAAAAAATAGATTATTGAAAGTTTGGCATACTCATGATTTAATAAAAAAATAATTATTAAATAAATAGGAAAAATAAACCCTAATTTTTTCATAATTTCCTTATATTTTTTGTATTTTCTTGAGATAAATATTGAAAGAATTATATAACCCCAAATTATTAAACTTCCAAACTTTATATTGTAAGAATTAACTAAATATGTTAATACTCCCATAACTGTTGCTAAATATCCAGATGAGAGTAAAATATCCTTATAATTTTTTATAAAGATTTTATAGAGAGGAAAGATGGCTACCAAAATCATACTTAGAGAGATTATGATTAAAATAGGTTTTGGGATATAATAGATAAAATCATAAGCAAATATAGGAGATAAAGCAGTAAAAACCTTTACATCCCCTCCTCCCATACCAATACTTAAAATTAAACATAAAATAAATGTTGAAAATAGAGCAATAATAGCATCAACTCCAAAATAAAAATATCCAATTGAAAGATTTATTAAAAACATTAAAATGACATACTTATGAGGGATTATTTTATATTTAATATCTTCAATTGAAGCTAAAATTAATATAATAAGATTTATTATATATGCAACATCTAATAAATTCAACCTTCCACCACATTGTTAGGATACTTCTCTTTAACTTTTTCTTTTATTTTTAACAACAGCTCTCTATCTTCAAAAATATTTATTGCAGTATCTAAATCTTTATCTTTAATTAGGTATAAAATTTCTTTTAGGATTTCTGTTGATACATCTACTCTATGTATCCATAAACAATTCATACAACTCCATATTTTAGTTCCATCTTTTCTTTCAATATACTCCCCTAAATCTTCATCTTCACATGGATAAAATGGGCAAAAGCACCATAAGCAAGTTTGTCCATCAAAATGACATGGGTAGTATTGACATTTTCTATTTATATTTAACAATATAACTTTTTTAAAATGATTTTTAGCTAATTCAATCATTCTATCACATTCAATTTTTTTAACCATTCACAAACCTTACATACTTCTCCGCTACAAGGATAACCACAAATTTTACATCTATTTACTTTTTCTTTGTAATCAACTAAGCTTATTAATTTTTCATATCCTCTTAATATACTGTATCTAACACCTGGTTTAAAACTTTCTAAGTTATTTAGTATGTCTTTAATTCTATGTCTATATGATAATGATGAATAAGGACATGGAGTACTTTGATATCTTATATTTAACAAGTTTGCATATAACTTAACTTCTTCCTCAGGGATTAATTTTAGTGGTTTAATTCTTTTAACAAATCCTTCTGTGGATTTTCCAAATTGAATAAGATTTTTTATATTTCCTTCAATATAGTTCATTAAAATAGTTTGAGCAAAATCATCTAAATTATGTCCAATAGCTAAAAAGTCATAACCTTTTGCATGTTTATTTAATAGGTATCTTCTAACAACTCCACAGAATGAGCATGGTTTCCCAATATTTAATTTTTCTAAATAGTTGTTTTTAACAATTTCATCTAATGAGAATTTAATCTCATCTTTAAACTTGACAATTTTTAAATCTAAACTATTTTTTTTACAAAAATCAACAATTATCTCTTTTGCTTTATCTCTAAAATTTTTTATACCCTCATCAATAAATACAGCTGTTAGTTCAACATTAGGAATATTTTTAAATAATTTTTTTAATATATGTGCCATTACTAAGCTATCTTTTCCACCACTAATACCAATAGCTATCTTTACATTTCTTCTTAAGATATCTTTTCCTAATGTTTTTTTTACTCTTCTTTCAACATCTTTAATAAAGCACTCTTTACATAAATATTTGTTTGAATATTTTTGATAATATATAGCTTCATTTCCACAGGAGCATTTCATTGTATCACAACAAATTAGAGGGATTTTATGGAAATAATTCCTGTCTTAGATATAAAAAATGGAATTGCTGTTTCAGGGAAATCTGGGGATAGAGAGAACTATAAACCATTAAAGTCAGTTCTTGTTAATTCTTCAAATCCTATAGAGATTGTAGATAAATATAAAGAAGAATTAGCCAATACTGTGTATATAGCAGACTTAGATGCTATAGAAAGAAAAGGGAATAATCTTGATATTATTGTTAATTTAGATATAAATAAGATTGTCGATTGTGGTATAAGAAAGAGAGAAGATTATGAAAAAGTCAAAGATTTATTTACTCCAATATTGGGATTAGAAACTTTAAGAGATTTAACTCTTCTTAAAGAGAAAGATATTATAGTGAGCTTAGATTTTAAAAATGGTAAATTATTAAACTATGATTTAGATTTTATATTAAGTATTGTAAATAAAAATGTTCCTTTAATTATTTTAGATATTTCAGCAGTTGGAACTAAGAGAGGGTTAAACCTTCCTCTTATAAAAGAGGTTTTAGACAAAACCAACAATCCTATTTATGTTGGAGGAGGTATTAAAGATTTAGAAGATTTAGAAAAATGCTACAATTTAGGAATAGATGGAGTTTTAATAGGAACAGCTATCCATAATGGAACTCTAAGATTAAAAGAAATTATTGAAAGATTTAGGTGAAATTGTGAAAATAAAAGGAAGAGTTTGGAAATTTGGGGATGACATAGATACAGATATAATAATTCCAGGAGCTTATTTGAGGACAACAAATCCTTATGAGTTGGCTAAGTATTGTATGTATGGAATAGACAAAGATTTTTCAAAGAAAGTTAAAGAAGGAGATATAATAGTTGCAGGAGAAAATTTTGGATGTGGTTCTTCAAGAGAGCAAGCTGTTCTGTCTATAAAATACTTAGGAATTCAAGCGGTTGTAGCTAAAAGTTTTGCAAGAATCTTTTATAGAAACGCAATAAATAACGGATTAATTCCAATATTGGCAAATACTGATGAGATAGGGGAAGGAGATATTATTGAGATAGATTTAGATAAAGAGGAAATAAAGATTTTAAATAAAAATAAAACCATTAAATGCTCAGCTCCTAAGGGCATTGAAAGAGAGATTCTTAATGCTGGTGGGCTAATTTACTATTTCAAAGAAAAAAAGGTGAAAACATAATGATTATAGAAATTAATGGGCTATATTCAAATTTAAAATTTTCTTCTTCACATATTGTATTTGGACATAAAACCTGTGGAGGAATTCATGGGCACACATACTATTTAGATGTTAAACTATTTGGAGAAAAAAAAGATGAGTTTTTATGTGACTTTAAAATTGTTAAAAAAATAGCTAAAAATATCTGTAAGGAGTTAGACCACAAACTTCTACTTCCTAAGTATCATAAACACCTGATTTATGAACTGAGAGATAAGAGCATATATTTTAAATATAAAGAGAAAGAGTATTTAATTCCTGTTGAAGATGTTATACTTCTTCCTATACCATCAACATCAGCAGAAGATTTAGCTATCTATATTGCAAATAAAATAAACAAAGAGCTAAATTTAGATAATATTAAGTGGATTGAAACATCTATTTATGAAGGTTTAGGACAAAAAGCAGTTTATAGATTGGTGAGATAATGGAAAATATATTAGAAAAAGTAAAAAAAAGGATAGATATTCCAGTATATAAGAGAAGTATTGAAAATGTTTTATCAGCTATTTTAGCAAATGGAGACTTTTGGAATATAGTAGCTTTGAGTGAAGAGCCATTACCATTGGTTGCTGAGATAATAAAAGTTTTAGAGGAAGAAGGTTTAGTTAAAATAGAAAATAACACAATAAAATTAACAGAGAAAGGTTTAGAACTTACTAAAAAATATGGAATAAGCAAGAGAGAGGAGTTAGTTTGTGGTTGTTGTGAAGGTAGAGGAGTTAGTATAAAGCAATTTTCAGATATTTTAGAGAAATTTAAAGAAATAACAAAAGATAGACCTCTACCAAAACATGAATATGACCAAGGTTTTGTTACTCCTGAATGTACAATTGCAAGAGTTGCTTTAATGCATTCAAGAGGAGATTTATTTAATAAAGAGGTTTTAGTTTTAGGAGATGATGACTTAACATCAATTGCCTTAATGCTCACAAACTTACCAAAAAGAATTGTAGCTGTTGATATTGATGAAAGGTTAATGAACTTTATAAAAGAGACTGCTGAAAAATTGAACTATAAAAATATAGAAGTTATAACCTTAGATTTAAGAAAACCTCTTCCAGAAAGTTATGCTAAAAAATTTGATACTTTTATAACTGACCCTCCAGAAACTGTCTATGCTATAAGAACATTTATTGGTAGAGGAATATCTTCCTTAAAAGGAGAGAGATGTGCTGGTTATTTTGGAATTACAAGAAGAGAGAGTTCATTAGACAAATGGAGAGAAATTCAAAAAATATTATTAAATGAGTTTAATGTAGTTATAACAGATTTAATAAAAGATTTTAACCATTACATTAATTGGGGTTATGAAGAAGAAACAAGAGCTTGGAAACTATCTCCTGTAAAAAAGAAACCTGAAAAGATTTGGTATAAGTCATATATGTTTAGGATAGAGACATTAAAAGATAGTAAAGGATTTGAAGAAGAGGTTAATATAGGAGATGAGTTATATAATGACTCTGAAAGCTCTACCACATAAAATTTTTTTATTTTTAATTTATTAAAAAAAGTATTCATTTATTCAATTGTTAAAATATATTTCTTTGCTCCTTGTATTCCTAATTGTAATTTTATAGCTTTTATTAATTCATAAACATCCTCTATTGTTTCAGCATCATTTAAAGCTTCTCTAAATTTATCTCTTTTAGATGGCTCAATTAAATTTAAAAGATATTCAACAGTAGTGATTAACTCTATATACTTTTTTTCTTTGTTCATTAAAGTTTCTAATTCATTTAATAATTCAGTTAATTTTTCTGATGGCATTTAATATCACCAGTATTTTTTTATGAAGTATTCTGCATTTAACACACTTGCTCCTGCTGCTCCTCTTATTGTATTATGCTCCAATGCAACATATTTAACATCAAAGATATTATCTTTTCTAATTCTACCAACAACTATACTCATTCCTTTTCCAGTATTTCTATCTAATCTTGGTTGTGGTCTATCTACTTCTTCTCTTATTACTATTGGCTTTGCATAGGTTGGGAGATTTAGGTCTTTTAGTGGGTCAAATTTATCCATAACTTCTTTTATCTCATCTGGCTCAACTTTCTCCTTAGTTTTAACAAATATACATTCAGTATGTCCATCTATAACAGCTACTCTATTACATGAAGCTGATAATTTGAAATCTGCAAATTTAAATTTGTTATCCTCTAAATCTCCTAAGATTTTTAAACTTTCTGTTTGCATCTTTTCTTCTTCATTTTTTATATATGGAATTAGGTTATCTAAGATAGCCATTGAAGGAACTCCATTCCATCCAGCTCCTGAAACAGCTTGTAAAGTTGTTACAATAACTGAATCCAATCCAAACTTGTCCATAATTGGTTTTAGAGTTATTACACAGCAAATAGTTGAACAGTTAGGATTGGTTATTATTGCTCCATCCCATCCTCTTTTTTCTCTTTGTATATCAATTATTTCCATATGATTTGCATTAACTTCTGGAACAACTAAAGGAACATCTTCCTCCATTCTATGAGCTGATGCATTAGAAAATACTATTTTTCCTTCTTTTGCAAATTCTTTCTCATAAATCTTTGCTAAATCAGATGGTAAAGCTGAAAAAACAATATCTACATCTTTAAAAGCTTCATGCTTTGCATCTGTTGGAACAACTACCATATCTTTTATTTTTTCAGGAATATCTGTATCTTGTGTCCAATAACATGCATCTTTATACTTCTTTCCAGCACTTCTCTCAGATGCTGCTAAAACTTCTAACTCAAATATTGGATGCTCAGCCAACAACTGAACAAATCTCTGCCCAACACTACCAGTAGCTCCTAAAACTCCAACTTTTATCTTCATTGCTATCTCCCTACATCTTCTTATAACTTAAAAATTGTATTGAATTATTATATTAAAAGCTACTCCTTAATATCTCCAGAGGATATTAAAAGAGTTCCTAATACATCACCTTCTTTTATCTCTCCATCTAATACACATACAAATGTAGCCAAATCAACACATCTTTCAACATCTATAGGTAGAGGAATCTCTTCACCAACAGCTAAGACATGTCCATGTCTATTAAGTGCATAAGGACATAATATAATGACAGATTTTGGAGGTATCTTAATTTTTCTAATTTTTATTGGGATAATGTCTCCTTTTTTAATCTCCTTGGATTCATCTGCAATTATAGGCTCAACTATAACATCTCCTGTTATCTTTAAATGTTTTTTTATATCTTCCTTTTTAACTTTAATCTCTTTTAATCTACCAAAAACTCTGAACATTTAATATCCCCTTTTTTATTTATTTTTCTATAATTGTCTCTTTGATAGCCATCCCAAAATGTCTGGCATTTTCATCTATTTTTACTAAAACTTTATCTCCTGGTTTTAAATCTACAACTGAAACTGGCTCTCCTTTTTCATTAACTAATCTAATTGTTTCAGCATTTTGTAAAATAGTTCTTATTTTATCTCCTTTATAATCTGCTTCAATTAAAATTAAAGGTCTTCTTTCTATTTTTACTCTTCCAACTATTGCCTCTCTTGCATTTCCATCTTTATCTACAATTAAAACCTTATCTCCTGCTTTTAATTCACTTAAATACTTTGTTTTATTTCCAGGAGTTAAGATATAAGCATGAACTGGTCCAGCATTTACTCTAAATGGTCTTGTCTCAACATAAGGATTTTCAACAGTTTCTGAATGCACTAAGAATAAAGCTCTTGAATAAGAACCTATTAACATACCTTCTCCAATCTTCATTAATGAGCAGGTGTCAATACAAACTCTATCTCCACTACCTATTGGTTCAACTTTTGTTATAGTAGCTGTATCTAATGGAACTTTTTCTTTATTTAAGTCATCAATTAGTTTTGATAATTCTTTAATATCTTCCAATTTTTTAGGGTAAAGTAGAGTTCCATCAACTCCTTTCTCCAAGATTTCATAAGCTGTTTTTGCTTCATCAATATTATTTACACTTGCAACAATTTTAACATCTCTATGGAACAAATCAGCTATTAAGTTCTCTAATGGAATTATTGTCCAATCCTTACCCTCTATAATTATGTAATCAACAAAACCAAATCTTGCAATTTCTGATGCAAGTTCTTCATCTTCTTTCCCTTCAATTGGAATATATACTGCTGTCTCCTTACCTTTCTCTTTTGCTTCTTTCAAAAATTCTATATTATCATTTTTATTAATTAAGACAATATCAGCATCTAAACTGTGAGAAGCTACTTTTATATTACCAAGTTCTTTTATTTTTTCTATATCTTCTGGCTTACAAACAACAACAGGAATTGAACTTTCTAATGCCATCTTTACAATCTCTTTCCTATCTTCCCAATTTTTACCATCAACTAAAACCCAACCAAATTTCATAATTAACACCAAAAAACTTATTAACTTACATTTATAGTAGATTGTTATGCTCTTTTATAATATCTTCCTCACTCTTATTTAATACTTTCATTATTTTAGCTATAACCAAATCTAAGTATATTAAAGCTGTATGTTCAAAAGTTGTACCCATTGGAAGATAATTATTTTTATCAACATCTAACACAATAGAAAAGGATATATCTTTAATTTTACTATTTTTGGAGGTAATTACAACAATATTATTACTAATTTTTTTAGCTTTTTCAATTATTGTCTTTATTGTTACACATTTTCCAGTGTTTGATATAACTATCAATAAATCATCTTCTTTAAAAGCAGGAGCTTCAGAAACAAAATAAACATTAAAATTGAGATGCATTAATCTCATAAAAAAGCATCTTCCAACGTATCCACTTCTACCTATACCAAAAATAAATATTCTTTTAGAAGATAATATTTTGTTAATAAAGATATCTGTTTCTTTAGAATCTAAAATTTTTTTAAGATTTTTGATATTTTTTAATATTATGTCCAGTTCCAAAATAAACACCAATTATAATTTATGCAAATAGATTAATATATGGTAGTATAAAAATAAATAATTGGTGGGGGTGCTGGGATTTGAACCCAGGTCCGGGGATTTCTCCTACCAACGGGGTGGTCCAGCACCCTGTAGGTAACTGGAGTCCCCGATGATAGGCCAGGCTACACCACACCCCCAAAAGACAAAAATTAAAATTTACAGTAGTAATATATATATTTTACCTCTAAACTAATTTGAATTTATAAATTATCAGTAAAAATAAAATATGCTTTTAAATATTATCCATTAGTTTTAGTTTATTGAATAATATAAAAACCAGTGGTTATGATGAAAAAAAATGACAATTACAATTGGATTGAACAGATAATTTTAGAACTTGATAAAAATTATAAAAATATTAGAGATTTTGATTTGGTTGTAGAGGAAATTTTAGATAAAATAAACACATTAATATCTGAGATAAATAGCTACATTGCAGAAACTCATTATGGACTTAATATTACTAATGAAAATATTTCAAAATCATTAAAAGAACTTGCTGAACTACAAAGAAAACTTGAAGATTACTTAAAAGTATCTAAAAACATAAATGAATCATTTGAAGATGTTTATAAATCCCTTTTAAAGTTAAAGGATGAACTAGACAATATTAAAAGTTCATTTAAAGAATCTTCAAATGCAATAAATGCACAACAGGCACAAATAGAGCAAAAATTAAAAGAACATGAAGAAAATATTAAAAAATTATCTGATGAAATAAAAAATATTATTAAGTCTCAAATTGAAATTAAACAGAATCTTAAAAATATAAAGTTAGTCCTCTATATTACATTAACTCTGCTGTTTATAAATTTAATAATCTCATTGAGATTAATCTTTTAGGTGGTATATATTGATAGCTAACAGGGTAAAAAATATAGAACCATCTGAGATAAGGGAAATTTTTAATTTGGCTAAATCAGATAGTATAAATTTGGGAATTGGTGAGCCTGATTTTTCTACACCTAAACATATTGTAGAGGAAGCAAAAAAAGCTTTAGATAGGGGAGAAACACATTATTCACATAATAAAGGAATTTTAGAATTGAGAGAAGAGATTAGCAAAAAATTGAAGTTAGATTATAACTTAGATATTGATAGAGAAAATATTATAGTTACTTGTGGAGCTTCTGAATCTTTACTTTTATCTATATTATCATTATTAGATAGAGGAGAGAAAGCTATCATCTTCAATCCTTATTTTGTCTCTTATCTCTCACTTATTAAATTAGCTGAGGGAATTCCTATAAAGATAGGTTTAGATAACAACTTTAATTTTGATATAGAAGATATAAAAGAAAAAATAGACAAAAAAACTAAATTAATTATTTTTAATTCTCCAACAAATCCTACTGGTAAAGTTTATGATAAGAAAGATATAAAGGCATTATGTGACTTAGCTGAGGATTATAATTTAATTATTTTATCTGATGAAGTTTATGATAAAATAGTTTATGAAAAAAAACACTATTCACCTTTACAATTTACTGATAGAGCTATTTTAATAAATAGTTTCTCAAAAACTTATGCCATGACTGGTTGGAGAATAGGATACTTAGCAGTTAGTGATAATCTCAATAAAGAGCTTAATTTAATTGAGAATATGCTAAAAATCCATCAGTATGGTTTTGCTTGTTGTACTACTTTTGCCCAGTATGGTGCATTAGCTGCTTTAAGATGTAGTCAAGAATGTGTTAAAGATATGGTTAAGGAATTTGAGAGAAGAAGAAACCTAATATATAAAAATTTAAAAGAAATATTTAAAGTTTATAAGCCAGAAGGAACTTTCTATATCTTCCCAGATGTTTCTGAATATGGTGAGGGAAAAGAAGTAGCTAAAAAAATTATTCAAAATGGTGTATTATGTGTCCCAGGAAGAGCTTTTGGAGATGATAAATATATAAGGTTTAGTTATGCTACAAAGTATGAAGATATTGAAAAAGCTATGGAAATAATAAAAGATTTATTTATGTGAAATTATGAAAGTATTAATTATTGATAATATTGATTCATTTGTGTGGAATTTAGTTCAATATGTTGGGACATTAGGACATAAGGTTAAGTTAGTTGATAATAAGATAACTCTCTCAGAGATAAAAAAGATAAATCCTGATAGGATAATTATTAGCCCTGGACCAAAAACTCCAAAAGAGGCTGGAAATTGTATAAGAATTATACAGGAAATAGATATACCCATATTAGGAGTATGTTTAGGGCATCAATGTATTGTTGAAGCTTTTGGAGGAGTTGTTGGAAGAGCTGATAGAGTAATGCATGGTAAATCTTCTTTAATAGAGCATGATGGAAAGGGGATATATAAAGATTTAGATAATCCATTTTTTGGGGGAAGATATCATTCTTTAATAGCTAAGGAAGTTCCAAAAGAGTTAAAAATAACTGCTAAAAGTTTGGATGATAACTATATTATGGGTGTTAGGCATAAAAAACTTCCAATAGAGGGAGTTCAATATCATCCAGAGAGTATTTTAACAAAATCTAAAAATATGGACTTTCCAAAATTTGGATTAAAGATGATTAGTAATTTTTTAAGTGAAGATTATGGATGTTTATGATATTTTATTTAACTTATGTTTAGAGTATGAAGTAAAATATAAGGACAGAAAACTTCCATTATGGAAGGTTAAAGAAGAGAATATTAACATTGATGAAGTTGATTTAAATTTACCTTGGGAAAATATTAGAGAGTTAGCTATCTACTTATATGAAATTAGTAAAAAACAGAAAGAAAGTAATGAGTTAATTAGTTTTGATATAATTAAAGTATTGGTGGGAATAGCTTTTTTAAAGGATGATAAGAGCAATTTCATGAGTTTAGTTAATGATAATACTTGCTTAAACTATTTAAGTGAAATTATAAATTATAGAATAAACTGTATAGCAAGATACTACTATATGATTAGATATCCAAAAAATACTAATATTTTTGATGATATAATTTTAAAGTTTCCTATAAATAGAGAGTTAAGAGTAAATAATTTTGAAGATTTTAAAAGACTTGTTTATAAGTTAAGAGAGTTTATCAATTCAGAATGATGATAGCTATGATAGATTATAGTAGATGTGTAAGATGTAGAGTTTGTGAGCAATCTTGTCCAAAAAATGCAATATACTTTTATTCTTATCCAATAAAATGTTTTCATTGTAAAAATCCACCATGTTTAAAAGCTTGTCCTATAAATGCAATTGTAAAAAAAGATGAAACAGTTTTAATTTTAGAAGATAGATGTATAGGATGTGGATTATGTGCATTTGCTTGTCCATTTGGAGCTATTAGAATAGAAAAAGTAGCAATAAAATGTGATAACTGTATAAGTTTAGACAAAAAAGTATGTGAAGATGTTTGTCCAACAAATGCAATAGTTAGTTTAAATAACATATACAAAGAAAAAGAAAAGAACATTAACAAAATCATAAAAAATATAAAAAAATGGAATAGGTAAAAATATGTATAAAGTTAAGGATATTAATTTATGGAAAGAAGGAGAGAGGAAGATAGAGTGGGCAAGGCAACACATGCCTGTTTTAAATTTAATAAGAGAAAGATTTGAAAAAGAGAAGCCATTTAAAGGAATAACAATAGGAATGGCTTTACATTTAGAAGCTAAGACAGCTGTTTTAGCAGAAACTTTAATGCTTGGAGGGGCTAAGATTGCAATAACAGGATGTAATCCACTATCTACTCAGGATGATGTTGCAGCTGCATGTGCAAAGAAAGGAATGCATGTATATGCTTGGAGAGGAGAGACAAGAGAGGAGTATTATGAAAATCTAAATAGAGTTTTAGACCATGAACCAGATATTATTATAGATGATGGATGTGATTTAATATTTTTAGTTCATACTAAAAGGACTGAACTTTTAGATAAGATTATTGGAGCTTGTGAAGAGACAACAACAGGAATTATTAGATTAAAAGCTATGGAAAGAGAGGGAGCTTTAAAATTTCCAGTTATGGATGTAAATGATGCATATACAAAATACTTATTTGATAATAGATATGGAACTGGACAGAGTGCAATGGATGGAATTATAAGGACAACAAACTTGTTAATAGCTGGAAAAACTGTTGTTGTTGCTGGATATGGTTGGTGTGGTAGAGGAGTAGCAATGAGAGCTAAAGGTTTAGGGGCAGATGTTATAGTAACTGAGGTAAATCCTATTAGAGCATTAGAGGCAAGAATGGATGGATTTAGAGTTATGAAAATGGATAAAGCAGCTGAGGAAGGAGATATATTTATTACAACAACAGGATGTAAAGATGTTATTAGAAAAGAACATATTTTAAAGATGAAAGATGGAGCTATCTTAGCAAATGCAGGACATTTTGATAATGAAATAAATAAAAGAGATTTAGAAAGTTTAGCAAAGGAAATAAAAGAAGTTAGAGCAAATATATTGGAGTATAACTTAGGAGATAAGAAGATTTATCTTTTAGGAAAAGGTAGATTAGTTAATTTAGCTTGTGCGGATGGACATCCTTGTGAAGTTATGGACATGAGTTTCTCAAATCAAGCATTAGCAGCAGAATATTTATTAAAAAATAGGGATAAGTTAGAGAATAGAGTTTATAGAATTCCTTATGAAATTGATGAAGGTATAGCCAAGCTTAAATTAAAATCTATGGGCATTGAGATAGATGAACTAACAGAAGAACAAAAGAGATACTTAGAGGATTGGAGAGAAGGAACTTAAATATATTTTATTAATTCTCTTATAGCTTCTTCAACATTTTTAGCTTTAACTACTCCAGAAGCTAATAAAACTCCTTCAGCACCTAAATCCAAAGCTGCTTTTACATCTTCTCCTTTTGAGATTCCTGCACCACATAATACTTTTACATCTTTATTAATTTCCTTAACAGCTTCTACTGTCCCTCTAACAATTTCAGGATTTGCTTTTGAGACAGGAATTCCTGTTCCTATTAATTCAGGTGGCTCAACAGCTATATAATCAGGAGAGAGAGTAGCAACTGCCTTAGAAGTGTTTATATTGTTTGTGCATACAACAGTCTCTAAACCAAGATTTTTACATTTATTTATTAAAGCTTCAATATCAGCTAATAATAATCTTTTTTCAGAGTGATTTAAAAGAGTTCCAGTAGCATTAGCTTCTTTTATACTTTCAGGTAGTATATGTCCAGTATGACTTCCTGGATTTATATTATCAATATGTTGAGCATAGACAGGAATATTAACCTCTTTAACTATCTCCTTCAAATCTACAAATTGTGGAGCAACTCCTATAGTTATTCCACATTCTTCTGATATCTTTTCAGCTATTTTAGCTATTTCCAATCCTCTTTTACCAACACTTTCAATGTATGTCTTATAGTTAATAATGATTATCATCAATTTTCCCTCCTGCTAAATTTTGCTTTATCTTCTTTAATCTTATTTAATTTTTGAATTATTAATAATTTTTTACTTGTTTAATTTGCTATTAAAAATTTTAATATCAATACTTATATTTCTTAATTTTTATTAATATTTTTGATGAATATGATTATTGGAACTTGCATGCGTTCTAAAAAAGAATTTTTTTTAAGGAATAAATATATGGATTGGGGCTTACATTTTTCTCAAAAGATAGTAAAAGATAACAATATTATTGGATATCATGCTCCAATTTTAAATATAGATAAGAAAGAAAGTATCAGTATCTTAAAAAATATAATTATGAATATTAGAGGTTCTGACTATTTAACAATACATTTGCATAATGGAAGAGTTAAAAATATAAATATAGATAATTTAATAGAAAATTTACAAATTATTAATGAGTATGCCAAAAAAAACAATATTAAGCTATGTATTGAAAATTTAAGAGTAGGATTTTCATCAAATCCAAACAATTTAATAGAGATTGCTGACATTGTTGATTGTTATATAACTTATGATGTTGGGCATATTCCCTATAAAGATAGATTAGAATTTTTGGAGATATGCTCTGATAGGGTATATAACACACATATTTATGAAATTGAAAAAGATGGAAAACATCTACCTCCTAAAAATCTCAATAATCTTAAAAAAATATTGGATGCTCTATTAGATATTAAGTGTAATATATTTTTAATAGAGCTTATGAACATAGATGAAATATTAAATACAGAAAAAATGATTAGAGGATACATAAAACAATTTATTGGTGAAAAAATTTGATAAACATGGATATTGATAATTTTATTGATTTTAAAAAATCATTTAATAGTTTAGAGCTATCTAATGAAACTATTAAAATAATTGAAGAGCATAATATAAAATTTAGTGAAATAGCTATTGGTGAATTTTCAGGAAGAGATAGTGCAGCAGCTATTATAAAAGCAATTGAAAACTACAATATTGATGTTGTTTTACCAATTGTTGGATTTACTGGGACTGATTATGGAGATATAAATATATTCTACAAAAATTGGGAGACAACATATAAAAGGATGAGAGAGATTAACAAAGATAGTATTTTATTACCTTTACATTTTATGTTTGAGCCAGAACTCTGGCATGCATTAAATGGTAGATGGATAGCTCTCTTAATAAAAAAATATGGATTTTATACACCATGTATAGGTTGTCATTCTTATCTAAGAATTTTAAGAATTCCATTAGCAAGACAGTTAGGTAATAAAATTATATGTGGAGAAAGGTTGTTCCATGACAATGATTTTAAAATTGACCAAACAGAAGAAGTTTTAACAGCTTATAAAAAGATTTGTGAAGAATTTAATATCAATTTGTTAATGCCAATAGTTAATATTAAAGAAGGTAAGAAAATAAAAGAGATAGTTGGTGAGGATTGGGAGCAAGGAAAAAAACAGTTTTCATGTGTTTTTAGTAAGAATTATAGAGATGTAGATGGAAAAGTTATTTATGAGAAGGATAAAGTTGTTAAATTTTTAAATGAATATATAATACCTTCCTCAATAGATATAGTTAAAGAGGGATATAAAGGAAACTTCAACTATATTGAAATAACAAAAAATTATATAATATAGTTAAATATAATTATAAAAAAATAATTATATGTAAGATAATAATGAGAGCAATAGTAATTTTATTGGATGGATTAGGGGATAGAGCATTTGAAATTTTAGATAATAAGACACCTCTACAATATGCAAAAACTCCAAATTTAGATAACTTAGCTAAAAAAGGTATGTGTGGCTTATACATACCTTACAAAGAAGGAGTTCCTTTAGGAACAGAGATTGCTCATTTTTTACTTTGGGGCTATAAAATAGAGGATTTTCCTGGTAGAGGAGTTATTGAAGCTTTGGGAGAGGATATCGATATTGATGAGAATGCAATATATTTGAGAGCTTCATTAGGCTATGTTAAAGAAGATGAAAAAGGATTTCTTGTTTTAGATAGAAGAACAAAAAATATAGAGAAGGAGGAAATTGAGAAGTTAATAAATGATTTTCCTACATACTTAGATGGATATAAATTTGAATTATACTATTCTTTTGATGTGCATTTTATTTTAAAAATATCTGAAAAAAATAATTTTATCTCTGAAAAAATTTCTGATTCAGACCCGTTTTATAAAAATAGACATGTTTTAAAAGTTCAGCCAATTAAGGAACTATGTAAAAATGTAGATGAACTAAAAAAAGCAAAAGAAACAGCAAAAGTCTTAAATAAATATCTAATTAAAGTTTATAAAATTCTAAAAAATCATAGAATTAATGTTTTAAGAATTAGGAGTAATAAAATGCCAGCCAATTTTTTATTAACAAAATGGTCATCAAGATATAAAAAAGTTGAAAGTTTTAAAGAAAAATGGGGGATGAAAGGTGTTATATTAGCTGAAAGCTCATTATTTAGGGGTTTAGCAAAATATTTGGGCTTTGATTTTATAAAGATTAGTAGTTTTGAGGAAGGATTGAAGATGATACCTAATTTAAATTATGATTTTATACATCTGCATACAAAAGAGACAGATGAGGCAGCACATACAAAAAATCCAATAAATAAAGTTAAAGTTATTGAAAAAATTGATAAATCTCTTAAAAATTTAAAATTAAGAGATGATGACTTGCTAATAATTACTGCTGACCACTCAACACCTTCAGGAGGTAATTTAATCCATTCTGGTGAATCTGTCCCAATACTGTTTTATGGAAAGAATGTGAGAGTTGATGAAGTTAATGAATTTAATGAAGTAGCATGCTCATTAGGACATTTGAGAATAAGAGGAGATGAATTAATGCATTTAATATTAAACTATACTGATAGAGCTCTTCTATATACACTAAAACCAGGAAGCAAAATAATAAGGTATATTCCAAATGAAGATGAGTTAGAACTATTAAAAGAATAAAATAATTAAAAATTATCTAACTTTACTACCTTCTTTTAAATCTCTATCTAATGTTAATAAGCTCACATTACCTTCATCATCTTCAGCTGCTAAAATCATTCCTTCAGATTTTACTCCACACAACTTAGCTGGTTTTAAATTAGCAACAATAATAACTTTTTTTCCAATTAATTCCTCTGGTTTATAGTAGTTTTTAATTCCAGCAACAATTTGCCTCTTTTCATTACCCAAATCAACTATAACTTTTAACAATTTTTTAGATTTTGGAATATCTTCTGCTTCTATAATTTTTCCAACTCTTAAATCAATCTTAGCAAAGTCATCTATACTTATTAAATCCATTTTTTCACCATTATTATCTTTATTAGAGTATAAGAGATTTTTTAATTTTTCAACCTCTTCATCTACCTTTTTAAATATAATTTTAGGTTTTTTTAATTTATTTCCTCTCAAATTTAAATCTAATTCTTCATTCATTAACTCTAAAAGTTGTTTAGATTTGTTTGGCATGTAGGAATATAGTAGATAAGATATAGTTTTAACAGCTTTACAACAGCAGTATAGTATTTGCTTTAATCTTTCATCATCTTTAATATTCCATGGCTCCATCTTTTGGAAGTATGTATTACCTTCACTTGCTAAATGTAAGATTTTTACTAATGCATCTCTAAATTTAAATGTTCTAATTAAATTATCTACATCTTCAACTGTCTTATTTATTAACTTTAAAAACCCCTTATCCTCTTCTTTTAACTCTTCCTCATTAACAATAGGAATCTCTTTAAACTTTCTATGTGTGAATGTTAAAACTCTATGTGTAAAGTTTCCAATAATGTTTATTAGTTCATTGTTTATTTTAGCTTTAAAATCATCAAATGAAAAGTCACAATCTTTAAAGAGAGGAGCTGCCATAACTAAATAGTATCTTAAATAATCTCCCTCAATATATTTAACAAAATCATTTACCCAAATAACCCAGTTTTTACTTGTGCTCATCTTTTTTCCTTCTAATGTTAAATATCCTCCACTTACTACTGCTGTTGGTAAGTTGTAAGAGCCATGAGCTATTAACATCCCTGGCCAAAAGACAGCATGATGGACAGTTATATCTTTTCCAATAAAGTGGTAAATCTTACAATCCTCTAACCAATACTTTTTCCAAATATCTCCCAACATCTTTGTAAAGCTTATATATCCTATTGGAGCTTCTAACCAAACATACATAACTTGATTACTTCCTGGGATAGGAACTCCCCAACTAATATCTCTTGAAACGTCCCAATCTCTTAATTCTTTAATCCAATTTAAAGCTAAGTTTTTTACATGCTCTGGCATTTCTTTGGAATTTTTTATATAATTCTCTAATTCCTCTTTTAAAGCAGATAACTTAAAGAAGTAGTGTTTTGTTCTCTTTATTACTGGTTTATTTCCACATAAAACACATCTAACTTCTTTTAATTCATAAGGTTCTAAGTGTCTTCCACAACTTTCACAATGGTCTCCTCTTGCTTCTCCACCACAGTATGGGCATATACCTTCAACATATCTATCAGGTAGGAACTTTTTACAACTTTCACAGTAAAACTGCTCTATCTCTTTCTCATAAATATATCCATTTTCTAAAAGTTTTAAAAAGAATTCTTGGGCAGTTTTTATATGTATAGGACTGTGTGTCTTCCCAAAGGCATCAAACTCAATATTTAAGCTATCTAAATCCCTTTTTATTTCATTATGATACTTTTCAACAATTTCCTCAGGATTTTTACCTTCTTTTTCAGCTTTTAATAAAATTGGGACACCATGGTTATCAGTTCCTCCAACATGTATAACATCTTCTCCCTTCAATTTTAAATATTTATATAGAATATCTGCTGGAATGTAGGTACTTCTAACATGCCCTAAATGTAATGGTCCATTAGTATAAGCCAAAGCTGTTGTTATCAAGTATCTCATATTTTCACCTCATCATAATTAAATAAATTATTATAAATTCAATAAAACAATTAATTTTATATTTAACTTTCAACTTTTTAAAATAGTAATTCTTAAATTTATAATTTTCAAATTTAATTATTTGAGGTGATAATTTTGAAAATTTATTTAAATGGAAAATTTGTTAGTAAGGAAGAAGCTAAAATATCTGTTTTTGACCATGGACTTCTATATGGGGATGGGGTATTTGAAGGAATTAGGGCTTATGATGGAGTAGTTTTTATGTTGAAGGAGCATATAGATAGGTTGTATGATTCTGCAAAATCTATTTGCTTAGATATACCTCTAACAAAAGAGGAGATGATTGATGTTGTTATAAACACTCTAAAAGAGAACAATTTAAAAGATGCTTATATTAGGTTAGTAGTAACAAGAGGTGTAGGTGATTTAGGATTAGACCCAAGAAAATGTAAAGAACCAACTATCTTCTGTATAGCTGTTCCAATGGAGCCATTGTTGGGGGAGGATGGAATTAGAGCTATAACTGTTTCTGTTAGAAGATTGCCAGTAGATGTTTTAAATCCAGCTGTTAAATCTTTGAATTATTTAAATAGTATATTAGCTAAGATTCAGGCAAACTATGCAAATGTAGATGAAGCTTTTTTATTGGATGATAAAGGTTTTGTTGTTGAAGGAACAGGAGATAATATATTTGTTGTTAAAAATGGAGTTTTAAAGACACCTCCAGAATATCAAAGTATTTTAAAAGGAATTACAAGAGATGTTGTTATTGAATTGGCTAAGGAGGAAGGTATAGAAGTTAGAGAAGTTCCTTTAACACTACATGATTTATATACAGCTGATGAATTATTTATAACTGGAACAGCAGCTGAGATAGTTCCAGTTTTTGAAGTAGATGGTAGAGTAATTAACAACAAAAAAGTTGGAGAAATAACAAAAAAATTAAGAGAGAAATTTAAAGAAATAAGAACAAAGAGAGGAATTAAAATTCAATAAAAAAAATTTATTTTTAAATATTATCAAAAACTTCTTTTAAGAAGTTTTCTACTCCTACTTTTCTAATGACATGAGCTAATCTTTCTCTTTGGACTTTATCTGTATATTTCTTATATGTTTTTAGTGTATTTTCAATAATTTTTAAAACTTTATCTACATCTCTCTCAATTAAATAACTGAATCCTTCATAAACTGTTCTTCCGGATTTTCCACCAATATATATTCTAAATCCTTCAAATTTTGCCTCTCTACCTTCATTTGGACAGTTTTTAATACATTTTCCACATCCAACACAGATGTTATAGTTAGTGTATGAAGTTTCTCCTCTTATATAAATTGCCTCTACAGGGCAAGTTTCATAACATCTGCCACATCCAACACATTTATCATTTACTTTTGGAATTTTTACCCCTACAATTCCAATATCATGGATATTTGCTCTAACACACATACTTGGGCATCCACTTATAGAAATTTTAAATTTATTTTCAGATGGATACTCTTTAAATTTTTCTTCTATAATTTCAGCTATTTTTTTAGTTTCAATTAAACCATTTCCACAATTTAAATATCCTGGACATGCTAAGACAGCTCTAACCAATGGACCTTCAGAGCCAGTTGTTATGTTTAGTTCTTTTAATTCTTTTATAATATCATCAATATAATAACCATCTACTTTATGAAGCTCAAATCCACCTCTATCAGTTGTTTTTATTTCAGCATTGTATTTTTTGGCTACTTTTAAAATTCCTTCTATTTCATCAATTGTATAAAATCCTGCTGGCTTAGCTCTAACTCTTATAAAGAATTTTCCATCTCCTCTTTTTTTAACTCCTCCATAATCAGTAGCCCAATAGTATGAGATGAATTCATTATTTTCTTTTCTTCTATTTATTTCTTCTTTAAATCTTTTTAGTTTTTTCTCTTTTAATTTTTCTATTTTTTCAATATCAACTCCTTCTTTTAATTCAATAGCCTTTTTAATTTCTTCTCCTTTCTCAGTTCTTATAATGATAGTTGAATATCCATCAGGAGAACCAACAGAACCTACTGAAATATCTGCCAACTCAGCTGTAAAGTCTCTACAAACTTTACATCCATCTAATACTTTAAATTCACTTAATTTAATCTCTTTAACTTCATTATCTAAATAGACTAACAACTTTCCTTTTTTAATGTCAAACTTCTTAACATCTTTTATATTTATATTATGTTTTTCTAAAACTTCTTTAAAGTTGTTGTATTCAAACTTCTCCATACAGAATAATCCAATTAAATACTCAATTTTTGGTAATTTTGTGGGCTTACCATCTCTTCCCAATTCAAAATCATGCTTGGAGAGATATGGGAAATATTTAATTTTTCTTAATGCATTAACTTGGCAAGGTAATCCAACAACTGCAACCTTTTTTAAACCTAACTCCCCTGCTTTTCTTAAAGCTTCCATAGTTGATATTGTGTATTTTGATTTTGCTCCTTTTATTATGTCATCAGCTGTCTGAACTATCATTGAAATAGGTTTCCAATACTCATCTCTTGCTACAATAATAGCTCCATCAATCTTTTTATTTTCAATTAAATATTTTAAAAAAGTAGTTACAACACCCCCATCTTGTCCTTCTATATCTCCTTTTCCATAATAATACTCCTCTTTAAATCCTTCTCTAATTTTAATTTGATACTTTCCAGATGAGACTCTTGGACAAACTTCATAACACATTCCATGCCCTTTTCTTAAACATTCATCTTTTAAAAATGGTTTGTTATCAAAATCTATTAAATTATTAGGACATACAACAGAACATATTGAACAAGCTGCACAGAATCCATTATTTACAATTTCATTTAATTTCCATTCCATATTTTCACCTTACTAAATTTCAACTCTGGTTCTTTTGAATATGGGTCTGACTTATCAGTTGTTATCTGGTTTGTTTGATACTTTGTTACGTTCCTATTATATCCAAATGGGGTAAATAAATGTTTCGGTTTTATATTTGCAAATTTCACTTTTCTTATTATTTCTCCTCTTTCAGACACCAATTTAACTATATCTCCTTCATTTAGTCCTAATTCTTTGGCATCTTTTTTATTTATTTCAACTATTGGCTCTATTTCATCTAAAAATTCTTTAATATGGATAGTCCTTGTCATAGTGTGCCAATGCTTTTTTAACCTACCTGTTGAGATTATAAATCCTTCTTTATTCCAGTCTTCTGGCTCTTTAAATTCAGTTGGTATAAATTTGGCTTTTTTATTTTCTGTTTTAAACTTTAAATCTTTATATAGGTGTTTATTTCCCCATCTTTTAGGTAAATCTTCATAACTAAAATTAGATATGTCACACATTCTACCTTTTGTAAGTTTTTTGAATTCTTCAAAAATGTCTCTTGCAGATTTATAGTTAAAGTATTTTTCAAATCCCATTTTTTTAGCTAATTCAGCAAAAATTTTCCAATCAGGCTTATATTTTGTTTCTCTAAATTTTTGGCAGTATGTAACTACTCTATCTCCTCCTGTCATAACACCATCTTTTTCTCCCCATTGAGCAGCTGGAAGAGCAAGATTGGCCAACTTAACAGTATCTGTAAAGTATGCATCCTGAACTACAACAAATACATCCTCTTTTTTTAAGGCCTTTATAAATTTATTTAAATTAGCCATAGAAACTGCTGGATTTGTGCAAACAATCCAAATAAATTTTATTTCTCCATCTAAAATTTTATCTACTGCTTCTGTTATTGATAATCCAGGTTTATCTTTGATTGAGCCAGCTTCAATACCCCAAAATTTTTCTACAAATTCTCTATCCTCTTTGTTCCTAACATCTCTAAAACCTGGTAGTCCATTAGATAGATATCCTACTTCCCTACCTCCCATTGCATTAGATTGTCCAGTTAGAGAAAAAGGACAACCTCTATCATTTAATCTTCCTGTTGCAAGATGCACATTGATTATTGAAAGAGCTTTCATTGTTCCATTTGTAGATTGATTAATACCCATACTCCAAAAAGTAAGAACTTTCTTTTTATTTGCATAAAGATTAGCTAAATAGTATATGTCTTCCTCAGAAATTTCACACAACTTGGCAACTTTTTCAGGTGGATAATTTTTTATGACTTCCAAAACTTTGTCAAATCCATCAGTATATTTTTTTATAAAATTCCAGTATATTTTGTTCTCTTTATATAGAATATAGAGTATTGAATTAAAAAGAGCTACATCTGTTCCTGCTTTTATTGGAATCCATTTGTCAGCATATTTGGCCGTTTCAGTATATCTAAAATCAATAACAACAATTTCTTTATCTTTCTTTTTTATAATTCTTCTAAAAATTCCTGGATGAGCAATAGCAGCATTAGAACCAACAAAGATAAAACAATCTGCATCATCTATGTCATCATTACATCCTGGTAGTCCATCAGAACCAAAAGCCATTTTGTATGCTGTTACTGCACTTGCAACACACAATCTTGAATTAGAATCAATATTGTTAGTTTTTAAGAATCCTTTTACAAACTTGTTTATAACATACATTTCTTCTGTCAATAACTGGCCAGAGATATAAAAATAGATTTCATTAGGAGATAGATTAGTTAGTTTTTCTTTTAATATTTCATAAGCTGAATCCCAACTAATTTCTCTAAAATCTTCATTTTTTGACTCTCTATATAATACCTTATCTAATCTATTCTTATCTAAGGTTTTAGGTAATTTAACAGCTTTTATACATATACTACCTTTACTTGCAGGATGTTCTCTATTTCCTTTAATTTTTATTTCTCCATTTTTTTTCTCAATAATTAATCCACAGCCACATCCACAGTAAGGACATTGTGTTTTTATCATAAAAACATCACCTTAAAAATTTATTCTTCTCAAAATAATAATTTAAATAAAAAAGATATTATGAAAAATGAGTTATATGAATTTAGAGTTATCTTTTAGATTGATATTGTAAAACTACATTTGTATCTAACTTATTAGACTCAAAAATTTCTTCTTCATGATGTTTAACAAATCCCCACTCCATATATTCATTTCTAAGTAAATAGAGTATTCCAAATGCTAATAATGCTAATATTCCAAAGATTATATATCCTGGCCCATAACTACCTGTTAATTCTTTAGCTAATCCCATAGTTGAAGATAAGTAAAATCCTCCTATTCCTCCTGCAGCTCCAATTAATCCTGTTGCCATACCTGTTGCTCTTGGCCATCTTAGTGGAACTAATTGGAATACTGCTCCATTACCTAAACCAAATGCTGCAAATAATAACCATAATAATGGTATTCCAATAATTGCAGGAGGAATAAATATTCCTAAAACTAAATCACAAAATGCTATTGTTAAAAATACTGCTAATAAAACTCTAACTCCTCCTATTATATCTGAAATCCATCCACCAATAGGTCTAATTAATGCACCTGTAAATGAAAGTAATGCCATAGTTAATCCTGCTAATACAGGGTCAAAACCATACTGACTATTTATTATAAATGCAACTGAACCAGACATCCCTACGAATCCTCCAAATGTTAGGGCATAGAATAGCATAAATACCCAAGGGTCTTTCTTTTTAAGTGCATTTCTATAATCTGAGGACAATAGTGCTATTGAAATAATCCAAACTATTATTGGAAGGAGTAAGAGTCCAAACTTTCCACTTATACCAATTACACCACTATACAACAGTAATGTAACAACAATAAATGATACAAAAGTTATTACAAAGTTTAAAATTGATTTTATTTTTAATTCTGGTTTTTTTGGAGAACTGTCTTTAATCCATTTCCAACATAGAATAAATGAAATAGCTAAAAACAATAATGCAACTAAAGCTGCTTTTCTCCATCCATACATCTCTGCTAATGGTGGAAAAACCATACCATCCATCATTGCTCCTAAATTACCAGCAGCTGCAAGTCCTAAAACTAAACCTTGATACTGTTTTGGATAATTACTTCCAGCCATAGGTAAAGCAATTGCAAAACTTGCTCCACCAATTCCTAAAAAAGCACCTAATACAAGTAGTGTGGTATAGTCAATTGGGAATAAATTAACATATAAAATTGGTAAAGCAGATAACAAAATTCCTGCTAGGGCTATATATTTTCCATCAATTGCTTGATACATATACCCAAATGGAATTCTAAATAAAGCAGCTGCTAAGATAGGAACAGCAACCATAAACCCTTTTTCAGCTGGAGATAATCCAAGCTCTTGAGCTATGAATAACCCCAAAGCTGGTCCAAATAGCAACCACACCATAAATCCTGTATCAAAGTATAATAAAGAAGCTATTAGTGTTTTTATATCTCCACTTTTTAAAGCCTTAATTATATCTACTTTTTTAACTTTTTTTTCTTTTTCTTTTTTTTGATTTTTTAAATTCATATTACCACCTTCCTATTTCCTATGTTATAGGATACCCATTTCCTACAATTTTGTAAAAATTTAAAACATATAACATAAGG
Source organism: Methanocaldococcus indicus (assembly GCF_049554935.1). GTDB lineage: Archaea > AGJL01 > Methanococci > Methanococcales > Methanocaldococcaceae > Methanocaldococcus > Methanocaldococcus indicus. Next base: position 546,408 of record NZ_CP186926.1, on the reverse strand, counting down.
ATATAGGAAAGCTATTACCTATAATTATAAATATAGTATATAAAACTATTTATTGAGTTTAAGTATGAGAATGATATAATAAATAATACTAAACTTTATAAATCTTAATAAGTGTTAATACTGTATTGTATAATTTGTAATAAGTAATGGACAGTAAAAATAAGATATAATAATACTGAATTTTAATTTTATTAGAAATAAAAATAGATAAAAAAATAGATAGTTAAAAAAATTTATGAATAATTTTCTTGAAAATTAAAATAATTTAGATTTTCATTTCTTTAATTTTTTTACCTAATTCTTTACCTTGCATGTAGCAGTTTGTTAATTCATCTTCTGTTGGGACATAGTATAACTCATTTTTATCAACTACTTCAAATCCACATTTTGCAACTTCTTCTGCTAATATATCAACTCCTCCTCCATTACCTCCCATTGAACCAAAGACTAATGCTAATCTCTTGAATCCTGTTCTGTTAAATTTCAATCCTCTTAAATAGTAGATAATATCTCCTAATGATGGATATGGTTCATCATAGATTGTTGGTGTTCCAAATAAGACAGCTTTTGCATCTAATATATCTTTAACTATTTCACTTCTTTCATCATAGTGTAAGAAGTACATTACTACTTCTATTCCTTCACTCATTAAACCTTCTGCATAAGCATGTGCCATTTTTTGTGTTGAGTAGTGCATTGTGTCATAGATGATAACTGCTTTATCCTTAGCAGCTTTTCCAGTAGCAAAGTCTTGATATGCTTTAATAACTTTCATTGGGTCTGTCCAGATTTGTCCATGTGATGGAGCTATCATTTTTATTTTTTCTAATAATCCTAAGTTAGTAACTTCTTCAAATTTCTTTAATACTAATTTGGATAATGGAGTTATTAAGTTTGCATAGAACTTTTTATTAGCATCCATTAAGACATATTCTGGAATATCTTTATCAAATCTCATGTGAGCTGGGAAACATAAGTGTTGTCCAAATGCATCATTTGAGAATAAAATTCCTTCTTCTGCATAGAAGGTGAACATTGAATCTGGCCAGTGTAATAATGGAGCTTCTAAGAATGTTAATGTAGCTCCTCCTAAATCTACACTATCTAAGCTTTTAACTACTTTAAATGGTGCATTTGCTAATGATGGATAGTGCTTTTTCAAACCTTCAACAGCTACTTCTGTACAGTATATTGGAGCATCTGGGAATTTTTTGTGTAACTCTGGTAAAGCTCCTGAGTGGTCTTTTTCAACATGGTTTTGTACTATAACATCAATTTTTAAATCTCTACCTTCTTTTTCAAATGCATCTTTTATTCTTCCCCACATTTGTGCAGATGTTCCTGGATATGTATTGTCAATAATAGCAACTTTGTCATCTCCAAATACTAAGTATGCGTTGTAGGTAGTTCCTTTTAATGTATATCCATGGTACTTTCTTATATCCCAATCTAAAACTCCAACCCAATATACTCTGTCAGCTATTTTTATTGCATCTGCTTTCATATTTTCACCTTTTAATTACAATTTTTTTCTTTTTTAAAATTTACGTTAATATATTCTTAAGTTGATTGGTATATTATAATATCGGTTTGATTTTTGTAATCCTTATTGATGAAGGAATACTAAAATCGTCATAATTTTAAAATAGGATAACAAATGTGACAATTAATTTTATATATAAGCTCTATTAAATTTCCTAATAGTTATTAATTTTCTTGGTGAGAAATTATGGACCCTAAGATTAGCTATTTTAAAACATTTATCGTAGCAAGTGAAACAAAAAGTTTCTCAAAAGCTGCTAAACAGCTAAACATTACTCAAGGGACTGTAAGTAATCATATATCTGCTTTAGAGAAATATTTTGATGTTCAATTATTTTTAAGAACTCCAGAAGGAGTTGAGCTTACACCAGAGGGAGAGATATTATATGAAAGAAGTAAAAAAATTTTGGAATTGTTAAATGAAGCTAAAATGTTAATGAAATCAATGTATTCAAATCCAGAAGGAGTTATAAGAGTTTATGCTTCAACAACACCAGGAGAACATATTTTACCATCATTAATAAAGGAGTATATTGAAAAATATCCTAATGTAAAATTTGAGATAACTATTGAAGATTCTAAAAAATGTTTTAAAGCTTTAAATGAAGGTCTTGCTGATATAGCTGCTGTTGGTTATCTATTAGATGATAGTTATGAATATACAGTAATTGGGAAGGATAGGTTAGTGTTGATAGTTCCTCCTAACCATGAATTAGCTAAAAAAGGATATGCAACTATTGAAGATATTTTAAAAGAGGACTTTATAGATAGAGAGGAAGGTTCTGGAACAAGAGAAATATTTATTAAAGCTTTAAATGAAAAAGGCTATTCAGAGATGGATTTAAATGTTATTATGAAGTTGGGAAGTAGTTCAGCTGTTATAACAGCTGTTTCAGAAGGTTATGGAGTGAGTGTAATATCAGAGATTCCAGCAAAAAAAGCTGAAAATGCAGGATTAGTAAAAATAGTCCCAATAAAAGATTTAGAACTTGTTAGGAATTTATATTTAGTTAAAAATAAAAAAACAAAAAACCCAAGTGCAGTAAAATCTTTCTGGGACTTTATAACAAAAATTTAAGTAACTTAAATAACTCTTACATTAGAATATCCTCCAATTTTTTCAACAAGGATTACTTGGTGTGCTATGTCTTCAATCTCTTTATGGTGGGAAATAATAACAAGTTGGGGAATATTTTTTACATTATTAAATATTTCAATTAGTTTAGCTCTTCTATCTTCATCTAAATGAACTGTTGGCTCATCAACTATTAAACAACCAATATTTTTAACTAATGCCTTAGCAATTGCCAATCTTAAAGATAGAGCAACAGCTATCTGCTCTCCTCCACTTAAATTTTTAAATGATAGATAATCTCCTGTTGGTGTTTGTAGTTGTATATCAAAGTTTTCATCAATATTTATATATGGATAGTTTAAGTCAAAATTCTCAAAGATTTCAAACATATATTTTTTAATTGTTGGGATATATATCATCCTTAAATATCTTTGGAACTTATCTTTACCAAAAATTTCTCTAACTTTTTTTAGGTAGTTAATAAATTTTTCTAATTTTTCTTTTTCTTTGTATAGATTGTTAAGTTCATTTAATTTGGATTCTAATTCTTCAATATCCTTTTTGATAGTCTCTATTCTACCTCTAATTTCGTCTAATTTAGATTTTTTATTATTATAAATTTTATCTAATTCATCATGTTCTTTATTTACTTTTTCAATTTCAATCTCACTATATAGGTGTTTTTCTAAGTTTTTCTTAATAACATCTATTTTTAAGTTTAGTTCATTAAGTTCATTCTCAAGAGAAGATATTTTATTTTTTATATTATCTATATTTCCATAGTTTCTAATTATTTCATCTAATAAACTTTTGTATTTTGTATAGTCTTTATAAGGTTCCTCTAACTCATCAAGTTTTTTATTTAATTTCTCAATCTCCTTTCTAACTTCTAAATATTTATTATAATTATCTTTTAATAAATTTAATTTATTTTTAATTTCACTTATTTCCTTTTCTATTTCAATTTTTCTTCTAATATTATTTAAGAGGTTATTTTTTTCTTCTATTTTTTTATCAATGTTCTTTATTTCTTCATCAATATTTAAATTCAAGTAGTCCTTAATATAGTTATATAAATTATTATATTCTTCCTTAATTTTATCAAAATCAACACTTTTAATAAATTGCTCAGAGGTTATATAGTTTTTATAATCATCCTCTAAGTTTTTTAATTTGTTGCTTAACTCATCTATATACTCAATAATGTTTTTTCCATTGATATTATATTTTTCTTTTTCTTTGGTTAAATTATCTAATTCTTTAATTAATCTATTTTTTTCACTTTCTAAGTTATGTATATCCTCTTTTAGCTTTTGAATAGTATTTAAAAGATTGATATACTCAATTTCTTTGTTTATATAGTTATTTATATATTCAATTTTATTAGTTAGTTCTTTAATCTTATTTTCAATTTTAGTTAGTTCATTGTTATAGTTATTTAACTCTTTTTCATACTCTTTTATAAGTTTTATTTTCTTATCTTCATTTATTGGAGTTTTGCATAAAGGACATACATTTTTAACATCTTTCAACTCATTTAGTATCTTTTTTATATTTTTAATTTCATTTTCAATAGCTCCTTTTTTAGCTTTTAAGTTTTCAATTTCTTTCTGTATTATCTCTTTTTCTTCTTTTAGTTTTTCTATCTCTTTTAATTTATTTTTTATTTCTTCTTCATTATAATTTTTTAGTTTATCATTTAGCTCATTTATTTTCCTTTCCAAATCTTTTAATTTTTCTTTTAAGTTATTCTCTTTTTCACATATTTTTATATATTCATCTTTAATTTTTGAAATGTTTTCCAACTCATCTTTAATTTTTATATATTCATTATAATTATCTTCTAACTTATCTAAAATTTCCTTATGTTTGTTATATTCATCTAATTTAGTTTTTAAGTTATTGTATTCCATTATTTTGTTTTTTATTTCAAGTAAATTATCTTTTCTATTTTTTAAATGTTTTATTTCATCTTCAACATTTTTCTCATCAAAGTTAAGATTTTTATATTTTTCATATTCTTTTAAAAGTTGTTCATAGTTTCCATATAGTTTTAGATATTCATAATAATCTTTTTCTAATTTTTTTAATTCATTTTGTAAATTACTCAAATTATTTTTTATATTCAAATATTCTTTATAATATGGTCTTAATTTTTCAGTTTCATTGTTGTAGAAATTATAGTCATTTAAAATTTTTTTGTATCTATTTAGTTTATCCTCTTTTTTTTCAATTTCTAAAAATCTAAGCTCTAATTTATTTAAAAATTTCTCATATTTTGATTTTTTCTCTAAAAGAATATTTAGTTTATTTTCAACTTCTAACTTCTTTTTGTTAATTTCTTCTACTACTTTTTCTAAATCTTCCTTTTCATTTCTTAGTTTATCTAATTCCTCTTTTTTATTATCTAAATCTTTTTTATATTTTTCATAAATCTTTATCTTTTCATTTAGTTGATTATACTTTAATTCATAATCTTTTATAACATCTTTTAATTTTTCATAGCATTTTTCATAGCTATCTAAATTCAAAAGTTTTGCAATCATTTCCTTTCTTCTAGCAGGAGTTTCATACAAAAATTTAGCTATCTCTCCTTGCTTTATATAAATTGAATTTAAGAATATATCTTTATCAACTCCCAAAATGTTTTCTATTTCTCTATTAACATCCCTTGCAGTTCTTGCAATTAATTTCCCATTTTTATACAAGAAATCAATATTTCTTCCTCTCTTCTCTCTTTCTCTTATAATCTTATATTTATTTCCATTAACACTAAACTCTACAACTACTCTAACTCTATTTTTCCCTTTTGTTATAATTTCTTCAATTGTTTGGTCTTGTAATTTTCCAAATAGTGCAAAATATAAGGCCTCAAATATTGAGGATTTTCCAGCTCCATTATCTCCAACTATTACAACAACTCCCTTATTAAATTTAATTTCACTACTTTTATGGCTTTTAAAGTTCATTAAACTTATACTCTCTACAATCATACTCTCACATTCTTTTTTAAGTAATCTTATATATATAATATATATAATTTTGATTATATTCAATATTTAATCTATAAAACTATTGGTGATATTAATATGAGAAAAATTTTATATTTTTTACTTGTATTGTTTGTAATTAGCTATAATTTTGGAATTAATGTTAGTGTGTATATTGATAATTATGGATGGATAAAAATTAGTTCCGAAAAAAATATATCTGCAAAGATAAATAATTTAAATTATTTAGATATTTATAAGTTTGAAGAGAATGGTACTTATAAGTTTAACTTAAAGGTTCCATTAGATAAAGAACACAAACAGTTAATTTACAATTTATCACCTATAGGAAATTTCAAAGTAAATAAAGTTGAATCATCAAATTTTTTAAAGATAGATAGTTATAAAGTAAAAAATGGGATTATTGATGTTAAATATTCATATAATTACTTCTCAATATCTCTTCTTATCCTAGGAATTTTTTCAATGATTGTTGGTGTAGTATATTATACCAAATATTTAAATAAATTATTTAAAAATAAAGCAACATCTATAAAAGAAAAATCAAAAGTTATGAAAAAATACACCAGGTCAATGTTCATATATTCTTTGTATATAGCAGGAATTTTTTTAATTACATTAATATATTGTGATGCTCCAATATTTTTTGCATATATACTAAATATAAGCTTAGAATTATCTATGTTAATATACATATTTATTCTGCTATTCTTTGTTATATTACCACCAGTATTATCAGCAAAAAACATGGTTAAGTTTTTTTCAACAAAAAATAAGGAAGATTTTGAAAAAGAAATAAAAAAATCTCCATTAATAGTAGCATTATCCTTATTATTGATGTTTGCTCCAATGATTTTAATATTTTTAATGATATTATATAATATACCAGATATAATAATAAAACCATTTAAAAATGAGTTTTATAAACTTCCAGTGGTTTTAAGAGTTGCATTTTGGATAACATTTTATTATTTTGTTGCAGAAGCATTTTTTAAAATTATTAATTCAGTGTTAAGATTATTAAAAATTTCAAATTATGTGGAAGATAAGGATAAATTGAACAAGATTAAGACTATGGTTAATGAAATATCTGAAAAATTAAATGTTAAACCTTTCAAAAAAATTGAGATTATAAAAAGTAGTGTAGCAAATGCTTTTGTTGAAGGTCTTTTTAAAGAGAAGTTAATAATAACTTCAAAATTATTGGAAATTTTATCTGATGATGAGTTAAAAGCAATAATTGCCCATGAATTAGCACACAAAAAAAGAATGCATATAAAAATTGGATTTATTGGCTTTATAATCATTGGAGCTGTCATTTATTCTATTGCTATATATCTATTAAAAGTTATTAATTTTGAGGGTCCTGTAATATTTATGAGCATATTTTTAATCTCTTACTTTCTAGATTATCTTATTTGCAGATATATATCTAGGAGAATAGAAAAAGATGCTGATTTATTGGCTACAAAAGTAGTTGAACCAAAAATATATATTAAAGCATTATCTAAGATACACTTTGCTTCGTACATTCCAAAAGAAGGTGTCTTAAATATTTTTATGACTCATCCTTCTTTAAAAGATAGAATAAAATATATTCAAAAAGAATTTAACATTCCAGAAAATGAAATTAAAATTATTATGGATGAAGCTTATAAAGAATTAGAAGAGTGTCAAAAAATAAACTAAAAATAAAATAAGGTTGTCGAAAAAACATAAAAATGTGGAAGGTAGTATTAAAAAATATGAGCGGAGGAGAAATTACACATTTTGTCGTGTTATTTTAGGGATTATGGAATTATTTCAATAGATATAGCTCAACGAGGTGGTGGATACAGCTCAGATAGTACTACGTTACTAAAAATGTTAAAAACAATTGAATAATTTCAAATCAGATTATTTATTAGCTGATGGTGCATATGATAATGTTGAATTACTTAAATTTTTGTTTAATAACGAAATAAAACCAATAATAAAAATAAGAGAGTTTAAACACAAATGTAAAGAAAATAAATTCAGAAAAAAAGCGAGAGAATTTTTTAATGAAGAGATATATAAACTTAGAGGAGTTATTGAAGCGATATTTGGAGGATTTGAAACAAAAGACAGACTAAAATTAAACGAGAAATTAGAAAAAAGTAGAGATATTTGTTTATTATCAACCGCAATTTCTCATAATATCTTATCACTTACTTATATATTCTAACCTATCAGTATTACTAAATTTTTTCCATCCTATAATTTTTCGACAACCTCTGCTGAATAGTATAAAATATTAATTAGGTAATTTTATGTTAAAAATAATCAAATAAAGTATGGTGATAAAAATGCAATTAAATATAGAAAAATCAAAAAAATTATTTGAAGAGGCTAAAAAGTATTTAGTTGGAGGGGTAAATAGTCCAGTTAGATATATAAAGCCATATCCTTTTTTTGTTGAGAAAGCTAAGGATTGCTATTTATTTGATGTTGATGGTAATAAATATATTGATTATTGTTTAGCTTATGGTCCAATGGTTTTAGGACATGCAAATGAAAAAGTTGCTAAAGCTGTTGAAGAACAACTTTATAAAGGATTTTCTTATGGTTGTCCTACAGAGAAGGAGATTATTTTAGCTAAGATGATAGTTGATTGTGTTCCATGTGCTGAGAAGGTTAGATTTGTTAATTCTGGGACTGAAGCAACAATGTCTGCTATAAGATTAGCAAGGGGATATACAAAAAAGAAAAAGATTATTAAGTTTGATGGAGCATATCATGGGGCTCATGACTATGTATTAGTTAAGAGTGGGAGTGGCTCATTAACATTGGGGATACCTAACTCAGCAGGAATCCCAGAGGAAACTACAAAAAACACAATTTTAGTTCCTTTCAATGATGAGGAAGCAGTTGAGAGAGCTGTCAAAGAGCATAAGGATGATTTAGCATGTATAATAGTTGAGCCAGTAATGGGTAATGTTGGATGTATATTACCAAAAGAAGGTTATTTAAAATTTTTAAGAGAAATAACAGAAGAAAATGACATATTATTAATTTTTGATGAAGTTATAACAGGATTTAGATTATCCAAAGGAGGTGCTCAGGAATATTTTGGAGTAGTTCCTGATTTAGCAACTTTAGGAAAGATATTAGGAGGAGGTTTCCCAATTGGAGCAATTGTAGGAAAAGAGGAAATAATGGATAACTTCTCTCCATTAGGTAGTGTATATCAAGCTGGAACATTCAATGGAAATCCAATTTCAATAACAGCTGGAATTGCTACACTTGAACAGTTAGATGATAATTTTTACAAACAAACAGAGAAAGTAGCTAAAATATTGGCAGATACTTTAAGAGAGTTGGCTGATAAATACAATATTCCAGCTAAGGTTTATCAAATAGCTTCAATGTTCCAAATATACTTTAATGATAAAGAAGTTTTGAATTATGAGATTGCTAAGCAAAGCAATGTTGATAGATTCATGAAGTACTTCTGGGGGATGTTAAAGAGAAGTATTTTTATTCCTCCTTCTCAATTTGAATGTTGCTTTACATCAATAAAACATGATGATGAAGTTGTTGATAAAACAATAAAGGCTATGGAAGATGTGTTTAAAGAATTAGAATAAATCTAAGTATTTAATTATTCTCTCTAAATTTAATAATAGTTCAATAATATTTTTTAATATATTTAGTAAATTAGGATTTGTATGAGAGCAGATACACTCATATTCTCAATTTTTATATTCATTGGCATTTTAATGTTATTTTTTGTCGTGAATATATCTCAAATTGTCTATATTGTAGAATGGAAAACTATTCTATCCTTATTTTACTTAATGGTTGTTGTTGAGATATTAAAATCTTCTAAGTTTTTAGATTATATCTCTTTAATTATATTAAGAAAAACAAAAAGAGTTTTTATAGCAATTATATTTTTAACTTTGATTTTGTCTATGTTTTTAACAAATGATGTTGTTTTGTTTGTTATAGTTCCATTAACTTTAATTATGTTTGAAAGTATTGAGGATAAGAAAGACCTTGAAAAACTTATAATATTTGAGGGCATTTCTGCTAATATAGGTAGTGGATTCACACCAATTGGAAATCCACAAAATTTATTTTTGTATCACTTCTACCATATTGGAGTTTTGGAATTTTTAAAAAATATGCTTCCTTATGAAATTTTAGGTGTATTTATTCTTTTATTCTTCTTAGAGTATAAGAAATATAGATACAACATAAATGTTAATATTTCATTTAAAAAAGAATGGATTCTCTATATCTTTATATTTTTATTAGTTATATTTAGCATTTTTGGAGTTATTAATTATCTATATATTTTGCCAATAATCTTAGCTTTAATAATTATTAAAAGACCTAAAATTGACTATCTATTTTTAGTAACATTCATATTTTTATTTATAGATATATATGGACTTAAAAAGCTTGGGATTATAGAATTATTTGACATTAAAGGAAATGACATAACTATAATGATATATTCCTCATTATTATCTCAAATTATCTCAAATGTTCCAGCAACTGTATTATTATCTAACATATACAACAATTGGATACCAATTGCCTATGGAGTTAATATTGGAGGAAATGGGACATTAATTGCATCTTTTGCAAATTTAATAACTTTGAGGTTATCAAATAGAAATGTTTCAATAGGAGCATTCTTATTTTTTAGTATCATTGTTTATATCTTACATCTTTTATCTTTAATTATATATTTGAGCTTATTTAGCTAATGTAAATCTTATATCATCATCTCCAACATCAAATAATCCTAACCTAACACCAGCATCTATCCAACCATACAAATAATTCAATGATGCAAATGCATTAACATAATCTCCTTTTTCTTTAAAAGCTTTTGCATCTTTGTAGTAACTTTCTATCATAACTAAAAAATCTTTTGCAACATCATACAATAAACTTCTTTTTGGTGGAAGACCTTTTTTAATAATGTTTATTGCCTCCTCTGTCAATTTAAAGTATTTATTTAGTTTTTCCTCTGTTATCTCCTTCATCTAAAAACCTCTTTAAATTTATTGATAAGATAGAACTAATTCTATTAATTTGTTCCTCTGAAATAGTAATTCTCTTTTTTAGTATTTTTGATATATTTATTTCAATCTCTTCTCCTACATCTCTTGGATGTATTGGGGAGATTTCTCCAAATATGGAAAAGACTGGACAAAAATCATGGCAATATAAACAATATACACATCTTTCATGGTTAATTTTTGGAATTTTGTCTTTTATATAGTGCTCAGTTATCTTTACAGGAGTTGTTGGAACCATTTCTATGGCATTTGTTGGACAGACATTTGCACAACCACCACATCCAATACACAACTCCTCTAAGACAGTTTTAGGAACTTTTAATTTTCCTTCTAAAATAGCTTTTTTTAGCTCTTCATCTGTATATCTACCTGAACCAAAAATAATTTTTTCTAAGTTCTCATAAAATCCTATTAAAAATATCTTAGCAAATGTTTTTATATCTGTCATTAAATCACCATACATAAAAAATATTTTAAGTAATATTAATAAATTAAATAAATAATACTAATTAAATTTTGAGGTTTTTAATAATGAAGTATTATGGTAAAGACCCAATAAAAAAGATACTTTCTAAGAAAGAGTATAGAGAAAAATTATTTAAAATATTATTTATTATAAATATATGGGTATGGCTTGCTGTATTTATAGGAGGGGTAATATTTATTCTATATATAATTTTTAAGTGAAACAATGAGAATTTATAGAATAAGTGGTTTAACATTTATACTATTTATTTTAGTATTTTTGGCTATATTGATAGTTCTATTTATTTTATTTTTACCTTTATTTATTATTATCTTTTTAATTATTCTAATAATTATTTTAAGTTTTATATTTAAAAAGAAAATAAAAAATTTCATAAGGAATTTAAGAAAGAAAAAAATAAAGATTGAGTATATTGATAGTAAAGGAGACATTTCTATTCATTTTCCAAAAAGGATACCTATTGAAAATGAAGAAGCTAATTCTAATATTATAAATATTGATGAAAATCTCAAACCATTTATTTTATATTTAAAAAAGAAAGGTTTAGAAATTAAGGAAGATGGATATTATTTTAAAGGATATAAAGTATATCCAATTTATAAGAAAAGTTATCCACTCAATGAAATAATTAAATTAGAGTATCCTGAGGATATAGATGCTGTAATTTTAGGTTTAAAAGGAGAAGTTTATGAGCCAAAATTTTTATATCTAATCCCTAAGGAATTTTTAAAAAATAGAATGTCCTTAGATGAGATAAAAAGATTTAAAATAGATTTGTGAAACTATGCTTAATAGAATAAGGGAAGAGTTGAATAACTATTTTATAGAGAGGAGAGAAGAGATAGATATAGCATTAACATCTTTATTATGTAGTGAGCACACTATTTTTTTAGGTAATCCAGGAACTGCTAAATCTCAATTAATTAGAGCTATCTCTTTTCACTTCAACGCTAAATATTTTGAAAAACTAATAACAAGATTTACAACAGAAGATGAGTTATTTGGACCGTTAAGTATTAAAGAATTGAAAGATAACGATAGGTTTGTAAGGAAAACAGATAATTATCTACCGACAGCCGAGATAGCGTTTTTAGATGAAGTGTTTAAGGCGAATAGTTCAATATTAAACTCACTATTAACAATAATAAATGAGAGGATATATCACAATGGAGATAGGATAGAGAAAGTTCCATTAATAAGTTTATTTTCAGCATCTAATGAACTCCCTGAGGAGAATGAACTTTTAGCTTTCTATGATAGATTCTTATTTAGGAAGATAGTTTCAGAGATTAGAGGAGATAATAACTTAAAAAAGCTTTTACTTTTAGAGGAAGAGTACAATCCAAAAACTATCATTAATATAGATAAATTAAAAAAGTTGCAAGAAGAAGCTAAATATGTTGAAGTTGATGGTGTATTAGGCTATATTATTGATATAAAAAAGATTCTTCAACAGAATCATGTGTATATATCAGATAGGAGATTAAAGAAATCAGTTAAGGCAGTTAAGAGTTATGCATATCTAAATGGGAAGGATAAAGCAGATGTAAATGATTTGGATATATTAAGACATATATTTTGGAATGAGCCAGATGAGTTCTTTAAAGTTTCTAAAATTGTATTTAGACATATAAATAAGTATTATGAAGATGTTTTGGAAAAATTAGCAATTATTGAAAATTTAAAAAATGAGCTAAAATATATTGATGTCAATAAAATAAAGCTTTGTAAGAAAGATTACAACAAGATGATTGAGATATTAAGTAAGATGGCTAAGATTAGATTAGAACTAAAAAAGATTAAAAGAGAAGCTGAGCTAAAAAATTGTTCAACTGACTTTATTGATAAAGTTTTAAAAGAAACTGAGGATTTCAATTTATATATTGAAAATTTATTAAATGAAATTTAAAAATGAGATATTATGGACTATATAAAAATATTAACTTTAAATTATTCAGATGAAGAGAAGATAAATGCTTTAAAAGAGATATACAAATTAGAGGTAGATGAAATTATTCCTTTTTTAGATGTTGTATATGAACTTTTAGAATCTACAAAAGAGAGAAGTTTCCAGGAGTTAATTTCAGATAATTTATATTCATCTGAAAGAAATAGAGAAATAATAATATTGTGCATAAACATTATAGAAAAAGTAGGAAAAAATTATGGAGATGTTGTTTCCCCATATATTCCATACTTAATAAAGCTTTTAGATAGTGATTTTAAAGAAATTAGAGAAAAAGCAGCAGAAGCTTTGGGTAATATAGATTCAAAAGTAGCAATTTATGCATATCCTAAAATAATAAAGAACTTAGATAATGAGATATATGCTAAAACATTAGCTAAACTAATTTTAAAAGCAGATAATAAATATACTATTCTTTTAAATCTTTTTGAGAACTTTAATAATTATGCTATAATAACAATAAATGAGCTAAAAAAATATAATCCTAAGTTAATTTATGAGTTTGTTCCTCTTATTAAAAGGGTGGAAAAATAAAAAATTTAAATCTTTAATATCTCTTAATATATTCTTTATATTTAAACAAGAGATTTGTAATTTTTCTTATATCTTCTCCTTGTTGTTTTGCATCATTTAAATAGATATTTACAAGTTGCTTAGTTAATATTCTTGGATTAGATTTCCACATTTCAGCATGTAGATATAAATCAAAACATCTATATTCTGCTAAACTCATATTATTTTTATATTCTATAAAAATTGGATTTTCTTCTTTTGGAGTATCAACTACTAATTTAGCTAATTCTGTTGTTGGTATTGGCTCAGCAATAGAAACAAAAATGTCATCTAATTCAGCATCAACAATAAAATCCTTTGTTAAAAGATAATCTTTCTCTGTTTCAGTTGGATATCCCACTATAAAGCTTCCAGCAACTTTAACACCACAATCTTTTGCCAATTTAATAGCATTTAAATTTTTCTCTCTATTAGTTCCTTTTTTCATATCTCTCAAAATTTTATTACTTCCACTTTCTAATCCAAAAAACACCCATCCAATAGTATAGTTTTTAATTCCCTCTAAGATTTCCTCATCAACATAATCAACTCTCATATCTGGAACAGATATATTATTTTTTCCCAAAATAGATGATAATTTTTCTAACAATTCTAAAAATTTATTTTTATCAACTGACTTTTTAAAGTTGTATAAACTTCCAGTCCCACCACTAATTGCTATTCTCTTAGCTCCTCTTTTTTTAAATTCTAAGACCTCTCTTATTATGTCATCTATCTCTCTACTTCTAATACTTTTACCAAAGAACTTAGGAACTTGACAAAATGTGCAATTTCCTAAACAACCTCTATGTGTCTCAATATAAACATTAGCACCTCTAATATTCTGTTTTCCTATATCATTTGGTATTAGAGGAATAGGATGATTTAACTCAGGTTTTTCTTTTGGATAGTTAATAACTATCTCATCTCCTTCTTTATAAGCTAATCCTTCATTATCTCCTTCCAAAATTTTTGGAGTTATTAGTTCTCCTTCTCCAATTATAACTCCATCTACATCCATCTCATTCAAAATAATCTCTGGATATGTGGAAACACATCCAGCAACATATATCTTTAACTTTTTTTTAATATTTTTTAAATATTTTATAGAGTTTTTTATATTATCATCTAAAATATGAAGTGTTGAGTATAAACTATATATTACTACATCAGCTTTTAAAAATAGTGTTTTATCAAAATTTTTAGATAAATGAACTTTATAACCTTTCTCTTTCAAAATACCTCCAATTAGCATAGCTCCATAAGTATATATTTTTGGAGTGTATATAACAACTCTCATAGTTATCATAGACAATATAATTAGGAGGTAATATTTTATGGTTACCTACAAAGATGCAGGAGTAGATATTGATAAGGAGGATAAAGTAATAAAGGCATTAATTTCACAAATAAAATTTAAGAGAGATGACTATAAACCTAATTTTTTAGGACATTATGCAGGAGGAATTGAGTTTGGAGACTATTATTTGGTTTTATCAACTGATGGTGTTGGAAGTAAGATGATTATAGCTGAAAAAGCTAAGAAGTTTGATACAGTTGCTATTGACATGATAGCAATGAATGTAAATGATGCTATCTGTATAGGAGCTGAACCTGTTGCTTTGGTAGATTATTTAGCTGTTGGATATATTGATGAAGAGATAGCCAAACAAATTGGAGAAGGTTTAAATAAAGGGGCTGAGGAAGCAAATATAAACATCTTAGGTGGAGAAACAGCAACACTTCCAGATTTAATAAATGGAATAGATTTGGCAGGGACTGTTTTAGCTATTGTTAAAAAAGATGCTGTTATAACAGGAGAGAAAATAGAGGAAGGAGATGCTATAGTTGGATTAAGAAGTTCAGGGATACATAGTAATGGGCTTAGTTTAGCAAGAAAGGTATTTTTTGATATAGCTAAAATGAAGTTGGATGATAAATTATCTTATGGAAAAACATTAAAAGAAGAGTTATTAACTCCAACAAAAATTTATGTAAAACCTGTTTTAGAAATGATTAAGAAGGTTAATGTTAAAGGACTTGCTCACATAACAGGAGGAAGTTTTAGGAAATTAAGAAGATTAAAAAGTATGGTTTATTATATTGATAATCTACCAGAACCATTACCAATTTTCAAAGAAATTCAAAGATTAGGAAATGTTCCAGATGAAGAGATGTTTAGAACTTTTAATATGGGAATTGGTTTTTGTGTTATAATTAGTGAGAAAGATGTAAAGAAAATTATAGATATTGCTAAAAAATATGATATTGATGCCTATATAATTGGTAGAGTATATAACAAGTTAGAAATTGATGGTAAAGAATATGAGGATTGCTCTATTATAAAGTATAACAATAAACATATAGTATTAAAGTGAATTAAAAAAAGGTGATTTATATTCCTCCATATATAAATCATGATTTTGGAGTTGGAGGTTTAGGTATTATATGGGAAATTTTAATACTCATCTTAATCATAATATCAATTTATATAATCATACAAATAAATAGAAACCATGAAAAACTAACAAAGATAGAGAAAGATATAGAAGAGATAAAAGAAACAACTAAAAAATTAGAGAAAAAATGGGAAGAAATTGAGTGAATATATGGATTTAGAAAATGTTGTAAAAATTTGTGATGCATTATCTAATCCCATAAGATTAAAGATTTTATATATTTTGGATAATAAACCAATGAGCATCTATGAACTATCAAAAATTTTAAACCTTTCGAGGCCTGTTCTATATGCTCATATAAAAAAATTAGAAAAAGCTAATTTAATAGAATCTAATTTAATTGTAGAGAATAACAGAACAAAAAGAATATACAAAGCTAAAAAATTTAATTTTTATATTGATAACAAGGTTATTGAAAAATTGTTTAAAAGTGAGTAGATATGTGTGGGATTTTTGGAATATATTCTTATGAAAATTTAAATGTATCTAAAAAGATTTACTATGGATTGTTTGCTTTACAACATAGGGGCCAAGAAGGTGCTGGGATAGCAGTAAGTGATGGGAAGAATATAGGGTATTATAAAAATATAGGTTTAGTTACAGAAGTTTTCAAAGATGATATTTTACAAAATTTGTTTGGACATATTGGAATAGGACATGTTAGGTATTCAACAACTGGAATAAAATCTGTTGAGAATTGTCAGCCATTTGTTGTCAAAAGCTCTTTTGGGCAGATTGCAATAGCCCATAATGGAGATATTGTAAATTCTGAGGAGTTAAGAATAGAATTAGAAAAGAAGGGGCATATATTCACATCTACTTCTGACTCTGAGGTTATAGCTCAACTCTTAGTTAGAGAGTTATTAAAAACAGATGATAGAATTGAAGCTATAAAAAATGTTTTAGATAAATTAGTTGGAGCATATTCTTTGTTAATTATGTTTGAAGATTGTTTAGTTGCTGTTAGAGATAAACATGGATTTAAACCATTATGTATTGGAGAAGATGGAGAAAATATATATGTCTCATCAGAAGATTGTGCTTTAACTACTTTGGATGTCTCTTTTTTAAAAGATGTTCAACCAGGAGAGATAGTAGTTATAAATAAAGATGGTATGGAGAGTTATAAAATTTCTAACAATAATAAAGCTACAACATGTATGTTTGAATACATATACTTTGCCAGACCAGACTCTACAATAGATGGGATAAGTGTATATAAAGTTAGGAGAGATATAGGAAAGATGTTGGCTAAGGAACATCCAGTTTCAGCTGATTTAGTTTCTCCTATACCT
Organism: Methanocaldococcus indicus; assembly: GCF_049554935.1. Taxonomy (GTDB): domain Archaea; phylum AGJL01; class Methanococci; order Methanococcales; family Methanocaldococcaceae; genus Methanocaldococcus; species Methanocaldococcus indicus. The sequence continues at coordinate 528,964 of NZ_CP186926.1, read as the reverse complement.
GACTCTGGGAATGCTTTTGCAATTGGATTTGCTGAGGAGTCAAATATCCCATACTATGAAGCCTTAATAAAAAATAAATACACTGGAAGAACCTTTATTTTGCCTTCTCAAAATGAGAGAGAATTAGCTGTAAGATTAAAGTTAGCCCCAGTAAGAAGTTTGTTAGAAAATAAGAGAGTTGTATTGGTAGATGACAGTATAGTAAGAGGGACTACATCAAAAAGAATAGTAAATATGGTTAGGAAAGTTGGAGCTAAAGAAGTCCATTTAAGAATTGGATGTCCAAGAATAATATCCCCTTGTTACTATGGAATAGATATGGCCACAAAAGAGGAGTTAATAGCACATAATAAAAGTTTAGAAGAAATTAGAAAAAAACTTGGTGTAGATTCTATAGGTTATATATCAATTGAAGGTTTATTAAAAGCAATTGGTAGAAAAGATTTATGTTTAGCTTGTCTAACAGGAGAATATCCAACAGAAATAAACTTTAAAAAAGTTAAGAATAGATAAAAGAGTTATATCATTATATATTACAATTTTTAGCAACTTTTGGTGATTAAAAAATGATTTTTATTACTGGAACTGATACAGGGGTTGGTAAAACATATACATCTAAAATTTTAGGTAAAGAACTAAAAAAAGAAGGAATAAATGTTGGATATTTAAAACCAATAGAAACAGGAGGTAGAGAAGACACTATAACTTTAAAAAAAGCTTTAAATTTAGATGATGATTTAAATATTATAAATCCAATAAACTTAAAACTTCCACTTTCCCCCAATATTGCTTTTGAAGTTGAAAATTCTCATTTAACATTAGATGAAATAAAAAATAAAATAAAAGAAAGTTTTGAATATTTAAAAAATAAATATGATTTTCTAATTGTTGAAGGAGCTGGAGGTGTTTGTGTCCCTATAAAAGATAACTTTCTAATGAGTGATTTAATTAAATTTTTAGATTTAGATGCAGTTATAGTTTCAAGACCAAATTTAGGGACAATAAACCATACTTTATTAACTATTGAGCATCTAAGAAATAAAGGCATTAATGTGAAAGGAGTTATTATCAACTGCATAACTCCTTTAAAAGATGTTTTATTTTATGAGAAAACATTTGAAACTATTGAAAAATATGGAAAAACTAAAATAATAGGCGTTATTGAGAATGAAGAGAAATATTGGATTAATTTTATAATGAAATAAATAGTAAATTATATAATATAGTTATAAAAATATAAGGTAGTAGAAATATTAGGTGATAAAATATGCTTCCACTAATTCCTACATCAAAATCAGATATTCATAAGTTAGAGCATGTCTTAATATTAGGGACTCTTTTCAGACCAGAAATATTAGAGTTAATTAAAGACCCAATAGAAAAAGTTACATGGGTAGATTCTTTAGCTATTGCTGCAGGTGCATTGGCAAGGGCTAAGGCAGGATATACTGTTAGTGAGATAGCTGAAGAGCTTGGTAGAACTGAACAAACAATTAGAAAACATTTAAAGGGAGAGACAAAAGCTGGAAAATTGGTTATGGAAACTTATGAGTTGTTAAAAGAAGGTAAGTTGAGTATTGAAGAAGTTGAGAAATTCTTAGAAGCAGTATCTTTAAGAGAAAAAATAAAAGAAGATGTAGAAGAAATTAAAAAACTACAAGATGAATTAGAAAAAGTTAAAAAAGAAAATGAAGAGCTATCTAAGAAGTTAGAGTTAGTTAAAGAAAAATTGAAAGAGTTATTAGAACAGCTCTAAATTGTTCTTTGAGTGAAAGGAATGATTTTGAAATTTAATGATTCTAATTTTTTAGAGGATTTTCAAAATCCCCTTTTTATTTTAACATTATCATCTATTGAGACAACTCTTTATTATCCTATCTCTGGGGTTCATAAAGATATTATTAGATATACTCCAGCCTTAGATGCTGAATTAGTTTTTTATGGTGAAGTAAAAACTTTAAAAAAGATACCTTTTGATAGCTCTTTTTCTCCTACTCCTGCTATAATAAGTAGAGTGTGTATAGAACTAAAAAATATTAAATCTCTTGTTGTAGATGCAGGCTCTTTTGTTAAGCCAAAACTTCCATATATAGATATGGATGAAAAACCTACTGGAAGGATTGAAAAAGGAGAAGCTATTGAAGATAGTGAAGAACTTTTCTATAAATCTTATTTATTAGGAAAGAATTTAAATTGTGAAAGTTTAATATTGGGGGAATGTGTGCCTGGCGGAACAACAACAGCATTAGGTGTTTTATTAGGTTTAGGATACAATGCTGAAGGAAAAGTGAGCTCTGGCTCTATTAACAATCCTCATGATTTAAAATTAAAGATTGTCAACGAAGGTCTAAAAAAAATTAAAGGAGGAGATGTTTTTAGTGTATTAAATGCTGTTGGAGACAAAATGATGCCTGTTGTTGCAGGTTTATCTATCTCTTTCTCAGAAGAAAATAAAAAAGTTATGTTGGCAGGAGGAACACAGATGGCTGCTGTTTTATCAGTTATTAAGGAGATTGATAAAAAAGCTTTAAAAAATATCTGCTTAGCTACAACTGAATTTGTTATTAATGATAAGAACTCTGATTTATTAGGATTAGTTAATGAAATTGGAAAAATTCCTGTTTATGGAGCTAAATTATACTTTGAAGAATCTAAAATAGAGGGATTAAAAAATTATTGCTATGGCTCTGTTAAGGAAGGTGTAGGTGCTGGAGGATTAGCTGTCTATTGTATATCAAAAGGTATATCTGGAAGAGTTATTAAAGAAAAAGTTGAAGAAAAACTGTTGAGGAATTGTCTATGATTAATATTAAAATAAAGAGATTTAAAGATGGTAAGGAGTGGATAGAAGAGTATAAAGTCCCAGAAAACTTAACTGTCTTAGAAGCATTAGAATATATAAATAAAGAGTATAATGCAGATATAGCATTTAGATACTCTTGTAGGAATTGTCAGTGTGGTAGTTGTTCATTAACAATAAACAATGAGCCAAAACTTGCATGTGTAGAAAAAGTTAAAGATGGAATGCTTATAGAAGCTTTAAAGGGATTTAGAGTAATTAGAGATTTAATAGTTGATAGAGAAAGCTATAATAAAAAGCTTTTAAATATAAGAAACTTTTTAATTAGGAAAAAATATCCTGAGTATATTGAAAAAATAGATGATAATGTAGTTGAAAAAGTAAAAAATCTAAAATCATGTATTGAATGTTTATCATGCTTATCTCTATGTCCTGCAAGAGAAAACTCAAACTATCCTGGAGCTACAATAATGAGACAGTTGGCAAGGTTTTTAGAAGATGTAAGGGATGAGGAAGATAGAGAAAAAATTGCATTCTTTGAGAATTTGTTTAATTGCACAACTTGCCACAAATGTGTTGAAGTTTGTCCAATGGACATAGATATAGTTAAAAAAGCTATTGAAAAATTAAGAGAATATAGTTTTAAAAAAGGATTATACTTAGATAATCATTTAAAAGTTAGAGAAAATCTTTTAAAATATAATAGAAGTGTTGTAAAAGAAGATATTCCATTTTTGGAAGAGATAGACAAAGAGTATTTTAAAGCTGAAAATGAAAAATTTAAAGTTCTATTTTTTACAGGATGTTTGGTTGATTACAGATTAAAAAATTTGGCTTATGAAACAATAAAAGTTTTGAATGCTCACAATATTTCAGTTGTTGTCCCTAAAAATCAAGTATGTTGTTTATCTCCAATGTTGAGAGTTGGACAGAGAGATATAGCAAATAAATTAATTGAGATGAATAAAAGAATATTTAATGAATATAAAGAAAAATACAACTATAAATATATAGTAACTATATGTGCTGGATGTGGAAGCACATTAAAAAATGATTATAAATTGGAGGATGTTAGAGATATAACTGAATTGATAAATGAAGTAGGATTTTTAAAATACAAACCTCTAAAAATGAGAGTTACCTATCACCATCCATGCCATCTGTTAAGAGGACAAAAAATAAAAGATGAGCCAATAAAGATTTTAAAATCAATTCCTAAATTAGAATATGTTGAAATTCCAGCCAAATGTTGTGGAGCTGGTGGAGGAGTTAGAAGTGGCAATCCAGAGTTATCTAAAATTATAGGAACTAAAAGAAAAAAAGACATTATGAAGTTAGATGTAGAAGGGGTTATAACTGTCTGTCCATTTTGTGAATATCAATTAAAAGATATTTTGGAAGATACAAATATTAAGGTGTATAATATAGTTTCAATATTGAGTAAGGTAATCTAATATGATTTTTGGTATTGATGAAGCTGGAAGAGGGCCAGTTATAGGGCCATTGGTTGTATGTTGCTACACAACAGATAAGGAGTTAGATAGCTCAATAATAAAAGATAGTAAAAAGCTAACAAAAAAGAAAAGAGAAGAATTAAAGAAACTATTGGAAAATATTGGAAATTATAAAATTATTGTTCTATCTCCTAAGGAATTGAATGAGTTAATGGAACAAAAAAATTTAAATGATATTGAAATAGAGCTATTTTCAAAAGCTTTTAAAAATTTAATAAAAGATTTAAATATTAAAAATAAAAATATAACTGTTGTAATAGATTCATGCTCAACAAATTCAGAGAAATTAAAAGAGAAGTTTTTAAAGTTAGTTGATGATGAAGTAAAGAAGAGAAATATTAAAATTAATATTATTGCTGAGCATAAGGCAGATGATAAGTATCCAGTTGTTTCAGCAGCATCTATTATTGCTAAGGTTGTTAGAGATAAAATAATTGAGGATTATAAAAATAAATATGGAGATTTTGGAAGTGGATATCCTTCTGATGAGAGAACTATAAAATTTTTAGAGGATTATTATAAAAAACATGATAAATTTCCTGAAATAGTTAGAGAGAAGTGGAAAACATTAGAAAAAATAAAAAGTAAGTATAAACAGAAGAGTTTAACTGATTTTTGGTGAGATTTTGCTTATAATTGCTGGTTATGACCCAAGTGGTGGAGCAGGAGTATTAGCAGATTTAAAGGTTTGTAGAGAACTAAATATAAATCCAAGAGTAGTAACAACATCAATCATCCCACAAAATAACTTAAAGGTTTATGAAAAATATGACTTACCAATTGAGAATATAGAAAATCAGCTAAAATCAATTTTTGAAGAGTATTATATAAAGTGGGTAAAAGTTGGAGTTGTTAGTGGGGAATGTATTGACTTAATTGTTGAATATATAAAAAAATATGATTTAAAGGTTATTTTAGACCCTGTTTTAGAGTCTTCTACAAAGTATAAGTTTATAGAAAATTTAGATAAATATTTAGAGTTAATCAATTCATCTTATTTAATAACCCCAAATGAGAAAGAATACAGAGTATTAAAGGACTATCTTAGTGACTATAAAAACTATATTCTAATAACTGGAATAAATGATAAATTGATAAAGAATAATGAACTAATAAAGGAGTTTTATGGAGTTAAGTTGGATAGAGATGTTCATGGAACTGGTTGTGTGTATTCAACAGCAATAACTTCATTTTTATTTTTAGGTTATAACTTATTTGAAAGTATTGAAGAAGCTAAAAAATTGGCTATATCATCAGTTATATATGCAGAAAAAACAAAATTTGGATACAACTCAAATCCAAAACATATAAATAAAGAAAAGATTTTAAAAAATTTATATTATGCATTAGAATACCTAAGAAAAATAAATTTCTCTTTAATTCCAGAGATTGGAAGTAATTTAGCTGAATGCTTAATTTTACCAAAGAGTTATGAAGATATAGCATCATTAACAGGTAGAATTGTAAAAAATAAAGAAGAAGAAAATAAATTTTATGTTTGTGGTAGGTTTAAATTTGGTATTAGAGGGCATGTATCAAGGTTAGTGTTATCAGCCAATAAAATAAATCCTTCAATTAGAGCAGGGATGAATATAAAATATAGTGAAGAACTTATAGAAAAATTAGAAGATAAGTTTAAAGTATCTTACTTTGACAGAAAAAAAGAACCAAAGAATGTATCTACTATGGAATGGGGAATAAAAGAGGCATTATCAAGAAATAAAGATGCTGATATTGTCTATGATACAGGAGATATTGGAAAAGAACCAATAATAAGAGTTTTAGGAAAAGATATTTTAGAAGTTGTAAAAAAAGTAGAAATTATTGAAGATATTTATAAAAAAATTTAATGAAATTTTTTAATTTCATCTATTATATACTTTATAGCTTCAAATGCCTCATATCTATGTCTTGAAAATATAGTTATAGATGTTATTCTCTCCCCAACCTTTAACTCCCCATAATTATGAAAGATAACAACCTCCAATAAATTATATTTCTCTTTTGCAATTTGAGGGATATCTTTTATTTTATCTATAACCTCTTTATTTATAACCATCTTTTCAGCAGGAATCTTTTTTCCATCTTTTACATGGTAGTTTCTAACATATCCTTCCATAGTTAATATACTTCCATACTCCCCTCTTAATTCTACCTTTTTTTTCTCTATAAACTCTAAATATCTTTTATAGTTGTCAAATATCATTTAGTTATCCCCTCACAATAATGCATAAAATCCATATCTTGGCTGATAAATATCTCCTGCTTTTTTTAGATATTCTAATGCTTTATATACATCATCCTCAGATAACCCCTCATTTATAGCTTTCTCCACAATCTCTTCCTCAGGAGCTAATTTATCATCTCTCAAACTACATAACTCTCTTATAATCCCTAAAACTAAATCCATTTTATCTCTTCTTGATTTTGGAGTTCCAGATATTTTATCTAAATCTATTGTTCCAGTTTCTGGGTCATAAGCTATCTCTTTTAAACAATAATCAATAATATTTATAGCATTTTCTACATCTTCCTTATCTACTGTATATGACAATCTTGCCTTAGCATGCATCTCAGCCAATCTTACTATTGCCTCTAACTGTCTTGCAGTTATTGGTATTGGATTATCTCCCTCTCCTAACTTTCTCATTTCTAAGTAGTATTTTTTAGCTATCTTTTTTGCTTCGTTAGTTAGATAAGGCATAATAAGCTTTTTTTCATCAAATTCTCCCAAATATATCTCCTGGTTTTCTTCAATATATGAGCAACTTCTTGCAAATATTATATAATATTTTAGAAGATTTTCATCTACCTTTATTCCATCCACTTCAATCTCTCCTAAAATATTGTATTCTTTCTTAGCTGTTTCTATATGTGTCTCCAATATATGCTCAGCTATTAACTCATCATTTTCTTTATTTGGTATATCCATTAGTGGGAAGATTAAATCAAATCTACTTAATAAAGGAGCTGGAATATCTATCTGTTCTATAACAGTTAAGTTCCTATCAAATCTCCCCCTTTTTGGATTACATGCTGCTAAAACAGCACATCTTGCAGGTAGTTTTACATTTAAACCTCCTTTATTTATATGGATTGTCTGATTTTCCATAGCCTCTAAAATATACCTCATAACATTTTTATCTACTGTTAGCTCATCAATACATGCTGTTCCTTCATTTGCCTTAACAAAAACACCTGGCTTTACAACCCAACCATCACCTATCTCTGTTGATTCTCTTGTTACTATTGCAGTTAATCCTCCACCTGTTGCTGTTGTTACTGATGCATAAGCATTCTGTGGAAAGAGTCTTGCTATCCTTTTAAGCATAGTAGTTTTTCCAATTCCTGGGTCAGTTATTAGTAAAATATGACTGTCTCTCCTTAAAGGTGAGCCATCTGGGAGATATTTAAAGGCACCTTTAATTTGTTGTAAGAAAATAGATTTTTTTACAAGTTCATAGCCTTTAATTTGTGATATTAAAAATTCTGATAGAATATCAACAATATTTTTCTTTCTACCTAACTCATATAGTGTCTCTAAAATATCTTCTTTATAAAGGATATCTCTAACTTCTATCTTCTGATAGCTTTCAGATATCCTAACAAAATTACTTCTTACAAATATCTCATAAACAGGAATGTTGCTTTTACTTCTTTTTTTTAAGACTGTCCCAACTACATTTACTCTTCCAGAGTATATCCCATTACTATTTTCTAAAAACACTCTTATACTCCTTGGTGGGTCATCTGGATTTTTCATTAAATCAATTGGTTGCTGTATTTCTAATTCTTGGATATTTATATATGTTGATTCATCTTCATCTAATAACATTTTTTCATTACATTCAATACATGTTGAAGATATTTTTTCAAAGTAGTTGTATATGTTTTTGTAAATTATTTTTCCACATTTTGGGCAAACAAAGCAAGCTCTCTTTAATAGAGCACAAACTTTTCCAGCTTTTATAATATTTCCTTCAAATTCTACCAATCTATTAATATCCTCTGCTGAAATTTCATCAATTAATTTATAGCATCCAATAGGATTTTTAAATGCTATTTGCATCTTTTCTAAGTTATTTTCTTCTCCAAAAAGCTCATAATATGCCTCTTTGAAAATATCTAAAATAATATCTTCTGAAAATTTAGGATATTTAATAATTATATCATTTAGCTCTCCAAGTTCAGGAAATTCTTCTAAAAATTTTTTTATGTCAAAAACAAAAACTTTATCTATAATATTCCTTGATAACTCTTCTTTTATGAATCTTTTTATAGGAATCTCGTATTTTATTCTAAAATCTTCCTCATTAATTATCATAATTAAAACCCTAAAATTCTATAATACAATAGCAAAATCAATATTCCAAACAGAATCCTATAAATACCAAAAATTACAAAACTATGATTTTTGATATATCTTAAAAATATTCTTATTGTTATCAGAGCAATAACAAAAGACAATATAAATCCTAAGAGTATATTAAATTTCTCATTAAAATTTAGAGAGTGATAATTTTTAACTATAATATATAAAGAAGCAATAACCATAACAGGAATAGCTGATAAAAATGAAAATTCTACAGCTACTTTTCTATTTAAATTTAGTAATAATCCCCCTATTATTGTAGCTCCACTCCTTGAAGTTCCTGGAATTAAAGAAAATGCTTGAAAAATTCCAATAAAAAAAGCTTTTTTATAACTAATATCTTTTAAGTTGTTAATTCTATTCTCCTCTTTATAATATTTCTCAACTATAATAAAAATAATTCCTCCAACTATAAAGGCAAAACTCACAACTATTGGATTAAATAAATATTTTTCAATAAAGTCATTTAGTAGGAATCCTAAAATACCTATTGGTATAAAAGAGATTAATACCTTAATCCATATATCTAAATCTTTCTTTAAATAGTTAGAGTATTCATATATAACTGCCAAAATAGCTCCCAATTGAATAACAATATCAAAAGTAATATTACTCTTAATATTCATTAAATAACTTATAACAATTAAATGTCCAGTTGAAGATATAGGTAAAAATTCAGTTACTCCCTCTACAAAAGATAGTATAAGAACATCTAAAAGGTTCATAGTTTCCCTTATTCAGTTATATCCCCATAAGCCAACTCTTCTCTCTTTTGCTTCTCTCTCAATTTTTAAAAACTCATTTTTTAGAGAAAAATCAGAAATATAGACTCTTGCATATCCCTCTTTTAGAAGAAGTTCATTAAAATTAACTAAATGTCCAGATTCATTTAAATAGATATATGCTAAGTATCTACCATATCTATCTTTTTGAAGATTTTTATCAAATACTATTATGACTTCTTTGTTTAAAAGTTCTCTTTCAGCAAAATGCTTTGCTTTATATCCCCAAAGTTTTAGGTAGGTTGTGTTTGTTATAGGAGTTCCATTTAGGAGATAGTATTCATAAGGATTATTTTTTTTGTGTATTTCAGGAGTATCTACTCCTAAAAGTCTTATTTTCCAAAGTTCTCCATTAACATCAACATATACTGTGTCTCCATCAACAACTTTAACAACTTTTCCATAGTAGTAGTATTTAAATTCATGCCCATCTACTCTTAACTCATGATGATTATTTAAACAGCCACACAACATTAAAAATGATATTAAAGGGATAATTAGTTTTTTCATAATTCTCCCTCAACAAATCTCTCCAACATATATATTATCTTTATTTCTTAAAATTCTAACTCTTACCTTTTCTCCTATTAATTTATCTTCATTCTTACAGTTGATTATTTGAATGATTCTATTATTTGCTACTCCTAAAACTTCTCCTTTTACTCTCCCATCTAAAACTACATCAACTAAAACCTTCTCACCTAATTTAAATACATAAGGTAATTTTTTCCTTTTATGTGTTCCAAAATCTTCTGGTTTTAGTTTTAACTTTACATCTATTCCCTTTTTTTTGTATTCATTTTCATAACTCTCCAACAATGAATAAAATTTTTTATAGTTCCATACTTTCATTTTTTTAGGCTTTCTTCCTAATGGGTATATTTCACACAATTGACATCCTAAAATAGGGTCTTTTTTTCCTGTTAATGGGTTTATAACATTTTGTTTTATTCTTAAATCTAAATTTATAGTGTAATCTATTACTTTTTTAAATTCTTCATCATTTATATTTGGTAAAAGGATAGGGGCTACTAAAAGATGAATTTTAGAATTTTTTATATATTCAGCTATATCTAATATTTTCTCTATGTTATAATTTCTATCTCCTGCTAAAAGTTTAGCCATTTTCTCATCAATTGCATTAATAGAGAGATTTATTCTATGTAGTCCTACCTCTTCCAACTCATCAATTAACTTATAAGTAAGAGGGACTCCATTACTTTGCATTGTTACAATTCCATCTTTATTAATATCATTCAACTCCTGAACTAAATCAACTAAAGGATAATAAAGTGATGGTTCTCCCTGTCCATCTAAATGACTCTCTAATTTATAATTTCCTTTAAATTCAGCTAATTTTTTATATTCTTTAACTAAATAATCTAAATCAACATAATAATCATTTTTCCTTGTTTTAGAGTATTTCCCTTCATCAACTGAGCAAAATATACAGTTCATATTGCATCCACAGTGCCCTCTAACTTGAATTATATTTCTTCCCCTGTCTATTAAACCAAAAGCTGTATGCCCTATTAATGGAATTGGTTCATTTATATAAATAACTCTTCTATTTGTAATTTTACTTTTTAAATTGTTGGCTATTTTGTAAGATATCAAATTTAAAATTCCCATCTTTAAATTCTCAGCTCTTTTTGGATGAGCATTAATCTTTAAAATACCATTATCTAAAATTTCTACTTCTTCATAAGAAATTTCTACTTCAACAAAATAATTCTTGTTTATTTCTAAAATTAATTTACTTCCCTTATTTTCCACATTTGTAATCATTTTATACTTAGTTAAGTCTAAGATTGTCATATTTAACACATGATAAACTTTATATATAAAATCTAAAGAAAATTTTAACAAATATTTTTATAGAGGATATTATGAAATTTAATGTTCATGAGTTATCTAAAAATAATAGAAAGTCATTTGGAAATAATATAGACATTGCAATATTTAGGATTATTAGATATATGGACTTAGATAGATATTTAGGAAAAAGTGCTAATATGATTATTTATCAGTGTGGAAAAAGTTTTGGGAAATCTTTGGAGTTATCATCTATTGAAGATATTATAAAATTTTGTGAAAAGTTTAAAATTGGTAAGGTTGAGATAGTTAATAAAGAACCTTTAAAGATAAGAGTATATGAATGTATATCTTGTTCTGGACTTCCAGATGTGGGTGAAACTTTATGCTATTTTGAAGGAGGATTTATTGCAGGTTGTTTAGAGAACTTATTAAATAAGAAAGTAATTGCAAAGGAGACACATTGTGCAGGTTTAGGACATGATTTTTGTCAATTTGATATTAGATTATTATAAAGTCAAATAAAAAACCTCAGTTAATAAACCACCAAACATAACTTTGAAATTCTTTTTTATTTCTAAATTATTTTTATATATAGCATCTTTAAACAGTTTTGTTTCAGCAGTTATTACAATAATTCTTGCATCTCCATGCATATTTTTCTTTGCTGATGATAAAAAATTTTCATAAAGCTTTTTTATATACTTCTTTCTTCCCATTCTTATACCATAAGGTGGATTTGTTATAATAATATCAAACTTCATATTAAAATGTTCGGCATCTCCTACATCAAAATTAATTGTATCTAACACATTTGCATTGTTTGCATTTTCTTTAGCTCCATCTATAAACTTAGGATTTTTATCAAAACCATATATATTGTAAATATTATTATTCATTGAGATGTTTTCTTTTATTTTATTTAAAAGGTTATATCCAAACAATTTTAAAAATTGAAAAGAATATTTTTTCTCTCTAAATATTCCAGGAGGGATATTTCTCTTTAAAAGAGCTGCTTCAATTGGAATAGTTCCACTACCACACATAACATCTAACAAAGTTTCATCATCTTTGAAATTTGAGAAATAAACTAAACTTGCAGCAATTGTAGCATTTAAATGTGCTGGATGATTAAAAACTCTCCATCCTCTTTTATCTAATGCTACATCCCCAGTTGTATCTAAACCAACTAATAGCTCATTAAATATTAACTCTACCCTAACAATAACATCAGGATTATCTAAATTTACTTTCAATCTTACATTTTTGTCTTTTTGATATGATTTTATTAAAGCTTCTCCTGCAACTCTTCCGATATCTATTGATGTAAAGTTATGCACCCCCACTCTTAAAGGTCTTATAGCAAAACTTTGATTTTCATCAATAAAACTCCAATCTATATTATATATTATTTTATATATATCTTCTAAGTTTTCCACTTTTTCTCTATGTAGAAGAATGTTTATTCTTTCTAATGTCCTTGATAAGTAGTTTGTTTTTGCTATTAACTCCTCTTTACCTTTAAAAAATATCCTACCTTTTCCTTCCCTAACCTCTAAAATCTTTCCTCCTAAGTTAATAACGTCTTCCTTTGCTATCTCTTCCAATCCTGGTGAGAGTGTTGCATAAAACTTCATATTTATCAACAAAAATTTTTTTATGGAATGTGCATAATTTTAAGGTTATCTTATAATTTATATCCTTACCTCTAAATCTTTAATAGCCTTTTAATTAACTATGATAAATCCTAATTGACAATAATTCTTTAATACTTTATTTCCAATTTTTCAACCAACCTGAAATAAAACATAATCAAATGAAAAATCTAAATTAAAAGCTATAATATGTGTCCTGAAAACTAAATTTTTTGCCATATCTATAATTTTTCAACAACCAACCTTAAGAGTGAACCATAATGAAAGAGTGTAAAATTTGTATTCACACTGAAAAAACTAAAAAGATAATTGGAGATTTGTGTATTGATTGTCTCACATATAAAAAATATCCAATAGATTTTGATAAACTAAAAAAAGAAGTTGAAGAGGTTATAAAGAATTTAGATAAAAATAAAAAATATCCATGTATTTTAGCTTTTTCTGGAGGAAAAGATAGTATTATAGCTCTAAAAATTTTAGTTGAAAAATTTAAAATAAAACCATTATGTGTCTTAGTTAATAACAAATATTTATCTCAAAATGCTATTGAGAATGCCATTAATATAACTAACTACTATGGAGTAGACTTATTTATTATTAATAAAGATTTTACACAACTATTTAATGAAGTTATAAAGAAAGGAGAAAGTCCTTGTAGGAGATGTTCAAGGTTAATTTTAAGAGAAGTGTGGAGAGTTGCTAAAAGATTTAACATAAAGTATATATTCACTGGGCATGAGATACCTTTTGGACATTCTGCAATAAGAGATATGAAAGAAGGAATAAAGATGGTTAGATTACTCTCACCTTACAAAATTAAGGAAGATGAAAAATATAAGTTATTAGAAAATTTACCTTTTAAAAAACCTAATTTATATGGATATACAACTAACTGCTTAGTTTTAGGAGTAGCATTAGAAAGATTTTATGAAAAGTATGGTTTTAGTTTTGAAATAGATAGGGTAGCAACATTAGTAAGGTTAGGGTTGTTGGATAAAGAGAAGGCAAAGGAGCATATAAAAAAGCCAGAAGTTCCAAAAGAAATTTATGAAGAACTAAGAAAAAGAGGTTTAGAAATATGAAGAAAGTTTTAGTTATTGAAGGAGATGGTATTGGAAAGGAAGTAGTCCCAATTGGTGTAAGAGTTTTAGAAGAGTTAGGAAATTTTAAAATTGATTTTGGAGAAGCTGGATATGAATGTTATAAAAAAAATAATTCTTTTCTCCCAGATGAAACAATAGAAAAAGCTAAAAAAGCAGATATTATTTTATTTGGAGCTATAACATCCCCTAAACCTTGGGAAGTTAAAAACTATAAGAGCCCAATAATAACATTAAGAAAGATATTTAACCTTTATGCAAATGTTAGACCAATAAACAATTTTGGCATTGGAAGGATAGAGGGATATTTAGGTGAATATAAATATCTATCAGCTAAAAATATTGATTTTATTATTATAAGAGAAAATACTGAATGTTTGTATGTTGGGGAAGAGGAAGAGAGAGAAGATAAGGCAGTAGCTAAAAGAGTTATAACAAGAGAGGCATCAGAAAGGATAGCTAAATTTTCATTTGAATATGCAAAAAAGAACAAAAGAAAAAAAATAACTTGTGTGCATAAGGCAAATGTATTAAGATTAACTGATAGACTATTTTTAGAAAGTTTTTATAATGTAGCTAAAAACTATAAAGATATAGAGGTTGAGGACAGTTTAGTAGATTCTACAGCTCTAAAAATTATATTAAATCCTGAGAATTTTGATATAATACTAACAACTAACATGTTTGGAGATATTTTATCTGATGAAGCATCTGCTTTAATTGGAGGTTTAGGTTTAGCTCCATCAGCTAATATTGGTGAAGGTAAAGCTTTATTTGAGCCAGTTCATGGTTCAGCTCCTGATATAGCTGGAAAAGGTATAGCTAATCCATTTGCTACTATTTTATCAGTAGCTATGATTTTTGATTATATAAATGAAAAAGAAAAAGGAGATATAATAAGGGAGAGTGTAAAAAGATGTATCTTAAACAAAAAAGTAACTCCTGATTTAGGTGGAACTTTAAAAACAGAAGAAGTAGGTAAGGAAATATTAAAAATAATCAGAGAGTTAATTTAGTTTTTATTCTTTTTTGTGCTTTTCTAAAACTTTTAGAGCATGTGGTAATATATCTTCTAATGGTCCAAAGCACATACTGTCAGCTGTTCCTAATAAAGCAGCTGGGTTTAAAACTTCTTCCATATTTGATATACCTTTTTCTTTCATTAAATCTAACAATTTAGATAATGACTCTTCTGCCATCATTTGAGCGAAATCTGCTGGAGCTCCTAATATTTTAGTTACTGCATCTCTATAAGCTAATAATCCTGCATATACAACTGCTGTAACAGCTGAACCCATATCACAGACAGGACTTATTAACTCAGCTGGTAATTTGTATGCATTACCTCTTGCTTTTTTAGCTAATTCATATACTTTATTAACAGCTTCCTCTGATGCATATCCTTCTGCAATATAAACTTGTCCTTTCATTTCTGGAACACATCCTGGGTGGTAGGAAGTAACATTTATATCTTCTCTTCCTAAATCTTTGAAGATTTTTGCAAATTTAACTGTTGGAATAGTACATGCATGTGTTATTATAGCTCCTTCTGGAATTGCATCAATAAAGTTTTTAATAATATCTGGTTGTTTTTTACCTTTTGGTAACCATGTTATTATTAAATCTGCATCTTCTACAGCTTCTTTATCACTTTCAGCAACTTCTAAACCTACATCTTCTGGATGGACAAAGTGAATACATGCTTTTGGTGGTTTTGGCAATTCTTTTGCTTTTGCTAAAACAGTTTCTCTAATTTTTGGCATAACTTTTTCAGGTTCTCCATTTAAATGTGCTTCCATAACTTCTTTAGGGTCAAATTCATCAATAATAACTAATCCTGGATTTTCTTTAAAACATGGGTCAGATACAACTACTTTATCAACTTCATCACATAAGTGTAATAATTCAGCAGCCATTGTTATAGAGGAGTGTGTCATAGCTATTTCTGGTTTATTTACTTCATTAGCAACTTGTGAAGCTCTCATAAAATTAGTTATTCCTGCAGCAGCATGAGTTCTGTAACATCCTATTCCTAAAACAGCAACTTTCATTCTATCACCAAAAAAATTTTTTATTATTTCCTAATATTATATAATCCGTTTAGTAGGTATATAAATATTAATATCCATTGGAAAAATTAAAACCTGTAATTAAAGTTTTTAATAGCAAAACATCTAATTGGAGAAGCATCAACATTTTTAATTTTTAGAGGAACTCCTAAAAAATAGAATTTTTCATTTATTAGATGTTTAAGATTGGAATTTAGATTCTCAATAATTAGGATGTTGTTAGATAGTAAAACATAGTGCTCTTCAAAATCACCAATTGAACATGCATCAACTCCAACACATTTTATATTTAGTTCTAAAATTTTATTAACATCAATTTTAGGATATTTTTTAAAATATTCCTCTTTTCTCCATAATTCTGAATATCCTGAATATATAAGGAGAATATCTATATTATTATCTATATTATTTAATTTATCTAAATCTTCTAATTTTATGCAATAGCCAACACCTTTAACAATATCATACTCTTTATTTTTTAGATGAACATGCTTAGGATAATCTATATGAGTAGATAAATGAGAAGAAAAACAAATAATAGAGGTTATATATTCATCAATCTCCTCTCTTATTTTCAATCCAAAATCTCCTGGATATGGAAAATTTATAATCTCATGGGATAAATCTATCATTCTCATAATTTCTCAATCTTTATATTATAGTTGTGTATAACAGGATTTGCAAGGAGTTTTTTACACATTTCATCAACTCTCTTCTTAACCTCTTCTTCATCATCTAAATCTATAATCAAATCTAACATTTTATAGCTATCTACTTCTTTCACTTCTTTAAATCCTAAAAAGTTTAATGCCTGTTTTATAGTTCTACCTTCTGGATTTAACAAACCTTTTTTTAGTTTTATTATTACTGTTGCTTTATACATAATCTAATTCCCTCCAAAAATTCTTTCTGCAACTATCTTATATTTAGCTATAACATCTCCTAAATCTCTCCTAAATACATCTTTGTCTAATCTCTCCCTTGTTTCTTTATCCCACAACCTCATTGTATCTGGAGATATTTCATCAGCAACTAACAGCTCTCCATTTTCATCTCTTCCAATTTCTATTTTAAAATCAACTAATATTATTCCTTTTTCATCAAAAAATTTCTTTAAGATGTCATTAACTTTTAAAGCTATTTCTCTCATCTTTTTTAATTCTTCTCTTGTAGCTAAATTTAGATTAACTGCTATATCTTCATTAATCATTGGGTCTCCATATTCATCATTTTTATAATCAAACTGAACTATAACCTCTTTTAGTTCTTCCCCTTCTTTGAATGGATATCTCTTACACAAACTCCCAGCTGCTATATTTCTAACTATAACCTCAATAGGGATTATTTCAACTTTTTTTGCTAAAATTTTATTTGGCTCAATATATTCTATAAAGTGAGTTTTAACTCCTTCCTTCTCTAAGAGCTCAAACATCTTGGCAGAAATTTTTGCATTAAGAGCTCCTTTACCTTCCTTAACATCCTTTTTAGCTCCATTTCCAGCAGAAATATCATCCCTAAATTCTATTAAAACCTTATCCTTATCATACTCATAAATTGTTTTTGCCTTTCCAGAGTAGAGCTCTTTCATAAATTTCACATCAAAAGTTTTAAGTTTTACAAACAACATAATAAATTAAAATGATTGTAATATTTAATAATTAATAAATTTATTGGAGGAGTGTAAATGTATAAAAAAATTTTGTATCCAACTGATTTCTCTGAGACAGCTGAATTAGTTATTCCTCATTTAGAAGCTTTTAGAGAATTAGGTGGAGAAGAAGTAGTTCTTTTACATGTTGTTGAAGAAAAGAAAAAGAAAAGTTTATTATCTATGCTGTTGGGATTTATTTTAAAATCTAAGGAAGAGTTGGAAAAAGATATAGAAAATAAATTAATTAATGAAGCAAAAGAGAAGTTAGATGACATTAAATCTAAATTGGAAGAGTTGGGTTATAATGTTAAAGGCATTATTGTGGTAGGTTCTCCTCATAGTAAGATTGTAGAAATTGCTGAAAATGAAGATGTTGATATAATTATTATGGGTTCTCATGGAGAGACAAATTTAAAAGAAATATTAATGGGTTCAGTAACAGAGCATGTAATTAAAAATACATCAAAGCCAGTTTTAATAATAAATAGAAAATGATTTGTGATTGATATGGACATAGACAAAATAATTAAATTTATAAAGGATGTTGTTGAAGAAGCAAAGGCAAAAGGAGTTGTTATAGGATTGAGTGGGGGTATAGATAGTTCAACAACAGCTTTTTTATGTGTTAAAGCTCTTGGAAAAGATAGAGTTTTAGGTATAATAATGCCTGAAAGAGATACTAAAAAAGAGGATATAGAGCATGCTAAAAAAGTAGCTGAAATGTTAGAAATTAAGTATATAATAGCAGATATAACAGATGTCTTAAAAGCTTTTGGAGCAGGAGGTTATGTTCCAACTAAAGAGTTTGATAAAATAGCTGATGGTAATTTAAAAGCAAGAGTTAGAATGTGTATTCTCTACTACTATGCAAATAAATACAACTATTTGGTTGTTGGAACTGCCAATAAATCTGAGTGTTATGTTGGTTATGGAACAAAATATGGAGATTTAGGATGTGACTTTATGCCTATAGCCCATTTATTTAAAACAGAAGTTAGGGAATTAGCCAAAAAATTAGGAGTTCCTGAGGAGATAATAAATAAAAAACCTTCTGCTGGATTATGGGAAGGACAGACTGATGAGGAAGAACTTGGAATTAGTTATGATGAATTAGATAAAATATTAGAGTTATATGAAAGTGGAAAAGGAATTAATGAAATTGTTGAAGAGCTTAACATTTCTAAGGAGAAGGTTGAACATGTTTTTAACCTAATAGAGAAAAATAAGCATAAAAGAGAACCACCTAAAAAATTGGAGGGATAACTTATGTATGAGATAGTTAGATATGAAGGAGGAGTTTATAAAAATAATATTTTTAAAGAGTGGATTGAAGATATTGGTGGATTTGTTTTACAAGAGCATGTTATGCAGTTAGATGTTTATATGACATTAGCAATTCCTCAAAATGAAATTGAAAATCTAAAAAAAGAAGCTAAAAAATATAAAGGTAAAGTTATTGAGACTCCCTTGGCTGGGACTGAGATTGCTGTTGTAGCACCAAGTTTATCAAGGCATCATCTTCCACACACAGCTTGTGATATAGCAGAATATTTAAGAAGATTTGGAGCTAAAAGTAATATGATAGGATTAGCAAGAGGAGTGGGGAGGGATATATCTCAATTAAGAGAAAAAGAAAAGAGATTAATTGAAGAGCATGATTTAGCTGTTTATGTTATGGGAAACTTTGAGGACTGTATAAAAAATAAGACACATCTTTTTGATGTAGAAGTTCCAGTAGTTGTAACAGGAGGGCCAGAGAGTTTAGATATTCCATATACTTATGTTGGAAATTTGGGAAGAAGAAGCCACAGATTGAGACATGGTGATGAAAGGAGAGCTTTAAAAAATATGGTTGATAAGATAACAGAACTTATAAACAAAAAAAGGAGAGAGTTATCTTATGACCCTCCAGTAGTTCCCCCTGTTGTTGTTAAGGATGAGATAGAGAAACAAGTTGAGGATGTTTTTAATATTCTATCTCCAATGCCTATAGTTACACAGTTAGATGGTTTAAGAGTTAAGTTAGATTATGATAGATATAAAGATAAAATTGAAAATGTAAAAATTAAAAATTATCTTTTAAAGGATATTGCAGATATAAGAAGAAGTGAAATGAAAAACTATATTCTTATAAAGATAAAGCCAAAATCAGAGGTTGAATATGAGAGAGAACATAAAAATGTATGATTTAGATGATAAGGAACTAATCATTCCCCCAGGAATTCCTGAAAGTGTTATAGCAAGAGTAGTAGAGATGTGTAATGTTAGGTTTGATGTGAAAGAAGATGAAATAAATAATACAAAATATATGGTATTAGTTGGGAAAGAGGAAAATTTAGAAAAAGCTAAAAAACTTCTATCTATTATAACTGAACTAAAACTTTTATTAAGAGATTTGGCAAGAATGGGAAGAAGACATAAATTAAAGGTAAATATTTATGTTGATGATGAAAATATTAGATATATATTGAGTAAGATTATCAATGATGTAGCAAATAAGGAATATCTTAATTTAGCTGAAGAACTACCTGATGACTATGAGATAATAAAAATAAAGGATATTCCAATATATGTATTTTAAGGGATGGATATGATAGATACCCACACACATATAGATACAAGAGGGATGGAAGATTTAGAGTTGATGGCTTTAACATTAGATTGTGTTATTACATTAGCTCATGACCCCTTTGAAATGAAAACTTTGGATGTTTGGATTACTCATATAGAAAAAGTATTTAATGAAATTAAAAGAGGAAAAAAAATAGGATTAAATGTATATATTGGTGTAGGAATACATCCAAGAGCTATTCCTCCAGATGTTGATAAAGCCTTAGAATATATAAAAAATTTTGTTAAAGAGGATAGAGTTGTAGCTATTGGTGAAATTGGTTTAGAGAAAGGAGATAAAAGAGAAAAAGAAACTTTTATTAAACAGTTAGAGTTGGCTAATAATTTAGGCTATCCAGCAATAGTTCATACTCCAAGAAGCAATAAAGAGGAAATAACAAAATTAATCTTAGAAGAGATAAATACCATAGATACAAATATTCCAATTGTTATAGACCACTGTAATAAAAATACTGTTAAAGAAGTGTTAGATAACAACTTTTATGCAGGTTTAACAGTTCAGCCAGGAAAATTAACACATATAGAAGCTGTTGAAATAATAAAAGAGTATAAAGATTTTTCAGATAAAATACTATTAAATAGTGATACATCTTCAAACTTTTCAGATGTTTTAGCTGTGCCAAGGACTGTATTAAAATTGAAATTAAATAATATAGAAAAAGAGGTTATTGATAAAGTATCTTATTTAAATGCTATAAACTTGTTTAAACTAAAATAAAAAATTTTTATTTATCATACTCCCAATATAGAGCATCAAACAACAAAGCAACAGGATAAGATAGTTTTTCCATATAATCTGCAGAATATTTAATTATTTTGTGAGCTTCTTCTGGATTTTTTGGTTTAAAATATGGAATTCCACAGATATCTAAAATTTTCTCTGTCCATAAACCCATAGGAATCTGAGCAGGAATTTGCTCTTTTAAAAGACCTCTATGACTTATAATTATTAATGTAGGTATTTGATAAGTTTTATATAAAGAGGCAAGAGCATTTATACTATTTCCTAAACCTGAATTTTGCATAATTATTGCTGTTTTTTTTCCAGCTAAATATGCTCCTGTTAATATTCCAAAAGCTTCCTCTTCTCTTGTTGCTGGAATATATTTTATTTCTTTATCTTCTTCCAAGTATTTAATAAGATGTTTTAGATTTGCACAGGGAACTCCAGAGATAAAAGTTATTCCACTATCTTTTAGTCCTTTATAAATAAAATAGCTTCCTTTATATTCCAAAAGTATCTCCTCTTAGACCTCTTCTTAATGTCTCTAAGCTAATAACTTCATCATAAGCAATATTACCAAGATTTACAGAACTACCAAACTTTAATATTAATGAGGCTTGTTGATTTTTATTAGGTGCTTCAAATATAACCTTTTTTATATCTACATTATTAGCTAAGTATTCAAGTTCATCAACTTTTAATTTTCCATCTTTATCATATATACCAATATTTTTACCACTTTCTCTTCCTTCAATAATAACATAATTTACACCACAATCTAAGTCATAATTTATAAGATTTACTCTATCCTTTATTGTTAGTTCTTTGTCTTTTTCTGGAAGTTTTTTTCCTACTTCACTTAAAACTAAAAATCCTTCTTCCTTAGATTTTGTAATACATTCTTTTCTATCTTCTAAACTTAGATTTATAGAACCATCAGAAATTTCAACAGCATCAAATCCCAAATCTTTACACTCCTCTAAAAACTCTCTAAATTTTTTATTTACATATGCATATTCAAACAATGTTCCTCCTGGATAAACTTTAATGTCCCAATCTTGATAAATTTTTATCTTATTTTTTATTAGCTCTCTATCAACTACTGCTGATGTTCCCCAACCAAATTTTATAAAATCTATATATTCTCCACAAACTTTTAAATAATCTTCAACAAACTTCAAAGGCAAACCTTTATCCAACACTAAGGTTATTCCTCTATCAATATCTTTTAATAAAAAATTAAATGCTTTCAAATTTTCACCTTATTTGGTAAATTGTTATAGGAAATTCTCCTTAAAATTTAAATTCTATTTCTTAAAAGGTGAAAGTATAATAAATACTTTACTATTTATGTCTAAAAAATATTTATGAATCAAAAAATTTGGTATTACTATTAAAAAATAAAAAAATTAAAATTCCTCTTTTAATATCTCCAAAATTTTTTTAATGCCTTTTTCAATTCCATTTTTTTGTCTTTCTTTTATATTTTCAAATGTTATTAGATTTGCATATATATCAGTTGTGAAAAGATATTTATTTTTATTTGTTACTATGCATATTGCTCCTCTACCAACTCCTGCAGTTGTTCCAACAGCAATATCTACATTCAATTTATTTTTTAATGCATTAGCTACTCTTTCAGCAACAATTAAATCATTTTTCTCACTATAAGCTTTTGCATATCTGTATTGATAATCTGGTTCAGGTAGATTTATATTTAATAAGGTTTTAATAGCATATAAAGAAGGGACAAACATAGAGCATAGAACTCTAACCTTTCTGACTCTCTCTAAATCTTCATTTGTAAATAAATATTTATATTCAAAATCTTCATATCCTGAGGCTGCTTTATGTATTGTTATCCCAATTTTTCCATGTGTGAAGCATTCAGCAGTTGCTAAGCTTATCATAATCATCCTCAAAAATTTTTTTATAAATTGTGAGTGAATATGATAACTCTAAAAGATATAAAGGTTGTTGATGTCTATACAGGAGAAATTGTTAGAGCTAATGTTGTTTTTGATGAAAAAATTAGAGTTGTTGATTTTGATTGTAAAGTTGAGAAAGGAAAAGTTTATAATTTAGATAAATGTTATTTATCTCCAACATTTATAGATGCACATATACATATTGAGTCATCTCATTTAATTCCATCCATTTTTGAAAATTATGCTTTAAAATCAGGAGTTTCTAAGGTAGTTATTGACCCACATGAGATAGCTAATGTTTTAGGAAAGGATGGAATTAAATTTATGTTAAATAATTCAAATATTTTAGAAGTTTATGTAATGCTACCTTCCTGTGTGCCTCCAACAGATTTAGAAACTTCTGGAGCAGAAATAACATACAAGGATATTGAAGAACTTATCTACTATAAAAATGTCTTAGGATTAGGAGAAGTAATGAACTATATTGAAGTTATAAATGAAGATGAGGAAATTTTAAAAAAGATAGAGGTTGCTAAAAAATACAATAAGTTAGTTGATGGACATTGTCCTCTTTTAAGAGGAGAAGAATTAAATAAATATATTGAGAAAGGAATACAATCAGACCATGAGTGTGTTGAGGAAGAGGAAGCATTAGAAAAAATAAGATTAGGATTAAAACTAATGGTTAGAGAGGGAACAGTTGCAAAAAATATATATTTATTGAATATATGCAAAAAAATTAAAGATAAAAGAAACATAATGTTAGTAAGTGATGATATCTCAATTGAAGAATTAAAAAAAGGATACATGCTAAATATATTAAAAAAAGCTTTAAAATATATATCCCCAATTGAAGCTATACAGATGGTTACTATAAATCCAGCAGAATACTTTAAATTAGAGACAGGAATAAAACCAGGAAACTATTCTGATTTTATAATATTTGAGGACTTAGAAAACTTCAAAATTAAGGAGATATTTATTAAAGGTAAAAATTTATCAGAACTTTTAAAAAACAAAAAAGTTAATGCTATTCCTACAAAGTTTAAAAATACTATGAACTTTACTTATAAAAAAGAAGATGATTTTAACATAGAGCTAAAAAAAGATAATGTTAGAGTTATTGAACCAATTGAAGACAGCTTAATAACAAAAGAAAAAATAATTAAAAAAGACAAAATTAATAAATACTTGGATAACTATAAAATAAATAAAATCTTTGTTGTTGAGAGACATAAAAATACTGGAAATATTGGAAAAGGATTTATATACAATTTTTTGGAAGATATTGTTTTAGCATCTTCCTATGCTCATGACACACATAATATAGTTGTTATAGGAAACAACAATAAAGATATTGTTTTAGCTGTTAATACTTTAAAAGATATTGGAGGAGGATTTATAGCTGTAAGAGATGGAAAGATTTTAAAATACGTTAAAATGCCAATAGCAGGCATTATGGCAGATAAGGATATATCAAAAGATTTAGAAGAGATGAATAAAATAGTTAAAGATTATGTTAAATTTGAAAATCCTTTTTTAAAGATGAGTTTTTTCACTCTCTCAGTTATTCCTCAATTGAAAATAACTGACAAAGGTTTAGTAAAAGATAATAAAATAGTGGATATATCTTTTTAAAGTAGTTAGCATTATTTAAATTAAATAATAATTTAATAATTTTCATTTAAAAATTTTGATAGGTTGTTAGATATGGTAAGATTAACAGGAAAAATGAAAAAAGTGTTAAGAGCAAAAGCCCATAATTTAGAGCCAGTAGTTTGGATAGGAAAAGAAGGTAGTAGTAAAGTTATTAAAGAAGTGGATAGACAGTTATCTGCAAAAGGTTTAATAAAAGTTAAGATAAGAAAAACAGCATTAATGTATGAAGATAAAAAAGATATTGCTGAGAAATTAGCAAAAGAGACAGACTCAGAAGTTGTAAGTTTAGTAGGACATGTAATTACTTTATTTAGACCAAGAGAAGGGTGGAAAAAATATCTTTCTAAAAAACCAAAAACTATAAAGAAAGATGAAAAAATTGTTAAACTCTTTGAGAAATTTAAAAAAGAAATTGAAAAAAAGAAAGAATAGACTATGAAAACTAAACTTTTATTTTTTGTTTTAATAGTATTTTTTGCATTTGTTATTTTAACATTAGGTAGTTCCCAATATAATAAAACTGATTATTTGTATGACTATATATATGGATATATACAAAACAATACAACAAATAAAAGTTTTGTTATATTAGTTCATGATGTTAGTCCCAAATATTATCAAGATTTAAAAGATATTGTTAAAATTATTGATAATCATAATTTTCAGGATAGAACATATTTATTTGTTATTGTCAATCATGCTAATGAATATAACTTAGAGAAATATTCTAAGTTTGTTAAGTATTTGCATGAATTAGAAAAAGAAGGATATCATATTGAGTATCATGGATATAACCATATTGGCAAAGAATTTAATTGTAATAAAGAAACTGCTGAAGAAAAGCTTAAGAAATCATTAAAAATATTTAAAGATTGTGGATTTAATCCTAAAAATATAGATTATTTTATTCCTCCAAGATATGCACTATCTAAGGAAGCAGAAAATGTTTTTATAAATGACAATTTTACTATAATTGTTGGGAATAAGATTATAACTAAATATAACAATACAATAATAGAAATTCCTATAACAAACAAAGAATACACTTGGTATCTACCTAAAAATATGGTAGATATCAAATTAAAAGAAGCTATTAATGACTACAACAAAACAAAAAATTTATTTTGTTTATCCATCCATCCAAGAGCTGTAAATTATGGAGGAGGTTTAGAGTTATTGGATAAATTTTTAACTTATGTTCAAAAAAGTTAATTTTATTTTTTAAGATTTGCAAGGTAGTTAATCCAATCATCCCAGAATTTTGATAACTCTTTTTTATTGTATCCTTGTAAGATAATATAATAATTCCCAACCTTTCTATAATAACAATAACTTACTTGGGAGTTTGATAAAGAATAAAATTCATAGTAGTAATATTTTCCATAAATATCTTGTTGAGGATATTCCTTAACATTATTAAATTTATATGCATCTCTTAAATTTATTGGATACATACTAACAACAAAACTTATATTCTTATATTTCTTTACAATAATATTATTTCCAATTATTGTGTTACTATAATTCAAATTTAAAAACAACCTATCAATAGACACATTCAAGTTTATATTTTCAAGATTAATTTTTTTAACATTTCTTTTTATTTCTGTTATATTTGTAGTTTTACTTGTAGTATTTAATATAGATTTATTGAGATTTTTCGTGATAATACTCTCATTTAGAGAACTATTATTTACATTATTTTTGTTATTTTTATCTATATCTTTTGAATTGTTATCAATACATCCACAAATTAGTAAAAAAATTATTAAAAAGCAGATAAAAAATTTTTTCATATTATACCCTTCTTAGCCATGATAAATCATTTCTATGTAGAACTCTAATATCTTTCACATTATATTTAAGCATAGCCAACCTACTAAATCCAATACCCCAAGCTAAGACAGGTTTATCTATTCCCAATGGCTCTAAAACTTCCTTTCTAAATATCCCTGCTCCTAAAATTTCTAACCAACCCTTACCTTCTAAATATATCTCAGCTTCTAAAGAAGGCTCTGTAAATGGGAAATATGCTGGCCTAAATCTAACTTTTTCAAATCCTAATCTATTTAAAAACTCTTTTAATACACCAATCAAATGGTTAAAATTAACATTTTCATCCATTATTATTCCTTCACATTGATAAAACTCTGGAAGATGTTTATAATCTATTGCCTCATTTCTAAAAACTCTGTCAATACAAAATACTTTGTGTGGTTTATTTTTTTCCTCATCTGATAGAGATGCCAAATATCTTATAGATGATGCTGTTGTATGTGTCCTTAAAATTAATCTTTTTGAAATTTCCTCATCAAACTGTCTCCAACATCTTAAATGAACATCTTTAACTTTCTCAACTAAATTTTTTGGAATTTCTCCAACATTAGGATACTTTAAAAAGAATGTGTCTTGCATTTCTCTTGCTGGATGGTCTTGTGGCTCAAACAATAAATCAAAGTTCCAGAATTCACTCTCTACAATAGGACTTTTAACCTCTTTAAAACCCATAGATATAAGAATTTCTTTAACTTCTCTAATTAATCTTGTTATAGGATGAAGTTTAGCAGGATAAACTTCCTTAGTTGGAGCTGTTATATTATACTCTCTAATATGTGCTTTTTTCCATTTTCCACTAATAATAATATCTCTTGTTAATTGATTAATTTCTTCTTCAATTTCTATAGGCTCTTTTATAATCTCCTTTCCTTTGTCAGTTAGTTCTATAAGAATTTCCTTCTCTTCATCAATATCTACATACTTTCTTTTTCTTAAAATGTCTAAATATTTCTTCTCATCCTCGGTTAATTCATCCAAATATTTTCCATCAATTCTTTTTAATATTTCTTCCTCTTCATCTTTGTAATCCAAATTATTAAAAATAATTTTGCCTTTTTCTATTTTAGCCAAATTTTTTCTTTTAATTGCTCCTAAGGCAGCATTTATTTCATCTTTCTTTAAAACATCTTTCAGATTTTTAATTTCTATTTCCTTTAAATTTCTCTCTTTTAGATAGTTGGCTATCTTTCTCTCTGGAAATGGCTCTTTATTTATTACCTTTACTCTTTTTTTAACTTTCTCAGTTCTTTTAGCTAAATCTTTCCCTTCCAACCACAAAGATACTCTTAAAACTTTCTCCTTAGGTAGATTAAACTCCTCTAACTTTAATATATCCTTTCCTTTATCTTGAAATTCTTTTAAAACTCTTTTTTCATCTATATGGAACATAATTCTCACATTGAACTTTTTATTTTGTAGCAATAGAAATTTACTTTAAAGTATTTAATAAAATTTCTGTTTAATAAATTAAATCAGTAATTTTAAACTTAAGATTAAAAAAATTAAAAATAGTTATTTTAGCATATATCTTGCTTCTAATTCATTAATTCCCACAATCTTAGCAAAAGAGTGTATCTTCTTATTATTTATCTCTACATTTTCATGAGCAACTTTCAAAAGATAAGGATATCCATTAACACTAATTCTTTTGAGTCCATAGAGTATATCTTTATTTGGTTTTGAGAATGAAGTTAATCCTAAAATACATTTATTTTTTTCTAATCTTACAAATTGGATAAATGCATTATTTATTTTTATATTAAAGTTTTTTTCTAAATAATGAATCCCTCTTAAAACACTACTAAGCTGTCTATGCTTTTCTTTCTTTTCCTCTCCTAATCTCATATAAAAATCTATAGGTGTAGTATATCCCTCCTCATTAGTATAATGTGCAAATATAGACATATCTGGAATTTTTTCATCAAAGTATATATTTATCTTTGATGTTTTTGATATTCCAACCAACTTGTCTCTATAATCTTCTACTAATTTCTTTAAAATACATAGATATTCCACATCCCAAAGCTCTTCATCTATACTAAAATCTCCTTTTTCAATCTCATCATCTATTTTGTTGTTTATCTCACCATAATACTTATTAAATTTTTCTTCAACCTCTTTGGGGAGTTCTGTTTTAGCTGAAATTAAAAGAGAAAATAAGGAACCATCATAGAGATAGTAGTCAATATCATAATTTTTTAAAGTATAATATGCCAATTTTAACTCCAATATTTGCATATATATTTTTAATCTTTCTTCAATATCTAAGGGATTTCCCACATTAAACTCAAAAAATTCTTTAATTTTATTTATCTTTTCTTTATGTAAATAAGATATAGCCCCAACTCCATAAAAAGTAAAGGAAATATAGTCAATTTTATTGTAACTTCCGTCTCCTCCAGCAAAATATAAATCTTTGCATTTAAATTCTTCAACATTCCAATGTTTATATACATCTTCTTTTATATTTTTCATATCATCAATTTTTTTTAAAATATTTTCTTTATTTTTTAGTAGGAACTCTATCATTTATCTACCCTCACAAAATTTAAAAAATTTAAAAATTGTCCTTCAATAGTTCCACCAACCATAGGGCTCCGCCTATTGGCATACCCCCATGGATGTATTGCCTCGCTACGCTCGGAAATGCCATAGACATTATCCTTCAATAGTTCCATAACCAATTAGTCTCCATCTTGAGCCTACTCTCCTACTTAATGCCACTCTATCTCCAATATCTGCACAAACAGGTAATTTTAATCTAATATCTGCTATATCTTCTCTTGCTGATGTAATAACCCCTACTGTTGTTGTAGTTCCAATATTTAACATCAATACTTCTCCTGTTCTTAATGGCTCTATCTTTAATTCATCTTTACTACCTACAACTCTATCTAATAGATTTACTCTTACTGTTATTTTTTCTCTTATAGGAGGTAAAGTTCCAGGTAATCCAACAACACTACCTGTTAGAGCATCTGATTTTGTTAAATAGGGGTCTAACTCTGTTCCAACTCCAATTAATCCTCCTGGATGAGCTTTTTTAAGAATTGTATTTCCAGCAGCTAATGAGACAATTTTTGTTCTTAAAGGTTTCCAGAATGTTTTATTTTCTTCTGTTACTTTAATTCCAGGTCTTATTTCAATTTCATCTCCAACTTTAAACTCTCCTTGAATTATAGCTCCTCCTAAAACTCCACCTTTTAAATCCTTTATTGGAGTTCCTGGCTTGTTTATATCAAAACTTCTTGCAACATACATCCTTGGAGTTGCTTTTGGGTCTCTCTTAGGAGTAGGAATACACTCCTGAATAGCTCTTAATAGAACATCAATATTTGCCTCATGGTGTGCAGAAACAGGAATTATTGGTGCATTTTCTGCAACTGTTCCTTTAACAAACTCTTTAATTTCTTCATAGTTCTTTAAAGCTTGTTCTTCATCTACTAAATCAATCTTATTTTGAACTATAACAATATTTTTAATCCCTAAAATCTCCAAAGCCATTAAATGCTCTTTTGTTTGTGGTTGTGGGCAAGGTTCATTTGCAGCTATAACTAAGATAGCTCCATCCATTAAAGAAGCTCCTGACAACATTGTAGCCATTAATGTCTCATGTCCTGGTGAATCTACAAAAGAAACTCTTCTTAAAAATTTTGTTTCAGCTAAACAGTTTGGACATCTTGGTTTTGTAGTGTATGTTCCACATTCAGGACATTTTCTTATCTCACAATCAGCATAACCTAACCTTATGGATATTCCTCTTCTTAGCTCTTCACTATGTCTATCTGTCCATACTCCTGTTAATGCCTTTGTTAAACTTGTTTTACCATGGTCAACATGTCCAACCATTCCAATATTTACCTCTGCTTGTTTTACTCTTTTTCTTCCCATTGTATCACCTTAAATATTTAGAGTTTAAAAATTATAATAGTCATTTATTATATAAATTTCCAGTTTTTTATGAATAAAATAGCAAATAAAAAGTATTAAAACTATTTGCATAAAATTATATTATTCAATATTAAAGTTAATTAAATTATTTTTAACTTCATTTATCTTTTCTAACTTATTCTTAATAATGTCATCATAGTTATTAACTCTCTCACTAAAAATTTTTATTCTTTTTTCAACTTCTTCTGGAGAAGGTCCTCCAATAACTTTCCTCATTTTAACATTTTCATAAGGATTTAAAGCTTTTTTAATTTTTTCCTTATCTATTTTTAAATTATATTTTTCTAATACTTCAACAACTACCTCTTCTAAATCTCTTTTCTTCTCAAGACTTTTTCTTACAGCTTCTCCAACAATTCCATGAGCTTTTCTAAAAGGAATATCTAACTCCCTAACTAATGTATCTGCCAACTCTGTTGCAGTAGAATAGTTTGCATTGGCAAGTTCTAACATCCTATCTTTATTAACCTTTATTGTTTTTAACATTCCATTAACCATCTTAATTGTGTCTCTTACTATATTAATTGAATCCCATAATATTGGTGAGATTTCTTGCAAATCTCTATTGTATGTATTAGGTAGAGCTTTTAAAATTGTTAATGCAGATATTAAATTTCCATTTAATTTAGAGAGTTTAGCTCTTGCTATCTCTGCTACATCAGGATTCTTCTTTTGGGGCATTATTGAGGATGTTGAGCAAAATGCATCATCTATTTCCAATGTATTAAATTCATAAGTTGAAAATAAAACTAACTCTTCACAAATCTTAGATAAGTTAGTTCCTAAAATAGATAAATTAGATAATGTCTCTAAAATAAAATCTCTTGTTGATACTGCATCCATAGAGTTCTCTATTAAAGCATCAAATCCCAATAACTTCTTAGTTCTCTCTCTACTTATATTGAATCCTGTTGTAGCTAATGCACCAGAACCAAGAGGAGAAATATTTATTCTTTTATAGCAATCTAACAATCTCTGTATATCTCTCTCTAATGATGAAAAGTAGCTTAATAAATGATGAGCATAAGTTGTTGGCTGAGCATGTTGTAAATGAGTATATCCAACTGTTATAGTTTCTTTATGCTCCTTTGCAAGCTCTAAAATATCTTTTAACATATCAACTAACAACTCTAATATCTCTAAAATTCTCTCTCTTAAAGCTAATCTTAAATCAGTTGCAACTTGGTCATTTCTACTTCTTCCAGTGTGTAATCTTCCAGCTACATCTTCTCCAAGCATATTAATTAATTCTGATTCAATAACCATATGAATATCATCCAAAGAAGGGTCTAAGTTTAAGTTTTCCATCCCTTTTTTGTAAATCTCTCTTAAACCATCAATAATCTTTTTAGCATGCTCTTTCTTTATTATTCCCTGCTCATACAACATAATAACATGGGCAATATCACATAAAATATCTGCTTCAAAAATCTCTTTATCAAATTCTAAGCTTGTTGTATATTTTGCCACATCCTCTCTAATATTTTTTAATCTACCTCTTCTCAAAATATTCATTATTATCTCCCCTAAAAAAGATATATTAAAAAAGTTTGAAATTAAAAATAAATTCTACTTATTTATAAGATTTATTAAAAATTCTCTAAACTCTGGATATTTTTCATAAGCTATTTCAACATTTGCCTTTAACCAACTAAAAATATCTCCAATATCATACCTCTTACAGTTAATCTCAACTCCAACAATTTTCTCCTCTTCTAATAGAGTTCTCATGGCATCAGTAAGTTGTATCTCTCCACCTCTACCAGGTTTAGTATTTTTTAATATTTCAAATATCTTAGGTGATAGTATATAAGCTCCTGTTATTATTAAATTTGATGGAGCTTCTTCAACACTTGGCTTTTCTACCATATCTACAATCTCATAAACACCATTGTTATTATCTTTAATTTCAACTACACCATACTTATGAACTACCTCTCTTGGGACTCTTTCTAAGGCAATAACTGAACAATTATATTTTTTATGAGCTTTTATTAAATCTTCAACAATATTTTTAGAGTATATAGTATCTCCAACCATAGCAACAAAATACTCATCTCCAACAAATTCCTTTCCATATAAAATAGCATCTCCCAATCCTTTCTGTTCTTTCTGTCTCACATAAAATATATTTACCATTTCGTCAATCTTCTTAATCTTCTCCAACAAATCTAACTTATTGGATTCTTTTAATTTGCATTCTAACTCATAGTTTTTATCAAAATGGTTCTCAATAGCTTGCTTACCTTTTCCAGTAACAAATAAAATATTATTAACTCCTGCTGAAACCAAATCTTCAACTACATACTGAACAACTGGTTTATCAACAACTGGCAACATTTCTTTTGGTTGTGCTTTTGTTAGAGGAAGTAACCTTGTCCCAAATCCAGCTACTGGTATAATTGCTTTTCTCACCATAATAATCACATTAATAGTTTTATTTTTAGCCATTTTTATAGTTTATCTTATTTGTGTTTTTATACATTTGCAACTTCATATATTAATTTTAATAACTATATTAACATTAACAATTATTATTTTAATACATCTAATGATAAAGACAGATAAAAATATAAATTATTTTATCAATATGTATTAATTACATCCCTCAGATACCCCGAAAGGGTTCATCATAAATCAGCTTATGAATCTCATCATCGGAAAAAGAAGTTTTTAAAATTTTATAAGTTAAGCATTCTTTCAATAGCTACTCTTGCTTTATCCATAATCTCTCTATTTAATTCCACTTTATATTTTTCTTCTTTTAATGCATTATATAGCTTTTCTAAAGTTATTTGTTTCATCTCATTACAAATAGCATTTTTATTTAATGGAATAAGTTCTTTTTCTAATCCTTTCTTTTCTAACTCTAATTTAATTCTATCTATTAATCCTATTTCAGTTCCAATAATAAACTTCTTGTTATCAAGTTCTAAAACCTTTTTAACCATACCACTTGTACTTAGTATATAATCTGCTTCTTCCTGAATTTCTGGGTTACATTCAGGATGAACCAACAATATAGCATCATGCTCTTTTTTAGCTCTTTTTACATCTTCTAATGTAAATTTTTGATGAACATAACAACCTCCATCCTCTGGAATTGGAATTACTTCCTTTTTTGTCTCTTTTTTAACATAATAAGCTAAATTTTTATCTGGGCCAAATAAAACAATATCTGAATCTAAACTCTCTACAACCTTTGGAGCATTTGCTGATGTACAAATTATATCTGCATAAGCCTTTGTTTCAGCAGTTGTATTTATATATACAACTAAAGGAGCTTTATATCTTTCTTTATATTTTAAAATAGTTTCCTTAGGTAGTTGATGTGCCATAGGGCATTGAGTATTTTTTATTTCTGGAAGGAGGACAGTTTTTTCAGGATTTAAAATTTTTGCTGTTTCAGCCATAAAATCTACTCCACAGAAAACTATAATATCTGCATCTGTCTCTTTTGCTTTTATACATAATTCCAAAGAATCTCCAACAAAATCAGCTATTTTTTGTATTTCTGCTGGTTGATAGTTATGAGCTAATATAACTGCATTTTTTTCTTCTTTTAGCTGATAAATTTTATCTATCATTCTATCACATATCCATGTTTTTTTAATCTTTCTATAACTTCCTTCCAACTTGGTAAATTTGTTTGGCATCCTTTCTTTTCAACAACGAAAGAAGCAGTTGCAGCTCCAATCAAACCACATTTCTCTAAATCATATCCTTTATAATAACCAACTAAAAATCCTGCTTTATAAGCATCTCCTGCTCCTGTTGGGTCAATAGCTATTGTTTTTATAGCTGGGATAAATATCTTCTCTTTGTCTTTTGTTATTATCTCAGAACCTTCTGAACCCTTAGTAATTACAAATACATCAACATATTCTAAATAATCCTCTTTATTAAACCCCAACAATTTTGAAGCTCTTTCAAATTCATACTTATTAAAAAATAAAATGTTAGTATTTTTTATAATATTTAATAATAAATCTTTATCATACTTTGGTAAATCTTGCCCAGGGTCAAAAGAAATTATACATTTGTTGTTAGTTTCAGCTACTTTTAAGTTATATTTTGGCTCACCTGTTGCTAAATGTATTATTTTTGCATTATCTATTTTTGGATTCAATTCAACAAAATGCTTACTTGCTCCCCATAGGAAGAAAGTCATCTGGTTATTATCTTTATCTGTGAATATCCAAGCTTTTGGTGTTTCTTCTTCATTTGAATAGTATAAAGAAGATATATCAACTCCTAAATCTTCTAAGTATTTTTTATAGTTATTAAGATATTCAAAATCATAACCAACACAAGATATAAGCTTAGAATCTACTCCTAACTTTTTTATTCCCACTGCTACATTAGCAGCTGCTCCTCCATAGTATTTTTTTGCTGTTGGTATTTGTATAGAGGTATTTGGCTCAGGAAACTTTTCTACATTAAATATATAATCCAAAGCTGTATGCCCTACTGTTGCTATCATTGTTCTCACATGTTTAATATAAAATTTAATTTGAGAAAAATAGTTAAATAAATTATTAAAACTTTATCCTCATTTAAATAAATATAAAATAAAACATTCTCCATTATTTTAAAGACTAATAATTCAAATCTTTTATTGCTTTAATAGTTTTTTTATTTCAGTTAAAGTTCTAACCAAATAGTAATCTACCAAGTCATCCGAATTTGCCAAATCTAAAGTATTTAGACTATTAACAAGTAATTCTTTATAGCATAGGTTTATTACCATTTTATTAATTTTTATTAATGATGTTATTAATGATGAAGTATTTAGGTCAGTACTATTTTATTTTTTGGTTTTAAAATCGATAAAGAGAATTCACACTATCAGATTAAAAAATGCTGATTTAGGAATTTGTGTTATTGGTGATGAAAGAGATTGGATAAAAACCTTGTTAAGTTCAGATTAGTTGTTAAGATATAAATGATGCTTTAGATTTATTATTAAAAAATAATTGGCTGAAAGCAACAATTGGGGATTAAATTAATTAAGATTATTGACTTTAGTGTTTTTTTATGATTTATATTGTTTCTTTTATTTGGATTTGAATTTTTTAGTTGCGATGATTACTCCTAAGATTAGGAAAATTGCTAATAATCCTATTCCTCCATAGATTAAGTATAATGATGTTTGTGTTTCTGTAGGAGCTGTTTTTGTTGATGCTTGTTCTGTTATTTCTGTTTCTTTTGGAATTTCTTTAAGACTTATATCAATTATTTTTGTTTCTTCAGGTTTAATTTCAATTACTTTTGTATATGAACTATAATCTTTTAAAATTTTAATTTGGTATGTCCCTTTTTCAAGAGTTAATGTTTTTGGAGTGGTTCCTTTATACTCTCCGTTAATGTATATGTCAGCATTTGGAGGATTTGATGTTATTTCTAGTGTTCCTTTGTTTTTTTCATTTAGTATTTTTAATACCCTCTCTTTACTATCTTTTGCTTTTTCAAAGTTTGGGTTTAATTTCAGTGCTGTTTCATAGCATTTCAGAGCTTCTTCATATTTTCCTAATTTTTCAAGAGAACGACCTTTATAGTACCATAGATAATAAACGTCTGGTTTTAGTTCTAATGCCTTATCAAAACATTTAATTGATTCCTCATATTTTCCTAAACTATAAAGTGCGAGACCCTTGTGTTTCCATGCTAGAAAATGGTTTGGATTTAATTCCAATGCTCTATCGTAATATTTAATTGCTACTTCAGGCAATCCTAAACTCTTATACATATTCCCAATATTGAATATTATATTTGCATTATTTGGATTTAATTCTAATGCTTTATTAAAGCATGCATTTGCTTCATCATATTTTCCTAATTTTCCAAATGCTAACCCTTTACCTATCCATGCATAAGGGTTATTAGGATTTAATTCTAACGCTTTATCGAAACATTTAATTGCCTCATCATATTTGCCTAAACCACAAAGTGTAAATCCCTTATCAACCAACACATAGGAATCATTGGGATTTAATTCTAAATATTTATTTAAATAGTATAATGCTTCATTAAATCTTCCTAAATTCTTTAAACAATATCCCATATATTTTAATGCTTCCAAATTTTTATCATCTTTTTCTAGAACTTTTTTATAGTATTCAACTGCAATGTCATATTCTCCTTTATTTTTAAATATCTCTGCTTTATTTAATAATTCCCCTATATCATCATTATTTGGACTGACGACCTCAGCAAACACACAACTCATTAATCCAAATAAAGCAACAAATCCAATGACTTTGGTATATTTGTTCATATCTCTCCCCCAAAAACTTTTTAAATATTTTTATGTATAATGAATATAAAAATTTTTATTTCTGACAGTGTGATTACGATAACCCGTTCTTTATTAGTTCTTTACTACACTCTTTAATGACTTTATAAAATGATATTCCATTTTTGTAGCTTAAATATTCGATACAATTAAATAGTATTCCTCTTAACTTAATAAATCCTATATTCCCACTTTCTGAGGATAAATAATTTCCTTCAACCTCCAAAATCGACTTATCCCTTCTATGCTTTCGCCTGTGATAACAGGCGAGTTACGAAAAACCGTAGGTTTTTCGTTTGATTCTTCTATCTTACATCTTTTTAAATATTCGTTTATAATATCCTCAGCTTTCTTTTTATAATTTGTCGAGACCAAATACTTAATCTTTTTCTTTCCTTTCATTAACACTGCAACTATTTTAACCTTTCCAACATCGGAAATATTAACTACTTTCTCGGATATTCTGAACTTTTTTCCGTTAATAGTCCTTAGTTTAGTTTTATTTTTGTTGAAGTCCTTTTTAAACATATTTTCTATTTTAACTTCTTTACCAAAAACCTCAATTTTTATGTTTTTTCTGATTCTACCAATATAATCGACTCCCAATTCTTTACATCTCTTCAAAATTCTCTTTATTGTTATAGAACCATCACCAACGACCGTCCCCTTAATAATTTTAGATATTGATTCTATAATTCTTAAATATACATCAGTCGATTTAATATTCCTTGGTTTTATTGTGGTGTATATCGTATAATCCTTTTTTTTTATTAAAAATACAGCAGTTTATTTGTTCTTGATATAATTTTTTATGATTTTCTACGTAATTGTATCTAATAGAACTGCCAAACAAATACATTTTTACTATATCTTCTCAATAAGGTTGAATCAATTATTATTGAAAATTTAAATTTACGATTATTTAAAATGTTGGGAAGGTTTAGTAGATGAGTATAAAAGCAGTTCTCAATTTCCGATAGCTTTTGAAGTTTTTTGATTAGAGTTGTTCGATGAATTTTTAAAATCTCTTCAGATATTACTTTAATTGTCTTTATCTTGGTTAAAGTTCTAACCAGGCAGTAATCTACTAAGTCATCCGAATTGACTGAGAGTGTCAAGTTAAGCTTTTATTAATATATCGATAAAAAATAGTAAAATATGAAGCTCACGATAGAAGTCTTAAAGGAGAGAATCGAAGAGGAGAAGATTTTTAAAAGGAATAAGAAGTCGATAGAAGTTAAAATCTTAGCTGGGATTTTGTATTACCTTGGACTATCGTTGAGGAAAGTAAGTTTGTTTCTTTCCCAATTCGAAAGTATAAGCCATGAGTCGGTTAGGACTTATTATCACAAGGTTAAAGAGGTTTTAAACGAACCTGAAAGAAAGGAAAGATACGCAATTGCAATCGATGAGACCAAACTAAAGATTGGAAATGAAGTTATTTACGTATGGTCTGCTATTGATGTTGAATCGAAAGAGTGCTTGGGAGTTTATATTTCTGAAACAAGAAACTACCTCGATACTATATTATTCGTTAAGAGCATATTAAAATTTTGCTCTAATAAGCCGAAGATTTTGGTCGATGGTGGAAGATGGTATCCGTGGGCATTGCAAAGATTGGGTTTAGAATTTGAAAGAGTCCGATTCGGACTGAGAAATTGTGTAGAAAGCTTTTTCTCACTACTCAAACGAAGAACTAAAGCATTTTATAATAGGTTTCCTAATAACAGCAAATTCGATACAGTTGTTAGCTGGATTAAAAGTTTCATGATGTTCTACAATTGGTTGAAGTCGTTAACTTGACAGTGTCGAATTGACTATACCTAAAGTATTTAAACCATTAACGAGTAATTCTTTAAGTGTGGTTAGCATAGATGTTTCACCGTTTTTTGATGAAATATTTAGAACTATACTATTTTATTTTTTTGGTTTTAAAATCGATAATGAGAATTCACACTATCAGTCTAAAAAATTTTACAACCAGTAGGAATATTTATTTAACTACAAATAGTAATTTTATTAACTCAATAGCAGCAACTCTCTCCATAGGTTTATTCTTCCAACGGTATCAAAGCAACAATATGTGCAAATAACAACATATAATTCTTGTAATTATCTTTTTTCTGTGGTTTTTTAATCTGCTTCTTTAGGGACTTTTTCTTTTGTTTGTTCAACTTTTCAACTCTTTTTATGTGCTTTTTTACTGTCTTAATATCAGCATTTGTGTAATCACAAATGGACATTTGTAAAATCCTATTTCATTTTTTGTAATTTGTAAGTTTTCAATATAATCCTCTATCTTCATTTTTTTCACCTGATACATAATCACATCATAAAAAAAGTATAACACAATGGGAATTTAGAACTTAGCAAAATACTTTTTATCAAACTTAACCGCCCAAAGATAAAACATAAGTGTAATTCCAAAAATAAAAATTGCTAAGCTAACAAATCCAATGTAAAAGTTGTTAATCACCATAACAACCCCTCTATTTTCTCATTACTTATAAGATAGTATGAATTCTCATTATCAATTATAAACTAAAACAATAAAATAGTATCGATTTAAATACCTTATTAAAAAACGGTGATTAAACCATACTACCAGCACTTAAAGAATTATTCGTTAATAATTTAAAATACTTTAGGTATAGCCAATTCGGATGACTTGGTAGATTACTGTTTGGTTGGAATTTTAATCGGGATACAAACAATTAAATCAACATAATACTATTATAATTTTTTGACAACCTTTCAAAGTTTTTTATAAATAATTCTTATTAACTCTACTACTAATATTAACACTGGGAAAAATTCTAATCTTCCTGCCCACATACCAAAAATACCTAAAATTTTTGCTAAGATAGGAGAATTTAAATTTACAGCTCCTAAGGATAGTCCAATATTTGAAACAAAAGAAACTCCATCAAAAATGGCACATAATGGATTAATTCCAGCATATATTAGATATAATGAAATTATAAAGGAAGTGCCCAAATATAATATAAACATAGTAAAAGCTTCTCTTATACTTTCTATTTTTAGCTCTTCATTTCCCAATTTTTCATAAAAAACTGCTGATTTTGGATAGAAATGTTTTTTTATTTCATAATAAACTGTCTTTAAAATAACTAAAAATCTAATAATTTTTACCCCTCCAGTTGTTGTGTTAGTTGTTCCTCCAATTAACATAACAAAAACTAACAAATATAGGGAAAAGTTAGAGAGTGTTGATATATTGAAAGTTGTAAATCCAGTTGATGTTAAAGCAGAAGTAACTAAAAACAAAGAATCTAAAAAATCTACATGGTCATGGAAATAGATAATTAATGAGACTATGAAGATAACAATCATAGCATATTTAAGCTGTAAATCATTACAACATTTTCCTGTTAATAATTTATAATGAACATTAAATGAGATAACTCCACCAACAAGCATTATAAATATCATAACTATCTTAGCTAAATCATTGTATGGGAAACTATAATTACTAACACTCATCCCCCCAGTAGATATTCCAGTAAAGGTTAAATTTATTGCATCAAATAAACTCAATCCTGAGAAAAACAAAAGCAAGATTCCAACAACAGTATATAGCACATATATCTTTACAATAGCTTTTACTGTATTTATGGAACTTGGCAATATCTTCTCCTGCCTTGCCTCAGAAACATATAAAATATTTGCTAAATTACCTGCAATTAATGAAAAAAATACTAATATCCCAACTCCACCAATCCACTGCTCTAAACTTCTCCAAAATAAAATTGTTTTTGGAACAACATTAACATTGGATATTAAAGTCATTCCAGTTGTAGTCCATGCAGACATACTTTCATAAACACCATCAATATATCCAAAATTATGTAGTAATAGATAAAATGGAATTCCACCAATTAGTGAAGCTATCAACCAAGATAAAGCAGATACAATCATAGCATTTTTTAGTGTTATCTTTTTTTTGGTTTTGAACTTTTTTAGTATTTTTCCTAAAAATATTGTAAAAATTCCCAAAATAATAAATATTATTGAACAGTAATATTCATTATATATTATTCCAACTAATGATGGTAAGAGTGTTATATACCCCAAAAGCTCTAAAATTCCTCCTAATAAGAACAACATGATATTACCTAATAAATATTTATTATTTAATTATTTACCTAATTGGGATATTAAATGCTAAAAGAATTTTTTATAAATTTGGTTAAAGAATATGGATATATTGGAATATTTATTATTGGATTTTCTGAACCTATATTTCAACCTTTTCCAGTAGAGATTTTTTTAGCTACAGGAGTTTTGTTAGGTTTAGATTGGAGATTGGCAATAATTGTATCAACAGTAGCAAGTAATTTGGGAGCATGTGTAACTTACTTTTTAGCAGTTAGGTATGGAGAAAAATTAATGTATAAACTTTTTGATAAAGAAAAAATAATTAAAGGTAGAAAATTTTTAGAAAAGTATGGTGTTTTAGGAGTTGTTATAGCAAGCTTTACACCTATTCCCTTTGAGGTAATATGTTGGGTCTGTGCAAGTTTTGAAATGCCATTTCCTAAATACATGTTAGCAGTATTTATTAGTAGGTTAATTAAACATTCCTTAGCAATACTCCCAATAGTGTTAGGAAAAAAAATATTTTAGAAGGTGAAAGATTTGTATATAAAACCAGAATGTGCTATTTGCATAGTTAGACAAGTAGTTGATGCAGTAAAAGAGATAACTGACAATGAAGATGAACAATTTAAATTAGTAAATAACTGTTTTGATGTAATAAAAAAATATTATCACAAAAATATAATTCCTGCTGAGATGGGGACAAGAGTTCATAGGTATCTAAAAGAGATAAGTGGATGTGAAGACCCTTACAAAAGATTGAAAGAGATAGCCAACAAAATAGCTTTAAAATATTATGATATTGTTAAGGAAGAGTGTAATTTAGAGGATAGTTATTTAAGATTAAGAAAAATTATACTTTCAACAATAGCAGGAAATGTTATTGATTATGGAGCATACAGTACTGATGTAGATATTGAGAATTTAATATTTAAAACTTTAAATGAAGATTTAAAAATTGACTATACAAGAGATTTATTAGAGGATTTAAAAAATGATAAAATTAAAAAAATT
This sequence comes from Methanocaldococcus indicus, assembly GCF_049554935.1. GTDB lineage: Archaea > AGJL01 > Methanococci > Methanococcales > Methanocaldococcaceae > Methanocaldococcus > Methanocaldococcus indicus. Next base: position 487,049 of record NZ_CP186926.1, on the reverse strand, counting down.
TTATATATTTGTGATAATGCTGGGGAGATAGTTTTTGATAAGTTATTAATGGAAGAATTTAAAAAATACAATAAAGAAGTTGTAGTAGTAGTTAAAGGAAAACCTATTCTAAATGATGCTACATTAGAAGATGCTAAAGTAGCTAAAATAGATGAAGTAGCTAAAATAATTACAACTGGCTCTGATGTTATTGGAATTTTATTAGAGGAATGTTCAGAGGAATTTAAAAAACATCTGAATGATTCAGACATTATTATTGCTAAAGGTATGGGTAATTATGAATCTCTCCCAGAATATAAGATAAATAAAAAGGTCTATTTTATTTTAAAAGCTAAATGTAAGCCAGTAGCAAACAATTTAGGAGTTAATGTTGGAGATAATGTAATTCTTAAAAAATACTTGTGATGAGGGATTTTAAATGTTTATGAGAGAGATTGAGCTAAGAGGACATATTATTGATAGTTTAATTTTACCAAAAGTTTTTGATAAAATCTTAGAATTAGGAGGAGATTATAAAGTTTTAGAGTTTGAAATTGGTAAGAGAAAGATAGACCCAAGTTATGCAAAAATATTAGTTATAGGAAAAGATGAACAACATTTAGACACTATTCTAAATGAATTAAGAGAACTTGGTGCTGAAATTCCTGAAATAGAGGAGGTTGAACTACAACCTGCTGAGAGAGATTGGGTCTTACCAGAAAATTTTTACTCTACAACAAATCATAAGACATTTATTAGATTTAGAGGACAATGGATAGAAGTTGAAAACCAAAAAATGGATGGAGCTATTGTTGTCTATCCAGAAGAGATGAGGGTAGAAGTAAAAACAATTAGACAGATAAAAAAAGGAGATTTGGTAGTTGTAGGGTATAAAGGAATTAGGGTTATTCCACCAGAAAAGCCAAGAGAACAGGGATTATTTGAGTTTATGAAATCTGAGGCATCATCTGAAAAACCTAAAAAGACAATTATAAGAAATATTGCAGAGGAGATGTATAAGATTAGAGAAAAAGTAAGAAGAGAAGGAAAGGGAGGAATTGTTGTAGTTGCAGGACCTGCTGTTGTGCATACAGGTGCAAGAGATGCATTAGCAAAGTTAATAAGAATGGGATATGTGCAAGCACTATTTTCAGGAAATGCTTTGGCTACTCATGATGCAGAAGTTTCCTTTTTTGGAACATCTTTGGGAATAGATTTAAAAACAGGGAAATCAGTTCCAGGAGGGCATAGTCATCATTTGAGAGCTATAAATAGAATTATGAGAGCTGGTTCTTTAAAAAAGGCAGTTGAAGAGGGATTATTAAAAGATGGGATTATGTATGAAGTTATAAAAAACAATATTCCTTATGTATTAGCAGGAAGTATTAGGGATGATGGTCCTCTACCAGATGTTATAACTGACGTTGTTGAAGCACAAAACAAGATGAGAGAACTATTAAAAGGAAAAGATATGGTTATTATGCTTTCAACTATGCTCCATTCAATTGCAACAGGTAATTTATTACCATCATGGGTTAAAACAATATGTGTAGATATTAATCAGGCAGTTGTAACTAAGTTGATGGATAGAGGAACTTCCCAAGCTATTGGTGTTGTTACAGATGTAGGAACTTTTTTATTATTGTTGGTTGAAGAGTTAGAGAGGTTAGAAAATGAGAGAAAAGGAACTAATAAAGAAGGGGATAGAGACAATAACAAAGTTAAAGAAGATGAAAAGAGTAGAGACAAAGAAAATATCTTACAAAGATGCTAAGCCAGGAAAAATAGACATTAATGAATTTAGAAATGCTATATATAGTTTATTAGAGGCAGATGACTATCTTTATAAAAAAGCCCCTAATCACTATTTAAATGAAGATGAAGCAAAAGAATTTTGTAAATTGATAATAAAAAGTATTAATTCATTGAATAAGTTATTATCTAACTTTGGCTATCATTATGAAAAAAAAGAACTAAATAAAAATGCATTATATATTGTATCAAGTAAAAAATTATTCAGAAAGCTTAAAAATAAAGGGTTGTATGTTGTCTCAACAGATGGATTCTTAGATATTGAAGATTATAAGAGTATTATCAAAGATGAAAAGGCATTATTAGGAATCAAGAAGAAAATTGAAATAACTAAAAAGAACATTGAAAAATTTATAAAGAAGATTAATCCAGAAAAGATTTATTTTGTTGTTTCTGATGAGGATGATTTAAAAGTTTATAGAAGAGCTAAGGAGCTTTATAATGCTGAGAAGGTAGATATTGATGACATTGAATGATGATATAATTGTTGTTGGTAAGAGAGTTAAAATCCCATTTTCAAAGGGAATTTTAGCAAGGTCCTTAACAGCTGCTGGATTAAAACCATCTGTCGCTTACAGGTTGGCTTTGGAAATATATGATATTTTAAAAAAGGAAAATATAACTGAAATTAAAAAAAATGAGCTAAGAAGAAGAGTATATTACTATCTACTATCAAAAGGTTTTGAAGATATAGCCAAAAGATACTTACTGTGGAGGATAGTTTTATCTAAGATGTCATTAGCTATTCTTATTGGAGGAGCAAGTGGTGTAGGAACTTCCACAATTGCCTTTGAGATAGCATCAAGGTTAGGAATACCAAGTGTTATTGGAACAGATTCTATAAGAGAAGTTATGAGAAAAACAATAACAAGAGATTTAGTCCCTACTTTATTTGAATCAAGTTATACAGCATGGAAAGTTTTAAAAGAAAATATCCAAAATGACAATAAGTATATTATTGGATTTGAAAGACACAGTGAGATAGTTTTAACAGGAGTAGGAGGAGTTATTAATAGATGTTTGGTAGAGGGGCAAAGTGTTATTATAGAAGGAACTCACATAGTCCCATCTCTGTTAGATGATAAATATCTTGAAAATCCATATATTATCCCTATTGTTTTAACTGTTAGTGATGAGGAACTACACAAAATGAGATTTTATTCAAGAGGTAAAGTTTCAAGCAGACCAACAGAGAGATATTTAAAACACTTTAAAATTATTAGGTTAATTAATGATTATATGGTAAAAACAGCTAAGCAGAAAGGTATTCCAGTTGTTGAAAATATTAAAATAAGCAAGACAGTTGAAGAATGTTTAAATATAATAACTAAAAGATTGATGGATATTATTGAAAATCAAGGTATAAAGTTAGAAGATTACTTAGAAGAGTTATCTGATTGAGATAGATAATAATCTATTAATTCTTCACCTTCTAAAAACACTAAATTATGTTTTTCAGCATATTTTTTAGCTTCATTTTTAGAGAGAGCATAACCATCATCTCCCATCATTTCACATATTGTTGTTATCGGGGTAAGTCCTGCCAATTCTGCCAATGCAACTGTCATCTCTGTATGACCTCTCCTATTTTTAACTAATCCTTCAACAGCCCTCAATAAGAATACATGACCTGGACTTCTAAACTCTTTCCCAAAATCATTAAATCTTTCTTCTTTAACCAATTCAGATAGTTTTTTAATTGTTAAAGCTCTATCTTTGTCAGTTATTCCTGTAAATGTCTCTCTATGGTTTATGGATATAGAGAAAGAAGATTTTTCATCATAAGGAATATCATTTGGATAGAGTTCTTCTAAAACTCTAAATTTTTCTTTTGCTACATCATAAATATCAACCATATAAGGAATTCTTAATTTTTCAGCTATCTTTGGATGTATAGCTACACAAATTAATCCTCCTGCATCTTTTCTTAACCTTTTTATATGTTCAGGAGTTATAAACTCTGAGGCAACAACCATATCAGTTTCTCCTTCTCTATCATCAGCATCATAAACTAAGACAATCTTTCCAGCTTTTAAATGTTTAATAGCTTTCTCTACGTTATTCATCTTTTCACTTCTATTTTTATAGTGTCACCATCTTTTAAGTTAAATTTCTCTCTTAACTTTATAGGAGCTATTATTTCTAATATATTTTTTTTGTGTTTTGTTTTTTTTGGTAAAACTATTCCACCAGAAATTTTAGTATCATTTATTAATATATTAACTGGAATTAATCTAATTCCATAATATTTTTTATTGTTGTGGGTAAAATCCTCTGTCTCAAAATATTTAAAATTGGAAAAGTCAATTTCATTATTTAAAAGAATATTTAAAGTGCCTTCATAAGGATAAAATCCTAAATACTTTTTAATATCTTCCTTATACTTCTTTATGGATAAATACTTTTTTCCCTCTCCCAATCCAGATACTACTTTTCCTTCAATAATCATTTTTTCAACAACTTCTCAGCTAAAATTCCAGCCCAAGATGCCTCTAAAATAACACTAACTAATATTGTTAAGAAACCAGATACTAATATTAAATGAGAGTATTCAGTAGGATTTGGAACAAATCTTGATATAACATCAATATGTTTCAATATCAATATAGCAGCTGTAACTGTTAAAGCAGCTGGAACTACTCCTCTTGGACCTTCTAAGGCAATATACAGCTTTTCTCCAAAATTAAATTTAGTTTTTATCAATGCTATAAATACACCTATTGGTCTTGCTATTAGTATAGATACTAATGCAACTATTAAACCAGGAACAAAGTACTTGAATAATACATCTAATTGCACACAAGCACCTAAGAAAACAAATATAAATATTCTTGACAATAATGCTAAAACATCTGAAAACTTAACAATACATTCATAGTCTTCTTTTTCTTCAGCTATTTTTGATAAATCATCTCCCAATATCAATGCCATTATTGCTATGGCCATATATCCTGAAAAACCATAACCTATTATTTTTGGGAATAGATATTCACCTAAATATAATAGAATCATAGCCCCTCCTAATACAAGAGGTGCAACATACTCGTAGAATTTAGCTCTTGTAATTACCCATTTGAATATTTTTGCTGCAATATATCCAACTATAATTGCTCCTCCAGCTAAAGAAATTAAATCAATTATTGGATTTACAGATTTTCCTAATCCTAATGTTGCTAAAACAAGAGTTGTTGCAACTATTCCAAGAGGGTCATTGAATATACTTTCTGCTTCTAATGTTATTGCTATTTCAGGATTTATTTTTACCTTGGAAAAGACAGGAATTAATGTAGCTGGGTCAGTTGCACATAATATAGCTCCAATAAGATATCCTGCTGGATTGTAGATATCCAAACCAGCTATAAGATTAAAAGCTAAGCCAGTAATTAATAAAGTAATAACCAATGCAATAGTATCTAACCTAATAACAGGACCCATAACATTTTTTAAAATAGACATCCTCATAGTGAAAGCTCCACCTAACAATATAAAAATTAGCCCAATTGGACCAACAATATCAAAAATGTCCATTGCTGATTTAGTGGGCATAATATGAAGAATTGGACCAATTAATACTCCAACTAAAAGTAATAATGGAATATCTGGAATATCAAATTTTTCAGCCAACTTAGCTACTAATGCTCCAAAAACTAATGTAACCCCTAAATAGAATATGCCTAATATCAGTTCCATAGTCTCACAAAAATAAAATTATTCATTGGAATAGGCAGAAGTTTGTAAGATTGCAATATCCAACCCTTCTTCTTCAGATTTTTTATCAACTCTTAACCCCATTATAATATCTAAACCTTTATAAATAATTAACCCTCCAACAATTGCAACTAATGCTATAACTATTGCTCCTATTATTTGCCCAATTAATGAAACTTCATTTGCATTCTTCAATAAAAATGGAACTCCAGCTAATACAACACCAATAAAACCACTCATAGCATGAACAGGACCAATAGCACAAACATCATCAATCTTTAATTTTTCTTCAATAAATTTAAATGTAAATGGTTGTTGAAATCCTGCTATTAATCCTACTATAAATGCTCCAATAGGTGTGAATAAATCAACTCCACTACATACAGCTACTAATCCAGCACACATACCATTAGCAGTATAGAGAGGGTCATTTTTTGAGCTTAAAGCACCTCCAATAATTCCTCCAGCTAATGCCATTGTGGTTGCTATTGCTACACTTACTAACTCTAAACCATCTCCCACAGCTGAAGCACTTCCTATATTAAATCCATACCATCCAAAAGCCAATATAAATGCTCCTAAAACTGCTATTGGTATATTATGTCCTGGAATTGCTCTTGGTTTTCCATCTATATACTTTCCAATTCTTGGACCTAAAACATAAGCAGCCATCAATCCTACTAACCCTCCAAATAAATGAACTACTCCACTTCCAGCAAAATCATGGTAATTAATTCCTAAACTTGCAAATCCTCCTCCCCATGCCAAATGTTCAACAATAGGATATAAAATACCACCTACAATTAAAGCACCAATAAAGTAAGGTAATATTTTTATTCTTTCAGCTACACCACCAGTTATAATTGTTACAGCTGCAGCTGCAAACATAACCATCTTCATCCACCAAGCCCCTAACTCAGCATCAAAATTACCTGTTATAAGTGGATATATATATTCAAAACCATAGGAAATACCATAACCAATAAAAAGATAGGCAATAAAAACAGCAGCTAAATCCAACAATTTTAAAACACAATGATATGCAACATTCTTAGCTCTAAATTGTCCTATTTCTAATGCTATAAATCCTGCCTTCATAAAGAATATTAATGATGCTGCCCATAAAAAGAAAAATACATCTATCCCTTTCATAACATAACCACCCATAGGAACTATTTTACCTACGTCCTAATTCCTAATTAGGTATATAACGGTTATTTAGGAAGGAAATTTCCTTCCTGGATTGGATTAGGTGAGTTTAATGAATAAAATTTATTATTCAGTGTTTGGAGCTGTTGTAGGAGATGCATTAGGAATGCCAACTGAAAATTTAAGAAAAGAGGAAATAAAAGAGTTGTATGGATATGTTGATGATTATGTTGAACCAAAGAATTATTTAAAAGGAAAGCTAAAAAAAGGACAATGGACAGATGATACTGAGCAAGCAATTGCTTTAATGAAGAGTTTAGAAAAAGAAGGAGTCAATATTGGAAAATTTGCTAAATATTTAATTGAATGGGCTGAAAAAAATCCTCCAGATATTGGGCTAACAACATTAAAAGCAATTGAAAAGCTAAAAAATAATGACTTTTCAGGTGTTGATGGTGAAAGTTGTGGAGCTGCTATGAGAATCTATCCTATCCCTCTTTACTATAAAGATTTGAAAATAATTAAGAGAGAAATTATAAAATCATCAAAAATAACACACAACAATCCTAAGGCAATTGCAGGAGCTTTGGCTATTGGGTTTTTTGTATATAAAGCTTTAAATGATGAGAAGAATTTGAAACTTTTAGATGAATGCTATACATATATAAAAGATATTGATAAAGAGATAGCTAAAAGAATCTTAGAAATTAAAAATTTTGAAGATGTTGATGATGCATATAACTACTTTGGCACTGGGGTTTTAGCTAAGGAAGTTGTTCCCTCTGCAATTGCAACATATCTATTAACTGACAATTTTAAGGAAGGAATGCTTAAATGTATAAATGCTGGAGGAGATACAGATAGTTTAGCATCAATGTATGGAGCAATTGCAGGAGCTTATTATGAAGATATTCCAAAAAGATGGATAACCAACCTATATAATAGAGAGTATATAGAATCTTTAATAAAAGAAGTTTTTGGTGATTGTTGTGTATGACACTATTATTATAGGTGCTGGCCCAGGAGGTTTAACTGCTGGAATATATGCAATGAGAGGAAAACTAAAAGCTTTATGTATTGAAAAAGAAAATGCTGGAGGCAGAATTGCTGAGGCTGGTTTAGTTGAAAATTATCCTGGATTTGTTAGTATAAGGGGTTATGAATTAGCTCAGAAATTTAAAGAGCATGCTGAACATTTTAAACTACCTATCATTTATGAGGAGGTTATAAAAATTGATGTCAAAGAAAAACCTTACAAAGTAATAACTAATAAAAATACTTATGAAACAAAAACAATAGTTATAGCTACTGGAACAAGACCAAAGACATTAAATATTGGTGAAGATAAATTTATTGGGAAAGGTGTAAGTTATTGCACAATGTGTGATGCCTTCTTTTATTTGAATAAGGATGTTATAGTTTATGGAAGAGATACATCAGCAGTAATGAGTGCTATTAACCTAAAAGATATTGCAAGAAAGATAATATTAATAACTGATAAGTCAGAGTTTAAAGTAGCTGAACCAATAATGTTAGATAAATTAAATGAAATAAAAAATTTAGAAGTTATTTATAATGCCAAACCAATTGAAATTTTAGGAAAAGAAAAAGCAGAAGGTTTAAAGATTGAGGTAAATGGAGAAATAAAAGAGGTTAAAGCAGATGGAATATTTATAAGCTTGGGGCATATTCCAAATACAGAATTTTTGAAAGATTCTGGAATTGAGTTAGATAAAAGAGGATATATTAAAACAGATGAAAACTGTAAAACTAATATTGATGGTGTTTATGCAGTTGGGGATGTAAGAGGAGGAGTTATGCAAGTAGCTAAAGCTGTAGGGGATGGTTGCATAGCAATGGCAAATATAATAAAGAACTTAAAGAACTTATAACTTTAAAAATAATGTTTATATACTTTAAACCACTAATTACCTTATACTATTTTTATAACAATAAATTTAAAAACTTTTAAATAGAAAATAATTCATTTTTTGGTGATATTAATATGATTTTTGCTATTAGGACAATATCAGGACAAGAAAAGAATATAGCAAATTTATTAGCCAAAAAGGCAGAAAAAGAACAACTAAATGTATATGCCATATTAGCAACAGAAAATTTAAAAGGATATTTGTTAGTTGAAGCTGAGAATGAGGATGAAGTTAAAGAACTCATTAAAGGAATGCCAAGAGTTAGAGGAATGGTTAAAGGAGTTATAACAATTGAAGAGGTTGAGCCGTTACTAACTCCAAAAAGAATTATTGAAAGCTTAGAGAAAGGAGATTTAGTAGAGATTATTGCTGGTCCATTTAAGGGAGAAAGGGCTAAAGTTATTAGAGTTGATAAAAATAAAGAAGAAGTTACATTAGAATTAGAGAATGCTGCTGTCCCTATCCCTATAACTGTTCCAGTTGAAAATGTAAAAATTATTAAAAAGAAGGAATAACTTTATATATTTGTTATTTATATTTCATAACACTAAATCTTATTTTTTTATAATTAATTATAATATTAGATAAATTAGGTGAGATTTATGGCTAAGGAGGTTGTTGAAGTATTAGTTACTGGAGGGAAAGCAACTGCAGGGCCACCACTTGGTCCAGCAATAGGTCCATTAGGAGTTAATGTAATGCAAGTAGTTAATGAGATAAACAAGAGAACAAAAGAATATGAAGGAATGCAAGTTCCAGTTAAGGTTATTGTTGATACTGAAAAAAGAACATTTGAGATAGAGGTTGGAATTCCTCCAACATCTGCATTAATAAAGAAAGAGCTTGGAATTGAAACAGCTGCTCATGAACCAAGACATGAAGTTGTTGGAAATTTAACAATGGAACAAGTAATTAAAATAGCTAAAATGAAATTTGATTCTATGCTATCTTACACATTAAAAAATGCAGCAAAAGAAGTTATTGGAACTTGTGGTTCAATGGGAGTTACTGTTGAAGGAAAAGACCCAAAAGAAGTAACAAAAGAGATTAATGAAGGGAAATATGATGAATTATTTAAAAAATATGAAAATAAAGAATAATTTTAATTTTTTAACTTTTTTCAAATGCAATCATTGCACTTAAAACTTTTTCATCTTCAAATGGCTTAGCCATAATTTGTAATCCTACTGGAATTCCATTTATATCTCCAGCTGGAATTGTTCCTGCTGGTAGTCCTGCTAAGTTTGCTATAACTGTTAGGACATCATAACTATACATATCCATTGGAGATAACTTTTCTCCTAATTTGTGAGGTAGTTTTGGAACAGTTGGAGAAACAATAATGTCAATATCTTTTAATATTCTAAATATTTCATTTCTCATTATATTTCTTGCTTTTAGAGCTTTTTTGTAGTATTTTCCACTGTACTCTTTTTGGCTAATTATTGAACCTATTGTTATTCTTCTTAGAACTTCATCTCCACAAACTTCTTCTATTCTATATCCATATCTTCTTCCATCATATTTTCTTGTTGCAGAGAAGAACTCAACATAATTTATTAAATAGTATGTTGGAAGAGCTAAATCAATATATTTATAGCTTAGCTCAACTATCTCACAACCTAAATCTTTAAAGACATCAATGGCCTTTTCTATCTTATTCATTATTTTCTCATCAGTAACTTTCATAAACTCCTTAACAACTCCAACTTTAAAGCCCTTAATATCTTTCTTTTTATATTCTGGGGTTTCAACTGTTGTATTATCTTTATCATCTAAACCTTTTATTATATTTGTTAATAATAAAGCATCTTCTGCTGTTTTTGTTATTGGTCCTATTTGGTCTAAACTCATAGCCAAATCAGCTAATCCATATCTACTAACAACTCCATAACTTGGTTTAAAGCCAACAACACCACAATGGGATGATGGATTTCTAATACTACCTCCTGTATCACTTCCTAATGCAAAATCACATAAATCAGCAGCAACTGCTGCTGCACTTCCACTTGAAGAACCTCCTGGAATTCTATCCTTTGCCTTAGGGTTTTTTGTTGGTCCAAAATAAGAAGTTTCTCCTGAACTTCCACAGGCAAACTCATCCATGTTTGTTATTCCTATTATTAAAGCTCCTGCATCTTTTAATTTTTTTACAACTGTTGCATCATAAGGAGCTATATAGTTCTCCAAAGTTTTAGAAGCACAAGAAATTGTATAACCTTCAACATTAATATTTGCTTTTATAGCAACAACTTTTCCATAAAGTGGCTTTTTCTTAGCTTTTTCATCTTTCTCTAATTTTTTTGCTTCTTCTACTATATTCTCATTTATCTCTAAGAATGCATTTAAATCTTTGTTTTTTTCTATTCTTTCTAAATATTCTTCAACTCTTTCAACTATCATTTACTATCCCTCAGCACACTCTTGGTATTGGGTCTCCAATTGGAGAGTCAATAATTCTCTTACCAATACCAGTATCAAGCAATACTCCTTTATGTTCCTTTGTTGCATATCCCACTATTTCAGCATTTTTTCCATATTTTGTTTTTCTTAATCTTCTTAAACACTCTTCTGCATCATCTCTATTAACTGCTATAATAACCTTTCCCTCATTTGCTATTGTTAATGGGTCTAATCCCAATATTTCACACAAACCTTTAACTTCTTCACTGATTGGTAATTTATCTTCCTCTATAACAATTCCTATATTACTCTTCTCTGCTAATTCATTTAGTGCATTAGCTACTCCTCCCCTTGTAGGGTCTTTCATTGCATGAATATCTAAATCTAAAATTTCCTCAATCATCTTATTTAGTGGAGAGACATCAGATTTTATATTTGTCTCAAATTCAAAGCCCTCTCTTTCCAATAGAATAGCTAATCCATGCTCAGCTATATTTCCAGATATTATTATAGCATCTCCTTCTTTAACATTACTATCCTTTAAAAGCTTTTTAACTATCCCTACTCCAGATGTATTTATTACAATATCATTAACACTATCTGATACTTTTGTATCCCCAGTTATTATAGGGACTTCTGCTTCTTTAGATGTTTCATTTATTGATTTAACTATTCTCTCTAACTTTTCATATTCAAAACCTTCAGGAAGTATGAATGAGAGTGTTAAAGCTAATGGTTTAGCACCAACAACAGCTAAGTCATTAACAGTCCCAGAGACAGCTAATCTACCAATATCTCCTCCTTTGAAAAATATAGGATTTACAGTATAGCTGTCAGTTGTTAGAGCTATTTCATTATCAAAAATTTTTATAGTTGATGAATCATCTAAATCATCCAAAGACAAAGAACCAGCTGATTTTAGCTCAATATTGTTTAAAATTAAATCTTTAATTAGTTGTTGCATTACAGTTCCTCCAGCACCATGAAGCTTAGTTATTTTCATTTAATCAACCTCATTCTTTTATGATTATAATTTTATCATTTTCTTTTAAATTTTTTGGATTATCTACTTCTACAATAATTTTATTTTCATTTATTTTTATTATCCTTCCAGAGTAGTAGTTGTTATTTAATAGCTTATCAAACAAATTTTTATAATAGTCAAATATTTTTATAAGCTCTTTACCTCTTTCTGTTAATTCAGTATATCCCTTGTTTGCTCCTCCTCTATGTGTAACAACAATACAATCCTTTAAATTATTCTCAATTTTTTTTATATAGTTCCAGACAAACTTATAAGACATATTTAGTTCCTTAGCTACCTTAGTTAGTTTCTTATGTTTATCTATACTTTTCAATATTTTTATTCCACCCTCTCCAATAATAAATTTATCATCTTTCTCAATCCATACCTTATATTTAACTTTCATAGATAATAACCCCAGACACTGTCAAGTTAACGACTTCAACCAATTGTAGAACATCATGAAACTTTTAATCCAGCTAACAACTGTATCGAATTTGCTGTTATTAGGAAACCTATTATAAAATGCTTTAGTTCTTCGTTTGAGTAGTGAGAAAAAGCTTTCTACACAATTTCTCAGTCCGAATCTGACTCTTTCAAATTCTAAACCCAATCTTTGCAATGCCCACGGATACCATCTTCCACCATCGACCAAAATCTTCGGCTTATTAGAGCAAAATTTTAATATACTCTTAACGAATAATATAGTATCGAGGCAGTTTCTTGTTTCAGAAACATAAACTCCCAAGCACTCTTTCGATTCAACATCAATAGCAGACCATACGTAAATATTTTCATTTCCAATCTTTAGTTTGGTCTCATCGATTGCAATTGCGTATCTTTCCTTTCTTTCAGGTTCGTTTAAAACATCTTTAATCTTGTGATAATAAGTCCTAACCGACTCATGGCTTATACTTTCGAATTGGGAACGAAACAAACTTACCTTCCTCAACGATAGTCCAAGATAATACAAAATCCCAGCTAAGATTTTAACTTCTATCGACTTCTTATTCCTTTTAAAAATCTTCTCCTCTTCGATTCTCTCCTTTAAGACTTCTATCGTGAGCTTCATATTTTATTATTTTTTATCAATTATTAATAAAAGCTTAACTTGACACTCTCCACTCTCCATTAAGTAGATTAAAAATATAACTAAAAACAAATTATAATATATTTGGTAACAATTGGAGTATAACTTAGTTATAATAAAATAAAATTAAGATTAAAAAATAAAATAAATTAAATATTAGAATTATATTGTCATTAAGTACATTATATTATTATAAGTATTCATTTACATAAACAATTCCTTCATGACCAGTTATAATATTCTTTTTTAGCATTTTTATTCTTCTTATACTTCCTTTTGCAGCTCTGAAATCAACAATATTTTCTGGAACTTTATTATTTAATATATTTTCTTTCAAAGGAGCAGCATCTCCAACAATTATATAATCTTCATATAATACTGATATAGAACCATAAGTATGTCCAGGAGTTTTTATTATTGTTATTTCTTCATTAGGAAATTTTTCTATTGGTTCAAATCCATAAATTTCATCAATTTCTGAATATAACATACATCCATCACATTTTTTTATACATTCATGTGCAGAAGCATATATATTAGCATCTTCAAACAAATCATTATTTTCAGTATGTCCTTTGTGAATATGGGTATTTATTATTATATCTATATCTTTTGGTTCAAAATTTAGCTCTTTGAGTTTAGAGATAATTAAATCCTTTTTATCTTTGGTTGATGTATCTACAATAATATTGTGTTCTTCTGTTATTATTAAAGTTACTGATGAAGATTTTCTATCACCTTCATATATAAGATGTAACATATTCTATCACCAATATGTTAGGAACTATCTTACCTTATACCGTAAGTTTTATATATAGTTTTCTATAATATATTTAGGAAGTAGGAAACCTAATTCCTATAAATGTTATAAAAATTTTCTTTGTGAGATTATGAAAAAAATTCTAATCATTATTCCCATACTTTTATTAGTTAGCATTTGTGGATGCACAAATAAAGAAAATTCAAAAGAGGTAATACATGCATATGTTGGAGCTGGAATGCAAGAGCCAATGGATGAAATTGGGAAGCTTTTTGAGAAAAAGTATGGAATAAAGGTTGAATATACCTATGCAGGAAGTGGATATTTATATTCTCAAATTTTAAGCTCAAAAAGTGGAGATATCTTTATGCCAGGGGCTTTATACTATGTAAATGAGTTAAAAAAGAAAGGTATGATTCTGAACTATACAAACATAACAAAGCATATTCCTGTTATTGTTGTACAAAAAGGGAATCCAAAACATATAACTTCAATACTTGATTTAGCAAAACCAGGTGTGAAAATAGCATTAGGAGATAGTAATATTGCAATTGGTAGAGCAACTAATAAGATATTTGAAAAGTTAGACAAAGATTATCCAGGAATTTCAGAAAAAATCAATAAAAATGTAGTTGTAAAAGGAGCTACTGTAAAGCAAGTTTTATTTTATGTTATGGAGAAACAAGTAGATGCTGCAATTGTTTGGAGGGCAGATGCAATTGAGAACAAGGATAAAGTGGATATAATTGATATATCTCCAAAATACAATGTTATAAAAACTATTCCAATAGCAATACTATCCACAACTAAAAATAAAGAAGCTGCTGAGAAATTTTACAATTTTGTAATAACAGATGGAAAGAAGATATTTAAAAAATATGGATTTGAAGTCATTTAGGGATAGTTATGTTCAAAGACAAAGAATTTGTATATATTATAAATATGCCATTAATTTTTTTTTCAATTATATTATTTGCTATCTTATTCGCAATACTATTGAATACATCATTAAATAACTTTATAGATGCTCTATTTTCTAATGAAGTATTATTTTCAGCTACTTTAAGTTTAAAAACATCTATTATTGCAATATTATTCTCTTTATTAGTTGGAGTGCCTTCTGGATACAGTTTAGCAAGATTCAAGTTTAGAGGAAAAGAACTTTTAGATAGTTTGATACATATACCTATATTATTACCTCCATTAGTTTTAGGTTTTGGTCTTCTATTATTTTTAGGAAATACCATTTTTGGTAAGTGGATATCTAACAATTTAATCAATTTTTTATTTAATCCTACAGGAATAGTTTTAGCACAGTTTATTATTGCCACTCCATTTATAATAAAAACAACAAGAGCAATATTTGAAAACATTGACATTAAGTATGAATATATTGCCCAAAGTTTAGGATTAAGTAGATGGGAAACTTTCTTAAAAGTGACTTTACCAATGGCAAAAAGTGGAATACTTGCAGGAATTGTTTTAGGTTGGGCAAGAGCTATTGGGGAGTTTGGAGCTACTCTAATGATTGCTGGAGCTATAAAAATGAAAACAGAAACTTTACCAATTGCCATATTTCTTAATTTCTCAATTTGTAATATAAATTTAGCTTTGTGTATTGCTATAATTCATATTATTATTGCTATTTTTGTTATCTTACTAATAAAACTTATATTATCATATAAATGGTGTTAATTATGGATTTTAGGGAGATACTAAAAGAACTTGCAGAAAAGAACAATCTACTAAATGAGGAAATTGAGATTAAGATAGCAGATACCAAGTTAGATATATCCAAAATAAGAGATTATCCACTAATGAGTGGAAAAGAAGTTTTATTGAGAGCTAATTTTAAGGGCTGTTATGGGGATGCATTCACAGATAAACCAAAAGAGTTTGTGGGAACTATTGAAGAGCTAATAAAAAATGGAAATAGAGCAGAGCTAATAGCTGCTATAAATGCAGTTATGAGATATTTAAATTTTGTGGATAAGACAGTTCATTGCACTGGAGATGAACCAGAAAAATGTGCAAAAGAATTGGTTAAATATTTAAAAGAACTAAAACCAAAAAAAATAGGGATTATAGGCTTCCAACCTGCATTTGTTAAAGAGATTGTTAATAACTTTGGAACTGAAAATGTTATAGTTAGTGATTTGAATCCTGAAAATATTGGAAAAATAAAATATGGAGCTAAAATTATTCATGGAAAGTATAATGAAGATTTAATAAAAAATTCAGATGTTATTTTAGCTACTGGTTCAACAATTGTTAATGGAACTTTTGAAGATATTTTCAATTTAGCCAAAAAATACAATAAAAAAATTATTTTCTATGGCACTTCTATAGCAGGATTGGCTAAATTATTGAACTTAGAAAGATTTTGTATATATGGTAGATAATTATGCTAACAATAGATAACCTAAAAAAAAAGTTAGCATATTTTACACTTGAAATTGATGAACTCACAATAAATAAAAATGATTATTTTGTTGTTTTAGGACCGAGTGGGAGTGGAAAAACTACTTTATTAGAAATTATAGCAGGATTCAGAAAACCTGATGATGGAAGAATTTACTTAAATGGAGAAGATATAACAGATACACCATTAAACAAAAGAAAAATAGTAATGTGTCATGGAAAATATCTATTTCCCCATTTAAATGTTAGGGAAAATATAGGAATTGGAATAAAAGACAAAAAATTAAGAGAAGAAAAAGTTTATGAAATAGCTGAGCAACTAAATATAACTCATCTCTTAGATAGAAAGCCTAATACACTAAGTAATGGAGAACAGCAAAGAGTAGCTTTGGCCAGAGCATTAGTAGTAGAGCCAGAGGTTATTTTATTAGATGAACCATTAAATGCATTGGATAGATTAACTCATGAAAATTTAATATTGGAACTAAAAAAACTTCATAGTAATACTGATATTACATTTATTCATGTCACTCATGACTTCATTGAAGCTATAGCATTAGCCAATAAACTCTCAATAATAAGAAATGGAAAGATTGAACAATTTGGGGAAATAGATGATATCATAACTAATCCAAAAAACGAATTTGTTGCAAGATTTGTTGGATATAAGAACTTCTTAAAAGGAAAAATTAAGAAAGAAGATAACCAATATATTTTTAGAGGGGGTTTAGATATCTATCTCAATGAGCCTTATAATGAAGGAGATGCAATTTTAGCCATAAGACCTGAGGATATTATGTTAGTAGGAGAAAAAGGATGTAGATATCATTATAATAAATACAATCTATTTGATGCAAAGATAGTTGATGTATATCATCTAAGTTTATCAACTGTTAGAGCTATTTTAGATGTTGATGGTGTAGAACTAATTTGTGAAGTTATAAGGTCAAAAGCTAATAGGATGAATCTAAGGAAAGGAATGAGAGTTAAAATATCAATATCTTCTTCTGTTGTTATACAAAACTAAAATTTTTGGTGGAAGAATGATAAAAGGAAGAGTCTGGAAATTTGGGGA
The DNA here is from genome assembly GCF_049554935.1 of Methanocaldococcus indicus. Taxonomy (GTDB): domain Archaea; phylum AGJL01; class Methanococci; order Methanococcales; family Methanocaldococcaceae; genus Methanocaldococcus; species Methanocaldococcus indicus. The sequence goes on along the minus strand of NZ_CP186926.1, from coordinate 469,697 downwards.
TGATATAGACACAGACATAATAATTCCAGGAGCTTATTTAAAAACAACAAATCCTTATGAGTTGGCTAAGTATTGTATGTATGGAATAGACAAAGATTTTTCAAAGAAAGTTAAAGAAGGAGATATAATAGTTGCAGGAGAAAATTTTGGATGTGGTTCTTCAAGAGAGCAAGCTGTTCTGTCTATAAAATACTTAGGAATTCAAGCGGTTGTAGCTAAAAGTTTTGCAAGAATCTTTTATAGAAACGCAATAAATAACGGATTAATTCCAATATTGGCAAATACTGATGAGATAGGGGAAGGAGATATTATTGAGATAGATTTAGATAAAGAGGAAATAAAGATTTTAAATAAAAATAAAACTATTAAATGTTCATCTCCTAAGGGCATTGAAAGAGAGATTCTTAATGCTGGTGGGCTAATTTACTATTTTAAGATGAAATACAAATCTTAATTTTTTTTACATGTTTAGGAATAAAGTTTCTTATTACCGAAAACTTTATATATTAATTATTGACAATAATATTATTGTCAATAGGAAATAAGCTTCCTACTACCTAACAAAAAAATAAGGTGATATAGTATGTCAATGTATGATGAAATTGCTCCAAATGCAAAAAAAGTAGCAATTTATGGTAAAGGAGGTATTGGTAAATCAACCACAACACAAAATACAGCAGCAGCATTAGCATACTACTACAATTTAAAAGGAATGATTCATGGTTGTGACCCAAAAGCAGATTCTACAAGAATGATTCTTCATGGAAAACCACAAGAAACTGTTATGGATGTATTAAGAGAAGAAGGAGAAGAAGGAGTTACATTAGAAAAAGTAAGAAAAGTAGGATTTGGAGGTATCTTGTGTGTAGAATCTGGAGGTCCAGAACCAGGAGTAGGATGTGCTGGAAGAGGGGTTATAACTGCTGTTAATTTGATGATAGAATTAGGAGGATATCCTGATGATTTAGATTTCTTATTCTTTGATGTTCTTGGGGATGTTGTTTGTGGAGGATTCGCAATGCCATTAAGGGATGGATTAGCAAAGGAAATATATATAGTATCTTCAGGAGAAATGATGGCAATCTATGCAGCTAACAACATAGCTAAAGGTATATTAAAATATGCAGAACAATCTGGAGTTAGATTGGGAGGAATTATCTGTAATTCAAGAAAAGTAGATGGCGAAAAAGAGTTAATGGAAGAATTCTGTGATAAATTAGGAACTAAATTAATTCACTTTATACCAAGAGATAATATTGTCCAAAAAGCTGAATTTAACAAGATGACAGTTGTTGAATTTGCTCCAGACCATCCACAAGCTCATGAATATAAAAAATTAGGTAAGAAAATTATGGACAATGATGAGTTAGTTGTTCCAACACCATTATCTATGGAAGAACTTGAAAAATTAGTTGAGAAATATGGAATAGTTGATTAAAGGTGAAAATTTGAAACTAATAAAAGCTATTATCAGGCCTGAAAAAACTGATGATGTAATAGATGCCTTAGAAAAAGCAGGATATCCATCATTTACAAAGATTGATGTTGTTGGTAGAGGAAAACAAGGGGGAATAAAAATTGGAGAGATATTTTATGATGAACTTCCAAAAACTTTGTTGCTGATTGGTGTTAATGATGATGAAGTTGATGAAGTTGTTAATATTATAAAAACTAATGCACACACTGGAAATTATGGAGATGGAAAAATTTTCATACAGCCAATTGATGAGGTCTATACTATAAGAACTGGAAGTAAAGAGTTGTGAGAAAATGAAAGAAATTTTAGCAATTATTAGACCTAATAAAGTATCTCAGACAGTTAAAGCACTTGAAGCTGTTGGATTTCCTGCTTTAACGATTATTAAATGTTTTGGTAGAGGAAAAGAAAAAGGTTATATTGATGCATATCTTCCAGAAGGAATTGATAAAGAAAAAATAATAGAAGAAGGTGAAAAATTAGGGCTAAAAATAAAATATATTCCAAAAAGAATGTTATCAATTGTAGTAAATGATGAAGATGTTCCATTGGTTATAGGCATTATAACAAAAATAAACAGGACAGGAAAGCCAGGTGATGGAAAAATATTTGTTATACCTACAGAAGAAGCTATTAGAATTAGAACTGGAGAATTTGGAGAAGAAGCTATAGGAAATTAAAATTAAAGTTAAAATTAAAGGTGAAAAAATGCCATTTGTTTTGTTAGATTGTGACAAACCAATCCCTGAAAGAATGAAACACACCTACATTTATGACCCAGAGGAGGAAATAATTCCTGCATGTAATATTAAAACAGTTCCAGGAGATTTAACTGAGAGAGGTTGTTCCTTTGCAGGAAGTAGAGGAGTCGTAGGTGGGCCTGTAAAAGATGTTATTCATATGGTTCATTCACCAGTTGGATGTGCATATTACACATGGGGAACAAGAAGAAATCTGTCAGACAATGAACTACATAGAAGATACTGCTTTACAACAGATATGCAAGAGGCTGATGTTGTTTATGGCGGTGAAAAGAAATTAGAAAAGGCATGTTTAGAAGCTATAAAAGAATTTCCAGAAGCAAAAGGTATTTTTATTTATGCTACATGCACTTCTGGACTAATTGGAGATAATTTAGATGCAGTAGCAAGAAAAGTAGAAGAAAAAATAGGAAAACCAGTATTTGTATGTAATTGTCCAGGATATGCAGGAGTTTCACAATCAAAAGGACATCACGTCTTTAATATATCATTTTATAGATGGCTAAAAAAAGCAAGAGAAAGATATCCAGAAAAATGTTTAAAAGAGGAAGAAAAAACTCCTTATGACGTTGCAATAATTGGAGATTACAATATGGATTGGGATGTTGCAGTTATAAAAGAGTTATTTGAAAAAATTGGATGTAGAATTGTAGCTGTATTTACTGGAAATGCATCATTAGATGATTTATTCAAATTACCAGATGTTAAATTAAATATTGTCCATTGTCAAAGGTCTGCCAACTATATTGCTGAATTGATAGAAGATGGCTTCAATATTCCAAAAATTTGGGTTTCACTCTTTGGAATAGAACAAACAGCTGAGGCTTTAAGAAAAACTGCCGAAGTATTAGGAATTCCAATGGATAGGGTAGAGAAAGTTATAGAAGAAGAATTAGAAGCTATTAAGCCACAATTAGAGTTTTATAAATCTAAATTAGAAGGAAAAAGATGTCTAATTTATGTTGGAGGTCCAAGAACATGGCATTGGATTAGAGTTATGAAAGAGTTGGGAATAGATGTTGTAGTAGCATGTTGTACATTTGCACATGAAGATGATTATGAAAAGTTGAATAAAAACTTAAAAAAGGCTGGACTAAAAGGAACTTTGGTTATTGATGCTCCAAATGAATTAGAATTAGAGGAAGCAGTGGCTAAATACAAACCAGATTTCATGCTTACAGGATTGAAAGAGAGATATTTATTTAGAAAGTATGGAGTTCCAACAATTAACTCTCACAGTTATGAACAAGGACCCTATGCATGCTTCAAAGGATTTGTTAATTTTGCAAGAGATATTTATAAAGCAGTTTATCATCCAATTTGGAATATTTTAAAAGAAGGTGAAGAAAAATTCAAAGAATTTAAGAAAAATTCTTAAATTTAATTTTTTGGTGATATTTATGGGAATTACTTATGTTGAAAAACAGAGAGCAGGGACTATAAACCCAAACAAAACATGCCAACCAATTGGTGCAATGTGGGCAACCTTAGGAGTTCATAGGGGAATTCCTTTTGTTCAAGGTTCTCAAGGTTGTTGTACTTATGTAAGATATACATTTAATAGACATTTTAGAGAACCAGCAACTATTGCAGTTGCATCATTTCATGAAGATGCAGCAGTATATGGAGGAATGAGGAATTTAGTTGAGGGAATTAGAAATTTAGTAGCAAGATATGATCCAGATTTAATTTCAGTTGTTACAACATGTTCCTCTGAAACAATTGGAGATGACATAGAAGCATTTATTAGAGCTGCTAGGAAGAAGATAGCTAAAGAATTTGGAGAAGAAAAAGCAAAACTGCCAATAATTCCAGTTCATTGTCCATCATATCAATCAAGTCATGTAAAAGGATATGATAATGCTGTTAAAGCATTCTTCCAATACTTTACAGCTGGAAAAAAAAGAGATGAAGATAAAGATGGGAAAATATTTATAGTTCCTGGATTTGGAGTAAATCCTGGAGACATTTTAGAAATAAAAAGAATATTTGAAATGTTTGAATTAAAAGAAGGAAAAGATTATTCAGTTTTATTTGATATTTCAGAGACCTTATATCAACCTTTAAGAGAGCCAATAAAAGAGGTTCCATATTATCCAAAAGGTGGAACAAAAGTTGAAGAATTTGAAGAGTTAATAAATGCTAAGGCAATATTTGTATTATGCAGACATGCTGGAGGTGGAGGAGCTTTATTCTTACAAAGAAGATACAAAATTCCTGTATATTATGGATTACCAATAGGGATAGAGAATACTGATGAGTTTATTATCAATATTGCAAAGATAACTGGATTAGACATTCCTGATAAATTGTTAGATGAAAGAGGTAAATTAATAGATGCAATTGTTGATACAGTACATTATACAATGGACAAGAAGGTTGGAATATTTGGAGACCCAGATTTTGTAGTTGCATTATCAAGATTTGCATGTGAGATGGGACTAAAACCAGTAGTTGTAAATACTCAAACTCCATCTACAACTTACAAAAAAGATATGGAAAAGATAGCAGAAAAATATAATATAGACATAGAAGTGCAATATTCTGATTTATGGGACTTTGAAAAATCTGTTAAAAAGATAGGAGTTGATTTATTAATTGGTCATCCAAGAGGTGGAAAAAGGTTAGCAGATGACTTAAATATTGGTTTAGTAAGAGTAGGATTTCCAATTTATGATAGAGTAGGGCATTTTAGATGGCCAATAGTTGGATATATGGGTAGTTTAAGATTATTTGATGATATAGTTAATACTATATTAGATACACAAATACCATGGGACCAAAAACAACAGTGATATGATGATAGTTGAATTTAAGAAATATGATGAATATGGGAATATTGTTGAAGGTGATGATTTCCATTGTATAGTATTCTACATAAAGGAAGATAAAATTCCTCATGAGAATTCTATACTTTTTGAAGCAGTGAAAGTTAAAAATATTCCTGGGATAGTTGCTAAATATTTAATAGATGAGATAGAAAGTGGATATGGAAAACCTGAAGAACTTGAAAATGTAGAAGACCTGAAAAAATATGGAGTTCCAGATGATATAATAGAATTTATAAAAGATGAATTAAAAAAATATAATATAGATTGGTTATTTAAAGTTAGGGAGAGTGAGTAATTATGTGTTATGGTAAAATTGGGACATTTAGAGGATTTAAAATTGTAAATAATAATTTAAAAGTTCCCCTAATTGAAATAGATGGTGTAGTTAGAGAAATAAATGTTCCAGTTCCTAATAATATAAAGAAAGGAGACAGAATAATGGTTTATAATTCCTATGACATTCCTTATGACTTTAACTATATACATATTAATTTAAATTTGGACAGATTCATTAACATTCTAAAAATGATTGCTTTGAAAATTAGATTCTCATTAGGTGGTATTGTTGGTTATACAAATAAACTATGACTTATGCAGAGGTCCAGATTGTGCAGAATGTGTAAATAACTGTCCTATGGAAGTTTTTGAAATTCAAGGAGATAAAGTAGTTGTAGCAAGAGAAGAAGAATGTACTCTTTGTGGAGTTTGTAAAGATGTTTGTCCTACTAATGCAATTATCTTAGAAGAGTAATTTTTTTTATTTTATAATTTGGAAATAGGTAACCTAATTCCTAAATGGTGAATAATATGAAAGTTCTATTCTTAGGAAAAGAAATTAATAATGTGGATTCTTATGATGCTGAAGATTGTTTATTCATACCATTTAACCAAATAGATATTGCAAAATATGATTTAACTATTGTGTATATGCCCCTATTTTTTAAAAATTTAAGTTCTTATTCAGCAAATCAATCAAGTGTTATTACAATACTAAAAGACATAAAAATAAAGGAAATATTAGAAAATGGCTCAAATGTTGTAGTTATTGACCCATATTTCAAAAATATCTCAAAAGGCAGAATTATGGAACACTACTTAATGAAACATTTAGTTAGAGACACATTTGTTGTTAAAGATAAGGAGGGAACTGATATTATATCCAATGAATTACCAACATATTCTGAGCTGATTAAGGAATATTCCCATATATATGAAGTTAATGATGAAAATGGTAAGTTAGGATTGGTAGATACATTATCATTAATTTGTGATTATGAATATCTTGATTACAGGCCAATACTTCTCAATAATGAAGGAGATATTTTAGGTATTAAAATATTCAAAAATGGTTCTTTGTATATTTTACATCCTCCTGATGAGAATTTTAAAGATTACAGTTTGTTAATAAACATATTAAAAAAGGAGATAGTATGAAAATAAGAGTCCTTCCTTATAAAATTACTTTAAAAAAATATGGACTTCCTACAACAAATAAAAAGTCTTCTCCTGGAAGTATTACACAAAGGAGTTGTCCATATTATGGAGTAAGATGGATATTAGCTCCAATAAAAAATACTATTCATATAATTCATTCTCCTATTGGATGTGCATTTTATGGCCAAAATGTAAGAAAAAAATCATATAATATTGTATCTACTGATATGGAAACTATTGATGTAATATATGGTTGTGAAAAAAAACTTTATGATACAATAATAGAAGCTTATAATGAACTAAAAGGAGATACTATATTTGTTTATGCGACATGTGTATCTTCTCTAATTGGAGATAATATCAAAAAGATATGTGAAGATGCTGAAAAATCTTTAAATATTCCAGTGATTCCTATATTTTGTCCTGGATTTTGTGGATATCATCAATCAAAAGGTCATGAAATTGCAATAATTTCAATATTTAAATTAATAGATAAAGGAGAATTTAAAGATGAATTTAGAGACAAGCTCACAGTTAATATTATTGGTGAATATAATATTAGTAATGAAACAAGAGTAATTAAGGATATATTAAATAAGATGGGAATTGAAGTTATAGCAACATTTACAGGAGATTGTTCTGTTGAAGATATAAAAAATGCTAAAAATGCTAAGTTAAATCTTGTGCATTGTAAAAGAACTGGGAAGTATATTGCTGAATATATGGAAAGAAAGTATGGAATTCCAAAATTAAATGTTTCATTCATAGGTTTAAGTAATACAATAGATTCTATAATGAAGATAGCTAAATTCTTTAAAATTAAAGAAGTTGGAAAAGAGATTATTGACAATGAAACTAAAAAGATAAAGGATAAATTAGATTTTTATATAGAAAAACTAAATGGAAAAAAAGTAGGTATTTTTATGGGAGCTTCAAAAATTGGTATGTTATCATCAGCTTTTAAAGATTTAGGAATGGAAGTTATATCTATTGGCTCACAATTTGGTGATTTGGAAGATTATATAGAGGCTTATAGAAATGTAGAAGACAATACTCTTTTTGTAGATGATGCATCAAAAATAGATTTAGAATTAATATTTAAACATAAAAAACCTGATATATTTATTGGAGGAACTAAAGAGAAGTATATGGCAGTTAAATATGGAATTCCTTTTTTATCATTTCCACAAGATTTCTATCCATTTACTGGATTTGAAGGATTTTTAAATTTTGCAAGAGAAATTTATAAATGTATCTATCATCCAATTTGGACAATTTTAAATGATGGGGAAAGAAAATTCAAAATTTTATAATTCAATTTCATCTAAAATCTTTTTAGTTATCTTCTCTCCAATTATAGAAGAAACTTTTTTAGGATTGTTTATAATATCTTCAACACTTTTAATACCTGCATTGTATAGCTTTCTTGCTCTTACTCTACCTATATGTTTTATTTTTAAAAGTTCAATTATATCCTCTTTAGCTCCATACTCCAATCTTATCTCCAACTTTTCAGGAATTTCTGTATCTTTTCCAATTATTTTAGATATTTCTTTTACTGCATGCATAAGCCATATTGCATTCTCAACCTTATACCTCAAAATTCCTGGTTCAATCTTATATTTTTCTAAAATTTTGTCTTCTGGAAGTTCATTAATCCAATCATATAACATTTTAGCTGTCTTAAAAGCCTCTAAGTCCTCATACTCAATAAAATCAATGTTATAATTTCTCATCTCATTGATTAGTTCAAACTCTTCATTCCTATAAACTCTTAGATAAGGTCTCATTTCTATAGTTTTAGATATTAAATAGAGATAGTAGAGTTCATCTTTAATATCTTTTTTTAATCCATCTATTATAAACTTAGCTGATAATGGGTCTATATATAACTCAGAAACTCTTTTTCCTAATTCTGTTGGGACAAAATTTTTTATAAAATTGTTCTCTTCTAAAAATCTTATAACCTCCTTAATATTTTCAATTACATAATCTAAATTTCCAAACTGATGAGCATAAAATGTATTTTTAATAAACTCTTCTAAATCATACTCATCTAAAACTTCTCCTGTTGTTATTAAACCTAAAATTTGAGTTCTTAAAATAGCTTGATTGGAGAGTTTTGAATATATTGGTTCAGGATTTTGAGTCAATATTTGAATAGCTCTTAAATAATCTCTATTGTTTTTAGCTAAAATTATTCCTTCTCCATACTCATCATATCCTGGTCTTCCAGCTCTTCCTATGCATTGCTGGACTTCCATTATTGGAATATATCTCATTCCTTCATTTGTATATCTTTTTAAATCTTTTATTATAGCTCTTCTACATGGAACATTAAGTCCAGCAGAGTTATGCACTATAAATCCATTTGCTACAATATAATGACTATTCAATCCATCATCAGGCAGTTCTATATCATAAGCATATTTGTCATTTACTTTTATCTTTTTAATTTCTTTAATTTTATCCCAATAAATGTCTCCATCATAGCACTCTTTTTTCCAGCTATGTCTTATCACTTTATGAATTGGTTTTCCACAAATCGGGCAATTTTTAAGATTTACCAAAAAGTTATATATCTCATCTAAATTATTTTTATTTTCGATATTTTTATTAAGAAGATTCATTAAAATCTTTCCTTTATTATTTAGAGAATAATATACTCCTTTTTTATTACCACCAACATTTTCTCTTACAATAAATTCAAAATGTGGATTTTTTCTTTTTGAGAAATACTCTTCATAGTTTGTAATTAACTTTTTCCCATCTAACAGCTCAAAAAGTAATTTTACACGCTTTTTATTTAATTCTCTCTGCCTTTTAGTTCTTGGTTTAAACATAGTTAAATCAACACTAAATCCACAATCACACCATATTTTAGCAATTTCCTTACTTTTTACAATTTTTTCTAATTTTTTTCTCTTCTCTTCATGTCTTAATGGAATATTTTCATAAAATCTTTTTATACTCATAAAATCTCTAATTGACAATACATAAATATCTTTACATTTGTATTCTTTTCCATTTGTTGGAGATGTTATAGTTTCAGTTTTCTTTTTTCTAATACTGGCATGAATACCAAATCTTAACAATACAAATTGTAATTGTTTGACCAACTTTTCAGATATCGAATAAAATTCAATATATTTTGCATTTGAATTTACATATCCATCACTATCAAATAAACCGGCAATAAGATATGATAGCTTATCCAATGTAAGGTTACAAAATACATCAATATTTTTGTTATCTTTTGTAAGTAAATTTAATTTATTAAAGAGTTTTCTTAGTTTTTTTGAATACCTATAATGAGCAACACCATTAGATACTCTACATTTCAAAAAATATTTTTTGTGAAGTTCAGAATCATCAAAATTTGGTGGATACTTTGGATTAAATGCAAGGTCAGGGCTACCATTAAATACATCTTTTTTTATAACTCCTGTATAACCATCACCTATAAAGTATCCAATAAAGTAAAGGTCTCCATAAGATAGTCCTATATTTTTCTCCTTAACTCTTATTCTATCAACAGTTGCTACATAATCCCCAACTTTTAAATCTTTTGCTTCCTTTTCTTTTAAAGGACCACTTTCTTTAACCAAAAATATATGATTTGGAGTTGTGGTAATTTTCAAACTATTTACTGTTTTTACAACAATGTTATATGGATGTTGTGGTGTTCTATGAACTTTCCAACCATCTATTGGTTTTATTTCATTTCCACACAGTGCAAAAACTTTTTCATTTTTGTTTAAATCTGTGATTTTTCTAAATCCACTCTCCTGCAGTATTTCAGTGTTTGCATTTAGACATAGTGTTGGAGTACAACATATAACTTTAATTAACCTCTTTCTGAAAGCTTCTTCAACAATTTTCCTATGCTGATATGTTAGTCCTGCATGATGGAAAGCTACTCCTTTTAAAATACAGTTGGCTAATGTTTTACATAACTCAGTTGGCTGCTCTAAAATAGATAGTATTTCATTAGCAATCTTTTTTAATTTCTCTTTTTCTTCTTCTGTTAAATATCTTCTTAAATCTAATTTTTTGGCTTCATTAACAGCATTTCTTTTAGTATTGCAAAAAACTAAACAACTTCCTCCATCTTTTACACAATCAACAACTAACTTATATATATCATCTCCTTTTTCATTAATCTTCTTAATTTCCCCATTTATATATTCAATTTCTCCATTTTTATAAATTCCTTTCTTTAACTCTATTGGTCTCCAATCATCTAAGAGAAGTTCAGCATTTAACCAATTGGCTAATTCATGAGGATTGCCAATTGTAGCAGATAGGCCAATAATTTGAACATCTAAATTTTTTAGTTTTGTTAATAAAATCTCTAATGTTCCTCCTCTTGTATCATCATTGATTAAGTGAATCTCATCTACAACTACAATAGATATATCATCTAACCAATCAATTTTATGCCTCCATAAAGAATCAAGTTTTTCAGCAGTTGTAATTATTAGATGATAGTTGCTTAAATCTTCATCTTCATCATAATCTCCAATAGATAAAGCAACTCTTAGTCCAAATTTTTCATATTTATTTTTGAAATCTTCATATTTTTCAGAAGCTAATGCCTTTAAAGGGACTATAAAAATCCCTTTCCTACCTGTTGGTTTCTTGTCTTCATCTAAAAGATGGTTTATTAAAGCTATTTCCCCAATTAATGTCTTCCCAGATGCTGTAGGAATTGAAATTATAAAATTTTTATTTTTATCTGATATTCCTAAATCAATAGCCTTTTTTTGAGGAGGTCTAAGCTCATCAATACCTATATCCTTTAAAATGCTAAAAACTTTCTTCATAATTCTTTAACCTAATAAAATTTTTGACTTAATTTTTACCACATAAAAATATATATAGGTTATATGTTATTAACAAAATATCTTTTGTTATTATTTACTCATAAATAAAAGAAAAAATGGATGATAAAATGATGAAAAAAATGATAATTCTGATAATAGCTGGTTTATTGTTCTCAGGGTGTGTTAGTCAATCAAATAACATAGAATCAAGCAACATAGAGAAACATATCAACCCAGAAGTAATTAAAATTACAGATTTGTATGGAAGAGTTGTAGAAGTTCCAAAAGAAGTAAATAGAATAGTATGTCTTGGTCCAGGATGTTTAAGATTGATTGTATATTTGAATGCAACAGATAAAGTTGTAGGAGTTGAAGATGCTGAGAAAAAATGGACACCATGGGGAAGACCTTATAGAATTGCTCATCCAGAACTTGCCGAATTACCTACAATTGGACAAGGAGGACCAAGTCCAAAACCAAATCCAGAAGCAATAATGCAAGTAAAACCAGATGTAATTTTTGTTACATATATGCCCAAAGAAGATGTTGAAGAGTTACAACAAAAAACTGGAATTCCTGTAGTTGTTTTAAGCTATGGAAAGTTGGCTACTTTTGATAATGAAGATTTATTTAAATCTTTAAAACTTGCAGGAATGATTTTAGACAAAGAAAAAAGAGCTGAAGATGTTATTAAATTTATAAAATATTGTGAAAATGATTTAGAAAATAGAACAAAAGATATTCCAGATGAGAAAAAACCAAGTGTATATGTTGGAGGAATAGGATACAAAGGTATGCGTGGAATTGAGAGTACTCAATGTAAATATCCTCCATTTGTATTAGTTCATGCTAAAAATGTTGCAGATGAGTTAAATAAAGAAGGACATGTATTTGTTAGTAAGGAACAAATACTAAAATGGAACCCTGATATTATATTTATTGATGAAGGTGGATTAAAATTGGTTATTGAGGATTATAAGAAAAATCCTGAATTCTATAATTCATTAAAAGCTTTTAAAAATGGAAATGTTTATGGACTATTGCCTTACAATTTCTATACTACAAATATTGGAACAGCATTGGCAGATGCTTATTATGTTGGAAAAGTAATTTATCCAGAAAAGTTTAGTGATATAAATCCAGAAGAAAAGGCAGATGAAATTTATGCTTTCTTAGTAGGAAAACCAGTCTATAATATTATGAAGGAAAAATTAGGTGGATTTAAAAAGTTAGAATTTAATAATTAAAATTTATTTTTTTGTGGGAGAATATGTCCCTTCTAAAATGTCCAGATAAAAGTCCAGAAAAGATATTAAAACTTTTTGATGAAATCTATTCAAAAACAAGGATTTTTTATTTGTTAAAAACTGCTATTGATTTAAATTTATTTGATTATTTAGATGATTTTAAAAGTGCAGATGAATTAGCAGCACTATTAGAGACAGATATAATTTTAACAGATTATATATTAAAAATTCTTAATGAGCTTAATTTAATTGAAAGTAAAGTTATAAATGGAAAAATCCATTATAGAAACACAGAAATTACCGATATCTATTTTAAAAGAGATTCAGAATATAATTTGTTTAATCCAATTTATAGTTATTTTGAAAATATCAAAAATTGGGTAAATTTATTAGATATTTTAAAAAATAAGGATAAATATACAAATACAGACATCAGCTCCTTTTTTCCAAAGATTGTTAAAAGAATGGGTGATGAATGCAAATGCTGGGAGTTGCAGAAGGTTTTAAGCCATATAGCCAAATATGAAGAGTTTAAAAATGCTAAAAAACTTCTTGATTTAGCTGGAGGACATGGTTTGTATGCTATTGGATTTAGTATGTTAAATAAAAATTTAAAGTGCTATGTCTTTGATTTACCAGACGTTGTTGAAGAAACTAAAAAGTTTATCAAAAAATACAATGCAAAAAATGTCTATACTATTGCTGGTGATTTTTATAAGGATAAGATTGGGAAGGATTATGATATAATCTTCTGCTCTTACAATCCAGGTGGAAAAAATCCAAAAATTGCTAAAAAGGTTTATGATGCTTTAAATAAAGGAGGTTTGTTTATAAATAAACAATTTTTTCCAGAAAAGGAAGAAAGTATTAATGATTATTTAGATAATATGGAATGGAACTTCTCCAAGCCAAAAGGACTTGAAAAAAGCAGAATGAGATATACATTTAAAGGAGATTTAAACTTTGATGATTATTTGAAATACTTAGAAGATTTAGGTTTTAAGATTTTAGAGGTTATTGATATTCCAAAACTTTTAGGATTTGAAAATAACTCACCAGCAAAGATGATTATTGCTAAAAAAATATAGAAATTTTAGAATTTAAAATTTTGGGATATTTATGGACACACTCCAAGAAGAATATAAAAAATATACAAAAAAGAAAATAATTTTTGGATTTATTTTATTAATATTCACATTTTTATGCTCAATTTATGCTTTATGTGTAGGAGATTATAAATTAACAGTAAATCAAGTAATAAATGGTATTTTTGGATATGGTGATGAACACATAAACTTAGTCATTTGGAATATTAGATTACCAAGAATACTTGCAGCAATAATTGCTGGAATGTCATTAGCTGTTGCAGGAGCAGTTATGCAATGTATTTTAAGAAATCCATTAGCAAGCCCTTTTACTATTGGAATATCACATGGGGCAATGTTTGGAGCTTCTCTTGCAATTATCTTTTTTGGATTAGGGAACATTAGTGGAGGAAAAATACTTATTGACAATCCATATTTAATAACTATTTTTGCTTTTTTTGGAGCATTAGTTAGTGTTGTTGTAATATTACTAATTGCAAAGTTAAGGAGATTATCTCCAGAAGCTATGATTTTAGCAGGAGTAGCTATGAGTTCATTATTTACTGCTGGGACAACTTTAATTCAATATTTTGCTGATGATTTACAATTAGCTGCAATTGTATATTGGACTTTTGGTGATTTAGGTAGAGCTTCATGGACAGAAATTTACATTATGTTTATAGTTTTGTTATTTTCATTAATTTATTTTATACACAAGAGATGGGACTACAATGCATTAGAAGTTGGAGATGAAGCTGCTAAATCTTTAGGAGTTGATACTGAGAAAGTAAGATTGGTAGGAATGCTTATAGCTTCATTATTAGTTTCTGTAAATGTAGCATTTTTGGGAATTATTGGTTTTGTTGGATTGATATGTCCTCATTTAATTAGAATTATTATTGGTGGAGATTATAGATTTTTAATTCCAATTTCTGCAATATTTGGATCTGTGTTGTTATTAGTTGCAGATACATTTGCAAGGACAATAATTGCTCCAATAGTCTTACCAGTTGGAATATTAACTTCTTTCTTAGGAGCTCCAATGTTTATTTATTTGTTGTTAAGGATGTATAAATAAAATGTGGTATTATGATTCTTTCAGTTGATGGAGTAGAATTTTCCTACAAGAGTAGAAAGATACTAAACAACATAAAATTTGAAGTTAAAAGAGGAGAAGTTGTTTCAATCTTAGGAGTTAATGGGGCTGGAAAATCAACACTCTTAAAATGCATAAATAAAATACTAAAACCAAAGAAAGGAACAATATTAATTGATAATTTTGATATAGATAAGTTAAATAACTCTGAGTTGGCTAAATTAGTTGGTTATGTTCCTCAAAAATCAGAAGGTAATTATATGACTGTATTTGATACAGTTCTCTTAGGTAGAAAGCCACATATTAAATGGGAGGTATCTGAAAGAGATATAGAACTTACCTATAAAGTTTTAAAACTTTTAGATTTAGAAGATTATGCACTAAGATATACAAATGAGTTAAGTGGTGGAGAACTGCAAAAGGTTATTATAGCAAGAGCATTAGTTCAAGAACCAAAAGTTTTATTGTTAGATGAACCAACTAACAACTTAGATTTAAAAAATCAATTGGAAGTTATGAAGATTATTAAAGATGTGTCAAAATCTAAAAACATAGCTTCAATTATTGTTATGCATGATTTAAATTTAGCTTTAAGATTTTCTGATAAATTTATAATGTTGAAAGATGGATATGTTTATGCCTATGGAGGAAAAGAAATAATAACCCCTGAAAATATTAAAGCAGTGTATGGTGTTGATGTTATTATTGAAAATGTAAAAGGTTATTCTGTTGTGCTTCCAGTATCATAAATAAAAGTTATTATAAAAAAAGTTATTTTAATTAGTTTATATTTAATTAATCCTATTGGTTAATTGTTAAACAAAATTTTGGAGGTTTGATTATGTTATTGGAATATTTAAAAAAATTAACAGAATTGTCTGGTATATCTGGTAGAGAGGATAGTGTAAGAAGTTATATGGTAGAGGAGCTAAAAAAATACTGTGAGGTTGAAGTTGATAAGTTTGGAAATGTAATTGCCAAAATTGGAGATAAAGGAAAAAGAGTTATGATTGCTGCCCATATTGATGAAATAGGTTTAATGGTTAAATATATTGATGATAATGGATTCTTAAAATTTACAAAGATAGGAGGTATATATGACCCAACTATTTTAAATCAAAAAGTTAAAGTCCATGGAGAGAAAGGAGATTTAATAGGGGTTTTAGGTTCTAAACCACCTCACAGAATGAAGGAAGAAGAAAGAAACAAAATAATAAAATATGAAGATATGTTTATAGATATTGGAGCAGAATGTAGAGAGGAAGCAATAGAGATGGGAGTTAATATTGGAACTCCAGTATCATTTATAGCTGAATTAAATGAGTTAGGGAAAAATAGATTAACAGGAAAGGCATTTGATGATAGAGTTGGATGCTCTATATTGTTAGAGTTGGCTAAAAATTTATCAAAAGAAGATTTAAATTGTCAAGTTTATTTAGTTGGAACTGTTCAGGAAGAGGTTGGTTTAAAAGGAGCTAAGGTATCAGCTTATAAGATAAATCCTGATTTGGCATTAGCTATTGATGTTACTATTGCAGGAGACCATCCAGGAATTAAAAAAGAAGATGCACCTGTTGATTTGGGAAAAGGGGTAGTTATTGATATTGCTGATGCATCTGGAAGAGGGTTAATTGCTCATCCAGAAGTTTTAAAATTGTTAAAAGATACTGCTGAAAAGTATAATATTCCTTATCAGTTAGAGGTTGGAGAAGGAGGAACAACTGATGGAACAGCTATTCATTTAGTTAGGGAAGGAATTCCAACAGGAGTTTTATCAGTTCCTGCAAGATATATCCATACTCCTGTTGAAGTTATAGATAAAAGAGATTTAGAGAATACATATAAATTAATTTATAACTTATTAAAAGATTTAAAATAAATTAAAATTTTGGTGAGATATTTGGAGGAAAGAATTGAGTTCTTTGCAAAACATAAAAATTGGTTTGTTGTAAAAAAGTTAAAAATAGATGAAAATGTTGAAGATATAGAAATAGCAAGATTGTTGTTATCTATTGATGAAACTGTCTCAAAGAAATTTTTAGAGTATTTACCTTTTGATATGAAAAAGTTGGAAGAAATAGCTGATACAATTTATAAAAAGAAAAAAGGTAGAATTTCTGAGGAAGAGATAGCAGAGGTACTAAAAAAGTTAAAATCTCCTGCTATTAGTAGAAAGTTGAATGAAATAACTACATCAAAAGAAGGAAAAGAGATACTAAAAATAATTCTTACAAATATGATATTGGAGAGGTTAGGTTTTGAGACAAGAGTTCCATCTAAATTATTAGAGAAGTATATGGAGAAGAGCTATGAAGGTTGATGAAGTTTTAGAGAATGCAATAAAAGCTTATAAACTAACTTTAAAACATTTTGATTATGTATCTTTTGAGAGAGCTCTATTTTTAGGATGGTATTGTTCATTGGATAAGCCCTGTAAGTTTTGTTATATGAGCACACAGAAGGATAAAATTTCATCTCCAAAATTAGCAAGAAGAAGTTTAGCAAGTATATTGGCAGAGGCTATTCTAATGAAAAGAATAGGTTGGAAGTTGGAATTTATCTCAGGAGGTTATGGATATAGTGTTGAAGAGATTAATAGAATAGCTGAATTAGTAGCTTATGTGCAAAAAACTAAACAATATTTAAATGTAGGAATAACTGACTTGGATAGATTAAATTTAGATGTTATTGAAGGAGTTGTAGGGGCAGTAGAAACATTAAGAAATAGAGAAAAAATCTGTCCTGGAAAGCCATTAGACAAAATAAAAGATTTTTTAATAAAAGCTAAGGATTTAGGTTTAAAAACAGGAATAACTATAATTTTAGGATTGGAGGAGAGAGAGGAAGATATTGAAAAGCTTTTAAATCTTATTGAAGAGTTAGAATTGGATAGGATAACCTTCTACTCCCTAAATCCACAAAAAGGA
This sequence comes from Methanocaldococcus indicus, assembly GCF_049554935.1. Lineage (GTDB taxonomy): Archaea > AGJL01 > Methanococci > Methanococcales > Methanocaldococcaceae > Methanocaldococcus > Methanocaldococcus indicus. The sequence continues at coordinate 452,013 of NZ_CP186926.1, read as the reverse complement.
ACTATTTATGAAAATAAACCATCAGTAACAACTTTGGAGTATATGAATTGGGTTTCATCAGTTAGATTAGCTTTTCCAAAGATTAAAATAATAACAGGAATATGGACTGATAAAGTTCCAATGGTTAGTCCTCTACTATCCTCTGGCTCAAATGTAATAACAAAGTTCCCACTATTCTCAATTTATGGAACTAAATTGGCTCATTGGATAGAGAAAGAAGTTAAAACAACAGGTTGGGAACTATATGGAACATTTACAGATTTAGATGTTTTATTATGTGAGAAAAAATTAGAGAAAACACCTTATAAAGATGAGGGAATTAACATTTCAGAAGAGCATAAAAAACTATTAGATGTGTTAAAAGATGAAATAAACATAAAAATAGAGAACTATATAAAAGGGGTATTAAAGAGGGTTAAGTAATGTTGTATGTTGTTGGTATTGGTAGTGGAAATAAAAAACATTTTACTTTTGAAGCTGAGGAAATACTAAATAAAGTTGATTTAATTGTGTGCTATAAAGGTTATAAAAAGTATGTTGAAAGATTCAATAAAGAGATATATACAACTGGAATGACAAAAGAGATAGACAGAGTTATGTTTGCATTGGAAAAAGCTAAAACTTTGGATGTTGCATTAGTATCTTCAGGAGATGCTACTGTATATGGATTAGCTTCATTAGCTTATGAAATTAATTATAAAAAAAATTTTAATGTAGAAATTAGAGTTATTCCAGGACTTACATCAGCTTTAATTGCTTCTTCTTTATTAGGTAGCCCTCTAAATCATGATTTTGTGGTTATAAGTTTTAGTGATTTATTAACTCCATTAGATTTGATTTTAAAGAGATTTAAATTAGCTTTGGAAGGAGACTATATAATCAACATCTATAATCCCTTGAGTAAGAGAAGAAAAGAACCATTTATTAAGGCATTTGAGATTATAAGAGATATGGATATTGATAGAATTGTTGGAATAGTAAAGAATGCTGGAAGAGAAAAAGAAGAGGTAAAAATAACTACAACCAAAGAAATTTTAAACAATCTGAATTATTATTTAGATTATATAGATATGAACACACTCCTAATTATTGGAAACTCTAAAACAAAAATATTGGACAATAAAATAGTAGCTCCAAGGGGCTATTTAGATAAATATAGAATTTAGGTGATTTTGTTGATACTAAGTGATGTAGATATTCTAACTCTAATAAAAAAAGGAGATTTAAAAATAACTCCATTCAATGAGGAATTTGTTGGGCCATCTTCTTATGATGTAACATTAGGAGATGAATTTATTATTTATGAGAATGAAGTATATGACCTAAAAAGAGAGATGAACTATAAAAAAATAAAAATAAAAAACTCTATTTTAGTTTGCCCTTTAAACTACAATTTAACAGATGAGAAAATTAACTATTTTAAAGAAAAATACAATGTTGATTGTGTTGTTGAAGGGGGAATATTGGGAACAACAAATGAATATATTGAGTTACCTAACAATATTTGTGCTCAATATCAAGGGAGAAGTTCCTTGGGTAGGATATTTTTAACATCTCACCAAACTGCTGGATGGATAGATGCAGGATTTAAAGGAAAAATTACCTTAGAAATTATAGCTTTCGATAAGCCAGTTATTTTATACAAAAATCAAAGAATTGGACAACTCATATTTAGCTATTTAAATAGCCCTGCAAAAATAGGTTATTCAGAAAGAAAATCTTCTAAATATAAATACCAAAAAACAGTTACTCCTTCTTTAATACACTTAGATGAATAAATGTCCCCCCTGCATCCGACGCTCCCTCATTTTTAGCCTCTGCTACATCAGGAGCGTGGGCCAACAGGGGGGCATTTTATGTTTAAATAAATCTTTTTTCTAATATTTCACTTATTTTGTCTAATTTTTCTAATATTTTTAATTGAGTTTCTTTTATATCTAATAATATCTTTTTATGTTCTTTTAGTTCATCTAATGCCATTATTAAAATCTTTTTATGCTCCTCTAACTCACTAAAAATCAGCTTGATATATTTAACTCCTTCATCTAATTTTTTATTTAACTCTATTAAATCATCTGCTGAAATCCTATTAATCCCTTCTGGAAACTCAATATAGGTATTTAACTCCCTCTCCTCTATCTTCTCAATTTTAATTAATTTATCTTTCTTTTCCAATCTTTTAATATATTTTTTGAACAATTCCTTATCCTCTTCATCATCAAAGTTTGCTAAAATCCTAACACTACCATCTTTATGATTATAAACAATCCCATCAATCCCTAAACCCCTTCCAATATTTTCAATCCTATCCCTAAACCCAACATGTTGAACCTTTTCATAAATTTTTAATTCATAAGTTGTTGGCATATTATCTCCTAATTTATTATTAGTAAAAAATTTAAATTATATAGTATTTAAAAGAAAAAAATTACCAATCATGATGGTAGTGATGGTGAAAATCAATACATCCAGATAATAATAAAACTAATAATGTGAATATTAATAAAAATATTAATCTTGATTTTAAGCTCATAACTAATCACTTAGTTATAGTTTATATATTTCTGGGACTAAACCAATATAAATAAGTTTTGGACTATTTTAAATTATAGTCATCAATTGGTGAGAGATTTGTTAATTGTTAGAAAAACTGACTATTTAGAAGGAAAAGTTAAAGCACCTCCATCAAAATCTTACACACATAGAGCAGTTATTGGAGCAAGTTTAGCTAATGGAATTAGTAAGATATATTCACCATTATGGGGTAAAGATTGCTTATCTTCTGTATATTCTTGTAGGAAGTTAGGAACTAAAATAACTCTAAATTTAAAAGATGATGTTTGGATTGTTGAAGGTGGGGAGTATAAAACTCCTGACAATATTATAGATGTTGGAAATAGTGGAACAACTTTGAGAATTTTAACTTCTTTATCTTCATTAATTCCTAAGGGATATGCTATTTTAACAGGAGATTCCTCTATAAGAAAAAGACCAATGCAACCATTGTTAGATGCTCTAAAACAAATAAATATAAATGCATTCTCATCAAAATTGGATGGAACAGCTCCAATTATTGTAGAAAGTGGAGAAATAGATGGGAATTTAGTAAGAATAAGAGGAGATATTAGCTCACAATTTATAACTTCTCTTTTAATGCTCTTACCATTTAATAAAGAGGATACTAAAATAGAATTAACAACTCCACTGAAATCTAAACCATACATAGACATAACTCTTGACATATTAGATAAATTTGGAATAAAAGTTGAAGTCTTAGAGGATGGTTTTTTAGTTTATGGAAATCAAAAATATAAAAATATAGATTATACTGTTGAAGGTGATTATTCCTCATCATCCTATTTAATAGCAGCTGGTGTCTTAATTAATTCAAATATTGAAATAATTAATTTATTTGAAAATTCTAAGCAAGGAGATAAAAAAATTGTTGAAATTGTTAGAGAGATGGGAGCAGATATAAAAGTTAAAAAAGATAGAGTTATATTAAATGGAGAATATAATTTAGAAGGGATAGATATAGATGCTAAGGATATTCCAGATTTAGTTCCTACCTTAGCAGTTTTAGGATGTTTTGCAGAAGGAAAAACTAAAATTTACAATGCTGAACATGTAAGATATAAAGAGAGTGATAGATTAAGAGCTTGTTATACTGAATTAAAAAAGATGGGAGCTAAGATTGAAGAGAGAAAAGATGGATTAATAATAGAAGGAGTTAAAAAACTTAAAGGAGCCAAATTAAATACCTATCATGACCACAGGTTAGTTATGGCATTTACCATAGCTGGATTAAAAGCAGAAGGAGAGACAATAATTGACAATGAGGAATCTGTAAAAATATCATTTCCTAATTTTATAGAAGTTATGAGAAGTTTAGGAGCAAATATAGAAGTTAAATAATTAAATCTTTTTAGGTGAAAGTATGGAAAAGCCATGGGTAGAGAAATATAGACCAAAGACATTGGATGAAGTTGTTGGACAAGAAGAAATAGTAAAAAGATTAAAAAAGTATGTTGAAAAGAAAAGTATGCCCCATCTACTTTTCTCTGGACCTCCAGGAGTTGGGAAGTGCTTAACTGGAAATACAAGAGTTATTGTTAATGGAGAAGTTAAAGAAATTGGAGAAGTTGTTGAAGAAATAAGTAGTGGAAAGTTTGGAGCTACTTTAACCAACAACTTAAAGGTTTTAGGAATTGATGAAGATGGAAAAATTAAAGAATTTAATGTTAAATATGTCTATAAAGATAAAACAAATGTCTTAATAAAAATAAAAACTAAAATGGGTAGAGAGTTAAAGGTAACTACTTATCATCCTTTACTAATAAACAATAAAAATGGAGAAATAAAATGGGTAAAAGCAGAGAATTTAAAAGTAGGAGATAAGTTAGCAACACCAAGATACATCTTATTTGAAAAAAAAGATTTTAATGATGATTTAGCAGAGTGGCTTGGTTATTTCATTGGAGATGGGCATGCAGATAAAGAATCAAATAAGATAACCTTCACAAACAGTGATGAAAAACTTAGAAAGAGATTTGCAGAACTTACTAAAAGATTATTTAAAGATGCAAAAATAAAAGAAAGAATACACAAAGACAGAACACCAGATATTTATGTTAATTCAAAAGAGGCAATGGCATTAATTGATAAGCTTGGTTTAAGGGGAAGTAAGGCAGATAAAGTTAGAATTCCAAAAGAAATAATGAAAAGTAGAGCATTAAAAGCATTTTTAAGAGCATACTTTGATTGTGATGGAGGTGTTGAAAGCCATTCGATAGTTTTATCAACTGCAAGCAAAAAGATGGCAGAGGATTTAACTTATGCATTGTTAAGGTTTGGAATAATTGCAAAATTAAAAGAAAAAGTAAATAAAAACAATAACAAGAAATATTACCATATTGTAATATCAAACTCTATAAATTTAAAAGCATTTTTAGATAATATTGGCTTTAATCATGAAAGAAAACTTAAAAAGCTTTTAAATATTATAAAAGATGAAAATCCAAACTTAGATGTTATAACTATTGACAAAGAGAAAATAAAATACATTAGGGATAGATTAAAAGTTAAATTAACGAGGGATATTGAAAAGGATAATTGGAGTTACAATAAATGCAAAAAAATAGCTCAAGAACTTTTAAATGAAATATATTACAGATTAGAAGAGCTAAAAGAAATTGAAAAAATATTAGAAAAGAGTATATTAATTGATTGGAATGATGTTGAAAAAAGAAGAAAAGAAATTGCAGAAAAGACAGAAATAAGAAGTGATAGGATTTTAGAATACATAAAAGGTAAAAGAAAACCAAGTTTAAAGAATTACATAAAAATTGCTAATGCTTTAAATAAAGATATTGAAAAAACAATAGATGCAATGAGAGTATTTGCTAAGAAATATTCAAGTTATGCAGAAATAGGAAGGATGCTCAATACATGGAATTCAAGTATAAGGATTTATTTAGAAAGCAATACACAAGAAATTGAAAAGCTTGAAGAAATTAGAAAGGTTGAACTCAAACTTGTAAGAGATATTCTCAATGATGAAAAATTAATGGATAGTATTAGTTATATCTTATTCTTAGCATCTAACGAAATCTACTGGGATGAGATTGTAGAAATTGAACAATTAAATGGTGACTTTACAATATATGATTTGCATGTTCCAAAATATCATAACTTCATTGGTGGGAATTTACCAACAATACTACACAATACAACTACAGCCCTTTGTTTAGCAAGAGATTTATTTGGAGAAAATTGGAAAGAAAACTTTTTGGAATTGAATGCCTCCGTTTCAAAAAATACTCCAATATTGGTTAAAATAGATGGAAAGATAAAAAGAACAACATTTGAAGAGCTTGATAAGATATACTTTAACACCAATGATGAAAATGAGATGTATAAAAAAGTTGATAACTTAGAGGTTTTAACTATTGATAAAGATTTCAAAATTAGATGGAGAAAAGTTTCTACAATAATTAGGCATAAAGTAGATAAAATCTTAAGAGTTAAGTTTGAAGGTGGATATATAGAACTAACAGGAAACCACTCTATTATGATGCTTGATGAAAATGGATTAGTAGCAAGAAAAGCAAGTGATATAAAGGTTGGAGATTGTCTATTAAGCTTTATATCTAATATTGAAGGAGAAAAAGATAAATTAGATTTAAAAGAGTTTGAACCAAAGGATATAACTTCAAGAGTTAAAGTAATTAATGAGTTTGAGGTTGATGAAGATACTGCATGGATGCTTGGATTGTATGCTGCTGAAGGAGCCATAGGATTTAGAGGAGAAACTTCCGGGCAAGTAATCTACACATTAGGCAGTCATGAGCATGATTTAATTGATAGACTAAATGACATCATTGATAAAAAAGGATTTAGTAAATATGAAAACTTCACAGGTTCTGGATTTGATAGAAAAAGATTATCTGCTAAGCAGATTAGAATATTAAATACTCAACTTGCAAAATTTATTGAGAAAAACTTCTACAATGGAAATGGAAGAAAAGCAGGAGATAAAAGAATTCCAGATATTGTATATGAGTTAAAAGAAAATTTAAGAGTTGAATTTTTAAAAGGATTGGCTGATGGAGATGGCAGTGGAAATTGGGGAGGAGTTGTTAGAATATCATCAAAATCCGAGAATTTATTAATAGATACAGCATGGTTAGCAAGAATTTCTGGAATTGAAAGTTCAATATTTGAAAATGAGGTAAGATTAATTTGGAAAGGAAAAATGGGATGGAAGAAAGGCAATTTATTACCAAGTGAGCCAATAATTAAAATGATTAAAAAGTTAGATAGTAAGATAAAAGGAAATTGGAGATATATATTAAGACACCAACTCTATGAAAATAAAAAGAGAGTTTCAAAGGACAAAATTAAGCAGATTTTAGAAATGGTTGATGTTGAGAAATTAACTGATGTAGAAAGAAAGATTTACAATTTATTACAAAAATTATCTGAAACAGAGATTCATGCTTTGATTGTTAAAGAGATTGAAGTTATTGACTACAATGACTTTGTTTATGATGTGTCAGTTCCAAATAATGAAATGTTCTTTGCAGGAAATGTGCCAATATTGTTACATAATTCAGATGAAAGAGGTATAGACGTTATTAGGACAAAAGTAAAAGAATTTGCAAGAACTAAGCCAATTGGAGATGTTCCATTTAAGATAATATTCTTAGATGAGAGTGATGCACTAACAGCAGATGCTCAAAATGCTTTAAGAAGAACAATGGAGAAGTATTCAGATGTATGTAGATTTATCTTAAGTTGTTTAACAGGAGATGCAAAAATAACTCTTCCAGATGAGAGGGAGATAAAGATAGAGGACTTTATAAAAATGTTTGAAAAAAGAAAAATTAAACATGTTTTAAATAGAAGTGGAGAAGATTTAGTTTTAGCAGGAGTTAAATTTAATTCAAAGATAGTAAATCATAAGGTTTATAGATTAGTTTTAGAAAGTGGTAGAGAGATAGAGGCAACAGGAGACCACAAGTTTTTAACAAGATATGGGTGGAAGGAGGTTTATGAGTTAAAGGAAGATGATGGGATATTGGTTTATCCAGCATTGGAAGGAGTTGAGTTTGAAGTTGATAATAGGAAGATAATTAACTTAAATGAGTTCTATGAGTTTTTAACAAAATATGAGCTTAAAATTGGATATAAACCTTATGATAAAGCAAAAACCTATAAAGAATTAATAACAAAAGATAAAGAAAAAATATTAAATAGAGTTTTAGAGTTATCAGGAAAATACAACAAATCAGAGATTAAAAGAAAGATTGAGGAAGAATTTGGGATAAAAATATCATTAACAACTATAAAAAATCTTATTGATGGAAAAATTAATGGATTTGCTTTAAAATACATAAAGAAAATCAAAGAACTTAGATGGGATAAGATAACTTATGATGATGAGAAAGCAGGAATATTTGCAAGGTTGTTAGGCTTTATAATTGGAGATGGGCATTTATCAAAATCAAAAGAAGGAAGAATATTAATAACTGCTACAATAAATGAACTTGAAGAAATTAAGAAGGATTTAGAGAAATTAGGCATAAAATCATCAAATATAATTGAAAAAGATATTAATCATAACTTAGATGGTAGAGAAATTAAAGGGAAAACATCATTCATATACATTGATAATAAAGCATTATATCTATTGTTAAACTTCTGGGGAGTAGAAATTGGAAATAAAACTATAAATGGCTACAATATTCCAAAATGGATAAAATATGGAAATAAATTTGTTAAGAGAGAGTTTTTAAGAGGATTATTTGGAGCTGATGGAACTAAACCATACATTAAAAAATATAACATAAATGGAATTAAATTAGGTATAAGAGTTGAAAATATTAGTAAATATAAAACATTAGAGTTCTTTGAAGACATTAGAAAAATGTTGAAGGAATTTGAAGTTGAGGCAGATATTAGAGTTAGTAAAATTGATAACAAAAACTTAATTGAGTTGATAGTTAAAGCAAACAATAAAAACTATCTCAAATATTTATCAAGAATATCCTATGCCTATGAAAAAGACAACTTTGCAAGGTTGGTTGGAGAGTATTTAAGAATCAAAGAAGCATATAAAGATATAATCCTAAAAGACATTGCTGAAAAGGCATTGAAAGAAGTAGATGGTGAAAAATCTCTAAGAGAATTAGCAAGGAAATATAACATTCCAGTTGATTTTATAGTAAATCAACTTAAAGGAAAAGACATTGGATTACCAAGAAACTTTATGACCTTTGAAGAGTTCTTAAAAGAAAAGGTTGTTGATGGAAAGTATGTTTCAGAAAGAATCATTAAAAAAGAGTGTATTGGTTATAGAGATGTGTATGATATAACATGCCTTAAAGACCACTCCTTTATAGCAAATGGGTTAATATCCCACAACTGCAACTATCCAAGCAAGATTATCCCACCAATACAATCAAGATGTGCTATATTTAGATTCTCACCATTGAAAAGAGAAGATATAGCTAAAAAATTAAAAGAGATTGCTGAGAAAGAAGGATTAAAATTAACAGAAAAAGGATTAGATGCAATAATTTATGTTTCTGAGGGAGATTTAAGAAAAGCAATTAATGTTCTACAAACTGCTTCTGCTATAAGTGATGTAATAGATGATGAAGTTATATACAAAGTTTCTTCAAGGGCAAGACCAGAAGAAGTTAGAAAGATGATGGATTTAGCCTTAGAAGGAAAATTCAATGAAGCAAGAGATTTATTATACAAATTGATGTTAGAGTGGGGTATGAGTGGAGAAGATATTCTAAATCAAATGTTTAGAGAAATTAATAATCTAAATATAGATGAGAAGAAAAAAGTTCAAATAGCTGAGGCAATAGGAGAAACAGATTATAGAATAGTTGAAGGAGCAAATGAAAGAATTCAGTTAAGTGCTTTATTAGCCAAGTTAGGATTAATTGGAAAATAAAATACTTAATATTTAAAGTGGGGTTGCCCAAAAGCAACCCCTCTCTGGTGTATAGCAATAGAGGCCTTGCCTCTATGCGGCGGTAAATGAAAGAATTCAGTTAAGTGCTTTATTGGCTAAGTTAGGATTAATTGGAAAATAGGATTATTTAAGTGGAGTTACAGTTGATTTTGCTGGAACACCACTATATGTTTTATTAACATTTTTTATTTGTTAGATTTCTCAAATATAAAAAAAAAACATTTGCCTTTTTATTTTTTATTTTTTGAATAAAAGAAAGATTTCCATACCGGGACGGTCTTATTTTAACTGATATTAGCATCTTTTATTTGAGATACAATTTGAGATAAGATTTCCATACCGGGACGGTCTTATTTTAACATGTCATGACTTTAAAGCCGAGGGGCGAGGGGGGACGATTTCCATACCGGGACGGTCTTATTTTAACATTTTGTTTTATACTTCAAAATATTTGCTTAGTCATATTTCCATACCGGGACGGTCTTATTTTAACTTAACCCTAATTGTGTTAGTTATATCCCCTACAATATTTCCATACCGGGACGGTCTTATTTTAACATCAAGTGTCAAGTGATTAGCTATGTATTCAAAAAAATTTCCATACCGGGACGGTCTTATTTTAACATGGTTTGCAAGATAAAGAAGAATTCCAATATGAAGATTTCCATACCGGGACGGTCTTATTTTAACATGGTTTGCAAGATAAAGAAGAATTCCAATATGAAGATTTCCATACCGGGACGGTCTTATTTTAACTTAAACAAATAACCATTGAGCACCACATCTCTTTTTTATTTCCATACCGGGACGGTCTTATTTTAACGCCTATCGAGATTTTCGTTTTCTTGGAATGAAATTTCCATACCGGGACGGTCTTATTTTAACTTAAGGGATATGGCTTAAAAGTAACACTCACAAGGACAAAATTATTTCCATACCGGGACGGTCTTATTTTAACTAAGCCAGTCCAACTAACAAAAGAATTCTTAAAAGTTGATTTCCATACCGGGACGGTCTTATTTTAACAAAAAAGGCTCTCCATCCATTTCTATGACTTCATAATTTCCATACCGGGACGGTCTTATTTTAACTTAACATCTCCTGCAATTCCAATTCAAGCAGAGACCAAAAGAACGATTTAGAAAGGCATTTTAACTTAACATCTCCTGCAATTCCAATGTCATAACATAAATTTCCATACCGGGACGGTCTTATTTTAACAAGCACATTCCAGCTGAAAGAATTATTAGAGATGCAATTTCCATACCGGGACGGTCTTATTTTAACATTTAGCTATGTTATATACTATTACAAATTATAACATAAAATTTCCATACCGGGACGGTCTTATTTTAACAGGAGGCACATTTTAGACATAATAATATAGCAACGTTCTCATATATAAGCTTTTTGGTACTAAAATTTTCGAAGGGTAGGTTTCCCTATTCATTTATATACCTTTGAACTTTTATAAAAATCTTTCTATTTCCTATTATTCAATTAAAAAGTCCCAATTTCCAAAAACTAAACCAACTTATCAGGGATTTTCAAATATTGGAAGAAACAACATAAATCTCTAAAAAATCTCAATAAATTATATAATCAAAATATACAAAATATTCAAAATAATGACCCCTTCGAATTTTCCTAAAAATCCTTTAAATTAAAAATAACCAACTAAAACTAAATAAAATCAAAAAATAAAGATTTTTAGCGTGATAATTGTCATCTGAATATTTAAAATTATTTAACTATTTCACAACCTCCTGGTGGAAGAACTGAAAGAATTTCTTCATCATCTAAGTCATACTCCTTAAATATATTTTTAAGTTCTTTAACTACCTTACCTTTCTCTTTATTAGATGGTTTTAGCATAACATACTTTAAAAATCTCTCTTCTAATGTTCTTTTTGGGGCAGTTGTAATTTTAATTTCTCCATCATATTCTAACACTCCTACTCCCAACTCTAAGGGCACATTTCTGATATAGTTCCTTTTACCTCTTATCATAAATGCTCCTCTTTTTAAATACTCCCCACTTTCAGCTTGTTTGGATATTTGCTCTGGTTTAACATAATACACATCTATAGCTCCATAACCTAACTTCCAAGCTTTTGAATGTGAAGCAGCAAATTTAGCAACCTCTAATAATGTCTCTTCTTTAACTTCTCTACCATTAGTTTTTATAACAGTAAAAGGAGCTCCTGTTATGTCTGCATGAAAGACAATATCATCCTTATTAGTATATTTTTTAATTATTATTTCATTTGTTATAGCATCTTTTCCAGCTATTATTAAGAAATTGTCAATAACTGTCCATTTAAATTTCTCGTACCATTTTCTTTCTCTTCTCTTTTTCTTCTTAGGTTTTTTCTCTTCTATTTCTTCATCTCTCTTTTTCTTCAATTCTTCAATTTTCTTTTTAGTTCTTTCAATTGCCTCCTCAATACCTTTTAACTTATTTTTTAATTTCTTGGCTTTTTCATAATAAGATTCAGCATTTTCAAATGCATTTTTTCTTATATCTAAAACTACTCTTTCTTCAACATCTTCATATTTTAATCTAACTATTAACTCTCCTTTATTTTCTCTTATATCTTCAATAATTCCTAAAATTGGATGATTTTTATTTTCTTTTATAATCTTTTTAATCTCTTCCCAGCTCTTTTTTTCTCTTGCTAAATTTATGGCATTTAAAAGCTCTTCAATTAATTGATAATTAGCATAAATTAAATCTCCCTTTATTCTATTTTTTTCACTTTCTTTTTTATACTCTTCCAAAGTTCTTAACTGTCTTTTTAATATTGATTCTTGCTTCTCTATCTCTTTTTCAACTTTACTTTTAACTTTTGTTATCTTTTTTAAAGCTAAGAAATTTGCAAAGTAGTCATCAACTGCCTCTATAAAGTTCTCATAATCTTTTTTATCATAATCTTTATATTTTAATAAATTGATAGGAGTAACATCTATAAACTGATTATCCTTTAATATAATCTTTGGCTCTCTGTTATTAAAAACATCATTAAAGAAATTCTTAACAGCTAAAAATAGATTTTTTATTTCATCTTCTGTTAAATTTTTTTTCTTTTTATCTATCTTAGCTCTTTCACATATCTCCTCTGCATACAGTCCTGCTAAACCTAACAACCTTGAAACTAATCTAACACATTCAACATCCTTATTCTCTAAAAAGTAATCTCTAAAAATTTCATAGGCAATTGAATAATCTAAGTTGTAAGGAGTTAATGGTCTTTGTTCTGGAAATTTATATTCATGTTTTGGAGCTATAATCCTTGTGCTCCATTTTTCTACTTTCAAAGGAACAATAATATTGTTATTCTCATCAGTAAATATTATATTTCCTTCTTTAAACAGCTCAACTATTAACTTATACTTACTGACTTTTCTAAATTCAATAACAATAATTCTGTCAAAACTATACTGATAAATCTTCTCTATTTTTGCATTTGAAAGATACTTTCTTAGAAGCATAGCAAAAGAAGGAGGTAGCTTAGGTTTTTCTCTCTCATAATTTGTTAGAGTTATATATTTATATTTACCAACACTAATAACTAACTCTCTACTACCTCTCTCAGGGATATGAATTTTTAAGATTAGTTCTTTATTTTCCTCATTACTTATTAGAAATGCTTTATCTACTCTTCCATTCTCTATAAATTTTAGCTCATCAACAATAGCAGATATATCAACATTTGTTAATTCTGTTTTCATAATTACACACTTAACATAATTTATTTATAACTCCTTAAAATTAATAATAATTATAAATGTATTGTTTTTTTATGTTTTAAGACTATTTTTGATAAACAAAAATTTTATATAATTTATGGTGATATATTATGGTCTCGTTAGATGAGGCAGTTATTGCAAGATATACATCTCATGGAGAGAAGTTTGAAATTTTAGTAGATCCATATTTAGCTGCTAAGCTTAAAGAAGGAATAGATGTAGATATGGATGAACTTTTAGCTATTGATGTAGTATATAGAGATGCTCATAAAGGAGAAAAGGCTCCTGAAGAACTTGTTAAAAAAGTATTTGGGACTACTGATATAAAAGAAATAGCTAAAATTATTATAAAAAAAGGAACTGTTCAATTAACTGCTAAACAAAGAGAAGAAATTAAAGAGCAGAAAAAAAGACAAATAATAAATATTATTTGTAGAAATACTATTAATCCACAAACAGATACTCCCCATCCTCCTCAAAGGATTGAGAGGGCTATGGAGGAGTTAAGGATTAATATTGACATTTACAAATCTGCTGAAGAACAAGTTCCTGATATAGTTAAAAAATTAAAAAGACTTCTTCCTATTAAATTTGAAAAAAGAGATATTGCTGTTAAAGTTCCTCCAGAATATGCTTCAAAAGCTTATGGATTTTTATATAAATTTGGAGCAGTTAAACAAGAGGAATGGTGTTCTGACGGTAGTTTAATAGTTCTTATTGAAATACCAAGTGGTATAGAATCAGAGTTCTACAATGAACTAAACAAAATTACAGAAGGTAATGCAATAACAAAAGTAGTAAAAAAATATGATGGGTGAGAGTAAATGGCATTTAGTCACACTAAAAAAGTAGGACCTGCTGGAAGATTTGGAGCAAGATATGGGTTAAAAATTAGAGCAAGAGTTAGAGATGTAGAAGTTAAAGCAAAACAAAAATACAAATGTCCAGTATGTGGATTTCCAAAATTAAAAAGAGCTTCAACTTCTATATGGGTTTGTGGAAAATGTGGAGCTAAAATAGCTGGTGGAGCATATACACCAGAAACAGGTGCAGGAAAAGCAGTTATGAAAGCTATTAGAAGAGTCTTAGAGAAAGAAGAATAAAATATTCATTTATATATTTATTATAAATATTTTTTATGATAATTTAATTCATATTTGGGGATTTAAATATGGTAGAGTATAAATGTCTAAAGTGTAAAAGAGTCATAAAATTAGAAGAATTAGGAAGTAGAGTTAGATGTCCTTATTGTAGTAATAAAATATTAGTTAAATTAAGACCTAAAGTAGTTAAAGTAGTTAAGGCAAGATAATTATGATTATAACAACATCAAGGAAACCCTCCCAGAGAACAAGAAGCTTTGCAAGAGATTTAGAAAGAGTATTAAATATTCCTTATGTCCAAAGAGGAAAATTATCATTAAAAGAATTATTTGAGATAGATAATAATATTTTATTAATTGGAGAGTTTAGAGGAAATCCTGGAAGTTTAGTTTTTTATAATTTAGAAAAAGATAAAAAATTATCTTCATTCATAACTGTTAAACTACAAAGAGAGATATGTGGAGGAAAAGTAGAGAACAATAATGGAATTAAAATAAAGATTAATTATAATAATGAATACCTCCATCTTTATGAAGAGTTTTTCTTTAATCATTTCAATATAAATAATGAAAGTAACTTTACTTTATCTGTTGAGAAAGATAGTAAATATTTATTTGCTATACAGTTCTATAAAAATAGAGTTAAAATAGGGCCATTAATTAGAGTTAAGTCAGTTAAGCTCTTTGATAGTGTTTGGGATTAAAATGAACTCTTCTATTTTAAATTTAGAGTTTGATAGTGAAGAAGAAGCAGAAATAATATATAAATCAATATTTATAGAGCATATAGATAGTCAAATAAAATCAAGGGCAAAGATGGAAAAATATAAAAACAAGATTAAAATTTATGTTGAAGCAGAAGAACTTTCAATATTAAAAGCTTCTTTATACTCCTATCTAAGGTGGATATCTGTTGCTCAAAACATATATAAAATTGTAAAGAGGTGAAAAACTTGGAAGTTAAAATATTTAGAGTTGAGGGAGAAGTTAGAAAAAAAGGAAAACAGCCATTAGTATTTAAAAAAGAATTAAGAGCTTTAAATGAAAAAGATGCTTTAGAAGAGATATACTCAAAATTTGGAGGATTGTATAAAGTTAAAAGAACAAGAATAATAATAAAAAGTATAAAAGAGATTTCTCCAGAAGAAGTAACAGACCCTATGGTTAAGGCTTTATTATAAATTATTACTTTCTAATTTGTTTCTAAGGTTTTGTTTAAATTTCTCTTTTAATAATTTTTTTAATTCATCTAAATTAATTTCTTTATCTGCTGATATCTCTAAAATATCCTCTATTCCTAACTCTCTTAATTTTTCTTTAATCTCATTTATTTTATTCTCATCTACTAAATCAACTTTATTAATAACAACCATAATTGGAATGTTAAAGAGGTTTTTTATCTCTTTTAATAAGTTTAATTGCTCTTCTAATGTATATCCACAGTATTCAGAAATATCTATAACAAATAATATCAAATTGGCCAAATAATTCAATGCTAATATTGCTTGAAGTTCTATATCATTCCTTTCATATAGAGGTCTATCTAACAATCCTGGTGTGTCAATTATTTGTATATCTTCAAGATGTCCAACATTTATTCCCTTAGTTGTGAAGGGATAACTATTTATTTCTACATCTGCGCCAGTTAATTTTTTTAAAATTGTAGATTTACCAACATTTGGATAACCTGCTAAAACAACAGTAAATGTATCTCTAAAAGTAGGTAAATCTTTTAATTTTTCTCTTGCAACTGCTATAAATCCCATTTCTGGCTCTATTCTTTTTAGTATTGATTTAGCTCTACCTACAAATTCTTTTCTTAATTTAGCAGCTTCTTCTGGTGTTTTAGCTCTTCTAATTTTCTTTGCATATTCATTTCCAAGCTTTCTTATTAAATCTGATGCCCACTTAAAAGCACCCATACATTTTTTAAATTCATCAATTCCTACCAAAACCTCAACCATCTCCTGATAGAACTTTGGTAACTTTCTTACAGGAGGTGTTTTATCAATTATTTTTTGTAAATTATCAGCCAATACAGAGGATATAGTCCTTACTTTATGCTCTTCTACAACCTTAGCCTTCATTAGCCAAGGTAATTCTTTCTTTCTCATCTCTTCTGCTACTTTCTCTCCTCTTCTTAATGCTTTATCCATTAATTCATCAGGAAGTAAAATTGTAGGAATTTTTTTAAAAGGATTTTCTTTCATAAATTTTTCACCAAAATATTTAATTTTTAATTAAAAAGATTTTATAGCATAAATAATATGTTAGATTTAGATTAGAAAATAAAAATATACTATACTATTATGATTAATAGAAATTAGAAATTAAAAAAAGCCCATAAAAAATATGGCGCAGGGGCTGGGATTTGAACCCAGGCGGGGCGGAGCCCCACTGGATCTCAAGTCCAGCGCCTTAGCCGGGCTTGGCTACCCCTGCACATCAAAAGAGCAATAATAATAATAAAATAAAGGTTTATATATAGTTTATGGAATATTATTTTATATATTTAATTATTTGTCAATATTTATTTATTATTTTATATTTTTTAGAGCTATCATCTCATCAAATAAAAACTGTGTATCATGTGGTCCAGGTCTTGCTTCTGGGTGGAATTGGACAGAGAATATTGGAAGTTCAACATGTTTAATTCCTTCAACTGTGTTATCATTTAGATTTATGTATAATGGTTTTATTTCATCAGATAAGCTATTAACATCAACAGCAAATCCATGATTTTGGGATGTTATATAAACTTTTTCTGTTTCTAAATTTTTAACTGGCTGATTACCTCCTCTATGCCCAAATTTCATTTTGTAAGTTTTTCCACCAAAAGCTAAGGATATTAATTGATGTCCTAAACATATTCCAGTTAAAGGAACCTCTCCAATTAAATTTTTAATTGTTTTTATAGTATCTTTTAACCTTTCTGGGTCTCCTGGACCATTAGATATTAAGACAAAATCAGGATTATAAGATAAAATTTTTTCATATTCAGTATTGTATGGAACTTGAACAACTTCACATCCTCTTTTTAATAAATTTAGAATAATTCCTTTTTTAACTCCACAGTCTATTAATACACACCTTGCTTTTGGATTTTGTACTTTATGAATAAATTTCTCTTTTATAGAAACCTGTGGAACTAAATCAATCTCAGATATATCTTTATGTTTCTTTACTTTATCTTTTATTTCTTCTATCTCTTCATCATTAATTTTTTCAGCTGTTTTTAAGCAACACTTAACTACTCCACCAGTCCTTATTTTTTTTGTTATAAATCTTGTATCAATTCCTTCAATTCCTGGGATGTCATATTTCTTTAAAAAATTGTCTAATTCAATTCCTGTTAGCTCTCTAATTACATATCCTTCTGTTTTTATTCCATCAGATTCAAACCATTCTTCTGATACTCCATAATTTCCAATAAGAGGATAAGTCATTGTAACAATTTGTCCCTTATATGAAGGGTCTGTTAAAACTTCTACATATCCAGTCATAACTGTTGTAAAAACTAACTCACCATAAACCTCTTTTTCTACACCAAAACCTTTTCCTTTTAGAACAGTTCCATCTTCCAATACTAAAACAGCTTCCATTAATAACACCTTAAATAACATTAAAATTAAATTTTCTTAAATAATATTTATAAGCTAATTTTTAAAGAATTTATAAATGCTGATATATCTTTAACATATGCTCCTGCTGCAAACTTATGTCCTCCTCCAGAACCATAAGCTTTTTTAGATGAATATCTTAAAGCTTCAGCTAAATTTACATCTTCTGCAAAGCATAACAATCTCGGACATCTTGCAGAAACTTTATAACCATAATCATTTTCAACTATTCCAATTATTGGTTTTTTCCAGTCAATATCTTCAATTGAATAGCTCATTCCAGCAACAATTCCAATTATACTCTCATCTATTTTATCAGTTTTGAAATATTGGAAGTTTTTCTCTTTTATAATATCTACTTCTGTTGCTATATGTTCTAATGCATATCTTAAATTTTTTCTATGCTCTCTTAAATTTGATTTTAACTTACTTAACCTTTTTCTACTACCAATTAAGATATCCAAAGCAGTCCTATAATCTTTGTATCTTGTGCAGGCATTTATACAAGTAGATAATTCAGATAAATCTCTTAATATATCTTCTTCCTCATTAACAACTTCATAAGCTTCTCCAAATATAACATAAGGCAAATATTTTATCCATTCTGTTGGAATATATTCCAAACTCTTTATTAAAAGTTCATTACCAATAATCTTTTTGTGAGAATAAGGAATATTGTTAAGTTTCTCTGCTGGATTAATATCTATGTTATATTTTTTGTTTATTCTATTTATGAATGAGATAATATTTGAATCATTGTTCAATAAATCTGTTCTTACATCACTCCAATATCTTAAAGAGACAAAAAGAGGTCTGCTGCATCTACCATAAAGTTGTAGGTCATTCTTAACAGCCAATTCCCCTGAAAATACAGCATCATTTAGTATCTTTCTATTCAAACCTTCTAACTTTCCATAGAGATTTTGCACATCTCCAATAGCTCCTAAAACAGCATATTTAGCCAAATCAATCCAATTATTATTAATAGATTTTGCAAATAAGTAGCAAACTCCTGCTCCACATGTCTCTAAATTATACATTATTGGATTTACATGGACAATATTTTTAAGTTTAATGTTTTCTTTTTCTGGCTGATGATGGTCTAAAATAATAATTTTTCCATTATAATCTTTAAAATATTCTTCCAAGAGAGATAGTTGCCCTGAACCAAAGTCAGCAAAAATTATTAAGTCATAATCTTTCTCAACATAATTTATAGACTTCTCATTAATTTGTTTTAAAAATAAAAATTCAGCTTCTTTATTTGTTCTTTCAACTACCTTTTGTAAGATAGCTCTTGATGTTAGACCATCAGTATCAATATGTGTAACTATCAATACATTTTCAGCATTTAAAAATAAATTTTTAGCTTTAATTAATTCTTTCATAATCTATCTTAGTTTATTTATTTCATATAAAAATATAGCTAAATTTCCTAAGGCTCCAATTTCATTCTCCACTATATATCTCCCTAAACCTTTCTCTAATTCTAATTTAGTAAATCCAGTATTTGCTCCACAAAATACAACTAAATCATTTTTTCCAACTTCTTCAAAGTTTAATTTTTCATCACAAATATTTTTATTTCCTATTAAGTAAATTTTTTCAGGCCTTAAAAGTTCAATAGCATCATCTAAATCCTCAAAAAATAGCATATTTTTTCCTAATTTGTATGCCATCTTTTGTAATGTTGGAACACCACTCTGAGCAGCTGATGCAGTTGCTTTTGTTATTATAACTGTATTAACATCAAAACCAAAAGCTATCCTTCCAAATTCTTCAACTTGCTTAGCTGAATATGTGTTATGTAGGCATATAAACATCTTTTTCTCACCAATTTATGTTTTTTATTTTTGGTAATAATTCTATTAAAACTATAAAAATTTTTTCTCAACTCTGAAAATAACTACTGGGATATCTAAAACCTTCTTTTTGTGGAATTCATAAATAGCAGGAATTCTAAATTTTGCTTCTGCTATATGTGTTACATTTCCCCCTTTCTCCTCAATATATCTCTTAACAAAATCTTTTGTAGGATAGTTATGGATAGTGTAGATAACATCTCCAATCTCCAAAGCTTTATCTAAAAATATTCTATCAGCATTTCTTTTTTGAGCTCCAAATGGTGGATTTTGGATAACTACTTTTTTTAAATTTTTATCTTCTCCTAACAAGTTATTTATATATTCTCTATCAATTTCTCTAATGTCCTTACAATAAAATTCAATATTATCTAAATCTAACTCTCTAACAACTTTTTTAGCTAAATCTACACACTCTTTATCTATATCAAATCCTAAAACTCTCTTAGCTCCTAAGATTTTTGCTCCAATTCCTAATCTTCCAGTTCCACAACCTAAGTCAATAACAACATTATCTTTAAAATCATTTCTTGCAAAGTATAAAATGTTTGAAGCAAGTTCTCCATCAATTGTATATTGCTCTAAAAAAGCTTTTGGATTTGGATGTTTAGGAATTTTGTCTATAATCATCTTTAAATGTTTCATTTTAATATTATGTTCTTCCATACTAACTCCTTTGGATTTAAATATTTTTCTAATAAATTATCTTTTTTAATTAAACTTAAAAATTTTGAGTAGTTGTTTGCTCTATCTAAATAATAGCTTAAAGAAGTGTCTCCTCTTGCTAAAATTGCTTGACATAGCATAGAATTGAAATTTTCATATTCAACTCTAACTCCATATTTTTTTAATTCCTTCTCAATATATTTTATTTTCTTCTTACTTTCTAAATCAAAACTCTCTAATTCAAAGTCAGTATGAGGTTTAGGAA
The DNA here is from genome assembly GCF_049554935.1 of Methanocaldococcus indicus. Taxonomy (GTDB): domain Archaea; phylum AGJL01; class Methanococci; order Methanococcales; family Methanocaldococcaceae; genus Methanocaldococcus; species Methanocaldococcus indicus. The sequence goes on along the minus strand of NZ_CP186926.1, from coordinate 431,258 downwards.
TAAAGGGATTTACTGAAACTTCAACCATTTTTATATGTCTTTTAATCTCCTTTACTTGGTTAATAATTGCCTCAATATCTTCCCACTCCTCATTAGGAAGCCCAACCATATAGTAGAGTTTTATCTTACTAATATTATATTTTTTAGCTAATTCAACTCCTCTAAATATATCCTCTTCAGAGATATCTTTTTTTATTATTTCTCTTAACTTTTCACTTCCTGCTTCTGGAGCTATTGTTAAAGTTTTTGGTTTAGTTAGCTTTAAAAATTCCTCTGTTAGAGTATCTACTCTTATTGATGATAGAGAAACTTGAACACCTTTATTAACTAAATATTCAACTAAATCTAAAATATATTTATAATCTCCAACAGATGGATGTATTAAAGATACTTTATTTACTTTATTTGTTTTAATACCTTCTTCAGCTAAATATATTAAATCATCTAATTTTCTAATTCTTGGAGGGTAGTAGATAGCTCTTGCTAAGCAGAATTTACATCTTCTTGGGCATCCTCTACCCAATTCCAATAAAAATGTTTTTCCATAAGCAGAATTTTCAGGAATAGGTTGATATATTGGATAGTCCTCTATTCCCAATTTTTTTGGATATATTCTTTTAACTTTATCTTTATATTTTGTTAAAACACCTTCAACATCATAATTACCTTCAACAACTTCATACATTACATTACTTCCTTCAATCTCACCAACAATAAATGCATCAAAAAAGTCCATTAGTGGATAAGGATTTTCCATAACACATGGCCCACCAGCTATAAATTTAGCATTTGGATTTTGCATTTTTAAAAACTTTACTATATTTATTGCATTAAAATAGTCTAATTCATACTGTAAAGTTATAAAGATAGTGTCAAAATTCTTTATTTGTTGATAATTCTCTAAAAAGAAGACTTTTGTGTTATAATATTTGGATAAATGATTAGCTAAAATATGAACAGCTAAGCAAGTTATTCCAGCTTTGTATTTGTTAGGGTAGATAACAGCTACATTCTTCAATAATATACACCAAACCATTAAATATTTTAATTGTTAGGATAATAGTTTATTACAATACATAATAAAAATCTTTGGGATAACTATGGTAGAAAGGACTTTTGTTGTTTTAAAACCAGATGCTGTCAGAAGAAAGTTAATAGGTAAGATTATTGAAAGATTTGAAAATAAAGGTTTAGAAATAGTTGAGATGAAAATGCTAAAAATAGATAGAGAATTAGCTGAGAAATATTATGGGGAACATAAAGGAAAAGATTTCTATGAGAATTTAATTAACTTTATAACATCTGGGAGAGTAGTGGCAATGGTTGTTGAAGGAGAGAATGCCATTTCAGTAGTTAGAAAAATGATAGGTAAAACAAATCCAGCTGAAGCTGAACCTGGTACTATAAGGGGAGATTTTGGATTAAAATTACCTGAGAATGTAATACATGCATCAGATTCAAAAGAATCAGCTGAGAGAGAAATTAAACTATTTTTTGGGGAATAACTATGGCTATGAGGGATTTGTTATATTTAGCAGCATCTATGATTATTTTAATATTTATTGGGGCTTCAGTGATAAGCTATCTGCAAGGATTTTTTGGAGATAATGGTTTAAGTTTAAAAGATATTATTGAAAATAACCCTATAACAATAAATGCTACTGGGAAAATTGCTAAAGTTGGTAATGTAACATTTGAATTAATAGATGTCTATTCAACAGATAGTGTAAATACCCCTACAGGATACTTAAAAAAGAATTTAGATGAAAAATTTATAATAACTAAAATAAAAATTATTAATAATTTGAATACACAATATTTCATAAACTATATGGACTTTTATATCATAGATAAAAATGGAAAAAAATATGAACCAGAAAGTTATATGGATAGCTCAGCAATAACTATATACAATATTCCACAACATTCTCAATATGAGGGAGTTTTAGTTTTTAAAGTTCCAAAAGATTTAGATGAATTTTATTTGGTTTATGAAGGTAAAAATATAAACATTCCTATAGATACAAAAAATGTATCAAAGAATGTTAAGAATGTTGGAGAATTCCTAAAAAATGTTAAAGTTATTTGGTACATAAACAGTTCAATGATTAAGAAAATAGAAGAATATCCTCAAAACAGGTAATGAAAAAATAAAAAAGCAAGAGGGAAATCTTTGATATGCAAAATTAAAAAGATTATAGATGAGAATGAGAGAGTTAAAACATTTGTTATTGACAAAAAATTTAACTTTAAACCAGGACAGTTTGCAATGCTCTGGATTCCAGGAGTAGATGAAAAACCATTTAGTTTTTTAAGTGAAGATAGTTTTACAATTGCAAAAGTTGGCCCATTCACAGAAAAACTTTTCTCTTTGAAAGAAGGAGATATTATTGGAGTTAGAGGGCCTTATGGAAGTTATTTTAAACCTTATGGAGATAAGATCTTAGCTGTTGCAGGTGGTATTGGAGCTGTGCCAATAATGAGCTTTGTTGAGTTCTATAAAGATTTAGATATAACAGTTATCTTAGGAGCAAGAACAAAAAAAGAACTCCTATTTTTAGATAGATTTGAAAAATATGCAAATTTAGTTGTTTGTACTGATGATGGCTCTTATGGATACAAAGGTTTTACAACAGATAAAATGGAAGATATATTAAAAAATGAAAAGTTTGATTTGGTTATAACTTGTGGTCCAGAGGTTATGATGAAGAAAGTTTTTGAAATATCTTTAAAGTATAATATTCCAATTCAGGCAAGTTTAGAGAGATATATGAAGTGTGGAATAGGAATCTGTGGGCACTGTTGTATAGATGAATTTACTGTATGTAAAGAAGGCCCTGTTTTTAGTGGAGAACAATTAAAATTAATGAAAGAATTTGGAAAGTTTAAAAGAACTAATTCAGGAAAGAAAATTTATTTTTAGAGGAATAAAATATGGAGATATATACTCTTCAAAAGGGAAGTTATTTATCAATGGCTACAAAAAAGTTTTTAAATTTTTTAAATAATAATTTTAAGATAAAATACTGCCCAACAATTTATAATATTTTTGAGAACTTAGGTTTTGGTGTTGTTCCTATTGAGAACTCTATTGAAGGCTCTGTCACTTTAACTCAAGATTTACTTTTAGAGTTTAAACCTAAAATCTTGGCTGAGTTGGTTATGCCTATCCATCATTGTTTAATAGGTTATGATAAAAAAAAGATTAAAACAATCATTTCTCATCCTCAAGCAATTGCACAATGTAGAAAATATATAAAAATGAACAATTGGAATGTTAAGTTTGTTGATTCAACAGCCAAAGCAGTGGAAATTGTTGCAAAAAGTAGAGATGAAACTCTTGGAGCAATTGCATCAGAAGAATCTGCTAAAATCTTCAATTTAAATATTTTAGATAGAAATATAGAGGACTATAAGAATAATGTTACAAGATTTATTTTGATAGGTTATGATAATATAAAAATAAAAAATAAAGATGCAAAACTAAAATCAAGTATTGTTTTTGAGCTAAAAGAAGACAAACCAGGAGCTCTATATCATATATTGAAAGAGTTTGCTGAGAGAGATATAAATCTAACAAGAATAGAATCAAGACCTTCAAAAAAAAGATTGGGGACATACATATTTTATATTGATTATGAATACAAAGAATCTGATGTTTTAGAAAGTATAAAAAAATACACTAATTTTATATTTAACTTTGGTGTATATCCTTCAATTGTTATAGATTAACAAAATTCTCAATAATTTTTAATCCTAATTTTCCACTTTTTTCTGGATGGAATTGAGTAGCATAAACATTATCTTTATAAATAACTGATGGAAACTCAACATAGTAATCTGTTTTTCCGGCTATTATGTCATCTTTTGGATTTACATAGTAGGAATGGACAAAGTAGAAATAACTTTCATCTCTTATTCCTTCAAATAGTGGGATATCTTTAACTATCTTAACAGTATTCCATCCCATATGGGGAATTTTTCCTTTTTTGAATTTTATTACATTTCCTCTAAATATTGAAAATCCTTTTTTATTAGGAGTTTCTTCACTCTCCTCAAAAAGTATTTGCATTCCTAAACATATTCCTAAGAAAGGAGTTCCTTCATTTATCTTCTCTATTATGTATTTTTTAATTGGTTCTAAATGCTCAATAGCAGCTCCAAAGTTTCCTACACCTGGTAAGATTATTTTATCAGCAGATAGTATATCCTCAGGATTGTTGGTTATAATTGGCTTATCAAAGAGTTCAACAGCTTTTTTTATACTCCTTAAATTACCTGCATTGTAGTCAATAATTGCAATCATCTACATCTCCTGAATTTCTTTAATAGTTTCTAATATTTTTTTAAGTGCTCTTTTACCATCCTCCAAACTTTTTAGTCCAGTTATAACAACTTTACCACTACCAAATATTAAAACTACTACTTTTGGGTCATCCATTCTATAAACTAAACCAGGGAATTGCTCTGGCTCATATTCAGTATTATCTACCATTAAAGCAATATCATCTAAATTTGGCTCAATTCCTAAATCAGCTGTTGCTACCATATTTTGTATTCTAATTTCAGGATTCTCATATACATCCAATCCAGCATCTTTTAGTTCTTTAATAATCTTTTTAATTGCTATTTCAGCCTCTTCTTTACTTTTTGCTCCTGTACAATTTAATTTACCACTTCTAAAAATTAATAATGCAACTTTTGGAATGGATAATCTGCAAACTAAACCAGGAAATTGCTCTGGTTCATATTCTGCATTTTCTAAAACTAAGGCAACCTCTTCTAAATCTAAGCTGTCAGCAATTTTTGTAGAAACAACAACATTAACAATTTTTAACTCTGGCTCCATCAACATCACCAATAAAATTTTAGTTTATATATAAAAATAATTATTATATAAAAATAGCTTTATTATTTTGTTTATATCCTTAGAAATATTAGCATTGCAATAATAATTATATCTAAGATTAGAGTGATTATAGCATTTATCATAACAATTTTAAAACCTAACTTTCCAAATAAAGAAACTTGTAGTGGTAGAGAATGTTTTATATATCTTGATGAAAAAGTTAAGACATTTCCTAAAATTAGTCCAATTAAAACATCTTTTCCAGATATTAACCCTTCATTTAGTAGAGCTGAGGACAATATAATAGCTGATTGCACATTTATAATCTCAGTGAATACAATAGTAATGACATTTGGATTTAGATTTAAAAGAGAAGTTATTGGATAGAAAATTTTTGTTAAATAATCAAAAAATCCTATTTTTGATAAAATAGAAACTAAAAATAGCATAAAAAACATAGTTGGAACTAATCTTTTAGCAAATTTTATAATTCTCTTAAATGATGATTTGAAAGTTTTCTTTTTATTTACTTCTTGATTTTGAATTATTTTTATTTCTTTCTTTGATGAGAAAATGTTAAGTAAAAATAAACCTATGCAAGTTTTTATAAATGCAACTCCTAACCTAATTAATATGAAGATTATTCCTACAAAACCTAAAAGTGGAATAACAATAGGAACAAAAAATGTAAATGTATGAGCAAAAACAGAAGGAAAAGAGTTGGCTAATGATGTAGCTATAACTTCCTTTTCAGATATTTGTTTATCTTTATACAACTCTGACAAAATACTATAACCAACAGTAGGACTTAAAAAACATGCTAAAATTGAAGAGATTAGAAGAGGATTAATATCCAATCTTTTTAAAATTGGAGAAAATATTTTCTCTAAAAATTTTAATCCACCTAAGTTTATAAAAACATCTACAATAAACATAATAATTAAGACAATAATAGATAACTTAATAGTGTATTTTAAACTTAATATTAGACTATTTATTATAATTGACAACATCATAACATCCCATTAACAAAGGGTTGAATATGATAGATGTACTATTAGATAACACCTATAAAACAGTTGATGATAGAGCTATTATATATCTTTATTTATTAAACTCTATTCTGAAAGATAGGGAGTTTAAACCATATTTTTATGTTGAACTATATAAAGATAAGATAGAGAAAGATGATGTAGAGAAAATTAAAGAATTTTTATTAAAAGAAGATTTATTAAAATTTGTTGAGAAGATAGAAATTGTAAAAAAAAGGATATTAAAAGAAGAAAAAGAAATTTTAAAAATTATTTCTGTACATCCTCAAAGAGTTCCTAAGTTAAGAAAGATTAAGGAGTATGAAGATGTCAAAGAAATTTATGAGCATGATATTCCTTTTGCTAAAAGATACTTAATAGATAAAGATATTGTTCCTATGACCTATTTTGATTTTGGAAATAACAGAGTTGTTAGTAGAGATATTCCTAAATTAAAAATGGTGGCTTTTGATATTGAAGTTTATAATGAAGGTTATGAGCCAAAACCTAAGAATGATGCCATAATAATGGCTTCTTTTTGGGATGAGAATGGAGGAAAAGTTATAACTTATAAAGATTTTGATTGTGAAAATGTTGTTAGAGTTAAGGATGAGAAAGAACTTATAAAAAGAGTTATTGAAGAACTAAAAAAATATGATTTAATTTTTACATACAATGGAGATTATTTTGATTTTCCATATTTAAAAGAGAGAGCTAAACTCTACAACATAAAGTTAGAATTAGGTAGAGAAGGAGAGGAAATAAAAATTAAAGGACAAAAGGCATATATTCCTGGAAGGATACATGTTGATTTATTCCCAATTGCTAAGAGAGTTTTAAAATTAACTAAATACACATTGGAAGATGTTGTTTTAAATTTATTCAATATTGAAAAATTAAAAATTTCTCATAAAGATATTGGAAAATTTTGGAAAGAGAAAAATAGTATTTTAGTTAAATACAGCTTAGAAGATGCTAAATACACATATAAAATAGGAACTTATTTTTTACCTTTGGAAGTTATGTTTTCAAGGATTGTTAATCAAACACTATTTGAAATTACAAGATACTCCTCTGGGCAGATGGTAGAGTATCTATTAATGAAGAGAGCTTATTTAGATAACTTAATAGTTCCTAATAAGCCAGATGAGAAAGAGTATAAAAGGAGAGTTTTAGAGAGCTATGAAGGGGGATATGTAAAAGCTGAAAAAGGATTATTTAATGATTTAGTATATTTGGATTTTAAATCATTGTATCCCTCTATAATTATAACTTACAACATCTCACCAGATACCTTAGACTGTAAGTGTTGTAAAGATGTTAGTGAGAAAATCCTTAATCATTGGTTCTGTAAGAGAAGAGTTGGTTTAATTCCAAAGACATTAAAAGATTTGGTAGATAGAAGAAAAAAAATAAAAGAGCAAATGAAAGTAACAAAAGATGAAAAGGAAAGAGATTTGCTAAACTATGAGCAACTTTCTTTAAAGATTTTAGCTAATAGTATCCTTCCAGAGGAAAACTTAATAATTATTGAAGAGGACGGTGTAAAGTTAGAAAAAATTGGGAAATATATAGATAATTTAATAGAGAAAAATAAAGATAAAATAAAGTATAGTGAAAATAGTGAGATTTTAGAAGTTGATGATAATTTAAAATCTTTCACTTTAAATATTGATAATAAAAAATCATCTATAAACAAAGTCAAAGCAGTAATTAGACATAGATATAAAGGTAAAGCTTATAAAATAAAATTAAAATCTGGAAGAACTATAAAAATTACTCAAGGGCATAGTTTGTTTAAATTTGAGAATAATAAAGTTGTATGTGTAAAAGGAGAAGATATAAAAGTAGGAGATTATATAGTTGTGCCAAAGAAATTAAAACCTGTTGGTAAAAATATCATAATAAATATACCTAAAAAGCTTTCTTATGTAGAGGATGATGATGTTGATGACTTATCATTAACAATTTTTAGAAATAAGGAGTTTTTAGTTAAGTTAAAATCAACAATTGAAAGTATTGAAAATAATAAATTAAATCTTATCTTTAAGGAGAGTATTGAACATTTAAATAAACTAAAACTAATTGATGGTAAGATATACAAAAAAATTAACAAAATTGAAATAAAAGTTCTTGATAAGGAAAGGTTAAGTATTTACAAAGAATATATTGACAAAATTATAACTTATGGAACTTTTAGAGGAGATTATGTTACAATCAACTTTAAAAGATTGAAGGACTATTTAAAATATATTCCAGATGAAGAGTTTGAGGATTATCTTATTGGTGCTTTCTCTGCTAAAATTCCAGCTCTTTTTAAAGTAGATAAAAAATTTGCCAAATTTTTAGGTTATTTTGCAAATAAAGGTAGATTAAAAAAGATTCATGGTAAAGAAGAAACAAGATATTTAACAATAGTTTATAAAAGTAATAAAGATGAAGTGGAAGAACTTCAAAAGGTATTTAGGGATGTATTTGGTGGAGGTGCTTTTATAAAAGATGGTATTTGTATCAACAATAAAATAGTTTATTTAATACTCAAATATATATTTAAATTTAAGAATAATGAGAGACATATTCCAGAAATTATATTCTTAGCTAATGAAAGTATCTTAAAAAGCTTTATAGAAGGATTTATTAAAGCAAAAAAACATTATTCAAAAGGACAAAATGTTTTTATGGCAAAAACAGAGAAATTTTTGCACCAACTTCTTTTAATGTTTAGTTTGGTTGGAATAAAAGCAAGATTTACACCAGTAAAAAATAGAGGATACAAAATAACTATAAATCCAAACTATAAAGAAGTTGAAGATTTAATGCTTGATAAGGTTAAAGAAATTGAAGAATTTGAGTATAATGGATATGTGTATGATTTAAGTGTCAATAAGAATGAGAACTTCTTAGTAAATAATATATTTGCTCATAACAGTCATTATGGTTATTTAGCATATCCAAGAGCAAGATTTTACTCAAAAGAATGTGCTGAAATAGTAACTTATTTAGGCAGAAAGTATATAAAAGAGGTTATAAAAGAAGCAGAAAAGTTTGGATTTAAAGCTATCTATATAGACACTGATGGTTTTTATGCAATATATAAAGAAAAAATTAGTAAAGAAGAACTTATAAAAAAAGTTAAAGAGTTCTTAACATATATAAATAATAAGCTTCCTGGTGAGATGGAATTAGAATTTGAGGGGTATTTTAAAAGAGGTTTATTTATAACTAAAAAGAAATATGCTCTAATTGATGAAGAAGGAAATATTATAATTAAAGGATTAGAGTATGTGAGAAGAAATTGGGCAAATATTGCAAAAACTACACAAAAAGCTGTTTTAGAGGCATTATTAAAAGAGGGAAATATTGAAAAAGCTAAAAAAATTATTCAAGAAGCTATAAAAAATTTAAGAGAGCATAAAATAAATATAGATGATTTAGTTATATATACTCAATTAACAAAACCAATAAATGAGTATAAAACAACTGCTCCACATGTTGTATTGGCTAAGAGATTAATAAAAGAAGGAAAAAGGGTAAATGTTGGAGATGTTATTGGTTATGTTGTAGTTAAAGGAGGAAAAAATATAAGTGAGAGAGTAAAACTTCCAGAAGAAGTAAAAAAAGAGGAAATAGATATTAACTATTATATTGAAAATCAAATTTTACCTCCTGTTTTAAGAATTATGGAATCCTTAGGCATTAAAGAAAGTGAATTAAAAAAAGAAAAGAGACAATTAACCTTAGATTTTTGGCAATGATGATAAGAGGGTTAACTGATTTAATGATGATACTTACCCGAACTGAGCCATTATTTTTTTAAACTTTTATTTTCTTCTTCTATAAGCAAAATATCCTACAATCAATATTATTATAACCACACCAACTAATAAATAAACTCCTACATTTGAAGATGAACCTTTTATTATAACTTTTAGTGGTTTTTGATAAGTATAGACATTGTTATCTCCTATATCACTATCTCCTGCACATCTTATTTCTAATGTTATATCGTATGGTTTAGAAGGAGCATTTTTATCAGGATGTATAACTATATATGCTGTTCCTGTTTGATTTGGCATTAATGTTCCAATTGTATCAGATTTAACTGGATAATCAAATGGTTGAGCAGAATTTTTAATAGCAGATACTCTAACTCTTACAGCTTTTTCATTTCCTATATTCTTTATTTTTATGAAAACTTTATTGTCTTTCCCAGCTACAACAGTAACATTTTTTGTTAAAATCTCAAATAATGGCTTAGGTTTAATATATATTTTTATATATTTTGTTGTTTCATATTTGTTATCCTCACTATCCATATAGGTTATTTTTATAGGCAACTCATAAATTCCAGATTTAGCATATTTATCAACATCTATATAGAAAGAAGCTACTTTAGAAACTCCTGGAAGTAGATTACCAACATCTTTTATATTACAGTTGCTCCAACTATCCTTAAATGGATAGCTTGTTATTAGATTTAGTTTTACATTTTTAGCTTCTGCATGTCCATTGTTAGTTATTGTTACATCTATTCTTACATAGGTGTCTCCTGGTTTAATTTCTTTAGGGTCAGTCAATACATTACTAATTCCTAAGGAAATATCTCCTTTAACATACAAACCTAAACTAACCAATTCTGCTCTTTTATTTCCATCTTCATCTGTCCATGTTATAACAACAGGGATAGGGTAGGAGCCTTCAACTAACTTTGGAGATGTGTGGAATAAAACATCTATCTTTTTACTATCCCCTGGTTTTAAATAATCTAAATAAAACTTAGTTATTCCTAATGGTGTTATAGGACTATTTTGAGGTATTGGTGTTGGATAAATAATATCTTGATTTTTTGATTCAGTTATTCCATACATTGAGACAGTTTTACTTTCTTTTCCAATTTTTTGAGAGTTTAAAGTATAGCCAATATAAACATTTACATTTTTAGCTGTTCCTGTTCCAACATTTTTTATTTCAATTGTTACATTTTGATTTTTTCCAGGGATTAAGTTTGCTAAACCATTAACTTCAAAATCAGCTACACCATAAACATTTAGATAGTATTTTTTAGAGTATTCATAATGATAAGTAGCTACCTTTTCTCCATTGTTATATTCAACTACATCATAACTAACTTTAATTAATATAGGATAACTTCCAGATTTTGCACCTTCATTAACATGAAGTTTAAAGTAGCAAGTGTATGGCTCACCTTCATATAGTTGAGGGATTATAACCTCTCCTTTAATTGGATTTACTTGCTTTAATACAAATGGATACTCTGGAACAATTTTAACAACTAAGTTTTCAACTTTTTGGTTGTCATTGTAGTTGTCATTAACAACTTTAACCCATAAATCTACATCATCTCCAGGATGTATAACTTTTGGCTGATACTCTGGCTCTAAAATTTGTAGTGCATAGGTTGAAGAAATTACAATTAAAGTTAAAAGGAAATAGATTAATTTTTTTATCATCTATCTCACCCTTTTATCATTTTTATGAGTTTTTGAATTGCTGGATGAATGTATTTCTCATCTATAACTAAAACTGCTGGAAGGAAGAATATAGTTAAGAAACAACAACTTGCTATCCCTAAGGCACAAACTTTTCCTAAGTTTGCCATCATTGGTAATGGAGCTATAGTTAAAGCCAATAAACCTGCAATTGTTGTGGCAGCACTTGCTAAAACTGATGAACCAGCAAATCTAACAGTTGTTATTGCTGATTCTTCTGGAGATTTTCCATTTTCTCTTTCCTCATTGTATCTACTTCCAAAGTAAATACCATAATCAATCCCCAACCCTAAAACTAAAGAACCAACAGCAGCAGTAGCCATATCTAATGGAATCCCAAACAATCCCATAAAGCCCCCAGTCCAAATTAAAGCTAAAACTAATGGAGTTAATAATAGGACAGATGTTAATCTTTTGAAGTGTATAAGAATTATAAAGAGAATAGCTATCATTGCAACAGCTGTAGTTATGAATTGACTTTCATTCATCAATTTTCCAATTAATGCTCTTAAAACTGGAGTTCCTGTAGGAATAGCTTCAACTCCTGGAGGAAAAGGAGTTTCTTTTATTCTTTCTTCCATGGCTTGGACAAAAGCTTTATTTTTCTTTTCATCTGCTCCAACATCTGTGAATACTTGAATTGTTAGCATAGAGTAATCTTTATTAAACATCTTTTCTCTTTCAGATGGAGGAAGTTTTTGGAGTAAGTTATTGACTGTGTCTATACTTTTTGGAACTACACCTCCATTCATCTGTGTAAGAATATCAACAGGAGAAGTAACTTTTGTAACTCCGTCTATTGTCCTTAAATTTTCTTCTAACATTTTAACAGCTTCTAAAACCCTTGGGTCTCTAATATCTACAACTTTATCTGTACAATCTGATGGAACTACTTTTACTGCTATAATTGCTACATCAGTTCCACCAAATTCATCTCTAACCTCATAAATCTCTTTTACTTCTGGGAGATTTTGAGGTAACATTTTTTCAAAAGATGTTTGCTTTTTTATGTGGGGAATTTGAGTGGCTAATGCTAAGGTAATAAGAAGAACAATAGCAAGGACTAAAAATGGTTTTGTTGCTGAAAAACTTCCAATTTTTTCCATTATATCTCTTAATTTCATAACAATCACTTATGACTCTTTTTCTAATTCTTCCAAGCATTTCAGTATTTTATTTGAAATCTTTTTTAATCTTTCAATCTTTTCTAACTTTTCTTTTGGAATATTTGTATTCTCAAGCTCATTATAATACTCAGAGATTATGTTGTATTTTTTCTTTGCAATGTCTTTAATTGAGGAAAATCCATCCTTAGCAATATAGTAATTTTTCCTTTCCCCAGCAATCCAAACTTTCTTAATAAAACCAAGCTCTTCCAACTTTCTTAAAGACATACTAACATTTCCTTTGCTAATTTTCAGTTCTTCCATGATGTCCTTTATTGATAATGGCTTATCAAAAATAAACAAGATCCCATAAACTGCTCCAACAGATTTGTTCAATCCATGTAGCTTAGCAAGTTCTGCAAACATCTCCACAACTTTCTTTTTATATTGCATATATCTCACAATATTCAAAATGTTCAAAAATTTTTGAACAATATATTAGTTACGGAAATATATAAAGTTTATTTTTATTAAAAGAACGATATATAATTATAAATGTATGTATGATATATTAAAAATAAAAAATAAAAAAAATAGAAATTTAGTGTTCTATTTGGTATAAGAATGTTGGTAGTGGTGTCTCATTAAGTTTTCCTTCTTTTGCAAGTTCATAGATTTTCTCTGACCAATTACCAAAGCATTTACTCCATCCAGGTAATTGAACTCTTTCATACCAGTGTTTTAATTTCAGCTCATCTACACCTTGTTTTGCATATTTTATAGCTAATGTTTGATTTCCTAATTTTGCACTTGTGAATGCAGCCATCTCTGTACCTAAGAAGTAATAGTTTTCATGTGCTATACTTCTATCTGAAACATTCCAGTAAGTTGCTAAGTAATTAAAATCATGTAAAGCTTTTTCATAATAGGATTTGTTCCCTGTAACTTCTCCTAAATAATAGTACGCTAATCCTCTTTCATAGTATCCAACTGGAATATCTCCTGGATAGTCATCTCCACCTTCAGGAGTCATTGCTGTTGAGAATTTAACATTTTCTAATAGATGTTTAATTGCGTCTTCTTTATCTCCTCTTTTCATATCAACCATTGCAATATATCTATGAGCCTCACCAACATATGGAGAGTCTGGATAATCATTTATTATTTTGTTACATAAATCTACAACTTCATCATATTTACCTAACTCATATGCTGAAACAGCAGTTGGCATCATACCTAAGTCTATAGACCAGTGTCCTTTAATTCCAAGGTCATCTATGAATTTATGTCCATATTTATATCCATCTTCAAAGTATTTTGGATTAGCAAATTCTGCATTAATAATGTATGCCCATATATAGTGTTCATAAGCTGGTCCTTCTGGATGAATATTTACTGATATATTGTAGTAATATAAGGACTTTGGAAACTCTCCCATAGCTAAATATGTTCTTGCAATGTTTGCATATAATGCTGCAACTCCACCTTTACCTCCATACTCCCTTATAACATCTACACCATCCAATGCTTTAAAGTAGTTAGGTAAAACTTTTTCTTTTCTATCTACATATGAATCATAGTAGAAGTAGTTAGCATCTCCAATTCTTTCGTATCCTAATGGTTTTGCTTCTGGCAAGAGCTCCATAAATTTATGTATGCAATATATTCCTTCATTATAATATTTTGTATCTTGTGGAACTCCATCCTGTGCATAGGTATGAAATGGGAACTTATCATAATGGTGGAAATGATCTTGATTTATATAGACATTTGCTAAGTTATACCAAGCCCAGGGATAATTAGGGTCTAAACTAATAGCCTTTTTTAATAAAGCTTCTGCTTCTTTATATTCAGTCATATTATCATTTGCTATAGCATCAGTTACTATTGGTATTGCTTTATTTGTTAATTCTATTGCTAATGCTTCTCTTGTATATTTCTGATAGGCATCTACTGCTAAAACTCCTGCTATTAATAGACATATAATTCCAATTATATAGTACATCTTTGGATTCATTCAATATCACCTTACTCATTTTAAAATTTATTTTATTTTAAAATTTTTGTAAAAAAAATTATGCTATACTTTGGAAGTAGGGTTTTATAAATTTGGCAATATATCTTGCTACAATATCACCTATAAACCCTGAAATTATGGATATTATAAATGCAATTATAACGCCGTCAATTGTATATTGTGGTCCCCAAGATGGATATTTTGCAAACAAATAAAAGCATATCCAATTAAAGACCATAAATGCTGACAATCCTACAGCACCGTTAAATCTCTCTGTTAAGTAACCAATTAAGAAACCTGAAATTATACCAATAACACTATACCAAACAGGGACAACAACACTAAACCAAGGTTCAGTCATAAGATAAAATCCAGTCATAAACAATGCTGTAACAATTCCATAATATTTTCCACATATCTCTTTACTCAATACTATCCAAAATATCCATTGAATACCTCCAAATATTGTAGGACCTAAAAACGGTGCAGATAACCATTTAGCAAAAACTGATTCTCCACCCATTAAATAGCTAATCCAATATCCACAACATGCAAATAAGAAAGCTATACCTATTTTTAGAATAACTACTGATAAATTGCTATTACCATATGCATTTTCTACAGATGTCATTAAGTTTCACCTTCTTAATAAATGATATATGCCTATCTTTCATTTGCTTATATGTAGTTCTTGCATCACCTAATGTATCATCTGTAAGATAAACACAAGGAGATTGTTGGCAGTCCCATCTTACAAACATACAATTTAATAGTATTCTACATGGTGTTGTGTGAGGTAAAGGAGGATATATTCTTATTTTTTTTCCATATTTCTCTATTAAATCATTTATGAATTTCTTTTCCTCTTTTGAGGATAAACCATATTTCTCTTCTATATACAAATCAAATAACCTATGAAGAACTATTCCATCTACTCCAAGATTAATACCAGCTTCTACAATTTCTGGAATCTCTTCTAAATTTCTCCTAAACATTGTTATATCTATGTAGGTATCTAATTTCAGTCCTTTTTTTTCTTTTTCATTTATGAGCATTTCTATATTAGATATTACTTTTTCTTTACCTTTTAAGGAAAATATTCCAAATGCAATCTCATCTAAACCACTATTAAGTACTTCGTCTAATCTCTCATCTAACAATGTACCATTTGTACATAAACTTGCTTTTACTCCTAAACTTTTAACATACTTTACCATTTCAAACAAATTTGGATGTAAAAAACTCTCTCCCCAACCATGTAAAGCTACTTCTTTGAAATCTTTTATAGGCAATTTTTTGAAGTCTTCAACACTTATACTACCTTTTGGTCTCTTCCAATAATTCCTTAAACATATGTCACAATTACAGTTACAGTCATTAGTAACCTCTACTTGTAATATCTTAGGTTTTATTAAAAATGATATCATAGGTATTACCTCAAAAAAATAAAAAAATAATAATAAATAAATTTATGATCTATTTGCAACTTTTGAGTTTAAAACATCTTTAAATATGAATCCAACAGCTCCTATAATAGCTGCTATTCCTAAAACTTGAGCTAAGGTAAATGCTGTTAATAATGTTGAAGAACTAACTGCTATTGTTGCAGATACTGGAGCACACATCTATTATCACCTCCAAAAAATTTTATAATTAATTAAGGCTATTTATTGAGTAGCTACTGCTTCAGATTTTACTGAAGTTGAAACTTTTGCTGAAACTATAGCCCATACTCCAGTAATTGTTAAAAAAACCATTCCCATTATTTGTGGTAATACTGCACTTAATGTTGGAGCTCCTAATCCAGCAGTTACTGCTATTGGGGCACACATCTATTATCACCTCCAAAGTTTTCTGAGTATTATAGGTAACTTTATAATATATAAAGTTTTATATATTATTCCCATAGTAAAAATTTTATAATAGATTGCGTATAACTCATAATTATATTAAATTAAATAAAAGAGATGATTTCTTTAATAACTTTATTTATATACTCATCTAACAACTTTTTTCCAAGATTTATATCTAATTTAACTCCAAATTTTTCAACTTTTTTTGCCTCATTATCTATATCCTTGTTTTTCTCTCTTGCTTCTTTTAATCCAACCATTCCAACCTCTGGATACTTCCCAAAGTTGTTATGCTCTTCCAAGCTACCTTTATAAATCCCTAAAACATAACCAATAGATACCTCTTCTGTTCCTGCATGTGTTAATGGAAAATTTAATAGCTTTATTTTTACATTATGTTTCTTCTCTAGATCTTCTAATTTATCTTTTATAAGAATATTTCCTCCATGACAATTAACAATAACAATTTTCTCAATTCCTATCTTTTTTCCTTCATTAATTATAAAATCTAAATATTTTATAACATCATCAACAGAGTTATGAATGCCATGTTTAACATAACTGTATTCTGTTGATGGAATAACAACACCTAAAAATTTAGCTCCAGTTTTTATACAAGAAATTAAAGAGATATATGAAGCAATTTTAATATCTGTATCTATTGGTAAAACAGCTCCATGATTTTCTAAAAAAGAACCTAATGCAATAACACCAATTTTATGGACTTTTTCATTTACAACATTTCCAGAGGAATATCTTAGATTCATAGTATCATTCAATTTTAGCCAAATTCTTACCAAATTCATATAATTTATTTAAATCTTCTTCTTTTGGAGAGAATTTAACTTTTAAACAATCATCATCTACAATTTTATAATTTAACCTTTTAAATACTTCTTTAATTTTCTCTGTTGCTACTTCATACCAGCCATAAGAACCAAAAGCAACAGCTATTTTTCCTGTTGGATTTAATCCTTCCATATATGCTAAAAACTTAGCAACTTCAGGATATAAGTTTTTATTTAAGGTAGGTGAGCCAACTAATAAATATTTGGCTGTTAATATCTCAGATATAATCTTACTTACAGGAGTTTCAGTTAAATTGTATATTTTTACATTCACTCCTTCTTCTATTAATCCATCAGCAATAGCATAAGCCATTTTTTTAGTTGAGTTATACATTGTATCATAAACAATTACTGCCTTATTACTAACTTTTCCAGAAGCCCAATCAATATAATACTTTATTATATCATCAATATATTTATTCCAGATAATTCCATGAGAAGGAGCTATATACTCAATCTCTAACTTAGTGAGCTTTTCAATTACATTGTTTATTAAGAATTTGTAAGGCATTAAAATATTTGCAAAGTATTCTCTTGCATAGAGAAATATATCTCCTCTAACTTCATAGTCAAATCTTTGAGATGATGCATAATGTTGTCCAAAGGCATCATTTGAGAATAAAATTTTATCTTCAATTAAATAAGTAACCATATTTTCAGGCCAGTGTAACATAGGAGTTTTAAAGAATTTCAAAGTTCTTTTACCAATATTTAACTCTTCTTCATCATCAACAACTAAAAACTCCCAACCCTCAGTGTTGTAATGCTCTTCTAAATGTTCCTTTCCTTTATCATTTGTTACTATCTTTGCATTAGTTATTTTCATTAACTCAGGAAGTGCCCCAGAGTGGTCTTTTTCAACATGATTTATAACAATATAATCAATATCATTAGGATTAACCAATTTTTTTATGTTGTTGATTAATTCATCAGCTTTATGGTCTTTAACAGTATCAATTAAAGTTATTTTTTCATCTAAAATTAAATAAGAGTTGTATGTTGTCCCATTGTCTGTATTGTATCCATGAAAATTCCTAACATCCCAATCTATTGCTCCAACAAAATAAATATTCTCTTTTATTTTTCTTATCATATATCTTCACCAAATTATTTAATTATCTTAAAAAATATTTAAAAGGTTATAATTTGGTAACCTTCATCCAAATATTTCTTTAAACTTATATGTCCAAATAAATCATTCTCTAATAAGAATTCAAATTTATCTTTTAAAGAATTATTTTCTAAGCTTAGCTATTCTTTGCATAACAAGTATATCTATTTCTTGCTAAACTTTCTCCCACATAAGCTTTTAAAAGATTTAAAATAGTTTTTTTCATAGTATCCCAAATATTATAATATTTCTACTCAACTGGCTCAAAGTATTCTTTTGTTACATTTCCTCTACAAACAGGACATCTAAAACTATATCTAAAACTATCTGGCAATTCCTCAAAAGGAGTCCCAGGTGGAATATTTTGGGAAGGCTCTCCTTTTTCAGGGTCATAAATCCATCCACAAACTCTACATCTGTATTTTTTTAATTCCTTTTTTTCTTCTTTTTTACTAACTATATTCAACTCAACCATGCCCATACCCCAAAATATAATTTTTTGAAGGAAATGATTATTAAATTATTCTAATTTTTTATAGCAGAACCACCAGTCATAACATTCTATTTCTCCTTTTTTACAAGCTTCTTCTCTTTGCTTTTTCTCTTCAATACTTGAAGCTGGTGGTATAATAACCTTATCACCTAATAAATCATTTTCTGGCCAATTTGCAGGTGTAGCTACACCATACTTGTCAGAGGTTTGTAGGGCTTTAACAGCTCTTACTATTTCATCTAAGTTTCTACCTATTTCTTGTGGGTAATAGATGATAGCTCTTATAACTCCTTTATCATCAACTATAAATACAGCTCTTACTGTATTTGTTCCTTTATAAGGAGATACCATTCCTAACTTTTTAGCCAATTCTCCCATATCATCAGCAATAATTGGGAACTCAATCTCTACTCCTAACTTTTCTTTTATCCATTCTACCCATTTTATATGGCTAAATACTTGGTCTATACTTAAACCTATTAATTCACAGTTTAACTCTCTAAATTGGTCATATCTTTTTTGGAATCCTACAAATTCAGTTGTACAAACAGGAGTGAAATCAGCTGGATGACTAAATAATACAAACCATTTCCCTTTCTCTACATAGTAATCTGGTAATTTTATAACTCCATGAGTTGTCTTAACCTCTACTTCTGGGAATTTTTGTCCTATAACAACTTTGCAGCATTCTTTCATTTCTTCACACATAATTTCACCTTTATTCTTTCTTTTCAATTAAGCATTTATTTGCTAACTTCATAACTAAATCTTCAACATCTTTAATTGGAAAGTCATTATCAGTTAATAATTTAACCAATTCTGCTGCTTCAATGTCTCCACAAGGTAATGATATTCCACATGGTAAAGCATTAGCTAATTCTGTTCTATTTTTAATTGGAAAAACATCCTTATCTTTGAAGTATTCAGCTAATCTTAACTTAAACTCTTGAATATCTCTTAAAGCTTCACTTAATGGATGGTTTGTTGTTATCATAGTTACATCAATTTTAATGTCTATTCTATCTTTCTAAAAGCATTCTTCCCTAATCCACATTGAGGACATCTAAAAGTATCTGGTAGTTCTTCCCATTTAGTCCCAGGTGGAATATTTTGAGAAGGTTCTCCTTTATCTTCATCATAAATCCATCCACACATACATTGATATTTTGCCATCTTATCACCAAAATATGGTTTGTAGATTACTAATATATTTAATTTATCATTCTAAATTCGTCAAAAATTTTATGAATTTATTCTATTTTAACCTCTTTCTCAAATTCCCAAACACCATATAGGTTACATCTCATTAAAGCTCTTAATTTAAAAGATTTGCCTTTATGACTTTCATTTGGAGCTTTTACTTTAAAAACAACTTCTGGCTTTAAAAATTGGGTAAATTCAGCCCTTCCTAAGTAAATATCATTCATAAATAGTTCTACTCACTGAATATAATGGTTATCTTCCATAGGATGCTCAACTTCTGTATATATTCTTACTTCAAAAATTTCATCTGCTTTTACTGAATCTCTACAATCAATAAATGATGTATGTTTTTTCTCAAAATCAGTTCCTTCTTTTAGTCTGTTAATTTTGTGGAAGTAATTCATAACTCTTACAATGTTTATAATTTTTCAAGTATCTTCATAGCTTTTACATAAGCAGGAACTCCACTTGTTAATAGAACAATCCCTAAGACATCCATAATCTCTTCTTTTGTAATCCCTAACTCTTTCATTCCACTTTTCATCTGTTTTTCTGTTGCTTTTTCATCACACTTAGCTGCTACTATAGCAATAGCAACTAACTTTAAAGTTTTATAATCTAAAACTTTTCCAGAATAAACAGTATCATTTAGTTTAGCTATAATTTCATATACATCAGGTCTTTGTTCTTTGACAACTTTAATTCCTTCTCCATAGAATACTTTATTTTTCATCTTATCACCTCTTAAATAGTAGCTCTTATTATCATTTTATTTATAGCTTTTGATTTTTTTCAAATCAAAAAGTTAATATGTCACTATAAATATGAATATTTCAATATATATTTATAAAAATATATTATATTAATATATTCATTTATATTCAGCAGTTAAAACTTCTCTAATTTTTTTAGCTCTTTCTTTTCCTACTCCTTCAACTTTGATTAATTCCTCTTCCTTAGCTGTAAAGACATTTTCAACAGTTTTAAAATGTTTAAGTAGATTTTTAGCCAATGCTCCACCAACTTCTGGGAGAGATTGGACAATAAACTCCTGTCTCTCTTTTAGAGTCATTGGTTTTTTCCCAGCTCTTATTAAAATAGGTCTTTTTTCTTTTATTTGTTCTTTTTCAGCTATTTGAACTAAATAAGATATAGTTTCATCTAAATCCTTAGTAAATATAATTGGAATTGAGTAATCTAATATAATAGATAAAATAGCACCTCTTATAGCATTTTCATGCAATCTTTTTTTATAATCTCCTTCAATAATTAAAATAGGTTTTTCATATCTTTTTAGTTCTTTTAGCTGATTAAATAACCTTTTGTCAATTATAGAATTTATAAAATCTTCTCCTGTTTTTCTTTCAACTACAACCCTATCACTTAAAACAAAATCACCAACATCAAGAGTTTTTATTTCCACATCTACTTTATCTGATAAATATTTAGCTATTCCTTTTTCTCTAACATCAACTATAATTTTAGCTTTTTTCTCTTTTTTGTTATCTATTTTAGTTAGTATAATATTATTCTCACTCTCTATACTTTCTTTCTCCTTGCTCTTTTTTTCAGCAATTTTTAAATAATCTAATATTGTTTTTGGTTTTTTTATTTCATCTTTTTTCTCTTCTTTTATTTCATTGTTAATTTTATTATGGCTCTCTTCATTGTCTTTTTTATCTTCTTTATTGGATTCTTTATCTTCTTGAATGTTACTTTCTTCTAATTTTCCATATTTCTCTTCTAATCTATTTTTAATTTCTTTATAAATTTCCCTTAATATTCTTTTCATTGCTCTTTCTTTATATAGAGAAGCTCTATAATATGCCTCATCACTTGTCCCTTTGGCTATGAGGACATAACAAATCCCTCCCTCTCCTCTCATTGCCCTTCCTCTTCTTTGGATTAATCTAATTTCAGATGGAACTGGTTCATAAAAAATAATATAATTAACAGATGGGATATCAATCCCTTCCTCAGATACACTTGTTGAAACTAAGACATTTCCTTCCTCCTTAAACTTTTCTATTGCTTCTATCTGCTCTTTTTGGCTCATTCCTTTTCCTTCCTTGTTGGATTGTCCAACAAACCTTATAGCTTTTATTCCTTCTTTATTTAATAGTTCTAAGAGTTTCTCAACAGTTGCTCTATATTGTGTAAATAAAATTATTTTTTCATTTGGATTCTTTTTTAAGATTTTTTTAATTAGTTCTAATACTTTATTTAGTTTAGGATGCTCAACATTTGATTTTTTTAATAATAAGACAGCTTGTTTTACATTTTCATCATTAACTATTGCCCTTGCTGACTTACTTCTATTGTTCTTTAATTTTTCAATATAATCTAAGAAGATACTTTTCCCTTGACTCTCTAAGAGTTCCTTAGCATGCATTAATTTTAATGCCTCTGAACATACTCTAATCAAATCATACTTTATAGAATCATCATAAGCAAAAAGTTTAGGATTTAATTCAATTAATTCTGTTTTTGTTATTTGAATGGTGTCTATTGCTCCATTTTCTTTTAAAAATTTTAATCTTTCTTTTATTGCTTTATCTAATAATTTTAGTGCTTTTTTAAATTCATTAGGTAGTTCTATCCTAATTGGATAAAGCTTTACCTTAGCTATATATGGTTTAACATCCTCATCATCTTCATCTCTCATTTCAATATGCTGAATATTTAAGTTCTCACAAATCTCCATAACTTTTTCTATATCACTTCCAGGAGAGGCTGTTAAAGCCAATATGTGACATTTATCCTTAAATTTCTTAGCTACAAATGCATAGGCATGATTTCCAACAGTATGATGAGCTTCATCAGCTATAAGTAAGATAAAATCATCTATATTTATTCTATTTGAAAGAATATCATTCTCAATAACCTGGGGAGTAGCTATAATAATTTTAGCTTTTTTGTAAATCTCTTCTCTTTTTTTTGGTGAAATTTTTCCTGTTAAAGCTACAATTTTATCCTCATCAATATTTAAAATCTCTTTTAATCTTCTATAATGTTGCTCAACTAATGGCCTTGTTGGAGCTAAGATTAAAATTTTCCCATCTTTTTTTGTTAAAATTCCTGCTATAACTAAAACAGCTATTGCTGTCTTTCCTAAACCTGTTGGAATAACAACTAAGGTATTCCTTTTTAGTGCATTAGCTGCTATCAACTGCTGATATAATCTTGCTTCTAATGTGTTTGGTTTTATTAGAGGATGATTTATATACTTCATTTCCTACTCCTCTGAATTTCATATATCTGTTTTACATCATCCAATGTGTTTATATCATCTTTCCCTTTATCAAATCTAAATCTTACAACTCTCGGAAATCTTAGAGCATATCCTCCTTTATACTTATCAGATTTCTGTATCTCTTCATAAGCAACCTCTAAAACAATCTCTGGCTTTACTACTACTTCATCTCCTAAATCCTCTAATATAATTTTATCAATTTCCTTTTTTAACATCTCTAAATCTTCCTCACTTAATCCAGTTCCAACATGTCCAATAGAATAGAGATTCCCTTCTTCATCTCTTACAGCAATTTCAAAAGAGCCATACCAATCTTTTCTCTTACCCATACCTTTCTTAGCTTTTATAATAACAACATCCAAATTCTCCAATGTTGGTTTAAACTTATACATTGTTCTAACTCTACTTCCAGGAGTATAAGGAGCTTTTAAATTTTTAATCATAACTCCCTCATGTCCTATATCTAAACTCCAATTGTAGAATTCTCTTGCCTCATCCACTTTATTAGTAACTAACTTATAAGATATATCAATTATTTTGTGTTCTTTAAGCTCTTTTTCAATCTTTTCTCTGTCTTTCTTCCAATCATTCTCATAACCTACAAACTCTTCTAATGCTTTTCTTCTATCTTTAAAAGGTATATCAATATAGGACTTTCCATCTTTATAGAGAATATCAAATAAATAAACTCTTAAATTTATTTCCTTTGAAATTTTATGTATGTCATACTTTCTTTTAATCCTTCTTAAAATATCTTGGAAAGGTCTTGGCCTACCTTCCTGAATAGCTACACATTCACCTTCTACTATAAACTCTCCAGGAAGCTTTTTAAACTCATTAACAATCTCAGGAAGAGAGTTAGTTATATCTTCCAACCTTCTACTGTAAATTTTGACTTTATCATCTTTTTTGTGTATTTGCACTCTTGCACCATCATACTTAGTTTCAAACTGAGCTGTTCCCATCTCTAAGAGAGCTTCTTCAATTGATGGAGTTAGTTGAGCCAACATTGGTTTTATTGGTCTAAAAACTTGAATAGTTAAAGATTCATCTAATTCATTTTTAGCCAACTTTTCAGCTAATAATCCAATATCATTAACAACAGAGTAAATCTTCTCTAACTTTTCCTTTGGAACATTGTAATATATTGAGAGTGCTTCCAATATAGTTGGAACATTCATTCCTATTCTCATATCTCCTAAAATTAACCTTGCTAAGTATCTACTTTCCAAAGGATTAGCTCTAACAAATAAACTACTTATTAACCTTAATTTTTTCTTTTGAGAACCTTCTCCTTCAATTTCTGCAACTCTTTTTAATGTTTTATAAACATCTTCAACTGTTAGAGGTTGATAAAATAGTAGATTTGTTCCCTTCTTCTCTTTTTTTAATTTTTCAACTGCTAATCCTATATCTCCTGTCTCATGAATAGCTTTTAAGAGTTTATCCTTATTTATTCCTGATGAGACTATTGCATTTATTAAAAGTTTCTCTCCAACTCCTAACTCCTTCTCATCCCACTCTGGAAAAACTCTTCCAATAGTAATATAACATATCCTCTTTAAATCCTCTGGATTCTTTACTTTGTCAATTAACTTAATAAATTGTGCTCTTTTTTCTAATCTCTTGGTAGTATTTTCTATATTTCTAAAAATTTCACATACATCCTTCCATAACATACTATATCACACTAAAAATAAAAAATCATATAAAATTATTATAAAAATAATTATTAAAAATTATTTATTTCAGTGTGAATGTTATGTTTATAATTGACCCATTTTGTGGTATTAGTGGAGATATGTTTATTTCAGCTTTTTGTGATTATATAGATAAAGAAGAACTATTTTTAACAATAAAAAAAGTTGTAGATGTTGATTTAGAGATTGTAAAAGTAAATAAGAGAGGGATTTTGGCTAATAAACTAATAATTAATTATTATGATGAATGGAACTACAACTATAAAGAAATATATAATTTAATAAAAAATTCAAATATTGAAAATAATATAAAAAAGACATCTCTAACTATGCTAAAAACCTTAGCTGAGGTTGAAAGTAAAATTCATAATGTTGATTTGGAAGATGTTCATTTCCATGAATTGGCAAGTTATGACACTGTTGTGGATTTAGTAGGGGCAAGCTATATTATAAATAAATTGAACTTAAAAGATAATTCTTTTTATAGACCAATAAACTTAGGAAATGGTTTCATAGATATTGAGCATGGAACTTACCCAGTTCCTCCTCCTGCTGTTGCAGAGCTCTTAAAAAATTTTAAAGTATTCTTTTCAGACAAAAATTTTGGGGAACTAACAACACCTACAGGAGCTGTTATAATAAAATATATAAATCCTAAGATAATAAGTGGGGATTTTGAAATATTAAAAGTTTCTTATGGTGCAGGAGAGAAAGATTTAGATATTCCAAATGTTTTAAGAGTTTTTAAAATTAAAAAGGAAAATATTGAAAAAGTTGCAATCTTAGAGAGTAATGTTGATGACACAACAGGAGAAATTTTAGGGAACTTGTTTGAGGTTTTAGATGTTAAAGATTTGCATTTTATTCCTACATATATGAAAAAAAATAGGCCAGGATATATTATTAGAGCAATAGTTAGTAGAGAAAAAGCTTATGAAACAGCAAAAAAGATAATGAAAGAAACAGGGACTATTGGAGTTAGAGTTTTTTATTCAGATAGATTTAAGGCTGATAGATATACAAAAACAATAAAAGTGTTAGATGAAAATGTTAGAATTAAAGTTTCATGTATAGATAATGAAATAATCAACATAAAACCTGAATTTGAAGACCTAAAAAAATTATCTAAAAAGTATAATTTAACTATTAGAGAGATTTATAATATTGTTAAAGAAAAAATAAATGAGGAATTATTATGACAAAGGTTTATGAGTATATGACAAAAAAGGTTTATACACTATCAAAAGATGATACTGTTAAAGATGTCATTGAACTAATAAAAAAGACAAAACATGGCTCTTTTCCTGTTGTGGAGGATGGTAAGTTAGTTGGAATAGTTTCAGTTAGAGATATTGTAGGAGTGGATGAAAATGAAAAAGTTGAGAATATAATGACAAAAAGAGAGAATATGGTTGTAACACATCCAAATGAAAATATTATGAATGTTGGAAGGATTATGTTTAGAACTGGTTTTTCAAAACTACCTGTTGTAGATGAAAATAACAATTTATTGGGAATTATATCCAATATGGATGTTATTAGGTCTCAAATAGAAAAAACAACACCAAAAAAATTAGAAAATATAATAAAGACATATAAAACATTGGGTTATGATGTGAAAGTTGAAAGGAAAAAGGTTGAAGTTGAGAAACTTCTCCCTACTCAAAATAAGATAGATTATGATGAATACTTAGGTAGAATCTATGAGATAAAAAAAGGTTTAGCTGAGCCAATAATTGTAATTAAAAGAAATAATAATGATAAATATATTTTAGTGGATGGGCATCATAGAGCAGTTGCTGCCTATAACTTAGGAATTAAGGAGTTAGATGCTTATGTTGTTTATGTAAATACTGATAAAGAACTTGGTATAGAAAAAACTGCCAAAAACTTTGGTTTAAAAAGTTTGAAAGATGTTAAAATAGTTGATGAGAATAATTTAAATATAAAAATGTGAATGAGTATGATAATTAGAGGAATAAGAGGGGCTAAAATAAAAGATGAAGTATTTAATATAAAGGAGAAACAACTTTTAAATGCAAAATTTATAGCGACAGAGAGGCATATCTTACAAGCTATATATCAAGCAAAAACTAAAAAAAATATAGCAAAAGATTTTTGGATGGAGATATTAGTAAGAGCTTCTGGGAGAAGGCAGATAAATGAAGCAATAAGGATATTTGGAGCAAAAGATGGAGATATATGTGTTGTTTGTAAAGATGAAGAAACATTTAAAAAAATCCATAATATTGTTGGTGGAGAAGTAGATAACTCTGTTTTAGATTTAAATGAAGAAAAAGAAAAGGCTATAAGAAATATATTCAAAATTAAAGGATATGGTTCTACTGTTGAGAGAGTTTTAGAAAAAATAGCTCTAATGGAGGTTAAGAAAGAATGATTCCAAAAGGTTTTAAATTGAATGGAATTAAAGAAGATTATGGTTTATCAATAATTTACTCTGAAAAAGAGGCAGTAGGTTATGGAGTTTTTACACAAAATAGAGTAAAGGCTTATCCTGTTTTAATTTCTCAAGAGTTAATAAAAAAGAAGGACAAATTTAGAGTTATAGTTGCAAATAGTGGTAATGCAAACTGTTACAACAAAAATGGTTTATTGGCATGTAAGGAAATGATAAAAGATGTTTCAAAATATTTAGATGTTAATGAAGATGATGTATTAATAGCTTCAACAGGAGTTATTGGTAGAGATGCAAATATTGAAAAATTAAAAGATTTAGTTTATAGAGTTTCTAATTTAGTTAAGAAGGAGAGTAATGTTGAGAATACTGCTAAGGCTATAATGACAACAGATAAGTTTCCTAAGTATATAGCTAAGAGCTTAAATATTAATGGTAAAGAGGTTAAAATTTTAGGAATAGCAAAAGGAGCTGGTATGATACATCCAAATATGGCAACTATGTTATGCTTCATTATAACTGACTTAAAGATAGACAGAGAGGAATTAAAAGAGGTTACTGATGAATGTGTAAATAAGACATTTAATAACATCTCTGTGGATGGGGATACATCAACAAATGATACAGTTTTTATTTTAGCTAATGGAGAGTGTGGAATTGATTATAATGAATGTAAAGAAGAATTTAAAAAAGCTTTATATGAAATTATGGACTATTTAGCTAAGAAGATAGTTGAAGATGGTGAAGGAGCAACTAAGTTGGTAGAAGTTGTTATAAAAAATGCTAAAAATGTAGATGATGCTAAAAAAGCTGGAAAAGCAGTTATTAATTCCCTTTTAGTTAAAACAGCTCTTTTTGGTAATGACCCAAATTGGGGAAGAATTTTAGCAGCTGTTGGATACAGTGGGGCAGATTTTAAAGATATTGATATTATTCTCTCTAACTATAAAGAAGATGTTTATTTAGTTAAAAATAATGAGCCATTGGCAGTTGGGGGAGAAATACTAAAAAAAGCTGAAAACATAATAAAAAATAAAAAAATTAAGATAATTATTGACTTAAAAGTTGGTGATGTTGAGGAAAAATTCTATGGCTGTGATTTAAGTTATGAATATGTCAAAATCAATGCAGAATATACCACATAAGGCAGTTGTTGTAATTCCAGCATACAATGAAGAAAAAAATATTTTAAAAGTTTTAAATGATTTAGAAAAGATTAAGATAGATGTTATAGTTGTAGATGATGGCTCAAAAGATAAAACTTATAAAGTAGTTGAAGATTATAAAAAAAACTCTAAAATAAAGGTTTTCTTATTAAAAAATAAAAAAAATTTTGGAAAAGCTAAGAGTATTGAGAAAGGTGTTAATTTAGCATTATCCTTGGGATATGAATATATAGTTTTTATGGATGGGGACTATCAGCATAAGCCAAAAGATATTCCAAAGCTTTTAAGTAAAATAAAAGATGCAGATGCAGTTTTTGGTATTAGAAGATATAAAAATATTCCTTTTTATAGGCAGATTTCTAATTTTTTAGCTTCTCTCTTAATATCTTTACTGATATCCCTTTATGTAAAAAAAATTTATATTTTTAGAGATATACAGTGTGGTTTTAGAGTTATCAAAGCTGAATTTTTAAGAGATATGTATTTTGGAGAAGGTTATGCTGTGGAGCATTTAGTAGCTATTCAGTTAGCTAAAAGAAGAGCTAAAATTTTGGAGGAGTATGTAGATATAGAGTATCATGATGAAGCTATATCATATATAACAACAAAAAAGATTTTAGATGTTATAAAACAAGTAATTAAATATATTGTTGTATCTTAAACAGTCTCTATATTTTCAACAAAAATTTTTCCAGCTTTTGCTTTTTTACTCTCTTCTTTTTTAAAAATGTCACATTTTCCAGCAACACAGAAATGTTGTAATCTCAAACCTAAATCTATCTTATTAAACTCTTTACCTAAAAACTCTTTAATAACTTCCTTGGCAGAGCCACAAATAGAGTCCCTAATTACTATATAATCAACTATTTTATTATCTTTAAGTTTCACTTCTATTTTTGGCTTTCCAAAGTATTTTAAAAACTCTTTTAGTTGAGGATACTTATCAATATAGTTCTTTAAATATTCTTCATCTAACTCACATAAAAGTTTAGGAGCTATACAATTACCAAACTTTTCAATTTGCCTCTTAAAACCTTCTCCACCCCAAAATCCTAATATAACATAAGCTTTTGGATTTAGTTTTTTAATTTTTTCAACAATCTCATAGGATAAATTTGGATTTAAATATAAAATAAATAAATCATAATCTTTTAATTTTTTAATAATATCTTTATCAATCTCTATATCAACATCTCCATAATACTTCACAATTAAAAAATCAGTAGGAAATTTCTCTTTAATGTTATTATATGCTCTCAATCCATATTTACCTTCTGATAAAATAGCAACTTTCATTTATACTCACATTTGTTTTTTTAAAATAAAAAAAAGTGATTTTCATCCTCCAAGAGGCACGATTTTAGCGCAAATCTAACTCCACATCCTATAAATTTAATAAAAAAGTTTCCATCCTCCAAGAGGCACGATTTTAGCATGGGAGAAAAAGGAAGAATATGATTATTATAAATTCCATCCTCCAAGTACTCTGCATTTTTAAGACATTCTTCTGCATCTTCTTAATATGATTATTATAAATTCCATCCTCCAAGAGGCACGATTTTAGCGGTTATTTGGGTTAAGAGTTTCAGAAGTGGCAAAATATTCCATCCTCCAAGAGGCACGATTTTAGCTCGTAATCAGATGATATATTAAACACTCTAAAATAAAAATTCCATCCTCCAAGAGGCACGATTTTAGCGGGCACATTTTAGACATAATAACATTAACGACATTCTCTAAAAATATTTATGAAACAAAAAGGGCTTATTGGCACATTTTAGACATAATAACATTAACGACCTTCTCATATATAAGCTTTTCTACATAAAAATTTTTTGAAGGGTAGGTTTCCCTATTCATTTATATACCTTTGAACTTTTATAAAAATCTTTCTATTCCATATTTTTCAATTAAAAATTTTTTATATTAAAAAATCAACTCTATTTATTGGAGATTTTCAAATATTAAAAGGAACGACATAAAACACCTAAAAATCTCAATAGATTATATAATTAGAATATATAAAATATTCAAAATACAGACCCCTCTGAATTTCCCTAAAAATCCTCTAAATTGAAAATAATCAACTAAAACCCAATAAAATCAAAAAATAAAAATTTTTAGCGTGATAATTGTTATCCAAATATATAAATTATTACAAAGTAAATATATTAAAAGTTCTAAACCATTTTATAATAAAAAGAAACTAAGGATTATTATAAGGTGAAACATTGAGGATAGTTTTTGATTTAGGTGGCTCTGTTATAATGCCTGAAAATCCATCATCAGAAAAGATAAAAGAATATGCAAAGGTTTTTAAAAAATTAAAAGATGAAGGTCATGAGATTGCTATTGTTGTAGGTGGAGGAAAGACAGCAAGAGATTATATAAGATTAGCAAGAGAGTTAAATGCTAATGATTCTCTGTGT
The DNA here is from genome assembly GCF_049554935.1 of Methanocaldococcus indicus. Classification (GTDB taxonomy): domain Archaea; phylum AGJL01; class Methanococci; order Methanococcales; family Methanocaldococcaceae; genus Methanocaldococcus; species Methanocaldococcus indicus. The sequence continues at coordinate 400,273 of NZ_CP186926.1, read as the reverse complement.
GATACTTTGGGAATACTTTCTACAAGATTAAATGCATTAATATTGGCTATTGCTCTAAATGATTATAGTATAAAAAAGATTCCTACAAATTTTGAAGAAGCTGAAATAATCTTATCTACTGGAAAAATTCCTGTGTTAGGAGGAACTCATCCAGCTCATACAACTGATGCAGTTGCTGCTGGATTAGCAGAGTTTATTAATGCTGATTTGTTAGTTATTGGGACTAATGTTGATGGTGTCTATAACAAAGACCCAAAAAAATTTAAAGATGCTAAAAAATACAGTAAGTTGAGTTTTGAAGAACTTGTTAATATTGCTATTTCCTCTTCCCTGAAAGCTGGAAGTTCTTCTGTTATTGACCCTTTAGCTGCTAAAATTATTGAAAGGGCTAAAATAAAGACAGTTGTTGTAAAAGGAGAACCAGAAGAACTATTAAAAGCTGTTAAAGGAGAAAGTGATGGAACAGTTATTGAGTGATTGTTATGGTTGAGAAACATAGACATTGTTTAAATTGTGGTATATCTATTCCCCCAGACCAACTTTTTTGTTCTGAAAAGTGTAGATTAGAGTATATAAAAAGAAGAAAAAGAATGATGAGATTAAACTATATGTTTTTAGGTATAGCTATTCTAATTATTATATACTATGTTATATCAGTTAGCTTAAAATAAAGGTGAGATAATTGGCAAGTTTTGACTTTTTCTTTTTTATTTTCTTTTTCTTTCTCTTTTTGTATCCTGAGATGATGATGAGATATAGAATAATGAAGAGATTGAGATGTATAAAAGAACTTGAAAAAGAGAGAAAAAGTAGAGTTATAGCTATGATTCATAGGCAGGAAGTTCTTTCTTTGTTTGGAATTCCTATTTATAGATATATAACTATTGAGGATAGTGAAGAAGTTTTAAGGGCTATAAGATTAACACCTGATGATATGCCAATTGACTTAATTATTCATACTCCTGGGGGTATAGCATTAGCTGCTGAACAAATAGCTTTAGCTTTAAAGGAACATAAAGCTGAGACAAGGGTTATAGTTCCACACTATGCAATGAGTGGAGGAACTTTAATAGCTTTGGCAGCAGATAAAATAATTATGGATAAAAATGCAGTTCTTGGGCCAGTTGACCCTCAACTTGGACAGTATCCAGCAGCATCAATATTAGAAACATACTATAAAAAAGGAGAAAAATTGAGTGATGAAACACTTATTTTAGTAGATATAGCTAAGAAGGCTATTTCACAAATGGAAGATTTTGTATATAACCTATTAAAAGATAAATTTGATGATAAAAAAGCAAAAAAGTTGGCAAGAATTTTAACAGAGGGAAGATGGACACATGACTATCCTTTAACTGTTAAAAAGTTGAGAGAGTTGGGAATAGATATTGATACTAATGTTCCAAAGAAAGTATATAAATTGTTAGAGCTCTATCCTCAACCTAAGACAAATAGACCATCTGTCTATTATATCCCAGTTCCATACAATAACAAAAGAGATACTTATGAAAATAAAAATTGATAATTTAGTGTTTGATGTTGAAGTAGCAGATAATTTTATAAAAAGAGCTTTTGGCTTAATGTTTAGAGATATTAAAGATAAAGGATTATTATTTCTATATAAAAGAAGGAAGATATCAGTTCATACTTTTTTTGTTTTTTACCCTATTGATATTCTTTTTATAGATAATGATATTGTTGTTGAAACTACAACATTAAAACCTTGGAGATTTTATAAGTGTAAAAAATATTCAACAGCTATGTTAGAGTTTAAGTCTAAAAATATTAATTTAAATGAACTTATAGGAAAGAAAGTAGAATATATAAAATAATTAATTAACGAAAAATATTTATAGGGGTTTTACTATTTCTATACATTGCTCTTCTTGTAAGGACCCGTAGCCTAGCCTGGATAGGGCACCGGCCTTCTAAGCCGGGGGTCGGGGGTTCAAATCCCCCCGGGTCCGCTATTTTTTTGCTCCGGTGGTGTAGCCCGGCCAATCATGCGGGCCTTTCGAGCCCGCGACCCGGGTTCAAATCCCGGCCGGAGCACTATTTTATTATATTTAGTATTTTATTGATTAATTTAAATATATAGATATGCATTTAAAAATAAAAAATTAAATCATTATTGAGAAATCTTACAAACAATAGGATTCTTTAAGATAGATAAGACATCTTTTAACTGTCCTTTCTTTACTATACAAAATACAGTTTTTCCAAGCATAGACTGAGAAGCTCCTAAACAAATCTTATTTAAATCTTCACATATCTCTTTTATCTCATCATCTATTAAATTAGTTTCATTAGCAAATCTGTAAGATAGTTTTATAAAGTTCTCTAATGTTGGATTTAACAACAGTTCATCTAAGCATAAGTCTCCACTTAAATTTATTCTTTTTGTAAGTTCTGGATTAGTTAGAATATCTTTTGTTTCTTTTTCTCCTAAAATTTCTAAAACTATATAATAATCTTCCACTCTTACAGGAACTCTCTTAACAACAGTAGGAAATCCTGGAGATAATCTAATAACAAATCCTTTAATAGCTTGGGCTATAACATCACCTAATCCAGTGTTGCATTCAACCTCTGCAATATGAGCCTTTTCAATAGGTAACTTTAAAATTTTTGTTAATGCTAAACTACATGCCCCAGACATTCCTAATCCACTACCTAAGGGGAAAGGAGAGTAAAAATACACATCAAATATATTCTCAGTTTCCTCTTTTAGAATCTTTTTTACAGGACATATATCAGCTCTTTTATCATTGTAGTATATCTTTCCAGTCCCATCTTCTAATCTAATCTCTACTCCTTTATCTAATGTTATTCCAGCCCCTGTAGAGCCAGATTTTATAGGAATTTTTTCCTTATGTATTGTAAAAAATCCTGTAATGTGGGCAGGAATTATCATTTATCTTCCCCAGAATATATTTCCTGTTAATTTCCGCATTAATTCCATATATTTTAATAATGCTTCTTTTTCATCTTCTCTCAACTTATCTCTATATTCATGATACAACTTCCTAACATGCTCTTCAGGAACTTTAACATACATTATGTCTCCTTCATCTACATGCCTCTTTAATGTACATCTCCCATCTATTGATATAGAGACAGCTTGTCCTTCTTTTGCTTCTTTCACATTCTCATTCCTATATTTAATTTCCTTAACATATCCTAACTCCATACCATCCTCTCTCATTAATGGCACTCCTACTTTTAATGTTCCTTCTAAAACTTCAACTCCACAGATAGCAGGAGATTTTTGTCTAAATATACAATCTGGCAATATTCTTACTATTGCTGGTTTTATTAATTTTTCAAATTCTTCTCTTTCTCTTCTTTCTTTTTCTTTCTCTATCCATTCAGTTAAATCCTCTACAATCTTATAAATTATATTGTCTAAGAATATCTTTACTCCTTTGTGTTTTTCTAACTCTTTTTCAGCATCTGGGAGAATCTTAACATTAAATCCTACTATAACTGCATATAATGGATTATCTTGTAGATATGATGCTGCTTCAATAACATCCTTTTTAGATATATCCCCTACCTCTGCTTTTTTGATTTTAATGCCTGCCTTTCTTAATTCATTACATAATGCCTCTAAACTACCCAATGTATCTGCTTTAACTATGATTCCTTCATCATCAACTTCTATCTTTGCCTCTTCAACCTCTTTTATAACCTCCTGTTTTGCCTCCTCTATCTTATCCTTTGGCACAATCCTTATAGGACATCCAGCAATAACTTTATCTAAATCAGGAGCAGCTATTTTAACTCCAGCAGCTGCAACAACTTCATTAACTGGCTTAAACTTATCTCTTGGGTCTCTCATTTCATCCAAAGGTTTTGGCTTTAAAAGAGCTTTAACTCTTGTAACTAAAACTTCATTGTTTGGCAAACCAACAACTAAATAATCTCCTCTCTTAGCAATACCATCATAAATAATTACATCAATTGTTTTCCCTAAACCTTTCTCCTCTTTAACTTCTAAAATTGTCCCTTTTGCATAACCTTCTACATTCAACTTTAATCTCTCTTCTAAAAACTTCTGTGCAAGTCCTGCAACCATCATTAATAAATCTGGGATACCTTCTCCTGTCTTAGCAGATACAGGAATTATACAGACAGTTTTAGTTAAATCTTTAACTCTTGAATATAAATCTGCATCAAATCCTTTCTCATTGAGTGGTTTTATAATATTTTCATACAATCTAATTTCAAATTCTGTTAATGCATTAGGATGTTGAACTTTTTCATTGAAGTTTAATATAAAAGGATAATCTTCTTTAGAGTTCCAACCTGGAATTAAATCAATCTTATTAGCTGCTACAACAAATGGCGTCTTTGTCTGCATTAATATATTTAAAGCTTCATGTGTTTGAGGCATAAATCCTTCATTCATATCTACAACTAAAATAGCTAAATCTGCTAAAGCACCTCCTCTTTTTCTTAGAGAAGTGAAAGCTTCATGTCCAGGAGTATCTATCATCAAAATTCCAGGTATTTTTAAATCAGCTTTTAACATCTTTAATAAATCTCCACAAACCTTCTTTATTACATCAATAGGAATCTCACTTGCTCCAATATGCTGAGTCATTCCACCTGCTTCTCTCTTAGCAACTTTTGTTTTTCTTATTTTATCTAATAGAGTTGTATTATGAACAACTACACCATTAGCTATAAAGTTCTCTGTTTCCACAGATAAATCATAGACATATCCATCATAATCTATAAATTCAATATCTTCAATCTTATCAAAAGATATATTATTAACTAAATTTAAGATATATTCTTTATCTTCCTCTCCAAACTCCTTATTCTTCCATATATTAAGAGCTTCTTTTCCTAATTCAGTTAAATTATCATTTTCTATTAAACCATCTTCTAAAAACTCCTTATAGTATTTACTACTTTTATCCAAACTCTCTAAAACTCTAATTTTTTCATCTAAATTTTTAGGATTTAGGTTTTTAATGAACTCTTCTATAATACTTTTGTTTGGGACAATTTCCCCATTTTCAATTTTGTTATAATTCTCTATATCTACCTCTTCCTTTGTTAATCCAAATAAAATCCTTAATCTCTTTAAATCTTCAAATATTGGATAATCTTCAGTATCATTTTTTATTGTTGCAATGTAATCTCCAACATTTAAAAATTCTCCTTTTTTCCAACCTAAATTTGTTAAGAATGGATGTTCTAATGTGGTTATAACCTCATAATTTTCTGTTTTTACTTTAACTAATTTTCCAACATGTCTCAATTTCCAAATATACAATGAATTTATTTCTTTAACTTTTCCATCCTTATCTAATGAATAAACATCAATATCTAACTTTTTAATAATTTTTTTATTGTCTTTATCAACAATCTCATTACTTATGTTAAATAATTCCTCTATTTCTATTTCTCCATATTTTGTTAAAATCTTACTTTTAGGATGGACACATTTTCCATGGTCAACGTGTCCTAAAACACTCACAATAGGACATCTTAATTTAGGTGTTTCTTTTTTCTTCTTTTTAGCCATAAAAATCCCCTTCAAATATATGTAGGTTGATAGTTTTTAAAAGTAAATTATTATAAAGCTCAATACTATTAAAATTATACGGATTATTAAAAATAATTTAAATTCATTGATATTTTTCTAAGTTTAGTAAAACTTTCTTATAGTATTTTTTTAAATGATTTAAAATCTTATCTCTATTCTTAAATATATCTTCGGGATATTCTACTTCTAATATACAATAATCTATGTAATCTCTTAACCTTATAGCTCCTTCTGTAAAATTTCTTAAAAACTCCTCTAAGATTTCAACTTTCTTTATGTCCTCTAAATCTACCTCTCTATAAAATCTTGTTAATAGACATGTTTCTTTTGGAGGAATTTCAATATTGTTGTTTTTGGCATAATCTAAAATATCTCTTTTCCTAATTTTAAATTCTACATAGGGAGAAACTACATTTAACTCTTCCTTAGCTTTTAAACCTTTTCTATCTTCAAATATATCATCATAGTTAGTTCCATCAACAACTAAATCATGGTTCTCAGTATCCTTTATCTCATTTAAAGTTTCAAAAAACATCTTCTTGCAATAGTAACATCTATATTTATCATTTTTTATTATTTCATTTATATTAATTACTCTAAGATTTAATTTGTATTTTTCTGCTAACCTTATAGCATTTTTTAATGAATAGTTAGATATATAGGGAGTTTTTATGAATACATTTAGAATATTAGCTACTTCACTCAATAAGATAGCTAAAACTAAGCTATCTATTCCACCAGAATATGCTAAAACTATCCTTTTTCCTTTATACTTATCTTTAAGCTTTTCAAAAGAGTCCATAAGTAATCACTTAAATCTTATATCTTAAAAAGATATTTTTAAAATTAGATTATATTATTTTTTGGTGAGATTTATGAACATAGATATAGATAAGATAAATTTAGATATTGGGGATTATGTAGATGTTAGAATAGCTCAATCTGAAAGTAATAATTTGATATTAAAAGATGGAAATATTGAGGAGATTAGTTCAGGAGTAAGTTATGGAGTTTCTGTAAGAGTTTTGTATAAAAATGGTTGGGGTTTTGCTCTTTCAAATAAAATAAATAATATAAATGAACTAATTGAGAAAGCTTATAAGATGGCAAAACTATCAAATGAATACTCAAATAAAGAGGTAAAATTTAAAGAATATAAAGCTATAAAAGATAAATATGAAATTTCCGGAAAAATAAAACCTACTGATGTGGATATCAAAGATAAAGAAGAGATTTTATTTAATACATATAGTGAATTAAAAGATGATAAAATTAAAAGTGTAACTGTCAGTTATTCTGATGGCTACTCCAAAAAGATTTTTTTAAACAGTGAAGGGAGCTGTATTGAAAGTATAAAATATGGATGTTATTTAGGAATGAATTGTGTTGCAGAGGAAAATGGAAATTTACAATTTTCCTCTGAAAGAGTTGGAGGAGTTGATTTTAAAATAATTTTAGACAACTATCTAAATAAAGCAAAAGAGGCAAAAGATAGAGTTTTAAGATTATTAAATGCTAAAAAATGCCCAAAAGGTGAGTTTAAAGTTATATTGAATCCAGAATTAGCAGGAGTATTTATACATGAAGCTGTTGGACATGCTGCTGAAGCAGATTTGGTTTTACAAAATGATAGTGTATTTAAAGATAAATTAGGTGAAGAAGTAGGTAGTGAATATGTAACTATCATAGATAACCCAACTATAAAAGATGGTTTTGGCTCATATAAATATGATGATGAAGGTGTTAAAGGAAAAGAAACTGTAATTATTGAAAAAGGTATATTAAAGAGTTATTTGCATAGTAGAGAAACAGCTGGAAGATTAGATGCTGAATTAACAGGAAATGGTAGAGCAGAAGGATTAAATAAACCAATTGTTAGAATGAGCAACACCTACATAAAACCAGGAGATTGGAATTTAGATGAGTTAATAGAAGATACAAGGAATGGAATTTTATTAATTGGTTCAAGAGGAGGACAAGTAGATACTGGAAAAGGTATTTTCCAATTTTCAGCAGTTGAAGCAAGATTAATAGAAAATGGTGAATTAAGAGATAATTTAAGAGATGCTGGATTAAGTGGAGAGATTTTAGACATATTATTTAAAGTTGATGCAGTAACTAAGGATTTTGAGCTGAATATTGGATACTGTGGAAAAAATGGACAAACTGTCCCTGTTGGAGATGGAGGAGGATATGTAAGAACAATAGCTAATATATCTTAACCTTTAAAGGTTTTGATATGTTTATACTATTGTGAATTATAACAACTCTATTCCCTACATCTATTGTTGAGGTATTAACATTCTCTAACTTTACTCCATCTTCATAAGGAACAATTTTAATGTATATGGGACTATCAACATCAATAACATAATTTTTAATATAAACTGAGTAAGTTAAAGTTCCAACAGGTTTTAAAACAATTGTTATATTTTTTTGTTGGGAGTAAGATAATAAAATATAGTTATCAATAGTATCAGCAATATCTGAAAATCTATCTGCTAATAATGAGTAAGTTGTCTCTTTTGAGTTAAAGATTATTGTATAGGATAATACAGTACTTACCAATAACAAAAACAATACTGCTAAAATAGCATCTATTGCTATCTGCCCTCTCATAACAAACCCAGATTTTTTATTAAAAATATAATGATAAATGATAATAAAAATTTTTTTAGTATATTTAGCTTAATGACCAAGATAAATAAATCTTAAAGCAAATATTCCTGCTAAGATATAAACTAACCAATGAACCTCTTTGTATTTCCCAGTAAATACTTTTAGGACAACATATGAAATAAATCCAAGAGCTAAACCATTTGCAATACTAAATGTTAAAGGAATTGTTAAGAGTGTTATAAATGCAGGAATTCCCTCTGTATAGTCATCAAAATCAATGTATTTTATTGCCTTCATCATTAAAGCTCCAACTATAACCAAAGCTGATGCTGTTGCATATTCTGGAATTGCTTTAACTAATGGATAAAAGAATATTGACAATAAGAACAATATTGAAACTACAACTGCAACAAATCCTGTTCTTCCACCAACAGCAATTCCAGAGGCAGATTCTATATATGTTGTTACAGTTGAAGTTCCTAATATTGAACCTACAACAGTCCCAGTAGAATCTGCCATTAAAGCTTTTTCTATTCTTGGTAATTTTCCATCTTTATCTAAATATCCTGCTTGAGAGGCTAATGCTGATAATGTTCCTAATGTATCAAACAAATCAACAAAGAAGAAAGCTAAGACAATTGTTAATAATCCTAAATTTAAAGCTCCAATAACATCTAATTTCATAAATGTTGGAGCAATTGAAGGAGGTAAAGAAACTATTCCATCAGGGAATGGGGATAATCCTAAAATCATCCCTATTAAAGAAGTTATTATTATTCCTAATAGTATTCCTCCTATAACATTTCTACTAACTAAGATAGCTGTTAATAATATCCCAAACATTGCCAATGCTGTTGTTGGATTTAAAAGATTACCTAATGTAACATAAGTTGCTTTACTTGCTACAATAATTCCAGCAGCTTTTAACCCTATAAAAGCTATAAACAATCCAATACCAACAGCAGTTCCATACTTAATAGCATTAGGAATAACATTAAAAATCCAACTTCTAATTTTTGTTAATGTTAAAATAACAAACAAAACACCTGAAATAAAGACTGCTCCTAATGCAACTCTCCAATCAATTCCCATCCCTAAACAAACTCCATAAGTAAAATAAGCATTTAATCCCATTCCAGGTGCTAAGGCAAAAGGATATCTTGCATAAACACCCATTATAAAAGTAGCTATTGCTGATGCTAAGCAAGTAGCAACCATAACAGCTCCAAAGTCCATTCCTGTCTTTGAAAGTATTGCTGGATTCACAAAGATAATATAAGCCATAGTCATAAAAGTTGTTAGTCCTGCTAATGTCTCAATTTTTATATTAGTATTATACTTTTCAAACTCAAAAAACTTCTCTATTGCTTTTAGCATATTTTTTCACCAAAAATTTTTATTTTTCAAATACTTTGCTCATACATCCAGCCAACAATCCAGCAATTGCATCATCTAAAAACATATAACCTTCTCTATCCAACTTACCAATAACTCCAGGTTTATGCTTATCATAGAATCTAAAATTAAATATAGCTTTTGTCCCTGCTATTTCATTTGCAATAGCTAAGCCAATAACTTCATCAACATAAATATAGTTTGGGTCATCATGATAATTAAATGGAAGGTTCCCTTTTTTTCCTTCTTTATCTAATAAAAAAGCAGCTATCAATAAAACTGATACATTTGGATTATTTAAACTATCTATAATAATTTTCTCTAACTTTTCTTTAACTTTTGGAATCTCATTCTTTTCTCCAACATACAACATTAAAGCACTATCAATGAGTTCATCAATTTTTATATTTAACTTATTTAATATATCCATATCTAACCATCTGCTATATAACTATATATAATTAAAAAATTAAAAAATAGATAATAAAATTTACTCTTTTAATGCTGGAATAACTTTTTTACCAATTAATTTAATAGCAGTTTCTTTGTTTGGTCCTATTGGAGAACCTGCAACTATTTGTGTAACTCCAATATCTAAGAGTTTCTTACATTTCTCAACAACTTCTTCAGGTGTTCCATATATTGAGAATGCCTCTAACATATCATCATCAACTAATCCAAATGCAGTTCCAAAGTCCCCTTTCTTCAATGCTTCTCTTATTTTTTCTACTTTTTCTTTATCAATTCCATGTCTTTCTAATACAACTGGTGGAGAACCAGCTGCTATGAATGCAACAACTGGAACAGCAGCTTGTTTAGCTTTTTCTGATTTTTTATCAACTGACATACATGCATAAGCAGCAACATCTATATCTTCTATTTTCTTACCAGCAGATTCAGCCCCTTTCTTAATTAATGGAATAGCTGCTTCAAAGTCTTTTGGATTTGAAGCATTAATTAATACTCCATCTCCAATAGCTCCAGCAGTTTCTAACATTTTTGGTCCTTGTGCTCCAATATAAACTGGAACATTTGAGTGTGGTTTAACTGCTAATGCTGCTCCAGCTAATTTAACAATTTTTCCATCAAAAGAAACTCTTTCTCCTGCTAATAATTTTCTTATAACTTCAACACTTTCCTTTAATGTAGTAACTGGTTTAACCCACTCAATTCCTAATGTATCAAATGTAGCTTTATCTCCTGGACCTATTCCTAAAACAGCTCTACCTCCTGAGAGTTTATCTAATGTAGCTATTGCAGATGCAGTTACTGCTACATTTCTTGTATATGGATTTGTAACTCCAGGACCTAATTTAATTTTATTTGTGTTCATTGCGATAGCTGTTAATGCCATGTAGACATATCTGTTGTTGTAGTGGTCAGTTATCCAACAGTACTCAAATCCATTATCTTCTGCTAATTTAACATAGTAGCATAATTTTTGTATTGGTTCATTAGGAACAAACTCTATTCCAAACTTTACCATCTTATCACCAAAATTTTTATCTTATATTATAAATTTCCTAACAATCTAAAATAAATACTTATAGGTATAATTAATTTTAATATATTATATTAAGATTTATAATATCTCCTTTTTCAACCCTAAACAATGAAGCAACAATATCTTTACTAAATAAAAAAGCATTTTCTTTTATAATAGTAAAGATTGGTTTGTATCCTTCCTCAATTAATCCTATTTTATCAAGATTTAATATTTTTGCATTGTTTATAGTAGCCATTCTTAAAATTTCTTTTGGTTCTAAATGATACAATCTAAAAATATATTCCATTTCTCTAAATATAGATGGAGAGTTTATCATAAAATTATCTGTTCCTAAGCCAAGAGTTAAATTTTTTAATTTCTCTAAATTAGGTATCCCAACATTTAAATATAGATTTGCTCTAACACATAATACAATAGGAATATTTTTCTCTTCTAAGATAGAAATATCATTATCTGTAAGATGGACTCCATGAACTATAAATGATGGTATAACTCCTAAATCAATTAATCTCTCTAATTCAGTTTTATTATATTTTTTTAAGCTAAATTCTACTGCTTCTTTATGCTCAGCTACATGTATCCCAAAAAGTTTATTGTTTTTTAAGCATTCTTTATAAACAGCTTTTAGAAAATTATCTGAGTTTTCATTTGCACCACTTAAATTTATACCATCAGCTATCTTTAATATCTCTTTGCATTCTTCTAAGCTTGATGGTCTTCCTAAAACAACTCCTTTGACTTTACTCTTATTCAAACACTCTTTTAAAAGTTTAACTCCATCTAATCCATTTTCTCTAAAATCACAAAAAATTTTAACACCAAAATCTTCTAAATCTTTTAATCCATATAAAATCCCTCTTTTTATATCTTCATTTGAGAGAACTTTTAAATATTTATGTTTTAGTCCATTTGGAGGCTTAACCAATTCATCCAAAGTTTTATTAACACCAATATCTTTTATTATATTGTCTGCTATGTGAGTATGAGCATTTATTACTCCCGGAATAAATAGTCCATTAACTTTTAAATCTTCCTTTTCATTTGTAAATCCTTTAATTTCTCCATCTTCAATAATTATAGTTCCCTCTTTAATTTCAAAATCTTCACCAACTAAAAATTTGGACTTTATTAGCATAAAAATTCCCATTTAACTTGATTTTATTATTTTTATTATTTCTATAATTCATTTTCATTTACAATAATTATTTAATTTTTTAAGTTTAATCTTAATTACTATATAGCATTCATTATCAAACTTACCTATATATACATCATGGCTTTATTAAAATAAAGACAAATTTTATAGGAGTGATAGTTATGTTATCAAAAATAAAAAATACATTAAGAGATATAACTGAAAAGAAATTAAAAAAAGATAGTGGAACAAAGTATATTATGTTTGGAGGAAAAGGAGGAGTTGGAAAAACTACAATGAGTGCTGCAACTGGTGTTTATTTAGCTGAAAAAGGATATAAAACTGTTATTGTTTCAACTGACCCAGCTCATTCTTTAAGAGATATTTTTGAGCAAGAGTTTGGTCATGAACCTACTCCTGTTAAAGGTGTAGATAATCTATATGTTGTTGAGATAGACCCAGAAAAGGCAATGGAAGAGTATAAAGAAAAATTAAAAGCTCAAATTGAAGAAAATCCTATGTTGGGAGATTTATTAGAAGAGCAGTTGGAAATGGCTTCACTTGCACCTGGAACTGATGAATCTGCTGCTTTTGATGCATTTTTAAAGTATATGGATAGTAATGAGTTTGATGTAGTAATTTTTGATACTGCTCCAACAGGACATACTTTGAGATTTTTAAGTATGCCTGAGATAATGGATAAGTATATGACAAGATTAATTAAAATTAAGAAACAGATGAGTGGATTTATGAAGATGATGAAAAGATTCCTTCCTTTTGGTGGGAAGGATGAGGATATTGACTATGACAAGATGCTGAAAGATTTAGAGGAGATGAAAAAGAGAATAGAGAAGGCAAGAGCTATATTGTCAAATCCTGAAAGAACAGCTTTTAGATTGGTAGTTATTCCTGAGGAGATGAGTATATTAGAAAGTGAGAGAGCAATGAAAGCTCTTCAAAAATTTGGTATCCCAATAGATGCAGTTATAGTAAATCAACTTATCCCTGAAAATGTTCAATGTGAATTTTGTAGAGCAAGGAGGGAGTTGCAACTAAGAAGATTAGAAGAGATTAAGGAAAAATTTGGTGACAAAGTTATTGCTTATGTCCCACTCTTAAAAACAGAGGCAAGAGGTATTGACACATTAAGAGAAATAGCTAATATATTATATGGAGAAGAGGAGCAAAATTAAATTATAATATTTAATTTTTAATTTTTTATTTCTTGGGATAGATATGGAGAGTAGGTTATTATTAGACTTAAAAGGGGAGCCAGGAGTTAATTGCAATGGATTTTGTAAGTTTTGCTATTTTAGAAAGTTAGATAAAAATAATTTATATCCCTTAGGTTGTAAGTATTGCCAATTTACAGTAGGTTGTGAATACTGTACATACTCAGTTAGAGAAATTAATGGAGATTTTTTACCAATTCCTATGGTTTTGATGAATTTACAAAGTTCTTTAATTTTTAAGAGATATAAAAAAGTTTCTTTAACAGCTGGAGGGGATGTAAGTTGTTATCCATTTTTGGAAGATTTATGTAAAGCAATATCTAACTTTAATTTAAAAATCCATTTAGGTTATACATCTGGCAAAGGTTTTAATAATGAAGAGATAGCAAAAAATTTAGTTGATTATGGTGTTGATGAAGTCACTTTTTCTGTCTTTTCAACAAATCCAAAGTTAAGAAAAGAATGGATGAATGATAAAAATGCTGAAACAGCTTTAAAATGCTTAAAATATTTTTGTGAAAATTGTGAAGTTCATTGTGCTATAATTGTTATTCCAGGAGTAAATGATGGAGAAGAACTTTTTAAGACTATAAGTGATTTAGTAGATTGGGGAGCTAAGGCAGTTATATTAATGAGATTTGCAAATACAGAAGAACAGGGCTTAATTTTAGGAAATGCCCCAATAATTGAAGGTTTAAAGACACATTCAGTTGAAGAATTTAAAAATATTGTTAAGAAAGTTTATGAAGAATTTGGAGATTATATAAGAGTTTCAGGAACTCCTCTATATGACCCAGTAACAAATACACCATTTGCTATTGCAAAGGAAGAAAAAATTTTAGAAAAATTGAGAGATAAAGTTGAAGGAGAAGCAACTATAATAACAGGAAAGATAGCTTATCCTTACTTAAATAAAATATTTGAAAATACTGATGTAAATGTTGTTAAAGTTAATAAAGATATAGCTGATTTAATAACATCCAAAGATTTAGAAAAAATAGATTTAAGAGAGGTTAAAGATACTGTCTTTATTCCCGCTAATGCATTTGTCCATACAAATGTAGCTGAGGAAATTTTAAGAAGGGATGGAAAAGATAGGATAGTTGTTAGGGGAGTAGAAAGCTTAACATTAGATGGAGAAATTAGTGGCAGTTATTCAAAAAAGGAAGCCATTGAATTTGAAATTAAAGCTTTTGAGGAATTAATTGGAATGATTAACTTCTTTGGAATCAAGAAATAGTTTTAATAGATTAGCAACAGAAAAACTTGGTAAAGCTAATGACACCTCCTTATTGTATTTTTCTTTTATTGATACTATATTATATCCTTTTAAAGCATCTTTTAATATCTCCTCTCCCAAACCAGTTATAACTATATCATCTATATTATATCTCTTTATATTACTATCTACTTCCTCTTTAATTAGGTTTATAAGTTTATTGTAAAAGGTTTTTGCCAAGTAAATTAGTTCATCATCACATATTAACTCTCTATCAGCACATAAAACCCTTGCTAATCTTGTTAAACATCCATCTAAATCTTTTTTTCCATTGTCAGGAGTATCACATGTATAATCATCAATAGATATCTTACCTAAAATTAAGGAAATGTCTGCTGTTATTGAAAAATATTCAGAGGATATATTTGTTAATCTATTTCTAAATTTTATTTTATTAGCTAAAAAATGTAGTGGAGTCCTTAAAGTCCCTACATAGAGGAGTTGATTATTCATCAATCTATCTAAATCTGTTTTTTCAGCTAATATATTTTTATCTTTTATGGGAATTATATCTGTTGTTGTTGAGCCCATATCTACAAATATACAACTCTCTTTAACAAATTCAGAGATAAATTTAGCTGATGCAACCCAATTACTCGCAGAAACATTTAAATAGTTTTTTATAGCTTCCTCAGGTGTTAAAAAATTACCATTAACATCTAAAATATATATTGGGCAATTAAATACACTTTTGATTTTGGTTATAATATCTAAAACTCCTTCTTTTTTTGTTTTATAGCAATCAGCTAATTCTGCTGTAAAAACTAATCCTACATAGTCAGGATTATAATCTTTCAAAATATCTTTTAATTTTTCCTTATCTTTCCAAAAAGGCAAATATTTAGATTCTATATGATAAGAGTTATTATCTAAGAGAGTTATTTTAGTATTAGCTCCACCAATATCTAAACCTAAAATCAAAATTTTCACCTGTGAGATTTATGGAGAATATAATAAACAGATTGTATAAAAAATATTATCTATATGCTATAAAAAACAATATTTTAGAAGTTCCAGAGTTTATTGAGTATAGAGAATTTGGATATGGAAAAAAGAATAAAGTTGATAATAGAAACATATCTTTTAAAAATGAGAAAGAATATAAAAGTTGGATTTTAAATATTGTTCCTTATCATATATATAAATCATTGGCAATAATGAGATATCCTTCTAATTCAGGTGGTGCTGATAAGAAGGGAGTTATTAGAAGAGAGATTGCCTTTGATTTGGATATTAAGAAAACTAAGAGATGTAATCATGATGACAATTGGATATGCAAATATTGCTTAGAAGAAGGAAAAAAGCAAACTCTTTATTTAATTGAAGAGTTTTTATTTCCTGACTTTGGATTTGATGAAGAAGATATAAAAATAGTTTTTAGTGGTAATAGAGGATACCATATATATCTCTCTCCTAAAAATGAAAATATTAAAGAGATTATTGAACATTACTCAAAAGATGAAAGAAGATTTTTAACATCATATATATTGGGAGAGAACTTAACATTAAAAAATGTTGGATTTGGTTGGAGAAGAAGAATAGCCAAAAAATTAAAGGAAAAAGGAATAATAAAGAATGAAAAAAAATTTCTTAATAATAAAAATTTAGAAAGCATTATAAAGAAATATAAGGAAACTACACAAAATAAAATATATAAAACTATTGAAGAATTGAAGAGTATTGAGTTAGATAAGAAAGTTATGGAAGATGATATTAGATTACTGAGAGTTATTAACTCACTCCATGGATATACTGGATTTATTGTTAAAGAGCTCACATATAAAGAGTTAAAAACTTTTAATCCATTAAAAGATGCAATATTTGAAGAGTTTGAAAATATATTCTTTGATGTTGATATTGTTGATAACAAAAAATTTTCAATAGAAATTAATGGTAAAAAATATACAAACAAAAGTAAAAAACTTACTGCCTCAGCTTTATTGTTTTTGTATGGACATAATATAAAATTTAATATCCACACATAATATTAGTAAATCTAATATACACATATTTACAATTTTAATAAATATTTTAATATATATTGTGCAATAGAGTTTCTACAAAAACCTACATAAGCATCTATATAGAAAATTGCAAATAAATTATATTAATGATGACTTACCATAATTATTTATTGTGATACAATGTTATGTGATAATGACCCTAATGGTAAAAATGAATTAGAAGAAATAATAGTTATAGATAAACTAATAAAACAAATAGCATATATAGACAAAAATTTAGAATCCAATTGTCTAAAAGCATTAATTATATATAGATTGTTAAAAAATTATGATAATGATATTGTAGATAAAATTATGTTCTATATTGACCAAAATGGACATCTTAAATATTTATTAAATTTAGTAGAGAGCATTAACAATGGTAATAATGGTAATGGACATAAATACTTTAAATAATGAGGAAGATTTAAAACTATTTAAAAAATTTAATTGGAATGGTTTTGTTTATTATCAGTATTGTGAAGATTTTTCCAAAGACAAATATTATGAAGTTAGTGAAATAGCTAAGAGATTAAACTTAAAAGTGTATTGTGGAGTAAAGATAAGAGCTGAAAAAAAGAAAGAACTTAGAAAGAAAGTAAAAAAGTTTAGAGATAAGTGTCATATTGTAATGGTTGAAGGAGGAAACTTAGATATAAACAGATATGCAGTAGAGATGCATGATGTTGATATTCTTTCAACTCCTGAATTAAATAGATTAGATAGTGGAATAGACCATGTTTTAGCAAGATTTGCCAGTGAGCATAGAGTAGCTATTGAGATAAATTTTGGATATCTATTAAAAAAAGATGCATATGAAAGAGCAAGACAACTCATATTTTTTAGAAGAAATCTAAAATTAGCTAAAAAATATGATACTCCTGTTGTTGTCTCAACTGATTGTTATGATAAATATACTATAAAAAATTCTTATGATATTAGAGCATTTTTAAATACATTAGTTGATAGAGAATATTCCTGGAAAATATTAACTACATTAAGAAAGATTTGTGAGTATAGAGAATACTTAATGAATGACAATGTTGTTAGATATGGTGTAGAAATTATTAAAGAGTAAGGTTTGAAAATACTCTTTTAGCTTTCCATTTTAAGTAGTAATTCCCTAAAATTCCTGATATTATAGGGAGTGGTGTTGTTAAATATATAGCTCCACTAACAACTCCTAAAACTTTTTTATAGAACTTTATATTTTCCTCCAATATAAAAGATTTTAAAAGCTTTTTCTCTCCTTCATATACAACCTTATAGCTCCATAATATTATTTGATGAAGAGGTGTTGGTTTTCCATAAAATGATGTTCTTCTATTCTTTATAGCTTTATATAAATCATCTACTGAATTTCCCTCAAATAGTGTATATGCATTACCTATCATTTTAGATATATGTGCATCACTACTTCCAATAAATGCAAATGGCTTTTTATGATAGTTTTTTATAACTTTACTTAATGCAATGTTATTTATTATTCCATCTCTATGATATGCATTAAACACTTCAACTCCATCCAAATCTAACTCAAAAATCTTGTCTCCCAACGCTTTGCATATTGGGCTATATGGATGGGGTGCTATAGCTAAACCTCCTTGCTCTTTAATTAATTCAATAGTTTCCTCAGCAGATAATCCTTTTGGTATTTCTTCATTTAAAAACAGCCCAATTATCTCTCCATCTTTTGACATTATTTCTGAACCAACAATAACATCTATTCCAAACTCCTTAGATAATTTTTTTGTCTCTATTCCTCCTTTTATAGTGTTGTGGTCAGTTACAGCAATAACATCTAAACCTTTCTTTTTAGCATATTTTAATATTGTTCTTGGTTCTTCAACTGAATCCAAATATTTTAATTTCCAATATCCTCCAACACCAGAATACTTAGAATGAATATGTAAATCAGCTTTCATACTTTCACATAAACAACTTTATAACATTAGGAATCTTTTCAATAACTTCCAAAGTTGTATAGTTGTATCCTTTTTCTTTTAATAATAAATCACCAGCATATCCCAATATAAATGCTGAACAACATGCAGAAAGGAAGGCATCATTTTTAACAAATAATGAGCCAGTTAATCCAGCTAAAACATCTCCAGTTCCTCCTTTTGTAAGTCCAGAATTTCCAGTTATATTTATTTTTATATTTTCACAGTTAAATATTATATCTTTTTCACCTTTTAAAAGTATTGTTGAATAAAGCTCTTCAATATTAAATTTTATATATTCAAATTCTTTTTTATGTGGTGTAAATATAAATCTATCTTCAAATTCAAATTTTTCATAATCAATCATTTTTATAGCATCTGCATCAATAACAACCTTTTTATTGGTTTCCTCTAAGAATTTATTTACAAATTCCTTAGTTTTTTCATTAATTCCTAAACCATTTCCCAATACAATAACATCATACTTTTTAGAAATATCTAAGAGATAATCTAAACAATCAACTGAGAGATACTCATCATCAACTGAGTAACAAATAAATTGTGGATTCTCTATTTTTTCTATAACCTTCTTAACTGAGAAAATCCCAACTAAATCAACAAATTTTAAACTTACTAATCCAGATAAAATAGGAGCTCCAAAATAATCCTTACTTCCTCCAACAATTAATACCTTTCCATTCTTTCCTTTATGTTTGCCTCTTTCTTTATTTAAAGCTCTTAAATCTCCAAAACCAACAATATACTCAGCTTCTTTTGGAATGCCTATCTCTTTAACAACAGGCTCTTTTTTGTTAATTGTTTTTTTCTTATGGAAAGTTACAACTAAATCAGATTTTAAATCTCCTGTCTCAATATCAACACTTACAACATATAAATTTTTGTTTTTTTCTTTACATAAGTTTATTTTTTCAACAACAGTTTTATATGGCTCTCTTAATTCTCCTCTAACACCAGTACCAAGCATAGCATCAACAACTAAAATATCATCTTTTTCTAACCTTTTGAATATATCTTCTAACTCATTAAGTTGTTTAACTTCCCTAACTTTTATATTTCCAAAGATAGAAAGATTTTTTAATATTTTGAAGTTTTCTCTTGCTTCATAAGTTTTTATATCCTCTTCCTTACCCAATAAAATAACTTCTCCTCTATTCAAAAATCTTGCAACAACAAAACCATCTCCTCCATTGTTTCCAGTCCCACAGAAGATAATAGGATATTTATTAATATTTTTAATTTCATCATAAACTGCCTTTCCAGCATTTTCCATAAGTTGTAGTTTGCTAACTCCTAAGTATTCTGCATTGTCATCAATTATAGCCATCTCTTTTGGAGTTATAACATCCTTTTCTTTTATTTTTTCTTTAAGTTTAAAAAATAGTTCCATATTCTCACTCTATTAATTAGTTATTAATTAGTTAATGCTTGTATTGGTGCTGGAATTCTTCCTCCTCTTTTTATAAACTTCTCAGAAGAATATTTATTTACTTTCATAACAATAGCTTTCCCTAACAATCCTCCATAATCTACTTCATCTCCTTCCTTAGCATTTGGAATAGGAATAATTCTCACAGCAGTTGTCTTGTTGTTTATAACTCCAATAGCCATCTCATCTGCTATAATTGCTGATATTGTTGTTGCTGGAGTATCCCCTGGAATTGCTACCATATCTATACCAACAGAACATACACAAGTCATTGCTTCCAACTTATCTAAACTTAAAGCCCCAGCTTTAACTGCCTCTACCATCCCACTATCTTCACTTACAGGGATGAAAGCTCCACTTAAACCTCCTACATAACTTGTTGCCATAGCTCCTCCTTTTTTAACAGCATCATTTAATAAAGCTAATGCTGCTGTTGTTCCATGTGTTCCACATTTCTCTAATCCCATAGCTTCTAAGATATTAGCTACACTATCTCCTTTTGCTGGTGTAGGAGCTAATGATAAATCAATTATTCCAAATTTAACATTTAGTTCTTTAGAAACTTCCCTACCAATTAGTTCTCCAACTCTTGTAATCTTAAATGCTGTCTTTTTAATTTCATTTGCCAATGTTCCTAAATCAGCATCTTTTAATCTTTCTACAACTGCCCTAACAACTCCTGGTCCAGATATTCCAATATTTATAGCCTTGTCTCCTTCTCCAACTCCATGAAATGCTCCAGCCATAAATGGATTATCTTCAGGAACATTTGCAAATACAACAAGTTTAGCACAACCAATAGCTTTCTCTGTCCTATATGCAGTCTCTTTTATTATTTCTCCCATCCTCTTTACAGCATCCATATTTATTCCAGTTTTTGTAGAAGCAACATTTATAGAAGAGCACACTCTTTCAGTTTTTTCCATCATGTATGGAATAGAATCAATTAATGCCTTATCAGCAAAAGTAGAATCTTTATGAACTAATGCAGAATATCCCCCTAAAAAATCAACACCTACCTCCTTAGCTGCTTTATCTAATGTTTTTCCTATCTCAACTAAGCATTTTATTCTTTCTTCATATTCAAAATCTTTTATAGCTCTCCCAACAATTAATGATATTGGTGTTACAGATATCCTCTTATTAACTATTGGGACACCATATTTTTCTTCTACTTTTATACATACTGGAACTAAATTTTCAGCTGAAGAAACAATTTTATTGTATATGTTTTCTTTTAACTTATCAATATCATCAGTTGAGCAATCTAACAAAGATATTCCCAAAGTTACAGTTCTTAAATCTAAGTTCTCCAATTTAATCATTTTAATAGTTTCAATTATCTCCTCTGGTTTAAACATCTAATCCCTCCTAAAACTTTATTTTTCCATTTCTTATATCTTTTCTATAAGCCTCTAATAAAATATTATCCTTTCCTAAGAATTCAGCAGAAGTTTTAAACTCAATATCAATCTTCTCTCTAAATTTTTTGTCTCTAAGGAGATGATGGTCTATAATAATTATAGGATTCAATTTTTCTACAATTTCCTTTAAAAACTTATTTGTTTTCTCTAAGTTTTTCTTTCCATACCTAAACATTAGATATGTTGGTGGCCCTCCTAAATATATAATATTTGGTTTCTCTTTTAAAATAAAGTCCATAACATCTTCATACAGAATTCCTTGAATATCTGATGTGTGTAAAAATTTTGTCTTATTATCATCTATTAAGGTCATAATAACATATCCTAATTTATCATCTTTTCCATGAGGTATTGGTTTAGAGAATTTTATCCTTGTATTTCCAAATTTAAATTCTTTTCCATCTGCATACTCTATTTTTTTAGCTAAGTTTTTAACATTTTCTAAAAATTCTTTGGCCCTTTTTCTTTGGCTTTCATTTATAAATTCTTCAGGATGCTTAATTAATAAAATTTTATCTTTATATATCTTAGAGGCATAATCTTTTGATTCCAAATAAATATCATCAAAAAATGGAGTGTAGTGGTCATAATGGTAGTGAGAAATGATTATTATATCAGAATCTAAGCAACATTTATTTATTATTTCTCTTAATTCTTTCAATCTTCTAAATTCTTCTTCATTTGGCTCTAATCTGTATCTATCTGGAGCTATAGCAACTCCTGGGTCAATTACTATTTTTAAATTATCTGTTTCAACATAAGTAGCCATACTTCTGACTCCTAAACTCTCACAAGCTAATGGAACAATTTTCATAAACAACACCAAAAAAAGAATTTTTATTAAATTGAAAATCAAATAAATAAATGATTAAAAAATTAAGATTTTTATTGTAAAACAACTACATTTGTATTAAATGATGATGGAGCATAGAAGTCAATAATTCCTGAAGCACCATATTCTGGAATAACCTCTCCATAAATATGTTGTCTTGGATATATTGGTAATCCTATTTTATCTAAATCTATAGCTAAAGCTACTTTATCTCCAAAGTTTATAGTTGGATGAGCTGTATTATTAGTTGAACCATCTGCATCTTGGATAACTATAACTCCGAAGTATGCATTATCATCTGTTATGGCATTAGCTAATGGAGTCCAAACACTATCATTTGCTACAGTTGAAGTAAATAATCCATCAATTCCTTCTATTGCTGAGTCATAGTAGTATGAACCGTTGTAATAAACTAAGGATACTTTTTTTACACCATTAGAGATTGTTACTATTGTAGTACTTAAGTCAATTTCTCCTCCAACATTTGGAGTTACAATGATGAGCATTCTATCTATTTTCTGCTTATCAAATGTATATCCATAAACATTTAAAACTTGGAGCCCACTTGCGACTTGTTTGGTAGATTCCTGACCTACTCTTGCTGCTTTGTGTTGTAAGTTTGCTGCTGTGGTTATAATTACCGCAGCCGCTATTGACGCAACTAATACCAACGCTATAAAAATTATCAATGTTCCTATCCCTATTGCCCCTTTCTTTGATTTTATAAAATTCATAATAATCACCAAAATTTTGTCTTATATATTATATATAAAATTTTATTATAAAATTTTTATTGCTCAATATTTTTAACAAACTTGTAAATTCTATAAAATCCAGAAATAACTCCAAGTATAAAAAATATAGGAATAAATATATTGTTGTTAAAATGTTTGGCTAATATATAACCAACAATCAATCCAATAACAATACTACTTACTAATTCAAATGCTATATCTTTAATCATAATTTTCTTAGGTGAGTTTTTTGAAATTATTAAAAATCTTGCTATTGGGTGGAATTCTCATAAATGTTCCAATATTAAACTTTTGGTGTTTAAGCTTTCTTATAGATGTCACTCCAAGAATAGATTTTTTTAGAAGATTTATCTTAGGGATTAAAGTATTTGTAGTTATGTTCTTATATATACTAATTCCATTAATATTGATGTTTATTGGAATTTTAGATATTGAACTATATATATTGGCAAATAAAAACTTCTTAAATATCTATATTGATGTATTTTTAATAATAATCTCATTGATAATACTTAAAATAACATTATTACTTTTACCTTTTTCTTTGAAGTATCTAAAAACATACAATAAGATTGTGCTATTTAAAAAAGAATTTTTAGAGTATTTAAAAGGATATTTTAAAGAATTGATTATAACTTATTTTATAATTAGTATCTTAGTCCTTCTAAGTTTTTTTGTTTTAATTATCCCTATCTTTATTAAGAATATAATTATCTATTTATTTTCTTTATATATCTCTGGTTTGTTATCTTTTTATTCTATAATTATATTTGGAAAGTTTGTAGAAAAATTAAATAATAATTTAGAAGTTGGAAACTAAGTAGTTAGTTATAGCTCTACCTTTCTCACTTAATTCAACTTCTTTTCTAACTCTAACTAATCTTAATAAACCTTTATCAATTAAGTCATCTAATATTCTCTCTACTTCATCTACATCCATTCCCAACATAGTGGGTAGTTCTAATGAAGATATTCCAGTGTATAGAGCTACTAAAATCTCTTGTTCCTCAGGTTTTAATTTTTCAATTTCACTTTTAATTTTTTCTCCTGAGAATGCCTCAGCAGCAAATTCAGATATTATTTCATCTTCAGATTTTGGTAATAAATCTTTTACAGCATGTTTATATTTTGTAAGATTTGCTAAATATCTTAAAATAAATAATCTTGTTTTATTATCAGTATATAAGTATGATGTTATACTTTCATTGTTTTTTACTTGTTTAATTTCTAATGCCTCAACTGTTTCTCCATCAATAACTTTCTCTTTTAATCTCATTGCTTCTATATTTGTAAATACATTATATACCTTAGGTTTTTCTTCTTCAAATACTACAACCACTAAAATTTCTTTACTACCTCCAACAGATGATTTCTTTTGTATAAAGTATAGTTGCCCATCTTCCCATTTTGCATTTGGGTCTAAAGAACCTCCTTTCATTGCAGCATACTGTATTTTTACAGGTTTTTTGTGTAAAAGGACATAAAACAACTTACTTAAGAATGCATCAAGTGGTTTTCTACCATACATAGAAGTTTCAGGAGCAAAACCAACCATTGTTTTTTCCATTTCTGGTGGATTGAAAATTATGGATGAATGGTATGTAATATCTTCTAATGCAGATTTTGCAATTTCTATAGCTTTTCTTGGTAGTTCTACACCAATATCTTCAATATACTCTAATTTAATTCTCATCTTTTTATTTGGAAATATAAATTCAATACTATCATCATATAAAATAATCTCTAATTTTTCCCATTTTAAAGCAGGATTTTTTAAAGTATATTGATTTAGTAATATACCTTTACCACTGAATTTAGTTATTACTTTTGACATCATTCTCACCATTTAAATTATCAGAAATAGATTTTTCAGAATATTTATATTCTGTTCTATAATATATTAGCTTTGTAATATTAAATTTTTGGTGAGAAGATTTGTATGATGTTGTTATTATTGGTGGGGGAATTGCTGGCTCAATAACTGGGAGATTTATTAAGGGAAATGTGTTAATTGTTGAGGAGCATAAATCTATTGGAACTCCTCTACAATGTGCAGGAATTATTAGTGTTAGAGCAGCTAAGGAATTAGATTTTCCAAAAGGATTGGTTAATAAGGTTAGAGGAGCTTATATATATTCAAAAAATAGTATGTTAGAAATTGAGAGTAAAGAGATTAAAGCACATGTATATGAAAGGAAAGTAATGGATAAAGATATTGCTATAAAAACTGCTAAAAAATGTGATTATCTTTTAAAAGCTTATGCAACAGTTGAGAGAGAAAAAAATAATTATATTGTTAAAGTTAAACACTTTGATGAAGAATATACCTTTAAACCAAAGGTTGTAGTTGGAGCTGATGGAGTTAAATCAACAATAGGAAAAAAAGCTAATTTAATAAAAAATAAAGATAGAGAAATTCTATCAAGCTGTCAATTTGAATTTGTAAATGTATCTGTTGATGATGACTTTGTCTATATATTCTTTGATAAGAAATATACAGAAAATTTTTTTATTTGGATTATCCCAATGGGAAAGGATAGAGTTAGAGTAGGATTATTATCCAAAGGAAATGCACACAACAATTTAATTAATTTTATAGAGAATCATCCAGTAGCAAAAGATATACTTAAAAAAGCTACACCAATTGAGTTCTCTTCTGGGGCTTTACCAATAGGATATATAAATAGGTCTGTCAGAGATAATTTATTATTAGTTGGAGATGCTGCATGTCATGTAAAACCACTAAGTGGAGGAGGTATATACTACTCAACATTAGCTGGAAAAATTGCTGGAAATATAATAACAGATTATTTAAATGGAGAAGAAAATTTAAAAAATTATGATAGAGAATGGAAGAGAGTTTTTGGAGATGATATAAAAAAAGGTTTATGGTTGAGGAAGATAATATATAGATTAGATAATAAAACATTAGATAAAATTTTTAATAAGTTAAAAGATAGTGAAATTATTGATTATATAAATAAATATGGAGATATTGAAGAACAGGCAAAAATTACATCTCATGTTTTTGATTATTTAAAAAACAAATTTGGATTTAACTTGTTGAAATTTCTATTTTTTAAGTGATAAAATGAGAGTAGGTTATAAGCTAAGTGGTGAGCATAAATCTTTACCTTATGAAGAGTTAAAAGCACTTTTAGAATTGTATAATTATAAAAATTCAATACATAGGTTAGGAAGATATGTAATAACAAAAGAAAGTTATGGAAAAGAGATAGTTGATAGAGCTGGATACATAGATGAAAGCCATGAAATTCTATATATCCACAATAACTTAAATTTGAATGAATTTTATAACAACATAAATAATTTAAATTTTCAAATAAATGGTTCATTTGCAGTTAGAACTCTAAAATTAGATAAGGAATACTGTAAAGACATAAATAGCTTAGATGTTGAGAGAGAAGTGGGAAGAATAATTAAAGAGAAAACAAATGCAAAAGTAAATTTAAGCAATCCAGATAATTTAATAAAAGTAGTTTTTTTAAGAAATAGAATTATTTTAGGAAAGGTTATAGCTCAAAGAGACAGAGAATATTTTAAAAAAAATAGACCTCATTTAAGAAAATTCTTCCATCCAGGATGTATTCTGCCAAAGTTAGCAAGGGCTATGGTAAATTTAGCAAGAGTAAAAGAGGGAGATATTGTTTTAGACCCATTTTGTGGGACAGGAGGATTTTTAATAGAGGCAGGATTATTAGGAGCTAAATTAATTGGAGTAGATATAGATTGGAGAATGGCAAAAGGGACTTTGATAAACTTAGAGGAATATAATTTATTAGATAGAGTTATAAAAGTAGAGTGCTTAGATTCAAAAAATATAAAAGAGTTTTTAAATAACTTGGGAATTGACAAGGTAGATGCTATTATCACAGACCCTCCTTATGGTATATCAACTGCTAAAAAAGGAGAGATTGAAAAGATTTTAAACATTTTAATTGATGTTCTAAAAGATGATGGCTACTTTGTTTTTGCATACAACAGATTTGTTAAGTTAGATTTAGAGCTAAAAAATTTATTTAAGATATATATACATAAGAATTTAATTAGACATATCCATATTTACCATAAATAACTTTTAATGTCTCTAAAACTATCTTTTTTGCCATTTCATCTAATGTGTATGGAGTTATTGGTAAAAAATCTTTTATAAATCTCTCTGTTCCCACAACAGTAAAACCTTCTTTATCTAAATTTAGCAACTTAGCTGGACCTCTTGTATATTTTGCATCAGAAACTTTAACATTCTCTTCAATACCAAAAACTCCATTAGTTCCAATAGGTTTTATATTGTTATTAAAGCAATATTCAACTATCTTTTTTGTTATCTTTAATGTGTCTCCACCAGCTATGCAAATAATAGCTACATTTCCCTTAATTAAATTTAAATTATCTTCATTTATATCTACTCTATATGCTTCAACTCTCTCATTAAAAAATCTTTTAGCAAAATCTACCTTATATTCTCCAACTTTTCCCCCTAATTTTCTATGAATAATGTCATTCTCATCTATCTTAGCTGAGTCAAAAATATAAAGTTTTTTTACTCCTCCTCTATGCACTTCCAATAAATCAAAAGCTACTCTAACTCCTAACCTTCCACAACCTATTAAACTAACTTCACCTAATGGCTTCAATTTTTTTTCCAATTCCTCAATCATAATTATTCCTTTATTTCTTCAACTTCAAAATAACAGCCATCATAACCCTGTGCCATACATTTAACTTCATCTACAACTACCTTCTTATTTAAAATATTTTCTATAATTCCTGCTAATAAACCTGCATCAAAGTAACATATTGGTTCATCTTTTTCAATATCTTCACAAAATGCACATTCTTCTATTTTAATAGTTAATGGTTTTCTTTTTATTATTTTAACTTTACCTAAATTATTTACTGAGAAAAATTTTTTTAATTCTCTAAATGTTTTTATATCTAAGGATTTTCCAAATTCATAACCTAAATCATACAGTGTTATCTCAGAACCACAGTTTTTTAGCTTGTTGTATGTTGTTAAGACAAATATTTTAAATAACTCAACAGGAATTGTTGCTCTCTTTTTCCTTTTTCTTCTAAATTGCATTTTGTTTTTATCATAATATTTTCTTAGATATTTTAAGGCATCATCTATAAGATATTTATCATTAGGAATCTCTTTTTTATCTTCAACAAATAGTGTTTTGTATATTTCATAATCTTTCTTGGATGATATATTTATAGATACTTTCATAATAATCACCAAAATAAATTTAAATATATGACCAGTGTTTTAAAATAAAAAACAAAACTTAGTAATAGTCTTTATAACTATAATTTAAAATTAAAAATTTATCTTTACGAAAATCTAAAAAAAATAGTAAAATTATTCCTTATTTTTTAGATACTTTATAATATCAAAGACTGATAAAGTCCCAACAACTTCATCATTATCATTAACTACAGGATAAGCTACAACTTCATTTTTTATCATTTCATCAATTAATTCATCAGTTAGCTCATCATTTTCATTTAAAATCTTAATTTCATCAATTAATAGCATTAAATCTTCTAACTTTGAGTGCTTACATCCAGCTAATAAATCCAATGCAGTTATCCAGCCAACTAATTTATTGTCTTCAACAACAGGAGCATAAGATTTCCTTTCTCTATATAAATAATTTACAACTTCTCCTCCAATATCATTAGGAGAAAAAACTATAAAATCTTTGTTCATAACATCTTTAACTTTTATTTTACTCATATAACCCCTTCATAGCTCTTTTTATTGCACCTTCAGCAGCTTTTTCTCCCAAAATTGAAATAATCTCATTTATCAATAGTTGGGAGCTTACAGGAATTGTTGGGTTTATTGTTCCTTTTTCTTTTAGTTTATCTAAATCTCCATCTATTTTCTCTAACAGTTCAATAGCTAATTTTATGTCAGTTTGTTCATCTAATAAAACCATTGATTCAGCACTTTTAATAACCAATTCCTTATCAAAAACTTTTAATAGACCTTCTATCCCTGATGTCTCAATTAATGCTGCTAATGTTTCCAAACTCATTACTATTTGCTTTTCAATCATCTTCTTAGGAGCTTTTATAACTTTTCTACCAACTGTGTAGTAATCCAAAATACCAATTAAAGCAACTGCTGTAACTAAAACGCCCATATCTGCAAATATAGGGCTTACATCTGCTGGAACTAAATAAGGTTTTTTTCCACAACTCTCTGCCAATTCTTTTAATTTATTTATTTGTTCATCTGTTGCCAACTGTTTGTTATTTAGTGTTGATGTTGAGATAACATAATGTTTATGTTGTGGAGTTCCAGGAACAGCTGCAGGATGGAATGAAGAAATTCCAATATCTTTCCTTTTTAATCTTAATAAAGACTCTAAATTAAGATATAGCACTATTGGAGATACAGTGCAAGTATTACAAATAACAGCATTTTCAGGGAGATGCTCAATAATATTTTTTGCAAGTTTTATTGTATGTTTTCCAAATGGAGTAAAGAGAATATGCACTTCTCCATGTTTAGCTCCTTCTAAGTCATCATTGACTACTTTAACCCCTGCATCATCAACTTTTTTCCACAGTTCCTCACTCATAACATTTTTATTTACTTCACATAAAACAATATCATGCCCAGCATTAGCTAAATCCATCGCAATCCTTGCCCCTCCATAAGGTGGCTCCCCTCCAAATCTCTCTGGTAATTTTAATTTATTTATATATAACTCCTGATTTCCTGCTCCATATACTGTTACTTTCATAATTTATCTACCAATTAAATATTTTCTAAATGAATATGAAACATGATGAGCTATATTTATTGCCTCTTTTTCCCCTCTTGTTTTTGGGAATATAACTTTTTTCTTGAATATTGAATATAGCATTTCATTGTCAATATTAAAAAATTCTCCTTTTTCACATAGAATATAATCAAAATCTTCAAATTTGCTGATAAGTTCTTTCATCTCATTGACAATATCTCTTAACTTCTGACTTTTACTTTCTTTTACTAAGATATCTATTTTTTCAACATGAACAATTCTATCAGCCAATATCTCAACTAAAACTCCTGCATAAACTCTAAAAAATTTTCCTTCATGGTGATGTCTTCCAGATATATCTATTGCTAATACTTTTATTATCTCACCAAAATTATTTTAAAATGTTATTAACAATCTCTAAAAATTTTTTATCATCAATAATTATTCCACTTTCTCTAAGCTCTTTAACCTTTTCAACTATCTTATTTAATTTATCTTCATCTACTTTTATGCCCATTAACTCTAATTTATATCTTATAGCATTTTTCCCTGAATGTTTCCCTAAAATAATATTTCTCTTTAATCCAATTTTTTCTGGAAGAAATGGTTCATAAGTCAATGGATTTTTTATAACAGCATCTACATGTATTCCACTTTCATGTGAGAATACAAGTTCTCCAACTATTGGTTTATTTTTTGGAACTTTTATTCCAGAGTATTCTTCAACCATCTTACATAACTCTGGAAGAACTTCTAAATTTAATTTTAAATCTACATCATATAAAACTGTTAAAGCCATTATCAATTCTTCTAAAGCTGTATTTCCAGCTCTTTCACCAATCCCATTAACTGTTGTAGAAACAGCTTTTGCTCCAGATATTAAGCCATATATTGAATTTATTAAAGCTAAATTAAAGTCATTATGACAATGCACTCCAATATAAGCAGAGGTTAAATTTTCTTTTAAATTTTTAACAATAAACTCCATAGATTGTGGTGTTGCTACTCCTGTTGTATCTGCAATATGAACTCTATCTGCCTTAGCTTCTTCAGCCTTCTTATGAACTTTAATTAAATCTTCTATTGGAGTTCTTGTAGCATCTTCTGCTGAAAAAGCAACAAATAATCCATGGTCTTTTGCATACTCAACAGCTTTAATAGCAATTTCTAAAATCTCATCCAAAGATTTGTTAAACTTATACTTTAAGTGTAGAGGAGATGTAGCTATAAATGTAATAATTCCATCTACATCACAATCAATAGCTATATCAATATCCTCCTTTTTAGTCCTACATAATGCTAATATAACAGCATTTAAACCTTCATTAGCTATAGCTTTCACTATCTCAGCTTCTCTTTTTGAAACTCTTGGAAATCCTGCCTCTATCTGAGGAATTCCCAATTCATCCAATTTTCTTGCAATTTCTAATTTTTGTTCTTTTGTGAAACAAACTCCAGGTGTTTGTTCTCCATCTCTTAATGTTGTATCATAAATAATTATGTCCTTTAAATCTAATTTTGGGTTATAAGGACATGGAGCTTTCCAACTGTCTGTATATAAAAAATCCATAGTTTATTCACCAATTAAATTGTTGTATATAAATATAATACTTAATTTTATAGCTTTGGGCTACTTATGATATTAAAGTAATAAAAAGTAATAAATTATTTATATATCACCATGGGGTTTATTATAATTATGATTGAAGAGATATTAACAAAAAAACTAATAAAACTAAGATTAGAGAATTCAGAAAGAGTAATAAACAAATACATTAATATACTTAAACATAACTTTATAAAATCTTTAAAAGAAATGATTAAAAAAAGAAAAAATTTTAGTTTAGATTTTTTTAAAATAGATTATGATAAAGAGTACAAATGTGTTGTAGCTTTTAGTGGAGGAATAGATAGTTCTTTATCTGTTTTAATATCAAAATATCTATTTGATATAGATGTGGTTTCCTGCTACTCTCCTGTAATAAATGATAAAAATGAAATAAAAGAGATTGGAAAAAAATTAAATGTTAAAGTTAAATTTATTGATATTGATTTAGAAGATATATATAAAGAAGCTCTTTTAAATAGATATCATCCATGTGGTAGATGTCATAAACTAATAGAGAATACAGTTATTAACTATGCCAAAAGTGTAAATGCTAATTTTATTATATTTGGAGATTTATTAGCATTTGGTAATCAAAGTTTATATAAGATAGATAATAATTTATTTAGATTTAACATAAACTCTTTTTTTGCTTTAACTAAAAATGAAGAAAGAGAAATTCTAAAAAATTTTAATATAAATGTAGATAAAAAATATGGTTGTAAGATGTTAGAAGATTATCATACAAAGAACAAGAGTTATAAATTTACAATACAAAGAATTTTAAGGGAAGTTAGAGGGAGAGTTATAACTCCTGAGGAAGGTTACAAAAATATATTAGAGGTCTTAAATTATGGAAGATGAAAAGAAGAGGGTTATTGAAAAACTTATTAGAGAGGGATATATAAAAGATAAAAAAGTTATTGAAGCTTTATTAAAAGTTCCAAGAGAGGAGTTTGTTCCAGAGCATTTAAAGAAGTATGCTTATGTAGATACTCCATTAGAAATTGGTTATGGACAAACTATCTCAGCTATTCATATGGTAGGATTAATGACTGAATTGTTAGATTTAAAACCAGGAATGAAAGTTTTAGAAATAGGTACTGGCTCTGGTTATCATGCAGCAGTTGTTGCTGAAATAGTTGGTAAGGATGGATTAGTTGTTAGTATAGAAAGAATTCCAGAATTGGCTGAAAGGGCTAAGAAAGTTTTAAAAAAGTTAGGATATGATAATGTTATTGTTTTAGTTGGTGATGGAACATTAGGATGCAAAGAATATGCTCCCTATGATAGGATATATGTAACTGCTGCTGGTCCAAAAATTCCAAAGGCATTAATTGAGCAGTTAAAAGATGGTGGAAAGTTAGTTATGCCTATTGGTAGATACTTACAAGAGCTTATAGTTGCTGAGAAAAAAGGAGATAGAGTAGAGATAAAAAAAGTTTGTCCTGTCTCTTTTGTTCCATTGATTGGAGAAGATGGATTTAAGTGAAAGTATGAAGAGAGTTCTTATATCTGGTGTATCAAGTGAGGTTGGAAAGACTGTTATTACAACAGGAATAATGAAAGCTTTATCTAAAAAATACAATGTTCAAGGTTACAAAGTAGGACCTGATTATATAGACCCAAGTTATCACAAGATAGCAACTAACAACCCTTCTATAAATTTAGATTCATTTTTTATGAGTGAAGAGCAAATAAAAACTGTTTTTCAGAGATATTCTAAAAATAAATATATATCAATTATTGAAGGTGTTAGAGGTTTATATGAAGGAATATCTCCAATTGATAGTGTTGGGAGTTCTGAAAGTATTGCCAAAGCTTTAAGTTGTCCAGTTATTTTAATTGTAAATGCAAAGTCAATAACAAGAAGTGCAATAGCTACAATTAAAGGATTTATTAGTTTTGGAAATGTAAATATAAAAGGAGTTATCTTCAATTTTGTCAGAGGAGAAAAGCATATAAAAAAGTTAAAGGAAGCCATGAATTACTATCTCCCAGATATTGAAATTATAGGATTTATTCCAAGAGATGAAAATTTTAAAGTTGAAGGGAGACATTTAGGTTTAGTTCCAACTGATGAAAAAAATAGGAAAGAAGAGATAGATAGATGGGGAAAATTAATAGAGAAGTATTTAGATTTAGATAAAATTGTAGAGATAGCTGATGAAGACTATGAGGAGATAGACGAAGTTCCATTGTGGGAGATAAATGAGAATAAGAAAAAAGTAGCTGTTGCTTATGATAAAGCATTTAATTTTTATTATCATATAAATTTTGATGCCTTAAAAGAAAATAAGGCTAAAATAAAGTTTTTTAGCCCATTGGAAGATAAAGAAGTAGATGCAGATATTATCTACATAGGAGGGGGATATCCAGAAATATTTAAAGAAGAATTGTCAAAAAATAAGGATATGATAAATTTTTTGAAAGAATTTGATGGATTAATATATGCTGAATGTGGTGGCTTAATGTATTTAACAAAAAAAATAGATAATACTGAGATGGTAGGATTGTTAAATTGTTCATCTACAATGACAAAAAATGTCCAAGGATTGAGTTATGTGAAAGCAAAAATCTTAAAAGATTGTTGTTTAGGTAAAAAAGGTAAAATTATTAAAGGACATGAATTTCACTATTCTAAATTAATAAATATAAAAGAGAATAATTTTTCATTAAAAATTTTGAGAGGTAGAGGGATAGTTAATCAATATGATGGTATCTTTAAAGGAAATGTTTTAGCAGGATATATGCATCAGCATTGTGTAGCTAATCCTTATTTTGCATCATCATTATTAAATTTTGAGTGGAAATAATGAACTTTGGTTCTGCTGGGACCTCTAAAAAGAATGAATTTGAAAGGATAAAATATTTAAAAAGTTTAGATTTGAATGCCTTAGAATTAGAGTTTATACATGGAGTATATATGAGTGAAGATTATGCAAAAATGCTAAAAAAATATGCTAATGATGAGATTATTTTCTCTGCTCATGCACCACACTATATTAATTTAAATGCAAATGATTTAGAAAAATTGGAAAGAAGTAAAAAAAGAATTATAAAATCTGCAAAAGTATTAAGACATTTAGGAAAAAATTTAGTTTTCCATTGTGGATATTATCTAAATAAAAGTAAAAGAGAAACTTATAATAATATAAAAGAAAACTTAAAAGAGGTTATAAATACTTTAAGTATTTTAAATATTGATATAAATTTAAGACCTGAAAATACTGGGAAAATAAATATATTTGGAGATTTAGATGAAATTTTAAATTTATGTTATGATTTAAATCTTTTCCCATGTGTAGATTTTCATCATATCTATGCAAGAAGTTTGGGAAAGATTAACAACTATGATGAGTTTTATAAAATTTTGGAAAAAATAGAGAATATTTTAGGGAAAGAATCTATTAAGAATATGCATATCCACCTTTCAGGAGTAGAATATGGAAAAAAAGGGGAGATTAGACATTTACCTTTAGAGTTATCTAATTTTAACTATAAAGATGTATTAAAAGCCTTAAAAGATTTTAATGTTGAAGGGACTATAATATGTGAAAGCCCATTATTAGAGAGGGATGCTCAACTTTTAAAAAAAGTTTATGAGACAATATGATACTATGAATATAGATAATTATTTAGTTTTAATTGTGGATTTAGATGATGATATTGGAAGAAAAGCAGGATTATCAACACCTATTTTAGGGAGAGAGGATAATATAAAAGCTGCTATAAAACTTGGATTAGCAGACCCTGGAGATAGTGATGTAAATTCTATTTTAGGAGGAGTAAAGTTATATGATGAACTAAAATCAAAGTATGAAAATGTACAAATTGCTTTAATTTCTGGGGATAAGAATGTGGAATCTGAGGAATGTGCATTAAAAATAAAAAAACAAATTGATTTTTTAATATACTTATATAATCCAGATTTTATATATTTAGTCTCAGATGGAAAAGAGGATGAGATGGTTATAAAGTATATTGAAGGAAAGGATATAGTAGTATGGAAAAAGAGGATAGTTGTTAAACAAAGTGAGACATTAGAATCAACCTACTACTTAATTCAGGAGTTCCTAAAAAAGACAATGGAAGAATATATACCTCTTATTTTAACATTCATTGGTTTTTCATTGCTATTATATGCTATATTTGCAGATATAGGTTGGAGAATTGTTGTTGGTTTGTTAGGATTGTATATATTAGCAGAGGGAGCTGGAGTTAGAAAACTAATAAAAGAGAAAATTAAAGATGAACAACTAATGCTTGGTAAGATATACCCTATATCATTATCAGTATCAGTTTTTATATTCATTGTTGGAGTTATCTATGCATACAGTCAAGTTCAGACAAGTTTAAAACTAAATGAATATGTAGCAATGTTCTTATTAAATTTTGTGAATCCATTAACTTTGGGATTAATAACATTAGTTATTGGTAAGTTTATTGATAAAATTCTACACTCTAATGAGAGTTTAATTAGTATATTTAAAGAACATTTATTTTATTTTATTTGTATTTTTATAACAAGAGAGCTTATTATTGTTGGATGCAACTACCTATTGGGAAAAGAAGCTTTTGTTTGGTTTGTTATCTATGTAGTTTTATATGTGTCTATAACTATTATATTGTCAATAATTTTACTATTTAAAAGGTAAAAATATCCATAATAGGCAATATATGAATAGTCTAAATAAATATTGGGTAAAAGTATGATTAAAGTTTTGGGGATAGATGATATAGATAATGTTATTGAAATTGACTTAAATGATGATTTTTCAAAATATAAGTTAATATGGATGGATTGTTATAATCCCAAGAATGAAGAACTAATAAAAATGTCTAAAAAAATAAATATTCCTGTTTCAGATTTTATAGATGTTTTAGATGAACAAGAAGTTCCAAGAGTAGAGGAAAATGAAGATTTCTATTTAGTTGTTTATAAAACTCCATTGTTTGAAGATGAGGAAGAAATATCAACAACATCATTAGGAATTTTTTTAAAAGATAATATCGTTATAACTATCCATAAAAACAAAATTAAATCTATTGATAGAATTGTAAATATAATATTAGAAAAAAAACCAAAATCTATTTTTAAAAATGTAGGACATTTTTTATATGTTATATTAAGTGAGATAACAAGAAGCTACTCAAGAATTTTGTTAGAGTTTGAAGATAGATTAGAAATATTAGAAGACAAAATTTTGGAAGGATTTGATAAAGCTATAATAGAGGAAATTTTAGAATTAAGAAAAACTTTGATTTATTTCCACAAATCTTTAATTGGTAATAGAGATGTCCTCTTACTATTAAAAAGAAAGTATTTACCAATAATTACAAAAGAAGATAAAGAAAATTTTGAAGAACTCTATTATGACACTCTCCAACTAATAGATATGACATCTACATTTAGAGAATTTTTAACATCAATGATGGATACTGCAATATCATTAGAAAATATAAAAATGAATCAAATAATGAAAATACTAACTATGGTTACTACTGTTTTTGCTGTTCCTATGTGGATAACTGGAATATTTGGAATGAACTTTCAATATATGCCTTTAATAAATTCACCAGAAGGTTTCTGGATAATTTTTTCAATTATGATTTTGTTTTTATTAACAATTGGATATATATTTAAAAAAGCAGGGTGGATTTGAATGATTATTTGGCCAGCATATATAGATAAAGAAAAATCAAGAAAAGAAGGAAGAAAAGTTCCAAAAAATTTAGCCATAAAAAATCCAAGAGTAGATAAAATAGCAAAAGCTTTGGAGAGAATGGGATTTAATGTGAAGATTTATAGAGATAAAAGGTATCCAAGACAACACTGGGATGTTTGTGGTTGTGTAGAGATAGATTATCAGGGGAATAAATTAGAACTCTTAAAAAAAATATGTAAAGAACTAAAAAATAAATAAATATCTATCAAAACTTATTTTTTAAATAATATCCATAAGCTACTCCAAACAATAAACCTGATAAATGAGATACATGAGCTATTCTATCCTTCTCTGAATATGGTAACAGAATTATATCAATTAATGTCAATATTAAAATTACCCATCTAATACATATAGGAACTGGTAGAGGGAAGATAACAACTTTCATATCTGGTTTTAAAATAGCTAATGTTCCTAAAATTCCATAAATTGCACCTGATGCTCCAACAACAGGAAAATAAGAATTTGTAAGTATAGAATAAAATAGATATGCAATATTTCCAAAAATCCCAGATGCTAAAAATAAAAATAAAAATCTTTTACTACCAATTAATCTTTCAAGAGATAAACCAAAAATAAACAAGACAAACATATTAAATAATAGATGGGTTATAGTTGAATGAACAAAAATACTTGTTATTATTTGCCAAGGATATTTAATAAATAATTGTGGCCAAAAAGCTAAGTAAATAAAAATCTGTGGAAAAAATAATTTTAGTATATAAATAACAATACAAATTCCAATTATATAAATAGTTAGCATAAAAATCCTCAGAAAAAATAATAAAGGGCAATGATGATAATTTCGCTATCTGATATTTAATGATGACTACTCCCGCAACTGAGCCCTATTATTCTTTTTTACCTTCTTCATACTCTTTATCAATTAACAACTCAACACAACCAGTTCCTAAGAATATAGGTTTTCCAACTATAACATTCTCAATAACTCCTTTTAATTTATCAACTTCTCCTTTTTCAGCAGCTGAATATAGGTGTTTAACAGTTTCTTCAAATGCAGCTCTTGCTAATACAGAACCTTTTTCTCCTGCAACTCCATGTCTTCCAATAGGTTTAACTTCTCCATCAGCTGTCATCATGTCAGCAACTAACATTAAATGTCTTATATCTACTTCAAGCCCCTGATTTTCTAATGTTGATTTCATCTCATTTATTATTGCATTTCTTGCAGCTTCTATTCCTAAAACTTCTTGAATCTCAATTATATTGTTAGTTGTAGTTCTTCTATAATCAACTCCTTCAATTTCTAAAACCTCTTTTAAGTTAGAACCTTGTGTATATAGAACATACTCTTCCTTTCCATCAATATTTTCCTTTTTAACAAGAACTCTCTTAATTCCTGGAATTCCTTTTAAATGTATTGACTTAATTTTAGGAATTCTCTTTCTTAATGCTTTTATAGAAGGTGTTTTAATTCTTAAATATAATGTGTAACCTTCAATATCTATTCTAACTTTAACTTTTTTTCTAATAGCTTCAACAATTTCATCAACAGTTAAATCTCTATCTTCCAAGATTTTCTCATCTAATTCAACTTTTATAGCTTCTTTCCATAAATCAATACCAATATTTTTAGAGACATTTTCTAATGTTAAACTTTCTATTTCCTTAGCTATTCTTTCAGCTAATTCTTTATTCTCAGGTTCCATTAAGAAGATTTTCATTATTGGTGTTGATGGCTCTTTTCTTGCATCTACTATCTCAATCATTCTCGGCAAACCTAATGTAACGTTTAACTCAGCAACCCCAGCATAGTGGAAGGTTCTCATTGTGTTGTGTGTCAATATTCCCTCAAAGGTTGTAAATGTCTCTAACCCTTCAACACTTATATCATAGACATATTTTTTATTATAATCTATATAGTTTATTTCAACTATTTTATCCCAAACAACATCACTATCAACTGCCTTCTTTAACAACCAATAATCATTTAATTTAAATATATCAACTCCTTTTATTTTAGCCAACTCTTCAAATCTTTTTAAATGTCTTCTCAAAACTTTTCTTTTAATTTTTTGTTTTTTAGTGTAATAATTTAATATTACTTCTGGATATCCTACTAACTTTCCTAAATTTAAGAAACTATCTCCAATAGATGGAACATAGGTGTTATCATAATCTTCAACTAATAGAATATATTTATCTTTAATTTTTTTCTTAATTGTGTATATTCCAAATCTTGAAAATAGTAAGGCTATTAAATTTATATATTCTTTATTTCCAACAATTTTATCTTTCTTAATTTTATCTAAAAATCCTTTTACAAACTCTTTATTTGCCCCTAAAATAAATTCTTCAATATTTTCAAATTTGTTGTTATAACCAACATCATAGTTAAGTTTTATATCTCCCACATATTCAACACAGTTAGCAGGAACATATCTTACAACTGGTAATCTATCCCCGACTCTTAACTCTTCTCCTTTAACAGGGACTATTATATTGTTTTTTCTAACAACAAATGAATGGTATGGAGTAGCTACTATTCTTCTACCTGATTTTGTTTTAATCTCTATTAATTTTCCATTGTGTTTATGTCTAATACAACTAATAATTCTTTTCCAATGTACTTTTTCATCTTGGTCTAAGCTTAAAGCATAGATATCAATAGGCAAGTCACAAACTTCACTATTTCCTATTTTCTCAAAACCATATTTTTCAATCATTTCATCAACTAACTTACCAATTTCAACAGCTTTTATATAATCTCCTTCTTTAATAATTATCTTTTCTTCATAAGGTAGAGACATCTGAGTACCTGGCTCTCCAATAGATTGAGCAGCAACAATTCCAACAGCTTCATATGGTTCAATTAAAGCATTATAGTATCTATTAACTACTTCATTTATTATCTCTTCTATCATCTCATCAGTTAAATCTTTTTCTTTACTTAATTTTTCATATAACTCTTCTCTTAACTTTTTTGGGATTGGTAGTTGTTCTATTCTTTCTTTTAAATCCATGATTATCACTTTCTATATTATTTATGTTAATTAGTTATTTTTAATTTTAAAATTTTAAAAAAGATTTAGAAAAATTAAGAAATTTAGTTGGAGTATTTCATTTTAATTTTGTCTATGATTCTATCTATATCTACTGTTTTTCCTCTATCTGTGAGCATTGGGTCTACTCCATCTTCTCCATATTTAAATTGAATCATAACTCCTCTTGAATCTCTAACAGTTCCATCAAACTCTGTCTTTAAATCTTGAAGTGCATTAATTAATCTTCTTTGCATATATCCAGATTGAGCAGTTCTAACTGCTTGGTCAACTAATCCTTCTCTACCTCCAATAGCATGGAAGAAGAATTCTGTTGGAGATAATCCTTTTTTATAACTACTTCTAACAAATCCATGAGCTCTTGCTCCTAAATCACCTTTTTCAAAGTGTGGTAAAACTCTATCTCTATAACCTCTAAATATTCTTTCTCCTCTAACAGATTGCTGTCCAACACATGCAGCCATTTGTGTTAAGTTTAATATGTTACCTCTTGCCCCAGTTCTTGCCATAATAACAGCTTGGTTATCCATTCCTAAATATCTCTCTGCTATCTCCCCTGCTTTATCCCTTGCTTCTCTTAAAATGTTTTTAATATATGTCTCTCTTGATTGCTCTAAGTCCTGTCCTGGGAGAAGTTCTAATTCCCCTCTTTTGTATTTCTCAATAATTTCTTCTACTTTTTTCTCAGCTTCATCTAAAACTTTCTCTATCTCCTCTAATGCCTCTTTAGGTACGTCTTCATCATCTATACCAGTAGAGAATCCTCTTAACATTAAAGTTCTTATAACCATCTTAGTTACAGAATCTAAAAACCTTCTTCCTGCTTCATATCCAAATTCTTTAACAATAGCATGTAGTAATATCCCTGACTCTGCTCCATAACCACTCTTATCAATAACTCCTTTTATTAACTCACCATCTTTAATGACAACATAGGCATCATATTCACATTCTTCTTTCTTACATTCTTTACATTTTCTACAAATTCTTGCCTTAAATCTTATATTTAGTCCTTTTGGTAGTGCTTTGCTAAATAATCTTTTTCCAGAATATAGTTCAACTCCATTCTCTACTTTATCTGGTTCTTCTAATTCATCTTTGATATTTCCAGCTCTTAAAATTAAGGTTGCTTCATCCTTTGTGAAGTATTTTGATGTTAGTATATATGCTCCTGAAATGTGGTCATGAATTGCCCCAATTATTGGACCTCCATATCTTGGAGAAAGAATGTGTTTTTCAACTAACATTAAAGATTCTGCTTCTGCTCTTGCTTCCTCTGTTTGTGGAACGTGTAAATTCATTTCATCTCCGTCAAAGTCCGCGTTGTAGGGTGGGCAAACACATAAATTATGCCTAAATGTTCTATATGGCAGAACTCTAACTCTATGACCCATTATAGACATTCTGTGTAATGATGGCTGTCTATTGTATAATACTATATCTCCATCCATTAAATGTCTCTCTACTATATCCCCCTCTTTTATATTCTCTGCCCAGTATTTTCTTATATTTTCATTTTCTAATTTAATCTTATATTCACTGTATGAGCCATCTCTACCTCTCTTTTTAACAATTATATAGTTTGCACCTGGATGTTTATGAGGGCCATTTAATATTAGTTGTCTAATTTTTTCTATATTGTATTTTGTTACTTTTTCTGGAACAGTTAATTCTTTGGCTATCTCCTCTGGAACTCCAACTTCATTTATACTTAAACATGGGTCTGGGGATATAACAGTTCTTGCAGAGAAATTAACTCTTTTTCCAGCTAAGTTATATCTAAATCTTCCCTCTTTACCTTTTAATCTTTGTGCCAAAGTTTTTAGAGGTCTTCCACTTCTATGTTTAGCTGGTGGCATTCCTGATAGTTCATTATCAAAGTATGTAGCAACATGATACTGTAAGAGGTCCCACTGGTCATCTAAAATTACATTTGGAGAACCTGTCTCAATACACATCTCTACTTTATTGTTAGTTCTTATAATATCTACTAATTTGTGTGTTAAATCATCTTCACTTCTTTCTCCTGTTTCTAAGATAATAGAGGGTCTCATAGTTACAGGAGGAACAGGAAGAACTGTTAAAACCATCCACTCTGGACGTGTTGTTTTTGGATTAATCCCAATTAAAGGACAATCTTCATCAGGAATTTTTTCTAAAATTTCTCTTACATCCTCAGGAGTTAATTTCTTTTGTTCATTTTCCTCAATTTTATAGTATGTATATGGTCTCTCAAATTTTACATCAAACTTTACCTCTCCACAGTATGGACAAATTGCAATTTTTGCAGCTTCTTTAAATATTTCTTCACAAATTTCCCACTTGTTACCTCCTTCTGTCTCTAATAACTCCATCTTTTCTAAGAACTCTTTTCTCTTTGTTTCTGGAAGTGTTACTCTTCCACAGTATGGACATACAGCTTTTAAAATTTTGTAAATAGTTTTTGCATATCCAACATGAATAACTGGCTTAGCTAATTCAATATGTCCAAAATGTCCAGGACATTCTCCAACTCTTCCTCCACATGTCTTACAAACTAATCCAGGGTCTATAACTCCTAACCTTAAATCCATTAAACCTCCTTCAATAGGATAACCATCTTCATCATAAGTGTCTGCTGTTACAATTTTTGCTACTGACATTTTTCTAATATACTCTGGAGATAACAGTCCAAAGGTAATCTCTTTTAGTTCTTTATTGACTGCATATTTTTTTAAATTTTCAAGAATCATTCATTTTCACCTTCTTCTTTAAAATCTTTTAATTCTACTTTATCTCCAACTCTTAATCTTGGTAAGATGCACATACTCTTTAATTCATCCAATAACAACTTGAAAGCATAAGGAATTCTAATGAAAGGAATCTTTTCAGATGTAAATAAATCTTCCACTTCATTGCAAATTGGACAGTATTTTAATCCTCTTCTGTAATCTAAGATAGCAAAGTCTCCACATTGCTCACAGACACAGATATCATATGGGTCTGACTCATCCATTAACCTCTCTTTTAATAGCATTGCTGCTCCATGTCCTATTAAGACATCTCTCTCCATTTCTCCAAATCTTAAACCTCCTTCTCTTGCTCTTCCCTCTGTTGGTTGTCTTGTTAATAGTTGTATTGGTCCTCTACTTCTTGCATGTATCTTTCCAGCTACCATATGGTGGAGTTTTTGATAGTAGATAACTCCCATGTAAATATCAACTTCATACTTTTTCCCAGTTTTTCCATCATATAGTGTTTCCCTTCCAGTATGCTTAAATCCTAATTTTTCTAATGCTTCTCTTAATGTATATTCCTCTTCCCCACTGAATATAGTTCCATCTATTCTTCTACCTTCTAAAGCTCCCACTTTACC
Organism: Methanocaldococcus indicus; assembly: GCF_049554935.1. GTDB lineage: Archaea > AGJL01 > Methanococci > Methanococcales > Methanocaldococcaceae > Methanocaldococcus > Methanocaldococcus indicus. The sequence goes on along the minus strand of NZ_CP186926.1, from coordinate 356,647 downwards.
TCCAAGCATCTCTAATAATTGCCCAACAGTCATCCTTGATGGAATACCATGAGGATTAATTATAATATCTGGGATAATTCCACTTTCAGTAAATGGCATATCTTCCTGATTAACTAATAATCCAATAACTCCCTTCTGTCCATGTCTTGATGCAAACTTGTCCCCCAATTCAGGAACTCTTAAATCTCTAACCTTAACTTTAACTAACTTATTTCCTTCTTTTGTTTCAGTTAAATATACTTTATCAATATATCCTCCTTCTCCATGTCTAACAACTACTGAGGAATCTCTCCTTTGTGGTTTTACTTGCATAGTCATTTCAAACTCTTCTAAGAATCTTGGTGGGGATGTTTTTCCAATTATTACATCTCCTCCTTTAACTTTACTTTCAACAGCAGCTATTCCATCCTCTTCTAAATTTTTATAATCCTCTTCTTTTCTATAACCTCTAACTCCTTTATCTGGAATCTCTATCTTATCCATTTGTCCTCCTAAATATCTTCTTTCACATGCATCATAAGTCCTAAAAAAGGTACTTCTTGCCAATCCTCTATCAATTGCAGATTTGTTAAAGACAATTGCATCCTCCATGTTGAATCCTTCATAGCTCATAATAGCAACAACAAAGTTCTGTCCTGCTGGTCTTTCATCAAATCCTAATATATCTTGGTGTAAAGTTTTGACTATTGGAATTTGTGGATAGTGAAGATAATGTCCTCTTGTATCTACTCTCCATTTTATATTACTCATTGGAAATCCTAAGGACTGTTTTCCCATTGCAGCAGCCATTGTAATTCTTGGAGCAGCGTTATGCTCTGGATAAGGAGCTATTCCAGCTCCAATACCTAAAATAGTTAATGGGTCTAATTCAAGATGGGTGTGTTTCTCAGTTACTTCTTCTGGGGAGACAGCAATAAATGCATTTTCCTCCTCTTCTGCATCTAAATATTCTATAACTCCTTCTTTAACTAAATCATCAAATGTAATTTCTCTTTTCTTTAATTTTTCAATATGCTCCTCTGTTAATTTTGGTTTCCCATTCTCTACAACAATTAAAGGTCTAACTATCCTTCCTGCATCAGTATTAATATGGATATCTTTACTATCTTCATAATAGACAACAGTTGTATATTTAGGTAGTTCCCCTTTTCTTCTTTTTTCTCTAACCTCTTTAACCAATTCTTCTGGCTTATCTGTTGTACCTACTAATTTACCATTTACATAGATATTAACTTCCATAATAATCCCTTTAAATATTTAATTTAAATATTAAATTCTTTAATTCCAAATTTCTTTAAGAATTCTATAACAACATTATCATCTTCATCTCTTGTGATTTTAGCCATCAGTGCAAAGTTCTTAACTAATCCACAATTTTGTCCTTCTGGAGTTTCAGATGGACATATTTTTCCCCAGTGAGTTCCATGTAGTTCTCTTGCTTCAAAGTGTGGCTGACTTCTTGAAAGTGGTGAGACAATTCTTCTTAATTGAGAGTTTGTAGCCAAATAACTTGTTCTATCTAACAACTGACTAACTCCAGTCTTTCCAGTTACCCATGTTCCAGTAGCCATTGCATGCTTAATTCTATCAGTTATTATGTCACTTCTTACAGCTGCTTTTATAGATGGTTTTTTATTTCTTAGTGTTTGCTTACTTAGCTGATATTTTATATCCTTAGTTAATTGGGAAAATGCACTTCTAAATAACTCCTCTAATAAATCTCCTGCTAATTTAGCTCTCTTAAATGCATAATGGTCTTTGTCATCTTCCCCTCTATATCCAAAATACAACTCTAATGTGTTTCTTGTCATTATTCCAAGGAACTTAATTTTCTTAATAAAATCTTCTTCTCTAACACCTAAGTGAGGTAAGAAGTTATTCATTAATACACTCTTAGCTTTTCTTATTCTGTATTCTTTTGATTGATTTGGAGCTATTCTTTTACCAATATATTCTAATGCATCTTCTTGAGTATTTACTCCAAACTCTTCTCTAATCTCTTGGATATTTAATAATATTTCAACTGCAAATCTTGGGTCATTTACAGCTTCAATAATATCTTTATCTGTTTCAGCTCCAAGTGCTCTCATTACTACAACCAATGGGACATTTCCAGATAATCCTGGACCAGTTACATACAACAATCCATCTGGATGTCTTTCAACAGTACATAAAGCTCTAAATCCATGTCTAACAGAGAATACTTTTGATAATGCAATTTCTTTATTATTCTTTTCTGTAAATTCACAAATTATTCTATTTGGTATTAAATCTTCCTGAGTTATTAGAACTCTTTCAGTTCCATTTATTATAAAATAGCCAAATGGGTCTTTTGGGTCTTCTCCTAATTCTATTAACTCCTCTTCAGATTTTCCATGTAGTATGCAAATTTTAGAACCTAACATAACAGGTAGCTCCCCAATATAAACCTCAATTGTCTCAATAACTTTCTCTTCTCCGTTCTCTTCTTCAATTCCAATTAATTCTAAATATATTGGAGCTGAATATGTTAAATCTCTAATTCTTGCCTCCATAGGAGTTATTTTTCTAACTGAACCATCAGCTTCTTTAATTATTGGCTGTCCAACCCTAATTTTACCTAATTTAATCTTATAGTTCTTTATATCAGTATCTATATATCCAAATTCATTAATTATTTTTTGTAATCTATTCTCAATAAAATCATTATATGACTCTATTTGGTGCTCATTCAATTTATGGTTATCAAAATAGCTTTTAACTAAACTTTTCATGGATATCCACCAAAATTTTTAGATAATTCTTTTTATAACTAATCTATAAGCTACAAACTCTCCAGCAGTTGGACTTTTTCTTATAATTCTAATAACATCTCCTTCCTTAGCCCCAATTTCCTTTATTACAGGGTCATCTTCAAATATCTTAGGTAGTTGTTGTAGTTTAATATTAAACTTCTTTAAAATCTCTTCTACTTCTTCTTTTGGAACTATTTCATGTTTAGGAACTAAGATATGTTCTGTAACTTTCAATATCATCCCTCAACAAAATAGTTATAAAAAGAGCAAAAATAGTAGATATATTATGAACATTATTTCATTAAATATTTATTATGGAAATGCATCCTATAAAATATGTATAACTTGTATATAAACTTTTCTATAATCCATTATTTTAAATATTTGCATTTAAACCAATCTATGACTTTTTTAATCCCTTCATTTAGTGTAGTTTCTGGCTCCCAGTTCAATTTTTTAGCTTTTTCAATATTTAAATATATTCTATAAACTTCTCCTTCTCTTGGTTTATCATAGATAGGACTTTTTTTAAAATTTAATTCATTAGCAATAATTTTAAATAACTCATTTATTGATGTCTCTTTTCCAGTTCCTATATTGACAGTTTCATTTTTCCAATCTAATGCTAATAAATTTGCTCTTGCAACATCTTTCACATAAACAAAATCCCTTGTTTGGTTTCCATCTCCAAAGATTGTAGGACTCTCATTTTTTAACATTTTTTCAATAAAGATAGATATAACTCCTGCCTCTCCTTTTGGGTCTTGCCTTTTCCCATATACATTAGAGTATCTTAAAATAGCATATTCAATTCCATATAATCTATTATATAATTTAATATACTCTTCACCAACATACTTGCTTAATCCATAAGGAGATAGTGGATTTATAGGATGATTTTCATCAACTGGAAGATATTTAATGTCTCCATAAATTGCAACTGAAGAAGAATAAATTATTTTATCTATATCATACTTTCTCATATTCTCTAACAAATTTAAAGTACCCAAAATATTTACATCCCCATCATAAATAGGATTTTCAACTGAGTTCCTTACATTTATTTGAGCAGCTTGATGAATAATTGTATCAATATCTTTAAAATTAATTTTTTTGTCTAAATTTTTATCTCTTATATCTACATTTACAAATTCTGCCTTTGGGTTTATGTTATTTTTATTTCCTGTTTTTAGATTATCTATAATAACAACATCATAACCTTCTTCAACTAATAAATCAACTATATGACTCCCAATAAATCCAGCACCACCAGTAACTAAAATCATGCTATTTCCTCATTATTTTTTTATTTAATATCTTTAAAAAAATTGGATATATATAAAATACTACAACTGAGCCTGCTAAAAACCCAGTTATAAATCTTAAAATATTAAAGCTTTCTCTTAGACCAATTAGTTGAGTTCCTCCATCTATTGCCATAGGTAGTAAAGAGAGAATAAGATACTTTTTATCAGGAATATTGAAATCATCTAACCTCTTAACAATAGGATAAACTATTGAAGAAAATAGTACTCCTGTATATATACCAAAACATCTTGCACATACAGCCATTTTATGTCCAAATATAAAAAAACTTCTTTCAGGGAGTTGATGGCATATTGGTTTGTATATTGCATATATCAACAATCCAATATCTGGGTTAATATTCATCATAAAAGGAGCTAAAAATATTCCAATATAAAATAAAAGATAGAATACTAAAAAAATAATATATGACTTATGTAGATTATCTTGACTTAATAAAGGCATACAATACTCCACCAATAGCCCCTAAGATAGCTCCAAAGATTATAGAGAATATTAATGAGAATATAAACATTCCTCCTAAAACAGCTCCATGGAATATTCCCAAACTGCCAAGATTTAGTATAACAATAAAGATATAGTTTAATATACTTCCAATAACTCCACCAATTACTCCAGCTATAGCTCCAACTAACCCACAATTTTCATAATCTAATATTCCTCCATTTTTTATATACTGATAAGCTGCTACTACTCCACCAATAACCAAACTTAAACAACAAAAAACACCTAAAACACCACCAACAATTCCACCAATAATGGATGGATTTAACATCTTGTCTTTATCAAACGAAACCATATAAAACCACCTTTAATGTAGTACATAATAATTTTTAATTATAATATAATATTAAATAATTAATTATATATACTTAACTATTTAAAGATGGTAAAATGGATGATTCACAATTTTTTAGAGAAAAAGACATTCCTATAACAAAAGAAGAAATTAGAGCAATAAGTGTATATAAATTAGAGTTAGATAAAAATGATGTTGTTGTAGATATTGGATGTGGTAGTGGAGGAATGACTGTTGATATTGCAAAAAGATGTAAATATGTATATGCAATAGATAACAACTTAAAAGCTATAAATCTAACTAAAAAAAATTTAGAAAAATTTAATATTAACAACTGTGAAGTTATTTATGGAAATGCAGAAGATGTTTTAAATACTTTAAACTTCAATAAGGCATTTATAGGTGGAACAAAAAATATTGATAAAATTTTAAAAATTTTAACTAACAAAAAAATTGAGATTATTGTTGCTAATACAATATTGTTAGAGAGTGCTTTAAAAATTCTAAATTTTTTAGAGGAGAATAACTACAATGTCTCTGCTGTTAATGCTTCTATATCTTATTCAAAAAAAATAAGCTCTGGACATATGTTCTTAGCTAAAAATCCTATTACAATAATTAAAGCTGTGAAAAAATGATGACAGTTATTCAAATTTTAGGAATACTGATTTCAATTATAGTCCTTTATAGTATTTATCTAAAAACAAAAAATAGACAAATATCTTTATTTGAAGGAATATTGTGGGGATTTATTTGGATTTTGGCAGTTGTATTTTTAATATATCCTCAACTTACAGGATATATAGCAGAGTTTTTAGGAGTTGGTAGAGGAGTTGATGCAATAACATATTTATCATTAGCACTATTGTTTTATTTAGTTTATAAGTTGTATGCAAGAATTGATAAGTTGGAGAGAGATATAACAAAAATTGTTAGAGAACTTGCTATAAGGGATAGATATGAACCAAAAAAGAGAACTTGAATTATTTTTATATGAAGTGTTACCTTATGTATCTAATATTGAATATATTAAAGAGTTAATTTTATCAGCTAATGACTTTGATGATTTAGAAAAAAAAATTAGAGAGTTGTTAGAAAAAGAGAATGATATAACAAAGAAAACAGATTTAAAAATAGTTTTGGATAAGTTATTATCTATAAAGTCAAATCAATAAATAATAAAAATTTATTATATAATGATTATCCAAATATTTAATTAAGTGGATATATGCTTTAATAAAAAAGTTATTGGGAGGAGTTAGAATTCATCTCCTCCCATATCTCCCATGTCTCCTCCTTTGTCTTCTCCTTTACTTGATTTCTCAGCTGCTATAACATCATCAATTCTTAACAACATTACAGATGCTTCTGTTGCAGAGTCAATTGCATGTGTTTTGACTTTTAATGGTTCAACTACTCCTCTCTCTAACATATCTACAACTTCTCCTTCAAAGACATCTAATCCATAGTTTTCTCCATTTTCTTCTTCATGTTTAGCTCTTAATTTAACTAACATGTCAATTGGGTCTAATCCTGAGTTTTCAGCTAATGTTCTTGGAATTACTTCTAATGCATCTGCAAATGCTTTAACTGCTAATTGTTCTTTTCCAGCAACTGTTTCAGCATATTTTCTTAATCTTTTAGCTAATTCTACTTCAGTAGCTCCTCCACCAGCAACTACTTTTCCTTCTTCTAATGCACATTTAACTACTCCAATTGCATCATCTATAGCTCTTGCAACTTCTTCAACAACATGTTCAGTTGAACCTCTTACTAATATTGTTACTGCTTTTGGATGTTTGCATTCTTCAACAAATATCATTGCATCTCCAGCAACTTTTCTCTCTTCAACTAATCCAGCTTCTCCTAAATCTTCAGCTGTTAAGTCATCAACTTTTGTAACAATTCTTGCACCTGTTGCTTTAGCTAATTTTTCCATATCTGATTTTTTGACTCTTCTAACAGCTAAGATTCCTTTTTTAGCTAAGTAGTATTGTGCTAAGTCATCAATTCCTTTTTGACAGAAGACAACATTAGCTCCTGTAGCTGCTATTTTTTCAACCATGTCTTTAATCATTTTTTCTTCTTGTTCAATGAACTCCATTAATTTAGCTGGGTCTGTAATTCTTATTTCTGCATCTGTTTCTGTTTCTTTAACTTCAATTGGGCAGTTTAATAATGCAATTTTTGCATTTTCAACTTTTTTAGGCATTTCTGGATGGACTCTTTCTTTGTCTATAACAACTCCTCTGATTAAGGTTGTTTCTTCAATTGGAGCTCCTTCTTTTTTTTCAACTTTTATTAAGTCTTTATCAACTTTTCCAGTTTCTTCATCAACAACAGAGGTAACAGCTTCAACAACAATATCAGCTAAGTGTCCTCTTGCTTTTTCAGCTCCTTTTCCTGTTATTGAGGTCATTGCAATTTTCTTTAACATTTCTTTGTCATCTGGCTTGACATCTTTTGCTATATTTTTGACTTCTTCAATTGCTTTAGCTCTTGCTAATTCATATCCATTTATTATAACTGTTGGGTGTATGTTTTGGTCTAATAATTCTTCAGCTTTTTTCAATAATTCTCCTGCAATAACAACTGCTGTTGTAGTTCCATCTCCAACTTCTTTTTCTTGGGTTTTAGCAACTTCTATTAACATTTTAGCAGCTGGGTGTTCAACACTCATTTCTTTTAATATTGTAACCCCATCATTTGTAACTATAATGTCTCCTAATTCATCAACTAACATTTTGTCCATTCCTTTTGGACCTAAGGTTGTTCTAACTGTTTCAGCAATTATTCTTCCTGCTAATATGTTCATTCTTTGAGCATCTCTTCCAACGTATCTTTTAACGTTTTGTGGTAATACTACAATTGGTGCTCCTGCCATTGCCATTCCCTATCACCTTTCTTACTTTTTGTCTCTTACTTCGGTATATATATGTTGTAGTAGTTCTATATAAATTTTTCGGTTTTGTGTAATTTTGTGTCATAATAATTCACAACAGAAAAGTTTATATACCTCTTTCTCTAATTATATTGAGTGTTCGGTGCGGCCTTGGTGTAGCCTGGTAACACACGGGCCTGCCACGCCCGGACCCCGGGTTCAAATCCCGGAGGCCGCACCATTTTGAAAGAGCGCCGGTGGTGTAGCCTGGTATCACTCTGGCCTTCCAAGCCAGCGACCCGGGTTCAAATCCCGGCCGGCGCATCATTTTTTATTTTAGAAGATTATATTTATAAAATTAGATAAATTGATTTTTATGAATATTGAATTTATTTTAAATTTAAAAGAAGATAAAAAAATTTTAAAATGTTTAGAAGTAGATAATACTGATTTTGCATATATTAAAGATAGTTCTTTTTATGTTAAAGTTAAAAAACTTTCTTCATTAAAAAATACATTAGATGACTTTTTTAGATGTTATGAAGTAGCTAAAAAAATTTTTGAAATAACAAAGGATATTAAAATTAGAAATGTTGATGAGAATGATTTAAAATATTTTTTAGAGTTATACTTTAAAGCTTATGAAGGTTTTGACAAATACTACTATAAAACTAAAAAGTGGGCAAAGTGGTACTTTAATTGGTTATTAAAGAGAGATAAAGAAGGATTTTTTGTTTTAGAATATAAAAATAGAATTGTGGGTTTTTTAGCTGTTGATTGTAATTGGGTTAGCAAGGTAGAGAATAAAAAAGTAGCAGAAATTCATGAGATATTTATTCATCCAGATTTTAGAAAAAAAGGTTTTGGTAAAATTTTAATAGATAAAGCTATTGAATATGCTAAAAAGAGAGGAAGGGATATAGTTGAGTTATGGGTTGGTGAAGAAAACTTTAATGCTATAAAATTTTATGAATCATTAGGATTTAAGAAAGATATAAAAATTAAAGAATGGATTAGAATGTATAAACATATTTAAAGGTTGATTTTTATGGATTTAGAGGGCTATGTTAGGAGATGCTTAAGAAAAAATATTCCAGAGAGTAAGATTATAGAAGATGGTTTTAAAAGAGTCTTAGAGTTCAAAGAAGTTGATGAAGAATTTGCTAAAAAGTTTATAAAAGCTATTTTAGAGGAGGTTAAGATTTCTGAAAAATTTAGAGAGATAGATGATAAAGAAATAAAATATCTTTTGGAGTATCCATCTTCTGGAGTGACAATGGGAATGTTTGGAGTTGGAAGTAGAGGAGAAGGAGATTTTTTTGTCCATAAGGAAATCGCAAGAATAATTAAAAGTACAAAGTTGAAAGCTGAGGTTTCAGCTGATGAGCAGGATGATGCAGGAGTGGTTAAAGTAGATAATCCTAAATATATAGTTTCTGCAATAGATGGAACACATTCAAGGTTAAGTGATTTTCCTTTTTTAGCAGGTTTTCATGTTAGTAAAGCAGCTCTAAGAGATATTTATGTCATGGGAGCTGAGGGAGTAGCTTTAATAAGTGATATACATTTAGCTGATGATGGAGATGTTGGTAAAATATTTGACTTTACTGCTGGAATTTGTGCTGTTTCAGAATTAACTAAAATTCCACTAATAGGGGGAAGCACTTTAAGGATTGGAGGAGATATGGTTATTGGAGATAGAATGGTTTCAGCTGTTGGAGCAATAGGTATAATAAAAGAAGGAAAACCAACAGCAAGAAGAAATGCAAAAGAAGGAGATATAATTTTAATGACAGAAGGGAGTGGAGGAGGAACAATAACAACAACAGCTATATATTATGGCTATTTTGATGTTATAAAAGAAACATTAAATGTTGATTTTATTTTAGATTGCCAAAGGTTAATAGAAAATAATCTAATAAATAAAATTAATACATTAACAGATATAACTAATGGAGGATTAAGAGGAGATGCCTTTGAGATTTCTAAAACTGCTAAGGTCTCATTAGTTTTTGATAAAGAGAAAGTATATAATACTATTAACAAAAAAGTTCTTAAAATGTTGGAAGAGCTTAATATCGACCCCCTTGGTATTTCAACAGGTTCATTAATGATTATATGTGATGAAAAGACAGCAGATGAGATAAAAAAGGTTATAAAGGTTGAGGAAGTAGGATATGTTGAGAAAGGAGATAAGAGTTATCTAATAGATGGAAATAAAAAAATTCCTTTAACACCTAAATTTAGAGAATCTGCATATACACCTGTTAAAAAAGTTGTTGGAGAAAATAAACCAGACAATTTTGAAGAAATGAAAGAAAAGGTAAAAAAAGCAGCAGATGAAGCTATAAAAAAGAAGGATTATATTGTTAAATATATAAAGAATAGGTGATATTGTTTTATGTACTTCTCTCAGAATGCAGTTATTCTAATCCTTCTATTATTTGTAACGACCATTATTCTTTTTAAAGGGATAGAGTATAAAACTGAAAATGTTCAAGATGAAATTAAGCTAAAAAAATACTTTTTAGTTATGGACAATATAGAGAGTAGCTTAAAGAGAGATATAGATAAGATAGTTTTAGATGCATTTATCAATACAAGTTATAAGATAATGGATGAAAGAAAATTTTTTAATAATTCTGATGAAGCTGTTAATTATATTGAAAGTTTAATAAAAAATGAAACAAACAAATCTTTAACCCAGTTATCAAAAGATTACAATATAAAAATTAATTATATAAATGTCACTATTTTACCTACTGATAATCCTTTATATGTTAATGTTAAACTAACAGCTAACTTTGAGTATCCTATAGAAAACCTCAATAATGTTATAATCTCCAAAGATTTTACTGTAAGTATTAATAAAAATATAAAATTATCAAGAGTTCCAGACCCATACTTATACTTAAATAACTTCTACTATACTTGGGAATATTATAGAGTAATAACCATTAACAACTTCCCAAATAACAATAAAAATCATACTTTTTGTATAATTCTTAATAGTTCAAATTTCAATTATAGCCATATGTATAACTCTTCATCTCCAAGAGAGATAAGGATTATAGGGGCTAATAATGTCCTACTACCTTACTGGGTCCAAGTTTGGAGATATGGAAATAATGAAGTCTCACTAATATGGGTAAAGGCAAATAAAAACCAATTGTTCAATGGAAATGAGATATATCTTTTATATAATTCAACAACTACTATAGATAAACAAAATCCTTATGAAACATTTATTTTATTTGATGATTTTAATGATTTAGATTTAAACAAATGGTATGTTGTCGGTAATTATAAAATAAACAATTCTATATTAACTGTCGAAGGTCTTGGTTCAAGTGTATATTCAAAAAATAATTTTTCTACTGGATATGAATTAGTATTTAGGGGGAATTTTACCCCAATTCATGCTCAATCTGTTGGATTTTTTAAACCTCTTAGTGATTATATAGGAGTAGGGTGGGATTGCTATAAATGGGATGCTAGTAATAGATGGCTATATATGAGAAATGATACTTCTTATTGGGGAGATAATTGGGTAAATAATGGATATTTATATTTAAATGAATTTTATATTTATGATGTTGTAAGATATAATAATATAATTCAATTTCTAATTAAAAATAATGACAATAATATCCTACATGAATTTAGAACAACTACTAATGTAACAGACAGTTATCCAATATCAATTAATACTCTATCAAATTATACGGCAAAAGTATCAATTGACTGGATATTTGTAAAAGATGTAAATAACATTACTACAGAAGTTGAAAATGAATATACAAATCCAACTTATAAAGAATTAAAACCAAAAACATTTAATGGAACTATATATTATGGAGACCCTAACTTATATGTTGAAGTAAATAATGGCTCTTATTCAATAATTGGTTTATACACTAACAAATCAGATAGTTGGGGAGATGTTGGTTTCAAGCCAATAATTGAAAATAATTAAGGGTTATTTATGGAAGAGATAGTAAAAAAAGCTTATTTAGAATCTATAAATAAGGAGAGAAAAGGAGATAAAATTGAAGAGACAGAATATATAAAAAATAAAATATTGTCAGCTAAAAAAATTGTTGTTGCAACCAACAACACAAAAAAATTTAATATAATAAAAAGTATATTAGAGAAGGTTTGTAATGCTGAAATAAAAATGATAGATATTCCCACTGATGTAGCTGATTTAACAAGGATTCCAGCTCTCACAAAAATTTATTTAGCTATTGATACTGAGGATGGAGATATTTTTATTGGAAGAGGAAGGTTAGGAGCTCCTGGCTCAGGAGCTTTGTTTATAATAGCAGATAGTAAAGGAAGGATATTAACTGCAAGTATTTCACCTCCTTCACATATCCATAAAAAACCAATTGAAGAGAAAATAAAAGATGAGATTTTAGATGCTTTAAGAAGAGTGGGTGTTGAGATATGATAACTGAAACAGTTAAAACTGTTGAGACTGATACAAAAGTTATTGATATAATAAATGAAATAGCTAAAAAAAAATACAATGCAATTAGAAAATTTTTAAAAGGAGAATCATTTAATGAAGTTGTTATTTTTGGAGTTTATTTATGGGGAAATTATGTAGCTCAAAAATTATCTGAAACTTCAAAAATTGTATATGTTGTAGATATACATGAATTTTTAGAAAGATTTATAACATACAATGACAATATAAAATTTTTACATTTAAAGGATTTTAAGCTTAAATTTTTAAAGAATGAAATTAATCCTGATTTAGTTATAGATTTAACTGGAATTGGTGGTTTAGACCCAGAATTTTTGTCTAAATTTAGGCCTATAAAAGTGGTTATTGAAGACCCTAAAGGAGTTTTTGATGAAGAGATATACAAAGTTGATAAAACATATAATAAAATTCTACAATTATCCATAGATTGTGACGTAGGAATATTAAAAACATATAGAAAAGCAAAAGTGTCAAAAACTTCTGGAACTATGACTTTAACTATTGATACAATAGTAGATGCTTCAAGAGAAGTCAATGCATTAGATGGAGTTTTATATGTAATTCCAAATTTAAGATATTATGAAGAAATTCTGTTTAAAGAGAAAAATGTAACAAAATTCTTAGAAGAAATTTCAAAACCAGCTTTAACTATTAGTTGCTTAGATGAAAATATCAAAGAAGAAGCTGAAAAAATACTAAAAAAGAACATTGATATTATTTACTCTTTTGTTGAAGAATATTAAAATTTTTTGTAATGGTGAAAAGTTGAAAATTATTTTTATAACTGGGGGAGTTATTTCATCCTTAGGGAAAGGAATAACAGCTGCTTCTATAGGAAGACTATTAAAATCAAGAGGATTTAAAGTAAATATGATTAAGATAGACCCCTACTTACAGATTGATGCTGGAACAATGTCACCTTATGAACATGGAGAGGTTTTTGTTACTGAGGATGGAGGAGAAACAGATTTAGATTTAGGTCATTATGAGAGATTTATTGATGAGAATTTAACAAAAGATAACAACATAACAACAGGGAAAATATATTGGAATGTTTTAACAAAAGAGAGAAAAGGAGAATATTTGGGAAAGACTGTTCAAGTTATTCCACATGTAACAAATGAAATAAAAGAATGGATAATGAGATTAGCCAAAGGTTATGATGTTACTATTGTAGAAATAGGGGGAACTGTTGGAGATATAGAAAGTTTGCCTTTTTTAGAGGCAATAAGACAAATGAAAAAAGATTTAGGAAAAGAAAATACATTGTATATTCATGTTTCTCTCCTTCCCTATATAAAAGCTGCTGGAGAAGTTAAAACAAAACCAACTCAACATAGTGTTAAGGAACTTAGAAGTATTGGAATTCAGCCAGATATTTTAGTATGTAGAACAGAAATTCCAATAAATGATAAAATTAAAGAAAAACTCTCTTTATTCTGTGATGTTGAGAAAGAGGCTGTCATAGAAGCAAGAGATGCAAGAACTATTTATGAAGTTCCACTTAATTTGGAAAAGGAAGGTTTAGGAAGTTTAATAACTAAAAAGTTAAATCTTCCTAATAGAAATCCAGATTTAAAAGATTGGAGAGCTTTTGTAGATAGAGTTATAAATCCAATGAACGAAGTAACAATAGCAATAGTTGGGAAATATGTTGAGTTAAAAGATGCCTATTTAAGTATTATTGAAGCTCTTGTCCATGCAGGAGCAAAAAATGATACAAAAGTAAATATAAATTGGATACATTCTGAAATGTTAGAAACTGAAAATTATGAAGAAATTTTAGAGAAAGAGTTGGAGAAAAATAAATTAGATGGAATATTAGTTCCTGGAGGTTTTGGAGAGAGAGGTGTGGAAGGAAAGATAAATGCTATAAAATTTGCAAGAGAGAGAAATATTCCATTTTTAGGAATATGTATGGGTATGCAGTTGGCAGTTATTGAATATGCAAGAAATGTATGCAAGTTAGAGGATGCAAATTCAACAGAATTTAATCCAAATACAAAGCATCCAGTTATTGACTTACTTCCAGAGCAGAAAAATATTAAAGATAAAGGAGGCACAATGAGGTTAGGTGCTTATAAAGCTATTTTAAAAGAAGGAACTTTGGCATATAAACTATATAAAAAGAAAGAAGTTTATGAGAGGCATAGACACAGATATGAAGTAAATCCTAAGTATCATGAAATCTTAGAAAAGAATGGATTAATTATATCTGGACTATCTCCTGATGGAAGATTAGCAGAGTTTATTGAATTAAAGCATAAGTTTTTTATAGCTACACAAGCACATCCTGAGTTTAAATCACGTCCTAATAAACCACATCCTTTATTTGATGGATTAGTAAAGGCATGTTTGGAGTGATAGTAATGAAGTTAGAAGAAAGTTTAAAAAACTGTCCAATTGTTAAAAGAGGGGAATATCACTATTTCATACATCCAATAAGTGATGGAGTTCCTATAGTAGAGCCTGATTTATTGAGAGAAATAACAACAAGAATAATAAAAATAGGTAAAATTTTAGAGGCAGATAAGATAGTTACAGCAGAGGCTATGGGTATTCCATTAGCTACTTCTCTATCTCTCTATACTGATAAACCTTATGTTATTGTTAGAAAAAGAGAGTATAAACTCCCTGGAGAAATTCCAGTTTATCAAAAAACAGGATATAGTAAGGGACAGCTCTATTTAAATGGGATAAATAAAGGAGATAAGGTTTTTATTGTTGATGATGTAATCTCAACAGGAGGAACATTAATAGCTTTAATTCAAGCATTAGAGAGAGCTGGAGCTGAAATAGTTGATATAGTTGTTGTTATAGAAAGAGGGAATGGTAAAGTGATAGTAGAGAAAAGAACAGGTTATAAAATAAAAACATTAGTTAAGATAGATGTAGTTGATGGTAAAGTAGTTGTTTTAAATAAATAAAATAAGGAATTTATTATGTATAGAGAAAAATCATCAGAAGAAACTTTTAGAGACATTCAAGAAGCTTTAAAAAAGATTAATCTAATAAGTATTGAAAAAGTAGATTTAGATAAGGTAAATATTCCTGTATATTTCACAAAAAGAAAAAAAGGTAATGAAATTTTATTAAGTTATGGTAAGGGATATAGAGATATAGATGCTAAAGTTTCTGCTTGTATGGAAGCTATTGAAAGAGCATCTGCAGAGTATGATAAAAAATTAGTTGTTAAGGATGTTGATAATCCAATTAATTTGGATGATTTGATTCTTCCTCCTTATGCTGATAAAAATGTCAAAGAGTGGGTTAGGACTTATGATATTATAAATAATGAGTATGTTGATGTTCCAGCAGATGCTGTTTTTCATCCAAATTCCAAAAAGCTTTTTAGAGGAAATACAAATGGATTAGCAGCAGGGAATTCATTGGAAGAAGCTTTACTACATGGAATCTTAGAAGTTGTTGAAAGAGATTCATGGAGCATAGCAGATTTATCTAAAAAAGTTCCAATTGAGATAAATTTAGATTCAATTGAAAATGAGATAATTTTAGATTTATTAGAAAGATTTAAAAAAGCAAATGTAAAAATAACTATAAAATATATAGCAACATTAGACATTCCTACATTTATAGCAATATCTGATGATAAAAATCCTTTATTAATGTGTATGGGAGCAGGATGTCACTTAAATAAAGAAATAGCAATAATAAGAGCTTTATCTGAATTAGCCCAAAGTAGGGCTTCTCAAATACAAAATTTAAGAAATGATGCTAAATTTAGATATAAATTTTTTAAAAATGTTTCTTATGAAAGAGCTAAAAAAATTTACAGAAAATGGTTTGAATCTGAGAAAATTGTTGATTTAGATGATATTCCAGATTATTCCTCTAAAAATATAAAAAAAGATTTAGAATTTATAAAAGAACATCTTTATAGTAAAGGATTTGATAAAATTATCTATGCAAATCTTACAAAATTTGGAGTTCCTGCTGTTAGAGTAATTATTCCAAAGATGGAAATTTATTCTGTTGATAAAGACAGATTATCTAAGAGAGCTTATGATAAAATAAAGGATTTGTATAATATTTAGTAATGGGTGAAATTTATGAAAAAAGAAATTTTAAGAAGAGTTAGAGATGTTGTCTGGGAACTTCCAAAAGATTATAAAGATTGTATGAGAGTTCCTGGAAGGATATATTTGAATGAGATATTATTGGATGAGTTGGAGGATGATGTTTTAGAGCAGATTGCAAATGTTGCCTGCCTACCAGGAATTTACAAATACTCTATTGCTATGCCAGATGCCCATTATGGTTATGGGTTCTGTCTTCATCCAAATGCAAAAGTTTTAACTGAAAATGGGTTCTATTATAGAATAAAGGACTATGAAAAGCTAAAAGATGAAAGAGTTGAAGTATTCAATACAGAAGATAAGAGATTAGAGAGTAGTGATGTTAAAAAGTTCTTTAAATTAAAGCCATACTGTAAAATCTATAAAATTAGAACAAAACTTGGATATGAAACAATAGCAACAGAAGACCATCCATTCTATACACCAAAAGGCATGATAGAACTTAAAAACTTAAAAGTTGGAGATAATGTAGCTGTCTATCCATTTGAAGGAGTAGAGTATGAAGAGCCAATAGATGAAACAATAGTTGATGAGAATGATATAATTAGATGTATGGAAGAATTAAATCTTAGTGAAAAAAGAAAGGAAACTATTTTAAGAAAACTAAAAGAAAGGGGCATAATTCCACTAACATACAACCATAAAAAACTTCCATACTTGTTAAAAATTATAGGCTTTATCTTTGGAGATGGCTCAATGAACTTTATTGGAAAGAGAAAAGATGGAATTATACACTTTTCATCAAAACATTTAGAAGATTTGGAAAATATTAGGAAAGATATTAGAAAGATTGGTTACACTCCTTCAAAAGTTTATGAAACAAGAAATTGTTATAGTTTCTATGTAAATGCATCAAGTTTAGTTATCTTATTATATTCCTTAGGTGTTCCAATTGGAAACAAGACATTGAAGAAATATAGCTTTCCAGAATGGATATTCAACTGTAAATTGTGGCAGAAGAGATTATTTTTAGCATCACTTTTTGGGGGAGAGTTGAGAAAACCATATCCAAGAAAGGATAGAAAAGCATTATTTACTTTCCCAACATTGGAGATGGCTAAAAGTTTAGATATAGAAGAAGATGCATTAAAATTCTTAAAAAACATCGCTAAATTATTAAATGAATTTGGCATAGAGTCAAGAATTACAAAAAGAAACTCAACACATAAGAGAAAAGATGGAATTGAGACAGTTAGATATATATTAGAAATAAATGGCACATCTAAGAACTTAATAAACTTGTGGGCAAGGATTGGATATGAATACAACAGGGAAAGACATAAACTTGGATGCTATGCAGTGGCATTTTTAAAATACAAAGAGATGGAGCTAAATAGAAGAAAACACATAGCTGAAAAAGTTAAAGAACTATTTAAAGAAGGTAAAAAACCATCAGAAATTATAAGATTACTAAATATAAACAAAGAGGATAAGAGATTTGTTAAGGATATTTGGAATAAGCTAAAAAATGGAAAAGAAATAAAAGATGTTAGAATTCCTTTAAACTTCCCGAGCTATGAGGACTTTATTAAAGAAAGAAAAGTTGGAGATGGATTAGTTTGGGATGAGATTGAGAGTATAGAAGAAGTTAAAGATATAGATGAGGTTTATGATTTCACTATAAACCATAAAGACCACAACTTTATAGCAGATAGTTTTTTAGTTTCAAACTGTATTGGAGGAGTAGCAGCTTTTGACCAAAAAGAAGGGATTATAAGCCCTGGGGGAGTAGGATTTGATATTAATTGCCTTACTCCAAACTCAAAGATATTAACAGAAGATAACTACTTTATAAAATTAGACAAACTAAAAGAAAAATTAGATTATAATTTAAAAATTTACAATTTAGAGAATGGAGAAGATAATTCAAAAATCTTATTAATATCTGAAAGATATGCAAATGAAGAAATAATTAGGATTAAAACTGAATTTGGTAGGGTTTTAGAAGGTAGTAAAGACCATCCAGTTTTAACAATAAATGGATATGTTCCAATGGGGATGTTAAAAGAAGGAGATAAAATAGTAGTTTATCCATTTGAGGGTGTAGAATATGAAGAGCCAATAGATGAAATAATATTGGATGAGAGTGATTTTAATAGCTATAATAAAAAAATTATCAAATATCTAAAAGATAGAGGGCTATTACCTCTAAAAATGAACAATAAAAATATTGGAGTTATTGCAAGATTGTTGGGTTTTGCTTTTGGAAATGGAAGTATAATTAAAGAAAATGGAGATAGAGAAAATATATATCTTATATTTTATGGAAAAAAAGATATTTTAGAGAATATTAAGAAGGACTTAGAAAAATTGGGACTAAGATGTTTAGAAATCTATAAAAATTATATAAAAATAACTTCTAAATCTTTTGCATTATTTATGCATAAACTTGGAATGCCAATTGGTAAAAAAATAAATCAAATTCCAAAAGTTCCTAAGTGGATAAAAAAAGCTCCAAAGTGGATAAAAGCTAATTATTTAGCTGGATTGTTTGGGGCAGAGGGAAGTAAGCCAACCTTAATAAACAAATACACTATAAGTTCAATATATTTGACAATAGTTAAAACAGAAGATATTGAAAATGAGCTAATAGAATATTTAAATGAATTAGCAAATATATTAAAAGAATTTAAGATTAATGCTAAAATCCACAAAGTTAAAGAGTATGATGGAAAAGTTATGTATAGATTGTCTATTCCTTCTAACAATAAAGAACTCCACAACTTCTTATCAAAAATTGGATATGCATACTATAAAGATGAAGAAATCCTACTAATTACTGAATATCTAAGGAGAAAGATATTAATTTGGGAGAGTATAGATAAAAATCTATCCAAAGTAGCTCAAAATAAAATATTTGCAAATAATTTTGAAACATTAGAAGACTTTATAAAGAAATATGGGGTTAGAGGAGGATTTGTATTAGATAAAATAAAGGAAATAGAGAGAATTCCATACAATTCAAAGTTGTATGATATAACTATTATAAATAAAGAGCATAACTTTATAGCAAACAATATAGTTGTGCATAACTGTGGAGTTAGGTTAATAAAAACAAATTTAACAAAAGATGAAGTTAAACCAAAAATAATGAAATTAGTTAAAACTCTATTTAGAAATATTCCATCTGGTTTAGGTAGTAAGGGAATTATTAAATTTAGCAAGAGTGTAATGGATGATGTATTAGAAGAAGGGGCAAGATGGGCTGTTAAAGAAGGTTATGGATGGAAAGAAGATTTAGAGGTTTTAGAAGAGAATGGATGTATGACTGAGGCAGATGCTTCTTATGTTTCTGATAAAGCAAAAGAAAGGGGAAGAGTTCAGTTAGGTAGTTTAGGTAGTGGAAATCACTTTTTAGAAGTTCAGTATGTGCAAGAGATATATGATGAAGAAGTGGCTAAGGTGTTTGGATTAGAGGAGAATCAGGTTGTTGTCTTAGTTCATACAGGTTCAAGAGGTTTAGGGCATCAAGTTTGTACAGATTATTTAAGAGTATTAGAAAAAGCTGTTAGAAAATACAATATAAAAATTCCTGATAGACAGTTGGCCTGTGCTCCATTCCAATCAGAGGAAGGACAAAGTTATTATAAAGCTATGTGTTGTGCAGCAAACTTTGCATGGGCAAATAGACAGATGATAACTCACAGGGTTAGAGAAAGTTTTGAAGAAGTATTTAAAAGATATGCAGAAGATATGGAGATGCATATTTTATATGATGTTTCCCACAACATAGCTAAGAAAGAAGAGCATATAATAGATAACAAAAAAGTTAAGGTTATAGTTCATAGAAAAGGAGCTACAAGAGCATTCTATAATCATGAAGCTATTCCAAAGCCATATAGAGATGTAGGACAGCCAGTTCTCTTACCTGGGGATATGGGAACAGCTTCTTATGTTATGGTTGGAACTGAGGTAGCTATGAGAGAAACTTTTGGTTCTACTGCACATGGAGCTGGAAGAAAATTGAGTAGAGCAAAAGCTTTAAAACTTTGGAAAGGAAAAGAAATAAAAAGAAGATTAGAAGATGAAGGAATTGTTGTTTTAAGTGATTCTAAGGCAGTTTTAGCAGAAGAAGCTCCTGATGCATATAAGAATATTGATTTAGTTGCAGATACTTGTGAAGAAGCTGGAATATCTAAAAAAGTAGCAAGATTAAGACCAATGGGGGTAATAAAAGGTTAATAATCATCTTTAGCCAATTCTTTTAATCTTTCAACTCCATTAACTCTCTTTATAATTTTTACCACTTCCCCTGGAACTAAACTTTCCCAATCTTCATCATTTAACATTCTTCTTCTTATTTCCTTCCCAGAATATTCATTTCTATTAAACATTATTGGTTTTTCAACTTTATAACCTCTCTCTCTGAATAGAACTCTAACTAATGGATTTCCTGAATAGATAATATTAAACTTTGGTAATAATGACTCTAAATAGCTAACCCAAATAGAGTTATATTCTATATCTTTTATTGGAATTATTAAATAATTTAAATCATATTTTTTTAGAGTTTCATAAATCATCTCTATTCTTTCCCCAGCTGTGAAGGGATTTTCTAATGTATGACTTTTTTCAGCACTACCTACAACAATTATTAACTCATCTACTCTTTTAGAGATATCAAGGATAACATTTAAATGTCCTTTGTGAAATGGTTGGAATCTTCCTACTACTAATCCTCTCATTCTTTCCCATTATCTTTGAGTTTTCCTACTCCAACAAATATAACATTCTTTCCAATTTTATCTCCATATATTGAATGAAGTTCAATATTCTTATTTTTAGCTAAATTTTCTATTTTTTTTCTTCCAGCATCTTTTGTTTTTTCTCCAAAAGATATAAGAATTATATTATCGTCTATCTTATCTAACCCAACAACTGGTTTTTTTATTTTTTTATATAAATCATCTTTTTCTTTTAAATGCTCAACAATCATTTTAGCATCATCAATAAACAAGAAATCTTTTAAATGCTTTGTTATAAATGAAATATCTTTTTCCCTATCTTGTCCAAATTTTTTAATTTTAATGTTTTTATAGTAGTTTAACTTACCTTCTTGGAAATCTTTAATAACTGATTTAGCTGCTCTTTCTATATCTAACTCTCCTCCAACTTTATAAAACTTTTTAACCTCAGCTATCTTTTTTAAAATGTCTTCATCAACTTCATTATAATTAATATTGTAATAATCTTTAATTATTGTATTATCAAATTTATCAATTCTTTTTAAAATTTTAATAGCAGGAGATATTAATGAATCAGCTTTCTCTAACCTTAAAGCTCCTGAAATTATTAAATCATCCTCATCTTTCATCTCTATAACTCCAGGAGTATCTAAAAGTTTTATATTTTTTGTTAAATTAATCCACTGCTCTCCTTTGGTTAATCCTGCTAAATATCCAGTTAGAGCTTTTCTCTTTCCAGTTAGTGCATTTATTATTGAGGATTTACCAACATTTGGATATCCTACAATTCCAACTTTACCTTTTCCTCTTAACTTTTCTTTTATTTTATTTCTTAAAATTTTAGTACCTAATCTGTTTTTAGCAGATATATAAACAACATCATCATCAAAATTTTTCTTCCATCTTTCCAATATTGCTTTTGGAACTAAATCAGCTTTATTTAGAACATAAATTATTTTTTTTCCTTTATCTTTAATAATTTTTTCTAACTCTCTATTCCTTGTTAGTTCTGGGTCTCTTGCATCTAAAACAAATAGTATTAAATCACTTTCATCAACAACTTTATTTACTATCTTTTTTACATTAACTTTCTTCCTCATCTTTTCACAATAATTTTAATAATTTTTTTGATAGACAGATTTTCCTCATAAAGTAAAATTCCTATATCAAAGAGTTTTATTGATAATTTGAAAGATAATATTATTGAGATTATCATAACAACAATTGATAAAATTATCTCAAAATAAGATACATTAGTTAATCCTACTCTACACACCATTACTTGTGGAGCTGTAAAAGGAATATATGACAAAATTTTAGTTATTAAGCTATTTGGATTTAGTATTATATATTGCATAAATATAATTGGAATAACTTGAATAAATATTATTGGGGATATTATTTGATTTGCATCTTTTGGATTTGAGAATAAAGAAGCTAATCCAGATAAGAATGATGTATAGAACAGATAGCCTAAAAAGAAGTAGATAAGGAATATAATTAAATAATATACAGAAATTTTTACTAAGCTTAACATAGGAATTATAAATATTGCTCCAAATAATCCCCATATAAGAATTTGTATAAATCCTAATCCAGCTACTCCTAAAATTTTTCCAATCATAATATCTCTTGAAGAGACAAAAGATAACAACAACTCTAAAACTCTTTCTCTTTTATCATCTATAATGGTTGAAATTATTAATCCTGAGATAGTTATTAAAGAGAAGTACATTAAAAACATAAATCCCATTGGTAAAAGAAATGATAAAAAACTCTCTTTAATAGTTTTTTGTTTTGAAACAGTATATAACTCAAATTCTAAATCTGTTATTAACTTAAAATACTTCTCATCTATTTTGTTGGATAAAATATCCTTTAAAACTATGTTTTTAACTGTATCTGAAACTATTGGAGAGATTGTTTTTGATGTAGAATATATATAAATTTTATAGCTATCTAACAAATTATTAGGAATATAAACTAAGTAATTTATTTTATTTTCTAACAATAGTTTTTTGCCCTCTTCTAAATTATCAACTTTTATAAATTTTATTACTGTTGTATTCCCATATTTATATGTATTAGGAAATTCTAAGTTTGAATAATAGCCAATTTTTATCTCTTTAGGAATAGCTAAATAACTTGCAAATATACTCATACCTATAATAAACAAAGGGACTAAAAATATAGATATTAAAAACTGCTTTCTCTTTAAATTACTCAAAATTTCTCTTTTAGCTATCTTTATAGCTTTCATAAGCCCACTTTTAATAAGTTTCTAAAAAAATATCCTCTAATGATTTTTTTATTTCATATTTAATAACCTTTTCAGGATAATTTTTTAATATATTTATTGCCTCTTCAATTGGCATCTCCTTTTTAACTATTTTATTATTTTCTAATATCTCAATATATACCTTATCTCTAAATTTAAGAGCACCATAATATATTGCTTTACCATTTTTTAGGATAAGAGCTCTATCACATATTTTATCCAAATATTCCAACCTATGTGAAGAGATTATTATAGCTTTATTATCCTTTTTTAGCTCAGTTAATACATCAATAAACAACTTAACATTAACTACATCTAAACCTGAAAATGGTTCATCTAAAATTAAAATATCTGGATTATGTATTAAAGAGATAATTAACTGAACTTTCTGCTGATTTCCTTTTGATAACTCTTTTATCTTATAATTTTTATATTTGGATATGTTAAATCTATTTAACCAATAATCTATTTTTTTATCTAAATTAGATACTTCTGCCAATTCACCAAAAAATTTTAACAATGAATAGACAGTTTCATTTTTATATAATCCTCTTTCCTCTGGAAGATACCCAGAGGTTCCATTTTTTATAACTCTCCCTTCAAAATCCTTTATTATTCCTGATAATATTCTTAATGTTGTTGTTTTTCCAGCTCCATTATGTCCAATAAGTGCAAATATTTCTCCCCTATAAACTTCAAAAGATAAATTATCTAAAACCTTTTTATCTCCAAAATACTTTGTTAGATTTTCAACTTTTACAGCCAACATACTTAATCAAACAAAGACATTATTTCCTTCTCATTAGGTTTTATAATTCCTTTTTCAGTTATTATTCCTGTTATTAAATTTGGTGGTGTCTTATCAAAAGCATAATTGTAGCATCTAACTCCTTCTGGAACTATTCTAACTCCATCAATATAAGCTACCTCTTTCTCATCCCTCTCCTCTATAACTATATCATCTTCTTTACTTTTTAAGTCAAAGGTTGATAATGGAGCTGCAACATAAAAGGGGATATTATGATACTTAGCTAAAATAGCTAAAGAATATGTTCCTATCTTATTATAGACAGTTCCATCTTTTAATATTCTATCTGTTCCAACAACTATCTTATCTACTTTCCCTAAACTCATTAAAAATCCTGCTGTATTATCTGTTATAACTCTAAAAGGAATATTTTCATATTTTAGTTCAAAAGCTGTTAATTTAGCCCCTTGTAATCTTGGTCTTGTCTCATCAACAATAACAAATATATTTTTTCCATTGTAGTGTGCAAACCTTATAACACTCAAAGCTGTTCCATACATTGATGTTGCCAATGCCCCTGCATTACAATGAGTTAAAATATTATCTCCATCATCAATAATTTTCTCTCCAATTTTTCCAATCTTTTTATTTGTTTCTATATCTTCTTTGTGTATTTTTTTAGCTTCATCTAAAATATTTTTGCCTTCTTTATAAGCTTTTAAACATCTATCCAAAGCCCAAAATAGATTAACTGCTGTTGGTCTTGTATTTTTTAAAGTTTCATAAGCTTTATAAATATTATCTCCATAAATCTCTGCCAAAGCTAAACCATATCCTGCTGAGATTCCAATAGCTGGAGCTCCTCTTACAACCATCTCCTTAATAGCATAGGCAACATCCTTATAACTCCTACATATAAAATACTCTAACTTATGAGGTAGTTTTCTCTGGTCAATTAATATAAGTTCTTTTTTTTCATCATCCCATTCTATTGGTTTTAGCAAATTCTCTCCCCTTTTTACAAATTTTTATAAATTTCCAACTCCAACAATTCTAATTTTTGCACTACCATCAACTAAACAAAGTTTTTCATCATCATAAACTATTGGATTATTTAGTTTTAGAGTTATCTCATTGTTATTAACTTTCTCTACCTTACAAGCAACATTTTGTAAGCCAACAATTAAATTGTAAGTTTCATTTTCTTTAATTTTTTTATCTAAGAATGGATTTAGCTCAAACTTAGCAGTTATCTCACTATATGTTTTTAATTCTTTGTCAGATAATATATAACCTCTATCCAACTCCTCAGTATCAACCCCTTTTAAGGCTATTCCTACTCTATCTCCCGCTTTTGCTTCTTTATAATTAACATCATTTATTTGGATACTTTTTATTAAAGCCTCTTTTTTTATAGGATAAACATTTAACTTATCATAAACATTAACAATACCTTTATCTACCTTCCCTAAAATAACAGTTCCAACACTCTTAACAGTAAAGTAGTGGTCTATTGTTATTTTTTTGTATGACAAATCTCTCTCAATCTTTAAATCTTTTATATATTCTCTAATTTTAATAAAATCTTTCTCTAATATTTCAAAATTTTTTAATGATGTGTTTTTAATAATCTCTTTTAAAAAATCAACATCTACATACTCATGAACTACAAAAGCCCCTCTATCTATGTTGAACATATCCAAAGTTAAGAAAGTCTCTCCTAAATCTTTACTTACATCATCAACAAACACTAATGCATAGTCCATCATATTTATTGTATAAATTAGAGGAGCTATCTTATCTGGATATCTTTTTGGTTCAACATAACTCACCAACTTATCTCCAACCTTATAATGATAAATTGCTATATCTGATTCTGTCCCTTTTTTACCTAACTCTCTTCCTACACCATCTAAATGTCCAAACAGTCCAATAGTTAGTCCTTCCATATTTTATCCTCTTTTACTATTGTTGATGCTAAAACCATTAAGAATAAGGTTACTAAAAAACCAAAATTTATACCAATGTCACAATAAGCCAACAATAAAGAGGCATATATTGCATATATCTTTTTGTCTCCATAGTATAAAATCTTTGATAAGTAACCAATAATAAAAGCTAATACAACTCCAAAGATATTAAAATCCAAATATACAGTTCCAAACATTGTAGTAGTTAAATTTGCTTTATAGTTATATAATAGCTCACCAACAAATCTCTCTCCATTAGGTGTAAATAAAATTTTTCCTAAGGTAATAATGTTAGAATTAATTATTTTAGAAAATACATATAAGTCAAAATATGCTCTATAACTTAAAAATTCTATTGGAGATATTTTCCACATCTGAGGAGAAACTTTTATAATAATATATCCCATAATATTCATAACTATAAATAATAGAATTAATGAGATAAAAATAACTCTTAGGTTGTTTTTGTAGTTGTAATAGATATATGAAAAAACTAACAATAAAACACCTATTTTATAACCTAAGAGGACTAATAACATAAAGCTAACAACAGCTCTAAATTTATTGTTTAATGAGCCATAAATTAATCCTCCCATAGCAATTAATCTTAAAGGTTCTGTGTTTATAGCCATTCTTATAGAATAATCAAAAAGAGGAATTCCTCCATATTTATTAATTAAAATTATAAATGAAGTAAATCCCAAAAAGAACATAAAATTTGTAAATATCTCAGAATCCTTGAGATTTTTGTATAGATAGATAACAACAAATAAAAAGACTGAATATACAAATGATAAAATTAAGGAGTTTGTTGAATAAAAAGCTCCATAAAATGAGAGAACAAATAAAATTGTAGATATTATATAAATAAATATTTTGTTTTTTTCTATTTTAAAGTTATACTTATGAGGTAGATAAAAAAAGAAAATAAAAATAGAGATAATAATTAACATCTTTACTATATTAATAAATCCTAATTTATGATAATAAGGGATAGCCAATAAAAAAATAGCCAAATGCCCAAAAATAACTATATTATATGGCTTAAAGAACTCTATCTTTTTAATTTGCTCTTTAAGGTTACATATAGACATAAAAACCCACCAACTAAAAAGTATAGAATAACATCAAAATCCAAAATTCCACTTTCTACACCAACCAATAGGTATGATGAAACAATTGCAAATATTCCTAAATAAATGCATTTTAAATTTTTAGCAATTTTATAGAAGTATCCTAAATATATTCCTAATATTCCAAAATATGGAAAAATAGCCAAAGTTCCATAATCTCCTATAACAGCTCCTACAATTGTGGGAGTTATAGTAACTCCTTTTATTCCCAAATACATTGCTATTGCAGCTCTTGGACTAATCATTGGCATTAAATAGGAATAGATAGCAGAATACAAAAGATATCCACTAAAAGCACCATTGTAGTAATTATAAATAATATCATAAACTGACATAGTTAAAGAAATTCTTGATGTTATTGGATTGCCCCAAACTCCTAAAACTAAGAATCTCAATATTGATAATCCTAAAATAATGAAAAATATAATTCCAAACAGTAAAATAATCTCTCTATTGTTTATTTTATTTTTGTAGTATAAAATTAAAGTTGAAGAAATCAATAACACAAAAACAGAAGTTCTATATCCTAAAAGCATTACAAAAATAGAAAAAACTAATGTATATATTATTGCTCTTTTTTTATCTATATCTAAGGAAGATAAAACAATAGCCCAACCAACTATAAAAAATCTTGACAACATTGTTAAAGGAACACTTAGAAATCTTCTAACTTCTGGATAAAATAGAGGAATATCTCTAACCCAAATTAAATCTCCAACAGTTGCTAAAAACCCAATAACCATTAAAATAATTCCAATATAGTAATGTTTTTTACAATCTCTATAAAATAAATTAATATTGTTTATTTTCTTTCCTATATTGTAAGAGATGTAAAAGATAATTCCTGATAGTAAAAACACAATTCCAGCAAAAAATGATATTTTTGAGAAAATTATATAGATACAGCATAAAATTAAAAATAGATGATGTATCTCTACCTTATCTGTCTTCATAATGTTATTACCTCATTATCCAAATGTTTTGGTATTTTATCTACAACAATATATACTTTTAATTCAGAGGTAACTATTTTCTTTGGTTTTAATATACTATCTAACTTTTCCATAGTTCCTAAATATAATTTATTGCTTAGAATTGTCCCATTTTCAACATAGAATATATTTAATCCTCTATTTATATCAACATATAATTTGTTGTTTATTTGTTGTCTTTCACTTGGTGTATATGTTTTACTATCTACTCCAAAACTACCTATTAAATAAATTGTTCTAATATTGTATTTTTTATACTTGTTAGAGATATTTAAAATTTTTATATATATATCTTTAAAATTATTTGCCTCTATTGGTTTAACTTTCTCAATAATTATTGCTTTCCCAATAGGAATAAGTTTTATTTTTTTTGCTGCAATATCTTCCTTATAAGCTAATTCTCCCCCTATTGTTATTATTGAGTTGTTGTATATTGCATGTAATGTTCCTCCATGAGCTTTAACTATCTCAACAGTCCCATTAAATGGTTTTCCTCCTCTAAAATGTCCTTCAATATAAGCTTTTAATGGAAATCCCTTATTTAGAATGTTATTAGCTACCCAGGCACATTTATACATCTCAGTGCCATCAAAAGTATATTTATTTTCATTTTTTATTAAAAAGTTGTAACCTAACGATAGTGTAGCAACAACAATACATAAAATAACAATAATCTCCACTAAATTCAATTTTTTTAATATTTTCATATTTCCACCAGTAAATGAAAATTATATATATTCTAAATAAAAATATTTATATAGTCCCCAACTGCCGAGCCCCGTTGAGCTTATCTATTTAGTTGCGAGGATACGGGGTTCGATGTTGGGGATACAGAGAGGCCAATTGGGCGGGCGGTAAGATGAGAGCTAAGCTCAATGAATATGACTACCGCTCAGCTTGGCCTCTCACATAGCTAAATATACATTTAAGATATTCTAAATTTTTGTTTGCTAATGTTATTGGATGGTCATAAGCTTGTCCTTTGTAATCTATTAAGATAAGCTCTTTTTTAGCTCTAAAAGCTGATGAAAAGACAGTTTTTTTAAATAATTCTCTATCAACATGATGAGAACAGGAACAAGTAACAAAAATTCTATTTGCTAATTTTAATCCTAAGTAATTTAATGAAGAATAACCTTTTAAAGCATTTTTAAGAGATTTTTTAGATTGGGCAAAGGCAGGAGGGTCTAAGATAACGGTATCAAAGGATATATTATCATTTAAGAAAGATTCCATAACTTCAAAGGCATTACCTTCAATAAATTCATAACTGTCTTTTGGGATTTTGTTAAGTTCCATATTTTCCTCAGCAACTTTTAAAGCTTTTTTAGATAAATCTACTCCAACAACATAACCTCCTCTTAAAGCTGCATGGACAGAGAATCCTCCTGTATAACAACAGACATCTAAAACTCTATCCCCCTCTTTTACAAATCTCTCTAAAAATAGCCTATTCTCCCTCTGGTCTAAAAAAAAGCCTGTCTTATGCCCTTTCACATTAACTATAAATTTTGCTTCCCCCTCTGTTATTATTGTCTCTTTTTTGCTTTTATCTCCAAAAACTTTCTCTTTTACTTTTTCTCCTTTTTTTCCACTCTTTATATAAATTGTTTCTAAGTCTGAAAGCTCAAAAAGAATATCAACAATATCCTTTAAATACTCTCTTTCAATAAGCTTAGACATCAATTGCATAGCTCCAAGTTCATTGTATTTATCAAAAATTATATTTGGTAAAAAATCAGCCTCTGCATAAATCCATCTATATGTATTTTTATATTTTATTATATCTTCCCTATATTTTTTAGCTTCTAATATCCTTTTATAGAAAAAGTTGTAGTCAATATCTTCATCCTTTATAGTTAATATTTTAATAATAACTGAGTTAGGGTTATATAATGCCTTAGCAACAAATCTATTTTTATATGTTAAAACAACTATTTCTTCTTTTTTTGGCAAATCTTCTTTATTTTTTATAGCTTTTGTATAAATCAACCTTGAAAAATTTTTTATTGAATCATAAGCTTTTTTATCTATCTCCAACTTAATCATATTTAATCCTCATTTTATAAGCTTTTTAATCTTTTTAGTAGCCAAATTTTTATTTCATCATTTATTAACATCCATATATGTGCATAAATCCACATAAATAAAGCTAATCCCCAACCAATAGAGGCCATAAATATACCTTCTGCTGAGACTATTGTTCCAATGATATTAGTTCCCATTATTCCCCAAAATAATAAGCTATTAGGATATGGTTTTTTCCATAATCTATCTTTTATTCTTGTTACAAATATTGTTGAGTGTCCTTCTATAATTAATTTTAGAAATACAAAGCTTTGGAGTTCTGGAATTGTTAAATGGAGAAATCTAAATGCCATATAAAATATAATAAATGAGCTAACAACTCCACTAAATCCTAATACAGTAGATAGTGTTAAAAGTTCTTTCATATTCCAAGATACTGGAAGTTTAGGTTCTACAACATTATCATAAGCAATAGCTAATATAGGAATATCATTTAATATAGCTAATAAGACAATCATTAATGCAGTTATTGGATATATTCCTAATAATAATATACACAATTCAACAAAAAACAACACTCTTATAGTTTCTGCAATTCTATATAAAATATAACTTTCCATCCTTCTAAATATTCTTCTTGCTTCTCTAATTGCATCAACTATAACAGAAAGTCCAGGAGATAATAAAACTATATCAGCTGCTGCTCTTGCTGCATCTGTTGCATTAGATACCGCTATCCCACAATCAGCTTTTTTTAAAGCAGGAGCATCATTAACTCCATCCCCAGTCATGGCAACAAAATGTCCTTTTTCTTGGAGAGACTTTACAATTTCATATTTATGTTCAGGAAATACTTCTGCAAATCCATCAGATTTTTCAATCATATCAATGAATTCTTCTTTTTTAATTTTGTTATTTTTAAGTTTTTCTATCAATTCTCTAATAGATATTATTTTATCTCCAATATTTAACATCCTTGCTATATTCTTGGCTATGGCAATATGGTCTCCTGTTACCATCTTTATATTAACTCCAAGCTCTTTAATTTTTTTAACAGCTAATGGTGCATCTTCTCTTGGAGGGTCATACAATGGAATTATTCCAACAAAATGCCATTTATTGTTTTTATATACTGCAACACCTAAAGCTCTATAACCATTTTCAGCTAATTTTTCAACAATCTCTTCAACTTTCTTTTTTAGTTCATTGTCAGCATTGCATAACTCTAAGATAACTTGTGGTGCTCCTTTTGAAACTTTAAACTCTTCATCATTACTAACTTCTGCTTCAGTTCTTTTAATAACTGGGTCAAAAGGAATAAATTTTTTAATTTTGTATTTTTTAATTTTATCAATTAAATTGAGTTTTTTTGCTTCATTTATTATAGCTAAATCTATTGCATCATTATCTTCTTCTTTTGATGCAAGAGCTGCATATAATATAACATCTTCTTTTGTAAAGTTATTTAAAGCTACAATATCTCCACAAACTAACTGATTTTTAGTTAATGTTCCTGTTTTGTCTGAGCAAAGAATATCTACTCCTGCAAGTTCTTCAATTGCTACAAGCTTTTTAACAATAGCATTTTTTTTAGCTAAGTTTAAGGCTCCAATAGCCATAGTTACTGACAAAACTGCTGGTAATGCAGCAGGAATTGCTGATACAGCCAATATTAAAGCAAACTGTGTAGTTTCTATTAAATCTTTACCTCTTAGTATTTCAACAATTACCATAATAGCAATTAGTGCAATAGCTAAAATAATTAAAAAATTTCCAATTTTAATGACCATTTTTTGATAAGAACTAACATCTTTGGTTTTTTCTACAAGTTGGACAGTTTTACCAAAATATGTATTTAATCCAGTAGCTTTAACAATTCCAATCATTTCTCCTTTTTTGACAATTGAACCAGAATATGCAATATCTCCAACCTTTTTTTCAACTGGTAAGCTTTCTCCTGTTAGGGCAGATTCATCAACTACTAAATACTCCCCTTTTATTAATATAATATCTGCTGGGACTATATCTCCTATTTTAACCTTCACAATATCTCCAACAACTAACTCTCTTGCAGGTATCTCTTTCCATTTACCTTCTCTTAATACTTTTGCATTTAAAGCCATTTTTTGCTTTAAAAATTCAATAACATTTTCAGCTTTATGTTCTTCCCAAAATCCTACTAATCCATTCATTAAAAGTAAAGTCATAATTATAATAAAATCTATCCAATGTTTGATAATAATTGATAAAATAGCTGCTAATTCAATCATCCAAGCAATTGGATTCCAAAAATAAGATAAAAATTTAATAATTGGATTTACTTTCTTTTCTGGAATCTCATTATAGCCATATTTTTTTAATCTTTCTTCAACTTCCTTTAAACTTAAACCAGTCTCTATATTAGTATTATACTCTTTTTCAAGCTCTTTAATATTAATCATAAAAATCACAAAAAGAACAATACTAATATTATTGTTTGTAATGTTATGGTATTTAAATATTTCATCCGTATATATAAAAAAATAAAAATAAAAATTTGTTCAAACGATATTAAGAGATAAATAAAAATAAATAATAATTTTGTTAATATTATTATTTAGAAGGGAGGTGAAAAAATGATTACATGGTATGGACATGCATGCTTTAAAATAGATAATGTCTTGATTGACCCATTTGTTCCAAATCCTTTGTGTAATTTGCCAATTGAAGAGATTATGGAAGGAGTAGATGTAATAGCTGTTACACATGGACATGGAGACCATTTAGGTAATGCTGAACAATTGGCAAAAGAGTTTAATGTTCCAGTTGTATGTATCTATGAGATTTATCAATATCTAACAGAGAGAGGAGTTAATGCAATTGATATGAATATAGGAGGCTCTATAATAGTCAATAATGCAAAATTAACTATGGTTAAGGCAGAGCATTCAGCTGATATTTCACCAACAATAAGTGGAGGAGTAGCTGTTGGATATATAGTTAATGATAGAGTATATCATGCAGGAGATACTGCTTTATTTGGGGATATGGAATTAATAGGAGATTTATATGCTCCTAAGGTAGCTCTTCTACCAATAGGTGGAAGATATACAATGGGAATTGATGAGGCAGTTATAGCAACTGAACTAATATATCCTGAGGTTGTTATTCCAATGCATTATAACACATTCCCAGCAATTGAAGTAGATGTTAATGAATTTATTAAAAAAGTTGAGCCTTTAGGAGTAGATGTTGTAATTCCAGAGATAGGAGTTCCTTTAGATCTATAAAATTTCTTTTTTTGATAACTATGAAGAAATATAAAAAAAGATTTTCAATTAAAGAAACCAACATTAATATAATTTTAGACAATCCTAAATATTTTAAATTAGCAAAAGAGATAATTTTAGATTGTAGAGCTAAGATTGAGAGATTTATTTTAGAACATCCTTATTTTTTATCATCTTTAGAGCCAATTGATATAGAGAGTGATGATGAAATTATTAATTTAATGCTCTCCTCTGCTTTTAAAGCAAATACTGGACCTATGGCATCTGTTGCAGGAGCAATTTCTGAAATGGTTGTTAAAAAAATAGATACTAATTTTATTATTGCTGAAAATGGTGGAGATATAGCTTTAAGAGGTAAAGATGTCATTGTTGCTCTCTATTCTGGAAATTCTAAAATTAGTGGGGAGATTGCATTTAGAATAAAAAATAAAAAAATTTATGGTGTAGCAACATCCTCAGCTAAAATAGGACATTCTATAAGCTTTGGATATGCTGATTCAGTAACAGTTTTTGCAAAAAGTGCAGCATTAGCAGATGCAGCAGCAACTGCAATCTGTAATTATACAATTGGTAAAAATAAGGAAGAAATGATAAATAAAGCTTTGGAGAGAGCAGATGATATTGAAGGAATAGATGGAGTTTTTATTGTTATAGATGATTTAGTGGGAATAAAAGGAAAAATTCCAGAGTTAGTAAAGGTTGATAAAAAAATAACCTTTGGAGAGCTATTTGATATTTATTAATTTATTTAATAGTAAAATATTTATATTTTCATTATAATATTATTTGTTGTATAGGTGGAGATATATGGATGAATATAAAGCTTTACAAATTGGAGCTCTTTTACATGATATTGGTAAATTTGTTCAAAGAGCTAAAAATATAAGAAAAAAGCATCATTGGGAAATAGGATATGAATTTTTAAAAGATAAATTTGAAGAAGGATTTTTGAAAGATTTAACTGATGAAGAAAAAAATTTAATTTTAGATATTGTAAAAAATCATCATAATGACTCCAAAAAAACAGGATTAATTGGTATAGTTAGATTAGCAGATTGGTTAAGTAGTGGGGAAAGAGAGAAACCACCAAATGAAAGTGATGAAAATCTTGAAAGTATTGAAAATAAAGAATATCAGGCATTATTGTCCATATTTGAGAGTGTTATGATACTTAAAGAACTTGAAGAAGATTTAAAAACAAATGATTTATCATCTTACTATTATGAAATCTATAAAAATGGATTTAAATATGATTTAAAACCTTTGAATATAAAAGATGCTATATTTACAAACAAACCATATCCAAATATTGATTATAGTGAATATTTAACTAACTTTGAAAAAGAACTAAGTCAATTTTTTAAAGAAGATGTTACTTTTGAAGAGTTGTTACAATTAATTCAACAATATTTTTGGTGTATTCCATCAGCAACTCTTTGGATATCAAAAGATGAGCTAAAAGGTTCTATCCCAGATGTCTCTTTATATGACCATTCTAAAATAACATGTGCAATAGCTTGCTGTTTATATAGATTATATAAAAATAAAAGAATAACTGATGAAGATATTAAAAAATATTTAAATGGTAAAAATTGGGAAGATAAATGGGAAGATAAAATTTTTTCATTAATTCATGGAGATATATCAGGAATTCAAGATTTTATTTTTAGTATAGTGTCAAAAGGAGCCACTAAGTCATTAAAAGGTAGAAGCTTTTTCTTAGATTTTCTAACTGAATATTTTGCTAAATATATTTGTAAAGAGTTGAATTTGTCTATATCTAATATTATCTTTTGTGGAGGAGGACATTTCTATATTTTAAGCTATAAAATAGATGATGAAGGAATAAATGAATTTGAACAAGAGATAAATGACATTTTATTTGAGATGTTTAAAAATAAACTTTATTTAAATTTAGCTAAGGTAGATGTATCTTTAAATGATTTTAAAAACTTTTCAAATAAATGGAAAGAGGTATCTGATGAAACTATCAAAAAGAAACTAAAAAGATTTAGTTATAAATTAAAAGAAATATTTGAACCAATAGATAAAGGTTATGAAGATAGATGTAGTATTTGTAAAAAAGAACTTAAAGATAAAGAAAATAGCTACTATTTAGAAGGTCATAGAGAAATTTGTGAATATTGTGCGTCTTTTATAGCATTAACAGATATACTTAAACAATCTAATAATGAAATAGATTTCACAAAGAAATTTAAAACAACAGTTAAAAAAGCTAAAAATAAAGATACTAATAAATTTGAAGAATTTAGCTTTAAAGAACTACCAATAATAAGTGAATTAGATAAAACATTTAAATTATTAGATAATAAAGAGTATTTCTTAGATAAATATTATCTTCCAGATAACAATGGAGAGCTTGTAATTCCATACAAAATATGGTGTATTGCATTCCCAACTGAAAATGGTGAAAATGAAAAAATAAAAATTAAAGATTTTAGCATTTTAGGTGAGCAGGCAAAAGAAAGAACAGGAACAAATAAAATAGCAACTTTAAAAATGGATGTTGATAACTTAGGAGTTATTTTTACACAAGGATTTGGAATAAATACAAGATATGCAAGTTTATCAAGAATAAGCACACTTAGTTTTTTCTTAACTTTATTCTTTACAGGATATATTCCATATCTAATCAAAACAAAATATAAAGATGATGTCTATTTAGTTTATGCAGGTGGGGATGATACACTAATAAGTGGAGCTTGGGACAAAGTTTGGGAATTAGCAAAGGAGATAAGAAAAAAATTTAAAGAATTTGTGTGCTACAACCCATTTATAACACTAAGTGCTGGAATTATTTTAACAAATCCTAAATTTGAGTATAAAAAAACTGTTAATTTAGCAGAAGAAGAGTTAGAAAAAAGTAAAGAAAATATTATTTATGAAAATAAAGACAAAAATATAAAATTGGAGAAGAATTCTTTAACAATATTTGGATGTCCAATGAATTGGGATTTAGAAGTTTATTATGATGAGAACTTTTGGGAAAAGTTCAATAAAATTAAAGAAGTAAATAATAACATCTTAGACAAATACTATAAAGATATCTTAGATTTTGTAAAATACAATGACACTAACCTAATTAAAAAATACAATGAAGATATATTGGAGGAAAAATTTGAAAATGCTATTAAGAAAACTGAGAAAAAAAGAATATTACATATTGCTCAAATTGTTGGTTTAAGATTGGAGAATGTTGTTAAAGAAAATAATAAAGAAATAATTGTAAATATTCCATACTATTGGAGAATTCTCTACTATCTACATAGGAACTATAAAGACAATAAAACTAATGAGCTAAATAAAGATGTCAAGTTTTTAAAAGAATATATAAAAGAAAAAACTAAGAAAGTTATATTTAGCAAGTTAGAACCTGAAAAGAAAATAAATCTAAACTTTAATGACTTAAAAGTATCTGCCAAAATTGTAGAACTTAGAAATAGAGGTGGTTAAATGCCAAATATTGGAAAATGTATCTTGAGTGATAATGAAATCAAAGAAATTCTTAATATAAACAAAGATAATGCAAATAAAATAATAGAAATTGCAGAAAGATTGGCAAAAGAGTATGAACAAATATCAGCATCAAAATTTAGAGAATTTTATGACTATGTATTAAAGATTGATGAAAAAGATGATAATTGGTATATGAAGTTAGTTCTTCTAAAACCAAAATTGGCATATACTTATGGAAAAGAGACTAATAGAAATAAAAAAGAAGCTTTAGAAAAATTAACAGGAACTTTTAGTAAAATTATTGATGAAATTAATCAAGATATAAATAAATTCAAAAGTTTTAAGACATTCTTTGAGGCAGTTGTTGCTTATCACAAGATTTATGCTAAATCACAATAAAAAAGAGGGATAATAAATGGCTGAAAATCAACAAACTTTAAAAGGAAAACTCATATTAGAAGGAAAAATTAGGTTATTAACTGGAATGCACATTGGTGGAACAAAAGAAACTTTAAAAATTGGAGGTACTGACAACCCTGTTATAAAAGATAAATTCGACAATGTTTTAATTCCTGGAAGTTCTCTCAAAGGAAAAATTAGAGCTTTATTAGAAAAAGTATATGGAACTTATAAAAGAGACGAAAATAATAAAAAAGAAAAAAAACCTAAAAATGATGGAAAACCATGTGAATGTGGATTATGTGAAATATGTAAATTATTTGGACCTCATCAATCTAACAATATAGAAGATCCTGTTAGAGTAATTGTTAGAGATGCCTATTTAGAGCCAGATGAAGGTAAAAATCATTATGACTATTTAGAAATAAAAGTAGAGAATACAATAGACAGAATAAAAGGAACAACAGTTAAAGGAGGAGTTAGAAATACAGAGAGGGTTGTAGCTGGAAGTAAATTTAAATTTGAAATTGTTTTTAACATCTATAATGAAAATGATATAGAACTAATTAAAAAATTTATTGAAGGTATGAAGTTGTTAGAAGATGACTACTTAGGTGGTAGTGGAAGTAGAGGTTATGGTAAAATTAAATTTGAAGAAATGAAATGGATAAATAAACCAAGAGAGTATTATGAAGGTAAAGAAACTATTAAAGACTCGAAAGTTGTTAATGATTTAGATGAACTATTAAATGAATTATTAGATAATAAAGATAAAGATAATATGATTTGGACATACTCTAAACAATAAATAATTTTAATTTATTATCTAACCTTTTGGTGAGAAATAATGAAAGTTGTTGTTTTAAAGCCAAAAATAAACTCCAAATTCCATTTTGGAACAGGTTCTTTGGAAAGCACTTCTTACTTTTTACACTCAAATACAATTTTTTCAACCATAATAAATAACTATGTTAAACTTTATGTCTCTAATGATTTGGACATAGAAAAAATAAAAAATATAAGATTATCATCATTATATCCAAAGATAGAAGATATTTTTTTAATTCCAAAACCAGAGCATCCATATTTTTATATCTTAGATAATAAGCATATAATGGAAGGAATAAAGCCAAAAGATGTAAAAAAGATTAGTTATTTCTCAATTGGATTTTATAAAGAGCTTTTAAATAATGAAAAAGATGAGAACTACTGGCATAATAATTTAAAAGAAATTCTTGAAAATAAATATGGGAATATAATACTAACAGATAAAGAAATAGACAAAATAAGAAATATGATTAATAAAGAGTCACTCTTTGGAAAAGAAATAGAGCATAAAATAGCTATGGATAGAATAAAAAATATTACTTTGGAGTTAGAAAAAGGACAGCTTTATAGTGTAGAGTTTTTCAAACCAAATAACAATGTAGAATTTTATTTTTTAATTGATTATAATGGGTTAGATAAAGATACAACAAAAAAAATTGATGCAAGTATTAAACTAATTGAAGATGAAGGTTTAGGTGGAGAAAGAACTTCTGGAGCTGGATTTTTTGAAACTGTTGAGATAGAAGATATTCCTAATAATTTAAAAGAAATTTTTGATAAAAATGAAGATTGTGAATATAAAATGCTTTTAGGTGTAGGTATTCCTAAGGAGGAAGATATTAAAAATATTGAATATTACAAACTTTTAGAGTTAGGAGGATATATTTACTCATCAACATATTTTAAATATTTAACAAAAAGGAAAAAGACAATTTTAGCACTCTCAGAAGGTAGTATTGTTAAAAATAATTTTGTTGGAAATGTTGTAGATACTACTCCAAATATTAAAGAAAAATCTCATTCTGTATATACTCATGGAAAACCTATTTTACTTCCAACTAAAAGGTGGAACGATGATTTTAAAAGCTGAATTGCTATCACCAATTTTTATAGGCTGTGGGGATGAATACACTCAGTTAGATTACTATATAGAAAATAACAAAGCTAAAATAGTAGATTTAGAAAAAGCTCTTCAAGATTTAGGAGATATAAATGCTATAAATGAAATTAGTGAGCTTATACTACAAAATACTTTTGGGAATAGGGTAGAAATTAATGCCAAAGAACTTTTAGAAGAATTTAATTTAAACCCAGAAGATTATGTTGTTAAAGAAATATATTCAGAAATTAAATCAAACAGTAGGACAAGAGTAAAAAAGTTCATAACCACAAATAACTCTTATTATATTCCAGGAAGTTCCATAAAAGGGGCTATAAGAACAGCTTATTTATTTAAATACTATGATAATCATTTTTCTGAATTGTTGAAAATAATTAACAGTAGAGAAATTCCAATTCATGAAAAAGGAATAGCAGCAGAAGTTAAAGCTATTGAAGGAAAAATAAATATAAAAAAAGGAAGAATTCAAAAAAATATACAAAATGATTTTTTTAAATATTTAAAAGTTTCTGATAGTTTAGAACTAACTAAGAAAAAGTTTAGATTTATCCAAACTAAAAGATTGAAAGGAACAAGGACTACAAAAGGAATTCCAATAAATTTGGAAGCATACTATGAAGGAAAATTTAAATTTAAAATTAAAGTTGAGGATGAATTTATAAAAAAAGTAAATGAGATGTTAGAAACTAACTATAAAGATGGTTATGAACTCTTAAAAGATATCTGTAATAACTTCTCTAAAACAATTGTTGAGTATGAATTAAATAAGAGATATAATAAGGAAATAATTAACTTCTATAAAGATTTATTAGATGAAATAAATAACTCAAATTCTATATTTTTGAATTTAGGATTTGCTGGTGGATTTATTAGTAAGACATTATATTTGTTATTTTGGAAAAATGATAAAAGTCTATCTTTATTTAATACAATAAAAGGATTTTATTTAAATTTATATAAAAATAATAGAAATTCATTTAATGCTTGGAGAAAAGCAAGAAATTATTATGAATTTCCATCCACTAAGACCTTTTATGTTAGATATATTCAAAGTAGAGGATTAGTAGCTAAAAAACCATTGGGATGGATAAAAATAGAGGGGATAGAATGATACTCTTAACATTTTTAGGAACTGGAAACTATCAAGAAACTACATATAAAATTGATGATAAAGAATATAGAACTCCATTTATTCAAGAAGTATTAGTTAAACATTTTAAGATTGATGAAGTTATTGTTTATGCTACTCCTGAAGTTAAAGAGCATAAAAATCTTAATGAATTAAAAAATTTGTTAAATAATCTGAATGTAAGAATTAATGTTGTAGATATTCCCAATGTAGAAGAAGAAAAAGATTTATGGACACTTTTTAAAAATATCTATGAAAGTGTTCCAAAAGAAAAAGAGATTATCTTAGATATTACTCATAGTTTAAGATATCTTCCTTTTTTAGGGTTTTTAATTTTGTTGTTTTTAAAAGAAACTAAAAATATAAAGATAAGTGGAGTATATTATGGAGCTTATGAAGTTAGTAGAAAATTAGGATATTCTCCAATAATTGAAGTAACAAAAGCTATAGAACTATCTAATTGGATTTTTGCAACTAAAAGTTTAAAAGAATATGGGAAAGCTGATGAATTTAAAAATCTAATAAATAACAAATCTTTTGTAAATACACTTATTAATCTATCTAACTCCATATACTACAACCACAACTTATGGACATTAGAAAAAGCTAATGAACTTAATAACAAAAAGAAATTAATTGAAGAAATTAGCTCTAACTTACCACCTGTTGAATACTTAAAAGAGGATATTTTTAGTTTTACAGATTTTGGATATAAAATTAGAAGAAGAAACAACATATCTGAGTTAAATAAAGACATTTTAATAAAGTTATTTAAGGTGGCTGAGTATCAGTATTCAATTGAATTAATTCCTCAATTTTATCAATCTATTAGAGAGTGGATAATTGATTATATATTATATTTAGCAAATTTAACAGATAATTGGTTAGATTATGAAAATAGTAGAATGATAGCTGAAAATGCAATATATAAATTAATTGATGAAAATAAAAAAATAGATAATAATATTAAAGAAGAAGTTACTCAAATAGAAAAAATTATTTTAGAAAAAGGTATAAAAGAAGATTTAGTTAGAGCCTGGAATTTAATTCAAAATACAAGAAATACATTATCTCATGCTGGTAGAAGAAAAAACTTAGAGAACCTAAATAATTATAAAGAGAATGCAAAAGAGATTATTAATATTTGTAAAAAGTTATTAGAAAAAATTTAAGGGAAAAATATGAAAATTTGGATAACTACTGTGGGGACTTCACCTTATGCAGTTTTTAATACCTTATGGTTTGCAATTGTTAGAGATAGCTATCTTCCAGATAAAATTTATTTTTTATGGAATGATAAAGTTAAACACAATTTAGAGAAATTAGAAAAGTGGGTAAATATATTATCTAATGAATACAATTTTAAAGTTGAAATAAACAAAGATTATAAAGTTAGTGAGGAAAATATTAAGGAATTCTCCAATGCTTTAAAAAAAATAATAAAAAATGAAAAATTAAAAAACAATGAAATTGCCATAGATATAACTCCTGGAAGAAAGTTTATGAGTGCATTTTCATTATTTGCTGGGTTAGAGGGAGTAGAAGGAAAATATAAATGTGATAAAGTTTATTATTTACATCTAAAAGATTTAAAATATATGAATTATCCATTATTCTTAATTCCATTTTCTATTCAAGAGCTTTATGAATTTAATAGTTGGCTAAAAAATGAGAAAATAGATAAAAATCCTTTAAAAATTGATGGTAAAGATAACAAAAAAGTTA
Organism: Methanocaldococcus indicus; assembly: GCF_049554935.1. GTDB lineage: Archaea > AGJL01 > Methanococci > Methanococcales > Methanocaldococcaceae > Methanocaldococcus > Methanocaldococcus indicus. The sequence goes on along the minus strand of NZ_CP186926.1, from coordinate 314,497 downwards.
ATAGAGAAAATTTAATGGCAATTTTAAACAATATGTATTTGTTTGATAAACATACTACAAAAATAAAAGTAAATGGCCAAGAATTTGCAAAAATAACTTTATTAAATGACAATAAAGCAAAAGTTGAAGTAAATAAAAATATTAAATTAGATGATGAGCTCTATGGTAATTTTATAAACAATATTTTAAATTCTATAAATGAAGTTAAATATACTTATGATTTTGAAACTTGGTTGAATGAAGAAGAATTTTTTAATTCTTTATTAAATAAATTTAAGGAGAAAGAAACTTACTATATAACCTTTGATACTAATGCTCTAATAAATCAAATTCCAAGGAAATTAATTGATTTTTTAGAGAATAATAAAGAAAAAATACTTCCAAATTTTGTGCTATCAGAAAGTGTTAGTAATGAACTCTCCACTGAATTTTATAAAATAAAAAATCCAAAAGATAAAGATTTTGAAAATCAACCATCTCCAAAAGATAGAGTATTTAAATTAGGATTGTCTCAGGTTGAATATTTAAAAAATAAAAATTGTATTATAATTCCCTACAAAGGAAAAGGAGATAATGAAATTAAAGAGTCATTTTTAGAGTTTTTAAAAGATAAAAATGGTAAGCTTTTAGTTATTACATCTGATAAAGAATTTTTCTCAAACTTAGATGCTTTAACAAATATAATTCCTATATATGTATCTTTTGATAAACCAAAAGATTTTTTAACTTGGGAAAATGTTAGAGATTTTATATATACAACTGCTGTTGTTTTTGGTAAAATAAACTTAAAATATGTTGGTGAAATACTTTCTGTATGGAGAGGTAAAAATCCAAATGAGTGGAAAAAAGAATTACTTTTAATAAGAAATTTAGATAAAAATAGTATAAAAGCTATTAATATCTTAGAAAATATACAAAAAGAGGGTAGATAGATGGAAATAAAAAAAAGGTTTTATCTAAGTAAGAAAGAGATAAAAAATATTAAAAAAGAGTTGGCTAAAATTTTTAAAGATGATATTTTACCAAAGAAAGGTTTGGAGTTGGTTATAACTGATAAATTTGATTTAATTCTTTCTGATAAAGAACCAATAGCTATAAAGATTGATGATAAAATCTTCCCTACAATAAATCTTCTAACTAAGTATCCAGCTGACTTTAAAAAAGTAATTATTGATATGGGAGCAATAAAATATTTAATAAATGGTGCTGACGTGATGATTCCTGGAATTGTAGAGATTGATGAAGATATTGAAGAAGGGGATGTAGTAGTTGTTTTAGATGAGAAGCATAAAAAACCTATTTGTGTTGGTATAGCTTTACTCTCTGCAAAAGAAATTAAAGAAAAAGATAAAGGAAAAGCTATAAAAAATATTCATTATGTTGGAGATGAAATTTGGAATTTTAAAGGATAAATTATGAATAAGAAGGAAATCATAATAATATCTTTATTTTTGTTATGTTCCTATTGAAGTATTACTTATAACTATCATTGTAGAGAAAGTTTTAGAACATAGAGAGAAATATATTCTTTTAGAAAAGCTAAATATGGTTATTGGAGCTTTTTTTAATGCTGTTGGTGATGAACTATTAAAAATTATTGTTAAAGCTGATAAAAACAATATAAAAGATTTACTCAATATAGATGATTCTTGGGATTTAAAGAAATATAACAAAGTTAAAGACATTTTAAAGAACTATAATTTTGATATAGATATAAATAAAATTGATTTATATGAATTAAAGAATATTTTGGAGAGAAATAGAGAGTTCCTTTTAAGATTGTTAGAGAATCCAATACTATTGGAGCATGAGGACTTTACAGAGCTTTTATTAGCTGTTTTTCATTTAGCTGATGAACTTCAAAAAAGAGAGAATCTTGATAATCTACCAAAGGAAGATTTAGAGCATTTAAAAAATGATATTTTGAGAGTATATAAAATGTTGGTTATCCAATGGATAAACTATTTAATACATCTAAAAGAAAACTATCCTTACCTTTATTCTTTATGTGTAAGAGCAAATCCATTTAATAAAAAATCAGTTATTATTGGGAAAAAATGATAAGATTAGGGACAAGAGGAAGTAAATTAGCTTTATATCAGGCTGAAAAAGTTAAAAAAGAATTAGAAAAACTTGGATATGAAGTGGAAATAAAGATAATAAAAACAAGAGGAGACAAAATTTTAGATAAGAAAATCTCTGATATTGGAATTGGTGCCTTTACAAAAGAATTGGATATTTCATTAGAAAATGGTGAGATAGATATTGCTGTCCATAGCTTAAAAGATATTCCAACTATCTGGAATCCTAATTTTGATTATTTTGTATTAGAAAGAGATGGATATAAAGATATATTACTATATAAAAATGAGCTAAAAGAAGATATAACAATTGGAACATCAAGTATAAGAAGAAGAGCATTTTTAAAAAATTTATTTCCAAATGCAAAATTTAAACTTCTAAGAGGAAATATAGATACAAGAGTAAGAAAATTAAAAAATGGAGAGTATGATGCAATTGTCTTGTCTGAATCAAGTATAAAAAGGTTAAATATAGATTTAGGTGATTTAAAAATATTCTATCCTGATATTTTACCAGCTCCTGCTCAGGGTGTTATAGCTATTGCATACAAAAAAGACGATAATGATATAAAAGAAATTCTTAAAAGAATTAACCATAAAAAGACTTTTTTAGAAGTTAAAACTGAAAGAGCAGCTTTAAATGAATTTGGTTCTGGATGTTCTGTCCCATTTGGTGCTCTTGCTGTTTTTGAAAATAATATATTAACTCTAAAAGTTGGAGTTTCTACACAAGAGAAATATTTTGAATTATCTAAAAAAATTAAATGTAGTATTAATGATTTGGATAGAGCTATTAAGTTTGGTAAAGAATTAGGAAAGGAGTTAAAAGATGCTATTGGATAGAGATGTTTATGAACCAGCAGAAGATACTTATCTTCTAATAAGAGCTTTAAAAAAGCTTGATGTGAAAGATAAAGATGTTTTGGAGATGGGAACAGGGACAGGAATAGTAGCTATTGAACTTGCTAAGAGAGGAGCTAATGTCTTAGCAGCAGATATAAATCCTAAGGCTGTTGAGTTGGCTAAGAAAAATGCCAATATTGAGAATGTAAATATAGAAGTTATTAAAAGTGACTTATTTGAAAATATAAATAAAAAATTTGATATTATAGTTTTTAATCCTCCATATCTTCCAACAGTTGAAGAGGATAAAATAGATAGTTATCTAAATTATGCATTTGATGGAGGAAAAGATGGAAGAGAAATTTTAGATAGATTTATAGATGAAGTTAAAAACTACTTAAAAGAAAATGGTAGAGTTGTTATTGTTCAAAGTTCATTAACAAACTTAAATAAAACATTAGAAAGATTTGAGAGATTAGGATTTAAAACAAAAATTTTAGAAAAAGAAAAAATTCCATTTGAAGAGTTATATGTTATTTTAGCTGAGATTTAGAAGTTATTATTAATACATTTCCTATTTTTGATATATTCATATTTTTTGTATTGTTTTTGGCTTGATTTAAAGTTATATTGTAGGCTATATCTGCTGCTGTTTTGTTGTTGAAAGCTATAATTAACTTGTCATAGAGTATATTGTTATTTAAATTTACACCTTCAAAATAGCACATCATCTTTAAATTGTATGTTTTGTTGTTGTAAGTTACATTTAATGTTTTATTTACAAATGTATTTAATGCATCATAGCTCTTATCAGTATATTTTAAAATATCTTCAAACTCTTTTTTTATCTTGTTATTATTTAAAGATAATATTCCAAGCTCTACTCCTTTTTGATTTGTTGATATAATTAGATAGTTGTCATATACAGATAAATACACATCACCAGATTTGTAGATATCAACTCCATTATATTTTCCTACTTGGGAAGTAGTTATAATAATCTCCTTGTTTATAGAGTATAGTAATATAGGTGTATTATTTACTTTCATAGAAATAACATAATTAATATCCTCCTGCTTAACACCTAATTTATAAACAGGAGCTAAAACATAAACTAATGTTTGAGATAAAGGAGTATTAGAAAGTTTTTTTACATTGACATAACCTAAGCTATTTGCATAATATCCCATAGATAAAATATCCTTAACATCAATATTTTCAATATTTATCTGTGTCTTTATTTGTGTTGAGTTTTGATTGTTGTTTATACATCCAGAAAGTAGTAATATACTACATATCAATATCAGAAGTTTTTTTAACATTTATTCCACCATATATTATAATTTATTACAACCAAAAGCTTTATATATGACTTTTGTTTATTTTATTTTTGCCTTTGTTGTAGGGCGGTGGCTCAGCCTGGTCAGAGTGCCCGGCTGATAACCGGGTGGTCCGGGGTTCAAATCCCCGCCGCCCTATCATTTTTTTGAGCATTTAAAAATTAATTGTTTAAGTTTATATATTTTTTCAAAATTTTTTAATTTTAAAATATTCAATGTTAAAAATTATTTTTTATTTTTTTCTAAGAATTCTTTAACCATTAATAGAGCACAAAACTCTCCACAAATGGAACAAGCTTTTTCTTCTTTTGGTGGAATTTCTTCCCTCATTTTTTTAGCTTTCTCTTTATCTATTGCTAAATTATATATTTTTTCCCAATCATGATTTTTTCTTGCATAAGCCATTTCTTTTTCTTTTTTTAAAGCTAATTTATTTCCTTTTGCAACATCTGCTGCTTGAGCTGCTATTTTTGCAGCTATAACTCCCTCTTTAACATCTTCAATATTTGGTAATCTTAAATGTTCAGCAGGAGTTACATAACATAAGAAATCTGCTCCATAGTATCCTGCTAATGCCCCACCAATAGCTGAGGTGATATGGTCATATCCTGGAGCTATATCAGTAACTATTGGTCCTAAGACATAGAATGGAGCTTCTTTACATAATCTCTTTTGTAGTTTTATATTTGTTCCAATATAGTTTAGAGGAACATGTCCTGGACCTTCTACCATAGCTTGAACATTCATCTCCCTTGCTCTTTCAACTAATTCCCCTAAAATTATAAGTTCTTCTATCTGAGCTCTGTCTGTATTATCTAACAAACATCCTGGTCTTAGTCCATCTCCTAAACTGATAGTTACATCATACTCTCTCAACAACTCCATTAAATAGTCATAATTTTTATATAGAGGATTTTCTTCACCTGTGTGTAAAATATAAGCTACTAAAAAAGAACCTCCTCTACTAACAACTCCTAAAACTCTTCCACTTCTTTTTAATCTTTCAACTGAATTTTTATTTATTCCACAATGTAGTGTCATGAAATCTACTCCTTGCTTAGCTTGCTTCTCTATAACATTAAATATTAAATCCTCATCCATCTCTACAACTTTTCCATACTTTTCCTTAGCAATCTTAGCTACTTCATATATTGGAACTGTCCCTAATGGAATATCAACAGCTTTTAAAATTTCTTTTCTAATCTTGTCTAAATCTCCACCAACACTTAAATCCATTATAGTGTCTGCTCCATATTTTTTAGCTATCTTAGCTTTTTCTACCTCTAAGTTAATATCTACTAAATCTGGAGAAGTTCCTATATTAGCATTTACTTTTGTAGTTAGTTCTTTTCCAATTCCAACTGCTTTAATATCTCTATTTACATTTTTTGGGATAACAACATATCCCTTAGCAACATATCTCCTAAGTTTCTCAACATCTATATCTTCATATTTAGCAACTGTTTTCATCTCATCAGTTATAATTCCTTTTTTTGCAGATTCAATTTGAGTCATTATATCACACATTTAAATATTTAAATTAAAATTGGAATAATATATATACTAACCCTCTTAAAATAAAAGGAATATTACCAATATAGTTAATAAAGATAACTCATATATAAGAAATTGAATTGTTGCTAATTTTATACCTAATTTACCAAAAATTGAGGTATGTATTGGTAGATATTTCCTAACATATAAAACTATTCTATTTAAAAAATCTGCTAATAGTATTGAAATTAATGCTACATCATTAGTAAGTACTTTCTTTTCTAATAAACTTCCAGCAACTGCTAAAGCCCCTGTAATAGTTGCTAAACCAGTTAATGAAATCATTATTGCTTTTGGTGGAAGAATACTATCTAAAAAGTCTCCTAAAAAATGATTAAATACTCCTAAATCTATTAAATAACTAATTATTAATACTGATGGGACAAATACAATTATTATATTAAAAAATTGCTTGAAAGTATCCTTAAAGATTAATTTTAAAGAAAACTTTTTAGGTTTTAGTTCTATTTTTGGAACATTATTTTTTCTTAGTAAGATTAGTCCAACAATTAAGTATGATGAAATAACAACAAATCTAATAATTATATACTCTAATCCCACATAACCTAAACTTATAGCAACAGGAATTATATAAAATATAATTACATGAATACCAAATACAAACATTCCTAATATGTAAAGAGGTAAAATTAAATTTTTATCTATTTCTTTTTTTTCTAAAAGATTTTTTAATAAATAGCATCCTGAAGTAGAGCTAAAAAAGAAAACAGACAATATTGGGACATAGCTATTATTTAGCTTTTTTTGAAGAAAATATATAATATTTGAATAATATAGAAAATTTGATAAAAATACTCCCAAAAATATTAGTGGTATAACTTTTTGTAATATTGAGATTATCATTAACTATCACTTAAATACACAATAAACCAATAGAGGGAATATTATTGTAGCATCTCCAAATACTTCACAATAATCAGCTTCTTTACCAATTTTTCCCCAACTAACTCCTTCTTCTGGTGGAGCTCCACTTAAAGAACCATCCCAAGGAATAGCTGTTGTTATATAGATAGCGTAATCAGTTCCTTCTCTAAATAAATTTGCATTGATAATAGCATGCTTAGGTAGAGAACCACCTAAAACAATACATGCAGTTTTTTTTGCATTAATAGCCAAGTCATTTAGTTTAATTATATCCTCTGATATGTCAATAATTATCTTTCTTTTGTTGTATTTTTGATAGAAATAGAGCATATCTCCTATTGAACCATCAGTTATAGCTGGACAAAAGATAGGAATATTATTTTTATATGCCCAATATAGAATAGATTTTTCTTTTTTTTCTTTTGGAAGTTTTTTGTCTATAAATTCTCCTAATTTATAACAGAACTCTGAGGCAGTTATCTTATCTATTGTATCAAAAAACTCCATCATATACTTCTCAAATTCAATATATCTATCATTTGGAACAAAAATATTACCTATTCTATTAATTCCTTTTTCTCTAAGTTCTCTTCCATTAGCTTTCCAATTTCCTAAGATAAAAGGTTTCAAACATTTTATAAAATCTTCCTCAACTCCTCCAGCAGTTGTAACTATCACATCTATATGTTTATGTTTAGCTAAATAAGCAATTATTTCCCTCAAACCTGAACTAACAATATTTGATGTATATCCTAAAAATACAGTTATATCTTCTCTCTCTTCATTAATTCTTTTCCATATATTAATTGCTTTTCCTAATTCAGTTGCTTGAAAGCCTATTTTTAGATAGTAGCTTTTTATAATATCCTCTAACTTTATATTCTCATCTAACCAAGGACCTTCTATTTCTATTCCTTCAATATCTTCACTCTTTTTTAATACAATATCTCTTGGTTCCATTTACTCACCAAAGTTAGGAAAATTTAGAACATAAACAATAACATATATATTTAATCAGCAAAAATATTATTTTCAATGATTTATAAATTAGTTAGGGGTTAGAAAGTATGAGTAATGATGAGTTATTAAAAATTGTGGTCTTTAAGTTAGGGGAAAACGAATATGGATTAAAAGTTGATGAGGTTAGGGAAGTTTTGAAATTAAAGAAAGGAGATATTACTCCATTACCAAATGCTCCAAGTTATATTGTTGGAGTAACCAACATTAGAGGAGAAATTACTCCAATTATTGATTTAAAAGGTAAATTAGGAATTTATGATAATTATGAAAGTTTAGATGATAAAGAAGAGTTATTAGTTATGGTTATTGAGGTTAATAATCAAACTTTTGGAATTTTAGTTGATGGAGTAAATGATGTTATGCAAATATCCAAAGATACAATTACGCCAGTTAGTTCAATTAAAAAATCAACTGCAGGAGAGTATATAGATGGAATTATTAAGTTAGATAAAAGATTAATTATTTTATTAAATATATCAAGTTTATTAGATATAGATTTAGGAGGGGATTATTAAATGGCTGGCAAAAAAATTAGAGTATTAGTAGTAGATGATTCAGCATTTATGAGGAAAGTTATCTCAGACATATTAAATTCTGACCCTGAAATTGAAGTAGTAGGAACTGCGAAGGATGGTTTAGAGGCAATAGAATTAGTTAAAAAGTTAGAGCCAGATGTTATTACAATGGATGTAGAAATGCCAAGAATGAATGGTTTAGAGGCAGTTAGAAAAATAATGGAAATTAAACCTACACCTATTGTAATGCTCTCAGCTCTAACAAAAGAAGGTTCAAGAGTTACATTTGAAGCTTTAGAAGCTGGAGCTGTTGATTTTATTCCTAAACCTTCTGGAAGTATATCATTAGATATTAGAAAGATAGGACAAGAGATTATAGAAAAAGTTAAACAAGCTGCAAAAGCTAAATTAGTTAGAAGAAGACCAATAACAAGACCTACAACTTCAACTCAGCAACAACCAGCAGAAGAAAAACCTAAAGTTCCTGGAGCAGTTGTTGAAGAACTACCATTCCCTGAAAGTAAGCTAAGTGAGATGTGTGTTATCATTGGTTCCTCTACAGGAGGACCACCAGTTGTAACTGAAATTATATCCAAATTACCTAAAAAAATGCCCCCAATATTTGTAGTCCAACATATGCCTCCAGGATTCACTAAGTTATTTGCTGATAGAATAAATCAAGTATCTGTATTGAATGTTAAAGAAGCTGAGCATGGAGAAAGAGTACAACCTGGATATGTGTATATAGCTCCTGGAGATTATCATATGTTATTAAGAAAGAGAGGAAGCAATGTATATATTGCCTTAGATAATCAAATGCCTAAAGTTAATGGTTGTAGGCCTGCAGTAGATGTTACTGCTGATTCTGTTGCAAATGTTTATGGTGGTAAAGCTGTAGGAGTTATATTAACTGGAATTGGTAGAGATGGAGCTTATGGATTTAAAAAGATTAAAGAAAAAGGAGGAAAAATTATAGCTCAAAATAAAGAGACATGTGTTGTCTTTGGTATGCCTAAAGCTGTTATTGAAATGGGTATAGCTGATGCAGTTCTGCCTCCATCTGAAATACCTAAGGCAATTGTTAAGTTCTGTAGAGAAATTCTTGGGGGATAATGTATGACAGACATTATGGAGGAATATTTAGATGTATTTGTAGAGGAGGCAGAAGAACATATTCAAACTATTAATGAGTGTCTATTAGAATTAGAAAAAAATCCTGATAATTTAGATTTAGTAAATCAAATTTTTAGGTCTGCACATACTATAAAAGGAGGAGCAAGAACTGTTGGATTAACTCATATATCTGAATTAACCCACCATATGGAAGATATTTTAGATTATATTAGGAATGGGCAAATTCCAGTTACTTCTGAAATTATTGATATGCTCTTTAAATGTTTAGATGCATTAGAAACAATGTTAGAAGAAGTGAAATCAGGAAATTATGAAACAAGTGTTGATTTTCAAGCTATAATTGATGAAATTCAAAGATTAAAGGCAAAATATTTGGAAGGAAAAGTAGATATCAAAGAAGAAAAGAAAGAAGAAGAGAAAAAAGAGGAAAAGGTAGAAGAGCAACAAGAAACTAAAACAGAAACAACTAAGAAAATAAAAAAAATAGTTGTTAAATTTAAAAATCCTAAAAGTGTTGTAAAAGTTAAAAAAGTATTTAAAGAAAAGATAGAGATTACTGAGGAAGAAATTGACTTTAATGAAATAAAAGGAATAATTGAGAGTATCAAAAAATCTTTAGATGTTTTCTATAAAATCTGTGAAGTATTAAATATTGAAAATTTAAAGCCACTTTTAGATACAATTAAAGAGTTTATTGAAAGTATAGAGAATGAAGAAATTAAATTAACACCTAATGTTGAAGATGTATTAAAGGAAATAATGGATACTTTAGAGAGGATAGCTAATTTATTAGAGGAGAATAAAGATTTAAATGAGATTGATATAAATTCATTAATTGAAAAAATAAAAAATATTAAAGAAGAAAGTAAAACAGAAATTAAAGAAATTGTTAGAGAGGAAGAGTTTGAAGTTGAATTAAATCATGAACAATTTGATTTATCTGAATTTGGGGAATTAATAAAACAAAAATTAGATGAAGGATATAAACTCTACCATATAAAAGCAAAAGTTGAAGATGAATGTGAATTAAAAGCTGCAAGATTAGCTGTTGTATTAGCAAGAGCAAGAAGTTTAGGAGAAGTTTTAGTATCAAAACCTACTGAGGGAGAGTTAAAAGAAAAACCATCTGAATATATTGAAATATTACTTTTATCTGATAAAGATTTAGATGAGTTAAAAAAACACTTAGATGGTCTTCCAGAGATTGAATATGTTGCAATAGCTCAAGTAGATGTTGAAATTGAAGAAATTGAGGAAGAAGTCAAAGAAGAGGAAATTATAGAAGAGGAAGATGTTCCTGATGCATATAAAGTTATTGTTTATTTAGATGATGAGTGTCTTTTAAGAGCTGTTAGGTCATATATGGTTATTAAAGAATTACAAAACCTTGGGGAAATTGTAAAGACTATACCTCCATTAGAAAAAATACAAAATGGAGAATTTAATGGAACAAAGTTTGTTGTATATATTAAATTAAATGAAGAGTATAATGAAGATGATATTAAAGAAACTGTCTTAAATATTCCTGAAATAAAAGATGTTGAAATATATAAACCTGGAGAAGGTAAAAAAGAAGAAGAAAAGAAAGAAGAAGTGAAAAAGGAAGAAAAGAAAGAAGAGAAAAAACCTGCAGCTCAACAACCTAAACCACAACTAAAAAAAGAAGAGAAAAAACCTACAACTAAAACAATAAGAATTAATATTGAAAAATTAGATAAACTTATGAATTTAGTAGGAGAGTTAGTTATAACAAGAGCAAACTTTGCACAGATAGCTAACAAGTATCAACTAAAAGAGTTGCAAAATGCTGTTAATAGACTAAGTATGCTCATAAATGAGTTGCAAGAAGAAGTTATGGCCATGAGAATGGTTCCTGTTTCTTATGTATTTAACAGATTCCCAAGAATGGTCAGAGATTTAGCTAAGGCTTTAGGAAAAGAAGTAGAATTTGTTATGGAAGGTACTGATATTGAGTTAGATAGAACAGTATTAGATGAATTAGCTGAACCATTAGTTCATTTAATTAGAAATGCATTAGACCATGGAATAGAACCACCAGAAGAAAGAGAAAAAGTAGGAAAGCCAAGAAAAGGACTATTAAGATTAGCAGCAAAAAGAGAAAGAGATTATGTATTAATTATTGTTGAAGATGATGGTAGGGGAATAGACCCTGAAAAGATTAAGAAGAAAGCAATTGAAAGAGGATTAATTACTCCAGAAGAAGCAGAAAAAATGTCTGACCATGAAATTATAAACTTAATATTTATGCCAGGATTCTCTACAGCTGAAAAAGTTTCTGATGTTTCAGGTAGAGGAGTAGGAATGGATGTAGTTAAAACAAAAATTGAATCTTTAGGGGGTAGTGTTGTAGTATATTCTGAAAAAGGAAAAGGTACAAGAGTAGTTCTAAAACTACCATTAACAATGGCAATTATTACAGCATTATTAATGAAATTAGCAAATCAAGTTTATGCAATTCCTATAACAAGTGTTTTAGATGTTACAACAGTTAAACAAGATGATGTTAAGAATGTTGAAGGAATAAAAACTATAATATATAGAGATGAGATTATTCCTGTGATATGGCTAAAAGACTTTTTAGGAATGCACCACCTACCTACAAGGACTTCTGATGATAATGAGCTCACAGTTGTTGTTATAGAAAAAAGTGATGGAAAAATGGGATTAGTAGTAGATGATGTTATAGGAAGAGAGGATATTGTTGTTAAGTCATTAACTGGAATACTTAAAAATATTCCTGGATTGGCAGGAGCTACTATTTTAGGGGATGGTAGAGTAGCTTTAATATTAGATTTAAGTAATGCATAAATAAATTATATAATTTAATTTTAAGAAATCATTATAATTTTTTATATTTAGTAATTTTATTTTATTTTCTGTTGTGTGGGTGTCTGTGTATGGTTATAAAAGTTAGGATAGGGGGTTTAGAAGTAGCAAGAAGTCCAGAAATTTTAGAAACACTTCTTGGCTCATGTGTAGCTATAATGCTTTATGACCCTGGAAAGAAAATTGGAGGTATGGCTCATTCAGTACTTCCAGAGACAAAAGAAACCAATCCAAGAGACCCGGGGAGATATGTAAATACAGCAATTCCTGCCTTAATTACAAAATTAACAGTTGAAGGTGCAAGGCCACATAAATTAATTGCTAAACTTGCTGGTGGAGCTAAGATGTTTAAGACATCTTCAACTATAAATATTGGAGAGAAAAATGTTAAAAAGGCTAAGGAGTTATTAGCTAAATATAAAATTCCTTTGAAAGGAGAAGATACAGGAGGGACTGGTAGTAGAATAGTAAAATTCTATCTAAGAGATGGAAAAGTTGAAGTTAGAAGACAGGGAAAAATAATAACAATTTAAAAATGTGAAATCATGAGGGCAGTAGTATCTGTTATAGGAAAAGATAAAACTGGAATAGTTGCAGGCATATCCAATGTTTTAGCAGAGTATAATGTCAATATTGTAGATATTAGCCAAACAATCATACAAGATGTCTTTGCTATGATTATGATTGTAGATTTATCAAATAGCAAGATAGATTTATTATCTTTAAAAAAAGAGTTAGAAAAGAAAGCTAAAGAGCTTGGAGTTGAGGTTTTTGTTCAGCATGAAGATATTTTTAACTATATGCACAGAATTTAGCATCTACAACAACATGCCAAACTCCTGGAGCATATTTCTTAACTTTTATTAGATTATAAGATTCTAATTTATAGTTGTTCTTTTCTGCATAGTATTTTAGCCTTTCTATTGGTCTATAAAGGACTTTTTCAGCAACAGTTTCATGATAGTGGATATAACCAACATCTTTTAAAAATGAAAAAGCCTTATCTAAAAATTTATGGGTTTTATGTATATATCCCATAATTATTCTATCTCCTTTTAAATCAACATCTCTATTATCCGAAAGAATAGGAACTACATTTTTTAATTTGTTTAATTTTACATTTTCAGTTAAATAATAGAAAGAGATTGGATTTTTTTCAATTGAATAGATTTTTTTAGGTTGTGAGTATTTTGCTATAGGTATAGAAAAATAACCAATTCCTGCAAACATATCAATAACAATCTCATTTTTATTTGAAATTTTAGCTATTCTTTCCCTTTCTTTAATATTTCCCTGACTCCACATAATTTTAGCAACATCTAACTTAAATAAGCATTTATGCTCTTTGTGTATAGTTTCAGTTTCTTTACCAAATAAAATTTTTACATTTGGAGTTCTAAATTCTCCTGTTATTTGTGTAGTGTATCTAACTATTGTTTTGCATTTTGTTTTATTTACTAATGTTTCAATCTCTTTTTGAGATAAATCTCTTTTAACTACTAAAATATCTCCTATTTTCTGATACATGGATTTTCTCCATAATTAAGTTTTTAAAATAATAATTTACAGTAACAGTTATATATATTTGGATGATAATTATCACGCTAAAAATCTTTATTTTTTGATTTAATTTGGTTTTAGTTGGTTATTTTCAATTTAAAGGATTTTTAGAAAAATTCAGAGGGGGTCCATATTTTGAGTATTTTATATATTTTGATTTAATAATATAACGAGATTTTTAGGTGTTTTAGGTTATTTCTTTTAACATTTGAAAATCCCCGATAAATTGGTTTAATTTTTAGATATAAAAAATTTTTAATTGAATAATTGGGAATAGAAAGATTTTTATAAACGTTCGAAGGTATATAAATAAATAGGGAAACCTACCCTTCGAAAATTTTAGTACCAAAAAGCTTATATATGAGAAAGTCGTTATATTATTATATCTAAAATGTGCCTCCTGTTAAAATAAGACCGTCTCGGAATTGAAATTTTGAAGCACTTGAAAAATGGAAAAAATACAAAAAGTTAAAATAAGACCGTCTCGGAATTGAAATCATTACAATTATACCCTTCTTTTATTTGATATAAAGTTAAAATAAGACCGTCTCGGAATTGAAATATAAAATAAAAATTTTTGATGTTAGTGAGCATTTTATGTTAAAATAAGACCGTCTCGGAATTGAAATTAGTTAGATTTGCAATTTTTACATTATTCATTAAGTTAAAATAAGACCGTCTCGGAATTGAAATCAATCTCAATCCAGCATAATCTAAAATTCCTTCGTTAAAAGTTAAAATAAGACCGTCTCGGAATTGAAATCTCTATAAAACAAATAAATATCCCCTTCTTCATCAATGTTAAAATAAGACCGTCTCGGAATTGAAATGTTTTCTTTATCTCATATTCTTTGTATGTGAAGGTGTCGTTAAAATAAGACCGTCTCGGAATTGAAATATATCACATAATTTATACAAATCCTTATAAACAATATCCTTGTTAAAATAAGACCGTCTCGGAATTGAAATAAATTAAGAAGGCAAAAGTGTATTTGTGTCCAAGATGGTTAAAATAAGACCGTCTCGGAATTGAAATCTCTCATCTCTATAAACCACAGGCACTTTATGATATATCGTTAAAATAAGACCGTCTCGGAATTGAAATTAAATGAATCAATAATTCCTATTACAATACACTAAGGTTAAAATAAGACCGTCCCGGTATGGAAATGTAGGTTCACTGTATAGATATGATTCATTCTTGAACAAGTTAAAATAAGACCGTCCCGGTATGGAAATTTGTGTTCTATGTTTATCTCAGCGGGGACTCTTTCCACTCCGTTAAAATAAGACCGTCCCGGTATGGAAATTTTTCTAGTTGATTTTTCTTTTAAAGTAAAAATAGATTATTTCAATTGAAAATTAATTTTATCTCATGAATATTGTTTTACTTATAAAATTAAAAATTTAAAAATAAAAAAATAAAATATAGATATTATTCTTCTCTTATTCCTTCTTCTGGTTGTCTTTCTTTTTTATGTTTTGGATTTAATCTATCATGGTCTGCTTCTAATTGTTTTAATACAGAGTCTAATGAATCTTTTAATATATCAATAAACTCCCATCTTACATGCTCGGAAACATAACCAACATCTTCTCCTTCTGCCTCTAACTTGTTTGGTATTGAACCTTTTGGCTTAGCTTCTCCAACATACAACTTGTGTGGTGTTTTAACATAAGTAGTTATTTTATAATAAGGAACTCCCCCTTTGTCTCTCTCTTTCTTAATATTTATTTTTATCCAGTGTATTTTTCCAGCATGTTTAACCATTTTTTTAACTTCTGTTGCAATAATTCTTTTAGCTAAGTCTTCAACATCTTTATCCAACTCACCATGAATCTCAACTTCAATCATTGCTCCTTTCTTTAAATCAGCTAAATATTTGACTATATCATGTCTTGTAATTATTCCTCTTAATTTATCTCCTTTAATAACTGGAAGTCCTCTAATACTATACTCTTTCATCATTCTTGCAGCATCTGCAACACTTGCCTCTGGCTCAATAGAGATTAATGGAGTACTCATAATTAATTTAACTGGCTGTCCCATTCTTGGGACTTTTTCCCCTTTTAAGTCTCCAGCACCCATTCTTCTTTTTGGCTTAAATACCTTCTTTAAAATATCCTCTTCTGTAACAATCCCTACTGGTTTCCCTTCTTCATCTAAAACTATCAATCTACCTATGTTGTTATCTCTCATTAAAGCTCTTGCCTTACCTATTGATTCATATTCATATATTGTTATTGGGTGTCTTGTCATCAATTTTTTAACTTCTATATCTTTTAATAACTTAGATTTTGAAGCTCTATTCATTATATCATAATCAGTAACAATTCCTACTAATACTCCATATTTATTAACTATTGGAACTGCTCTTAATCCACTTTCAACCATCTCACATACAGCATCAAGAACAGGAGTATCTTCATCTATACAGTGAGCTTTGTACATCAAAGTTCTAACTTCTTCCTCTGGATTACTTGCTAATAACAAATCTCTCATTGAAACTAAATAATACTCCTCTTTACCATCTTTTTTATCTACAACAATTAAATGGTGGAAGTTATTTTCATCCATAATCCCAATAGCCTTGGATATTGGTGTTTCTGGTGTTATTGTTACTACATCTTTAGTCATTATCTCTTTTACAGGTTCATCAAACATTTTATCCAACCTCCTTAAATTTTTTTTGTTTTTAAAATTTCAATTATAACATCATCAACTCTTTCCATTGCATTAGCAACTTTATTTATATTTATAATATTTTCTTTAAAATCTTTTCCTATAATTCCATTGTTATATGGTATTGAAGAGTTTAAAGATAAAAATATTGAAAATATTCCAGAGGCTATTTTTAAAGAACAGCCAACTTTACCACCATCACAAACAATTCCTGGAAGATTTGCTACAAAACCTTTAATAGCTTTATTAATATCTTTTCCTAAATAGTAAGATAGCCCTATTAAAGCTCCTAATCCTCCTCTATTTACACATCCACACATAGCTGATGTATAGCCAGAGTAGTAAGATGAGTAGATAGTTGTTAAAGCTGAGAGAGTTATACTCCTAATTAACAAATCCTTATCCTTATTAGTTAGCTCATCATAAGCTATAATTGGGACTGTTGCAGTTAGTCCCATATTTCCACTGCCAGCTATGGCATAAACAACTTTATTTACACCTATCATTCTATTATATACTGCTGATACTGTCTTTTCTAACACATATCTAAATCTTTCATCATTGAAATCTAAACTTAAAAACTCTCTATCAACTGTTGGAGTAGTTATTTCATAGTTTGTTTTTATCACATCATTAATCAGTTTTTTAATATCTTTTGGGATATTATTGATATACTCTAAGAAGTCATCCAAATTTAAATTTTTAAACTGTTCTTTTAGTTTATTATCTACACTAACATTATACTCCTCACTCTCAGCAGAGTATAATTTATCAGCAAATATTTCAACCTTACAATATACTTTTTTATCAACTAACTCAATATCAATTAGATTTTTAATTTTTTCTTCTAACTCTTCATTATAATCAATATCTCTAAAAACTTCATTATCATCTCTCTTACTCAACAATCCAGCCACAACAGCTGGAACTATTCCAAACTTTCCAGTATTTGGAACTCCAACAGCATAAGCATTTTTAAATATCTCTTTTCCTAAAACCAATCTAATCTTTTTTATATCATCTAAGTTTTTTGGTTTTGCTTTTGCAACAGTCTTTCCTATTAAAACAACTTCTGTGCATCCTAATGCTTTATACACTTCTTTTTTTAATATTTCATCAATTATCATAATTTTTCACTTTTAATATTTTTATCTTAGATGGATAATTGTTAATATATTTCTTTATAAGGTCTTTCTCAATCCTTGCCTCCAATAAATTTAAAATTCTCTCTTTGAAATGTCTTGTAAAACCAAAAGGAATAACCTTTTTTATTTCATCAATACTATTGTAAGGCCTATTTTTTTCTAATATTTCTGCTATATTTTTAGGTAGATATTTATATAAATCATACTCATTAGCTGTTTCTAAAATTCTATCTTCAAATCTTTCTAAGAATGTTAGTTCTCCTTTTTTGTATTTATCTTCTAACACCTCCAAAGTGCTTTTTGGTAATAAATCTTTAACTAAATCAAATTTTCCAGATTTTATTGCCTCTCTTATTTTTGTCCCACTAATTCCTTCTAATCTTTTTATAAATACAAATTTTGGATGATAGTTTAAATTTTCTTCTTTATTTAGTTTATATATTGTTTGAGACATAGAAGCAATAACATAATTATCTATATTTAACTTTTCTCCTAAAACTTCTCCTGTCTCTATACACATAATTTTATATGGCTTAACTCTAATATGAAAACCCTTATTTATCCTATCAATAACCTTATTCATTGTTTCCTCAGGAATATAGCCTCTTGGAATTATTTCAGCTCCTAATGTATAGAACATTTTTATTAAACATCTCATATATTGGCCTGAGCCAAGAATTCCCATAGCAGGGCCTTCAACAACTATATCAGCTCCTGCTCTTATAGCCAATTCAGCTCTTGTATATCTATCTAAAAAATAGGGAACTCCTCTACCACTTCTCTCTAATGGTCCTGGAAGGACAGATATAAAAAAACCATATTCCTTTCCTTTATCTAATGCATACTTATGCCCTTTATGGAGAGGATTGTATTCTGTAAAATCAGCAACTATTTTCTTATTTTCTCTCAACTTATCAATAAGTTTTTTAAATTTTTTTATGGATAAATCTTTTCTTTTAGCATCTTTTATAACTTCTTCCCTATCTTTTAAAAATAAATCTAAATTCATAATTATCCCAATAATAGAAAAGTATATATACCAAAAATAGAAATTATAATAATGCTTTTTTAGGGCCCGTGGTCTAGCTGGCTATGACGTCGCCCTTACAAGGCGAAAGTCGCCGGTTCGAATCCGGCCGGGCCCACTAATTTTTAGTTATTTTAATTTTTCTTTTGTTGGTTTTTCTGTTGTTTTTCAAATTCTTTTTGTAATTCTTCTTTTAATTTCATAGCTAATGCTGTAATTTCATTTAATTTTTTTAATCCTTCTTCTTCTGCCTTATTTAAATCTTCTAATGATTTTTTTAAATTCTCTATAACATCAGATATTGGTTTTTCAACAAATATATCAGATTTTATTCCATAAATTGCTTTATCATCTATAATTTTTGCTTTTAAAAATACTCCTGGACCTACAGGAATTAGGGTTTCATCATCAACTTTTACATTCTCCAATGTATTAATACATTTTTCAATTTCCTCTTTTAAACCTCTAATACTTGCTATTTCTTGTTGTAAAATTTGAATTTGTTGATTATACATTTCCAAAGCTAATGCTTTTTCTCTTAAATCTTCCATAATTTCACCATTTCTCATTTTTTGTAATTTTAAATAATATCTTTCTTGTTATATATAGCTTAATATTGTTTTGAAAATTAATAATTTATAGTTTTATATATTTCCATTAAATATTATATTATAATTATTGAAATTAATTATAAATAGAAATAGGGATAAAAAATGAATAAAAAAATGAAATAAATTAATAGAAAGGGGGTTAGTATGATGATAGATGCACATACACATTTAGATGTTAGAAGTTTTGAAGATTTAGAGAATATGGCAATAGCAGGAATAGAGAAGATTATAACTCTTTCACATGACCCATATAAGATGAGTGTTCCAGAGGTTTATTTAGATTTGTGGGATAGATTAATAAACTTAGAAGTAAAAAGAGGAAAAATAGCTAATGTTGAGGTTAAGGTAGGGATAGGAGTTCATCCTATGGGATATCCAAAAAATTGGGAAAGATTAATCAAAGAAATACCAAAATTTTTAGATAATGAGAATGTTGTATGCATTGGAGAGACAGGACTACATTATTTAAAAGAAGATGAAATTAATTTGTTAAAGGAGCAGTTGTATATAGCTAAGGATTACAAAATGCCAATAGTAATTCACACTCCTGAGAAAAACAAAAAAGAGGCGTTATTAAAAATCTTAGAGATTTTAGATGAAGTAAAGATAAAAGAAGATTTAGTTATGATAGACCATCTAAATGAGGAAACGGTTGATTTAGTAGAGAAATACTATATTGGCTTAACTGTCCAATCTTTAAAATTAACACCTGAGAGAGCTGCAAAGATAATTAAAGAGTATAATAAAAAATTTATTTTAAGTAGTGACTTAGGAAGTTTGAAATCAGATATTTATGCTTTACCAAAAACTAAGTTAGAGTTAAAAAAGTTAGGTGTAGATGAAAATAAAATAAATAAATCTTTATATTTAAATGCAAAGGAATTTTATAGGTTATAGAGTATGAATGTTGTAGATTTATTCTGTGGATGTGGTGGATTTTCAAAAGGATTTTTAGATGAAGGCTATAAAATCTTAGCTGGATTAGAAAATTTTAAACCAGCAGTTAAGACATACCAATATAACATTAAAGCTCCTGTGTATGTTGAAGATATAAAGAAAGTTCCTCCTAAGTTGTTTGACAACTCTATTATTAAAAATGAAAAAGTTGATATATTAATTGGCTCTCCACCTTGTGAAGCATTTACAAAAGCTAAGAGGATAGAAGAGAACCCATTGGATAGATTATATAAAGATAGAACTGGAAGATTAACCTTAGAATTTATTAAATATTTAGAATATTTCTATAATAAAAATAATGATTTAATCTTTGTTATGGAGAATGTGCCTCAGATAAAGGAGTTATGGGATGAATTGGAAAGATTATTTAGCAATATTGGAATAGAAGCTTATTTAAATATTTTAAGAGCTGAGGATTATGGAAATCCATCAATAAGAGCAAGAGCTTTTATATCCAATATAAAGTTAAAACCTAAAAAACTTAATAAAAAAATAGTTGTTGAAGAAGCTTTAAAAGATATACCAAAAGATGCTCCAAACCATGAAATAAAAAAGCTATCTGATAAAAAGAAAGAACTAATATCTAAATTAAGGTGGGGAGAGTCATTGTATAGATTTAGAGGATTTAAAAAAGTTATGCACAACTGGATTAGATTACATCCAAAAAAATTAGCTCCAACTGTTAAAGGAAAGGTTAGATTTATCCATCCTTATGAAGATAGATTATTAACTGTTAGAGAGCAAGCAAGATTAATGAGTTATCCTGATGATTTCATATTTTTTGGTGGGAGAGAGGTTCAATACAACCAAGTTGGAGAAAGTGTCCCTCCATGTGTAAGTAGAGCAATAGCAGAATATATTAAAAAATATGAATAATTATATTCTTACTTATTTATTATTTTTTAATTTTTTGTTACATATCTACCTACACAAAAAATATTTATTAATATTATGATTTAATATTTTATTGCATTATTGTTTAATTTTATTATTAAGATTTTTTATATAACAAATATATAGTTATGAGGGAGAAAAATGAAGATAAATCTTAATTCTATCAGAACTAAGATAATGTTAGTTTTTATCCCAGTTATTTTAATAATATGTGCATTAGGAGTAGTTAGCTATTTTGAACTTCAAAAAGTTGATGAATATAGTACAGATGCTAAATTATTAGAATATGAAAAATTCTTATTAGCAAAAATAGTGGCTCATAGTATTAGTTATAAATACACAGAGAATCCAGATGATTTAAAGGAAGTAAAAGATTCTGCAGAGAACTTCAATAAAATTCTCAATGCTATATTAAATGGTGGGACAGTAAAAATAGGGAATCATAATATAGTAATATCTCCAATATCAGAGAATAGAGATAATTTATTAAAACTAAAATCTGATTGGGATGAATTCTATAGATATATAAATGTTTATTTATCAAATCCCAACTCTCCAGAAGGAGAAAAAGCTCTAAATTACCTTTTAGAAAATCATGACAAATTAATTGATGGATTAGATAAGCTTAGTGACAGTTTGGTAATTAGTGTTAATAAATATACAAATAATTTAAACTATATGTTATTAGGAATTATCTTTTTAGTATTTGCCTCAGGAATAGGATTGTTCTTGCTAATAGATAAAATTGTCATTAGACCAATTCTTGAATTGGAATATATAACAAATGAACTTGCTAATAAAAGATTTGTAGAGCCAAGAATAAAATTTGCAAATGATGAGATTGGAAGAGTTTATAGTAACATTATGAAAATCATTGAAAATATAAAAGAAGATATGGAAAAAGAAAAAGCATTTAGAAAAAAATTAGAGGAGATATTTAAAGACATTATCAATGTTATGGAAGCTATTGCTAATGGAAACTTAAACGTTCATGTTAGAAAATTTGAAGGTTTTGAAAATCTTTACTATGCAATTAACACTTCAATTAATAAACTATCTTTATTAATTGGAAACTTAAAAGATGAAGTCATTAGGTTAAATACAGAAATTGAAAGAATTAACGCTGAATTAGAGAGAGCAAAAGAGACATCTGACCAAATAGCAGATGCAACACAACAAGTAGCTACAGCAGCAACAGACCAATCAACAAAACTACAAGATATAAGTCAAGAATTAGAAGAGGTTACAAATATAACAAGAGGTGTTTATGACGCTGCTATTAATGGAGTTGAAGCTGTTAGAGTAGTAGAAGATTCTACAAATTTAGGAGTTGAAAAGGTTGAGCACGCAATTGAAACAATGCAAAGAATTGCAAACGTTATAGATGAGTTAGGTAGAGCTTTAGAAGAGTTAGGTAGAGAAAGCCAAAAAATTAATGAGATAACCGCTTTAATAAAAGATATTGCTGAACAAACAGGACTATTAGCCCTAAATGCATCTATTGAAGCTGCAAGAGCAGGAGATGCTGGAAGAGGTTTTGCTGTTGTTGCAAGTGAAATTAAAGGTTTAGCTGAAGAGATTGGTAAGTCTGTTGATGACATTAACAAAACTATAAGTGAAATACAAGAGAAAATTAATAAAACAATTGATTTAGGGTTAGCTGGAAAAGAAGAGGTTGATAAAGGAGTTGTCGCAATTGATGAAGTTAATAATGCATTTATGAAAATTAAGGAGAGTGTTGATTTAGTAAATCAAAAGATGGAAGAGATAAAATCAGCGGCTGAAAAAGCTGCTGATAGTATTCAAGTCGCTTTAAGAGATGTGCAAGATGTCGCTTCTATATCTGAAGAGTTCGCCGCTACCGCTGAAGAACTAACTGCCTCAACTGAAGAATTAAACGCAATTATTGAAGAAATTAAGAAGGCAACTAATGAACTTGTAAATGTTGCTAAAGACCTTGAAAAATATGCTAATGAGTTTAAAGTTGCAAGTATTGAAGAAATAGAGAAACATCAAAAAGAAGTAGATAAATATAAAGATTATTAAATTTTCAAATTACTTATTTTTATGCTACACTCAGATTTATATCTTTTATTAATTCCAATTAAGAGAGGAGTTAAACCTTCTACAATTCTTGACATTTCTAATTTTCCTGCATCTATTCCTCTAACTCCATCTATTTTATTTGCTATTTCAATAACTATTTTTTTTGCTTCTTCATCATCTCCACAAACTAATACATCAGCATCTACTTTATTATCTAAATCTCTTAAAGATTTATATGATATATTTTGAAAAGCTCCTACTACTTTACTATCTTTTAAATAATTTTGAATCATTTCAGCAACTGAGCCATCATATGGAAAGAGAGGTTTCTCTGGAGAATCACCAATAACAGTAGAGAGTGGAACTACGACAGAAACAACTATTTTGTTTTTTAAATACTCTTTCAAATCCTTTAAAGTTGAAAGGACATACTCATAAGGAACAGACAATATAATTACATCAGCTTCTTTAACAGCTTCTATATTCCCTTTACCTTCAACTTTTGCATCTTTAACTAATTTTTTTACTTCTTCTGCTGCTTTTTTAGCTTTTTCTTCTTTTCTTGAACCAATTATAATATTGTAGTGTTTAGATAACCTTAAAGCCAATCCAAATCCTAAATCTCCTGTCCCTCCAACAATAGCAATCTTCATTTTATCAACTCCTTAATGTTATAGCTCTTTAAATCCTCACTTACAAAAATTTTAAATTTACAATCTTTTTTATATCTTTCAACATTTTTATAATATATATCCTCATCCTTGTCATATCTTGCAGATATATGTGTTAAAATTAAACTTTTAACTTCTGCTATATCAGCAATTTTTACAGCATCTCCAATTGTAGAGTGATAACTTTCAACAGCTAAATCTTTTAAAGAGTCATCATAAGTAGCTTCATGGATTAGAATATCAACACCATTATCTTTTAAAAATTTCCCATATTCTTTAATTGGTAATGTATCTCCTGAATAAGATAAGGATATTCCCTTTTTTGGTGGTAAAAGGACATCCTCAGGATATATTAATTCTCCATCAATATTTCTTACAGGATATCCATTTTTCAATCTTTTTAAATCTGGTCCTATTTTAACCTTCAATTTCTTAGCTTTTTCTATATCTAATCTTGGTTTCTTTATCTCTAAAAATGTATATGAATAGTTATCAACAAAATGCTCTAATGGATAAGCTATAATCCTAAATTTTTCTTCTCTATATACGTCTATTGGCTCTCTACTATCAATCTCAAAAACTTTTATATTGAAATTTATTGAACAATAACCAAAAGATAATGAGTATTTTACAATATCTTTAATACCTTTTGGTCCAAAAATTAATAAATCTTCTTTCCTCTCTAAAAAAGATAAACTTTGTATTATTCCAGGGAGTCCTAAAATATGGTCTCCATGAAGATGTGTAATAAAGATAGCTTTAATTTTCATTGGAGATAGGGGAGAATATAAAAATTGCCTTTGAATATTTTCCCCACAATCAAATAAGAAGATATCTCCATTATATTTAAAAGCTATTCCAATATGATTTCTTTTTTTTGTTGGGACAGCAGCAGATGTCCCTAAGAATGTTATC
This sequence comes from Methanocaldococcus indicus, assembly GCF_049554935.1. Taxonomy (GTDB): domain Archaea; phylum AGJL01; class Methanococci; order Methanococcales; family Methanocaldococcaceae; genus Methanocaldococcus; species Methanocaldococcus indicus. The sequence goes on along the minus strand of NZ_CP186926.1, from coordinate 289,769 downwards.
ATTCTCCCATCTCTTTTTTAATATCCTCTAAAGATATATTGTTAATCCATGTTATCATATTTTTACTCCACTCTTCAATATTCTCTTTAATTATTTTTTTTACATCTTCAAATGGAATAGCTTCATAAATATAATAATAACCTCCTTCCTTTAAATTTACCTGCTTTCTCGTTACCAATCCAGCTGTTAATAAATTTTGCACTGCTCTTTGTACCGTGCTTCTCTCTCTATCTATTCTCTTAGCTATATCACTTATCTTAGATGGTCCATTAATCAATAAATCAAAATAAACTCTAACATCAGAACTCTTTATTCCAAATATGCATGACATTAAATTTTCAATATCCCAAGTATGACATGGTGTTTTAAATACTAATTTAAATTTGTTCATAGACATTCCCATCAATCTTGTAAGTATAAAAATAACAAAAAACTAATTTAAATAACTTATAGAATAATTTCTCTTAAACGTATGTACTTATATAACTTCATAAAGTAAAACAAATAACTTTATATATCCAATAAGTATATTAACTAAATTAACAAAAAATTCACAATTTATGAATTTTAGGGAGGAAAATATGGAATTAAAAAGAATATTGAAAAAAATTGATGAATTTAAAATTATTACCTATCCAGCAATTATAATAGCTTTCTTTGTATTTGTCTATATTCTTTACACTTATTTTATTAATGCACTTCCAGCTTTGCAAAAGTTTGGAATAGATTTATTTATAAAAAATGTTTGGAAAGCATCTGAAAATCCTGCAAAGGAAGTTTATGGATTAGCTGCTCCAATATGGGGAAGTATTTATACAGCTACATTGGCAATTTTAGTGGCTTTACCACTCTCTATAGCTTATGCAATATTTGTAAATGATTATGCTCCTAAAAAGTTAAAACATCCTTTAATAATCATCTCTGATATAATGGCTGGACTACCAACAATAATTTATGGTATTTGGGGAGCATTTATCTTAGTTCCTATTTTAAGAGATTATATTATGAAACCTCTTTATGAGCATTTATCATTTATTCCTCTATTTGACTATCCTCCTTTATCAGGATACTCTTTCTTTGCTGCTGGAATATTATTGGGAATAATGGTAACTCCTTTTGCATCAGCAATTATAAGAGAAGCTTATGCTATGGTGCCAACTGTCTATAAAGAAGGTTTGTATGCATTAGGATGCACAAAATATGAAACTACTAAGGAGCTAATTAAGTATATTAGACCAGCTATTGTCTCTGGATTAATTTTAGCTTTTGGTAGAGCATTAGGTGAGACAGTTGCTGTTTCATTGGTTATTGGTAATGCCTTTAATTTAACTTACAAGTTGTTTGCTCCTGGATATACCATATCTTCATTAATTGCTAATCAGTTTGGTAATGCTGTCTTGTATGAATATATGCTACCTACTTTATATGCTGCTGGTTTGGTTTTGTTTGTTGTTGGTTTAATTGTAAATATAATTGGAATTATATATTTAAGAAGGTGGAGAAAACATGTCCAACATTAAAACAATTAGAATGATTAAAGATAAAATATTTTTATTTTTTGTTGGATTTCTGACTTTTTTAGCAGTTGTTCCACTATTTCACATAATATACTCAATATCTGTTAAAGGACTTCCAATTATAATGGAGAGAGGTGTATCTTTCATTGTAAATCCTTTAAGTGAGGGAGGAATTGGTCCAGCAATTGTTGGAACTTTGATGCTAACTATTTTAGCAACATTGATAGGAATTCCAATTGCATTTTTAGCAGGAGCTTATGCTTATGAGTTTCCAGAGAGTTTAATTGGAAGAGCTACAAAAGTTCTTCTACAAATTATGTTAGAGTTTCCGACTATATTAGTTGGGACTTTTGTAATGACTGTATTAGTTATTCCTATGGGAACATATTCAGCATTAGCTGGGGCTATAGCATTAGCTTTAATCTTAATTCCTTATGTTGCTGTTTATACAGAGGAAGCAATGGCTGAAATACCTAAAATATATAAAGAAGGAGGTTATGCATTAGGTTGCACAAGAGCACAAGTTATATTCAAAGTTATTACAAAAATGGCAAAAAAAGGAATTTTAACAGGAGTCTTAATTGGTATGGCAAAAGTTGCAGGAGAAACAGCTCCTCTATTATTTACTGCTGGTGGATTGTATGAGGTCTATCCTACCAATCCCTTACAGCCAGTTGGAGCTATTCCTCTCTTAATATATACATTAGTTCAAAGTCCTTCACCAGAAGACCATAAAATTGCTTGGGGAGCAGCTCTAATAATGTTAATTATCTTCCTATCTATATTTATTCCAATAAGATATGTTTTAAAAGATGATATAAAGATTTAAAGATGTGAAAATATGGAAAAGAAAAAGATGGAAACAATTAATTTAAATTTATGGTATGGAGATAAGCAAGCTCTTTATGACATAACAATGCCTATTTATGAAAAAAAGATAACAGCACTTATAGGACCAAGTGGTTGTGGAAAATCAACATTTTTAAGATGTTTGAATAGGTTGAATGATTTAATTCCAAATGTCAGAATTGAGGGAAAAGTTCTATTAGATAATAAAAATATCTATGATGAGGATGTTGATGTCTATGATTTAAGGAAAAGAGTTGGAATGGTTTTTCAAAAACCTAATCCTTTTGCTATGAGTATCTATGACAATGTTGCATTTGGTCCAAGGATTCATGGAGTTAGAGATAAGAAAGAGCTTGATAAGATAGTTGAATGGGCATTAAAAAAAGCTGCTTTATGGGATGAGGTTAAGGATGAGTTAGATAAAAATGCTTTTGCATTATCAGGAGGACAACAGCAAAGGTTGTGTATTGCAAGGGCAATAGCTGTTAAACCAGAGGTTTTATTAATGGATGAGCCCACATCTGCATTAGACCCAATATCAACTCAAAAGATAGAGGAGTTAATGATTGAGTTAGCCAAGGATTATACAATTGTTGTTGTTACCCACAATATGCAACAGGCAAGTAGAGTTTCAGATTATACAGCTTTCTTTTTAATGGGAAAACTAATTGAATTTGATAAGACAGATGAACTCTTCTTAAATCCTAAGAAGAAAGAAACTGATGACTACATTAGTGGTAGATTTGGTTAAACTATATTTTTTTATTTTTATTCACAAAATATGAAATTGTGTGGTAAATATGCCAATAAAATTTAATGAAGTGTGTAATGAAATAGTTGAAGATATTGAGAATTTGACAGAGAATATAATAAATTTATTAGAGTCAGTTACTGATTCTTATTTTAATTTTGATAAAGAAATGGCAAAATCCAGCATAATTAAATTAAATAATCTCTACAAAAGAGTGCATACCTTAGAATCTAAGACAGTTAAAGTTTTATGTTTATATAGACCTGTATCAAAAGATTTAAGGTTTATTATTGTTATATTTATATATATAAGAGTTATTGAACATATTATTATTAATTTAATGAAAATTTGTAGAATCACAATAAAATCAGATTATAATTTTGATAGAAACAACAATTATTTAAGAAATATGAGAGAACTTATTAAAAAAATGCTAAAACTTTCATATCTTGGAATAACAAATAATAACATTGAAGTTGTTGATGAAATATATAAAATACACAAAAAGATTGAAAAGATATATTATAAGGAACTACATAGAGAAATGATGAAGTTAGTATTTAAAGATGTTTTTAATATTGCATTTGTAAATGAATTAACAACAGTTGGAAAGTATCTTGAAAGGATTGAAAATTATATAACTGATTTTAGAAATGATATTTATTTTTTCACAACTGGACAGAAGGTGAGTTTAGATGCCTAAGAAGTTTGAAGAAATTTTAAAAGAGATTGAAAATGACATTTTAGAAATGGCAGATTTATGTATTGATCAAACAGAAAAGGCAGTATTGGCTTTTATAAATGGAGATAAAGAAGAAGCTAAAAAAATTAGAAAAAGAGATACTGCAATAGATTTATTAGAGATGAAAATAGAAGAAAAATGTATAAAAGCTCTTGCTTTGTATCATCCAGTTTCATCAGATTTAAGAGAACTTTTTACCTCTATAAAAATATCTTCTAAGTTAGAAAAGGTTGGAGATAATGCAGCTAAGATATGTAGAATTATTTTAAAATCTGAATATGAAGGAAAGAGAGAAAATCAACTCCTCTTAGTTATGAAAGATTACTTAATATTAATGATAAAAAATGCTATGATTGCATTTAAAAATAGGGATGAAGATTTAGCAAGAGAAGTATATAATATGGACAAAAAATTAGATGAGCTATATGAAGAGTTATATAGAAGTATGATAAGTAAAATATTAGAAAATCCTTCAAAGAACTTAACTGTTGCAACAGAGATTATATTTGCTGGAAAGTATTTAGAGAGAAGTGGTAATATAGTTTCATCTATTGGAGATAGAATTGTATATATGATAACTGGAGAAAGAATCAAAGAGGAAGAATTGGAGGGAGAAAAATGAAAGTGTTAGGAATTAGTGGAAGTCCAAGACCACATGGGAATACTTCATTTTTAGTTAAAGAAGCATTAGAAGTTATAAAAAAAGAAGGTATTGATGTTGAATTTATCTCTTTATCTGATAAAGATATGAATCCATGTTTAGCTTGTGATTTATGTAAAGAGACAGGAAAATGTGAAATATCTGATGATATAAATGATATATTAGAAAAAATGAAAGAAGCAGATGCTATAATACTTGGCTCACCTGTTTATTTTGGAGGAGTTTCAGCACAATTGAAGATGTTGATGGATAGGTCAAGACCTTTAAGAGTTGGATTTCAGCTAAAAAACAAAATTGGAGGAGCTATTGCAGTTGGAGCAAGTAGAAATGGAGGACAAGAGACAACAATACAACAAATACATAACTTCTTCTTAATTCACTCTATGATAGTTGTTGGAGATGGAGAACCAACAGCTCATTATGGAGGAACAGGAGTAGGAAAAGCTCCAGAAGAATGTAAAAATGATAAAATTGGAATAGAAACATCTAAAAACTTAGGTAAAAAAATAGCTGAATTACTTAAATTAATGAAAAAATAAAAAGTTATAATTTAGATAAAATCTCTTTTGCTTTTTCTACTCCACTACCTTCTATATTAAAACCTAATTCTTTTAAGGCTAACTCTAAGCATGATAGAGTAGCTAATATTTCTTTTTCTCCACAAATTCCCATATGACCTATTCTAAATATTTTTCCAGAAAGATGTTTCTGTCCTCCTGCTATAACTATATTGTATTTTTTGTTCATAATTTCTCTTAGCTTATCATCAATTCCATTAGGATATTTAGCAGAGGTAACTGTTATACTTCTTGCCTCTTCCTTAGCAAATAACTCAATTCCCATCTCTTCTAATCCAGCTCTTGTAGCTTTTGCTAATCTTTCATGTCTTTTTACTCTGTTCTCTATACCTTCCTCTAAAACTAATTCAAGAGCTTTGTTTAATGCATAAATTAAATTCACAGCTGGTGTGTAAGGATTTTGTTTCTTTTCTAAATATTTTTTATAAGCTTTTAAATCTAAATAAAATCCTACTTTTTCATTTTCATTTTTATTTATAACTTCCCAAGCTTTTTCACTGACAGTTATTCCAGCCAATCCAGGAGGAGCTGCTAAACATTTTTGTGAGCCAGTTACACAAATGTCAATGTGGAATTTATCAACATTTACATAATCTCCTCCTAATGAGGAAATAGTATCTACAATATAGAGGGCATCATAATCTTTAACAACCTTACCAATCTTATCTATATAGTTTCTTGCTCCTGTTGATGTTTCATTATGGACAATTGTAACAGCTTTTATATCTTCTTCTTTATCTAAAATCTCTTTAACATCCTCTGGTTTAGCTAAGTCTCCCCATTCATACTCTAACTTAATAGCTTTTCCTTTATAACTCTCTACTATATTAGCAAATCTTTCCCCAAAGTTTCCAGTAATTATAGTTAGAACTTTATCTCCTTTTTTTATAATGTTGGATATAGCCATATCCATTGTAGCAGTTCCTGAACCAGTTACAATAAATGTATCATTCTCAGTTATAAACACTTTTTTTAACTTTTCTATTGTATCATAAAATATTTCTCCAAACTCTTTACTTCTATGTCCAATTGTGGGCTTAGCCATTGCTAATAAAACCTCTGATGGAACAATTGTAGGACCTGGAAGCATTAATAATTTATCCATTTTTTCACCAAAATAAATATTATTATTTTATTTCCTACTTTTTAAGTAGTTTTCCCAATCTTTTAAAAATCTCTCAATTCCTATATCAGTTAAAGGATGGTTAAACAACTTATCCATAACTGCAGGAGGAATTGTAGCAATATCTGCTCCTAATCTTGCTGCCTCTAATACATGTGTTGGATGTCTTACAGAAGCAACAATAACCTCTGTCTCAATATCATAGTTTCTATATATATTAACAACATCAGCAATTAATTCCATTCCAGTATGGCCAATATCATCTAATCTTCCAACAAATGGAGAGACATAAGTAGCTCCTGCCTTAGCAGCTAATAAAGCTTGTAGAGGAGAGAAAACAAGTGTAACATTTGTTTTTATACCTTCTTTTGAAAGAATCTTAACAGCTTTCATTCCGTCTCTTGTCATAGGGATTTTTATAACAACATTATCAGCTATTTTAGATAGTTCTCTTGCCTCTTCAACCATCTTATCTGCTTCTAAGGAAATTACTTCTGCACTTACAGGACCATCAACAATTTCACAAATCTCTTTAATAACTTCATAAAAATCTCTTCCTTCCTTTGCTACTAATGTTGGATTTGTTGTAACTCCATCAACCAAACCAAGCTCAGCATATTTTTTTATCTCTTCAACATTTGCAGTATCTAAGAAAAACTTCATTATTTCACCTAATAGATGTCTTATCTTAAAATTTAAAGAATCTTAATAAAAACTTAACTATTTCGTTAATTTAAATATTCAGATGACAATTATCACGCTAAAAATCTTTATTTTTTGATTTTATTTGATTTTAGAAGGATATTTTTAATTTAGAGGATTTTTAGAAAAATTCGAAGGGGTCTGTATTTTGAATATTTTATATATTTTGATTATGTAATTTACTGAGATTTTTTAAAGTTTTTTGTTGTTCATTTTAATATTTGAAAATCCTTGATAAATTGGTTTAGTTTTTGAGAATAGACGGTTTTTAACGGAATAATATTAAATAGAAAGATTTTTATAAAAGTTCGAAGGTATATAAATAAATAGGGAAACCTACCCTTCAAAAATTTTTGTGTAGAAAAGCTTATATATGAGAAGGTCGTTAATGTTATTATGTCTAAAATGTGCCTCCTGTTAAAATCGAGCCTCTTGGAGGATGGAACTTTTTATCACTCCCATAATTTATATGTGGAACTACGTTAAAATCGAGCCTCTTGGAGGATGGAACATACCTCCTACAATTATTGTTACTAACAGCAATATGAGTGTTGTTAAAATCGAGCCTCTTGGAGGATGGAACCTGGAATTTCTATATCCTCAGAAGTTATGTAATTCTCCGTTAAAATCGAGCCTCTTGGAGGATGGAACACAACTTCATGTTCTAAAATCAATTCATTAGTTTCGTTAAAATCGAGCCTCTTGGAGGATGGAACTTTCTTTTTTAGGAACTGCTCTCAATATTGTAAGTTAAAATCGACCCTCTTGGAGGATGGAAACTCTGAATTTGATAGTGGTTTTAAGTTCTTTACTTTGGATTTGGTTAAAATCGAGCCTCTTGGAGGATGGAAAGTAAGTCTTAACACAACTTAAATTTAAAGCTTTTATATGTTAAAATCGTGCCTCTTGGAGGATGGAAATTAAGTTGGCAAATAAAAGATGCTCATCAGGAGTTGTTAAAATAAGACCATCTTGTAATTGAATTACTATTTTTGGTTAAAATAAGGAGTAGAAATACTAAAATTATTAAAATTCTCTTTTTAAAGTTCTAAATTAAAGATTTAAAAAAGTATATAAGGCACTATTTTATTTTTTTAAATTTTAAAGAAATTATAGTTTTAATTATTCAGTATATTCTTAATTTTAAAAATATTCCTTTGGTGAAATATTGAGTTTAGTTGAAAGGATTTTATCAAAAAAGTTAGGTAGAAGAGTAGAAGAAGGAGAGAGTATAGAGGTTGATGTTGATTTAGCTATGACTCATGATGGTTCTACACCATTAGCTTATAAAGCTTTGAGAGAGATGAGTGATAAAGTTTGGGATAGTAATAAAATAGTAATAGTATTTGACCACAATGTTCCTCCTAATACAGTTAAAGCTGCTGAAACACAAAAGTTGGCTTTGGAATTTGTCAAAAAATATAATATAAAAAATTTCCACAAGAATGATGGAATTTGTCATCAAGTTTTAGCTGAAAGCTATATCTTACCAAATATGTTTGTTGCTGGTGGTGATTCTCACACTTGCACTCATGGAGCTTTTGGAGCTTTCTCTACTGGATTTGGAGCTACTGATATGGCTTATATTTATGCTACAGGAAAAACTTGGATAAAGATTCCTGAAACTATTAAGGTTGAGATAGTTGGAGAAAATAAAGAGCTATCTGCTAAGGATATAATTCTTTATACTTGCAAAATTTTAGGAACAAGAAATATATATAAAGCTTTGGAATTCCATGGATTAGTTAAAGAAATGGATATGGATGATAGATTAACAATATGTAATATGGCTATTGAGATGGGGGCAAAAACAGGAATTATTGAGGCTGATGAAATAACTTACAACTATCTAAAAAATGAGAGGAACTTATCAGATAAAGAAATTTTAAAATTAAAAAAAGAAAGAATAACTGTTGATGAAGATGAAAGTTATTATAAAGAGGTAGTTGTTGATATTTCTGATATAGAGGAGCAAGTTTCTGTCCCTTACTCTCCTGCTAATTCTAAAAATATATCAGATGTTGAAGGAATTGAAATAAATCAGGTTTTTATTGGTAGTTGCACAAATGGAAGATTGAAAGATTTAAGGATAGCAGCAAGATATTTAAAAGGTAGAAAAATTCATAAAGATGTTAGATTAGTTGTTATTCCAGCATCTAAAAAAGTTTATTTAAAAGCTTTGGAAGAAGGATTGATAAAGATTTTCTTAGAAAGTGGAGCTTATGTTTGTAATCCAGGATGTGGTCCTTGCTTAGGAGCTCATCAAGGTGTTTTAGCAGAAGGAGAAGTTTGTCTATCAACATCAAACAGAAACTTTAAGGGAAGAATGGGTCATCCTGAGAGTTATGTCTATCTTTCATCTCCAAAAGTTGCTGCAATATCTGCTATTAAAGGATACATAACAAATAAACTATAATTTGGTGAGAATTTGCAAAAAGCTAAGATTTTATTGGAGGCATTGCCATTTATACAAAAATTTCATGATAAAGTTTTTGTTATTAAGTATGGAGGACATGCAATGATTGATAAAACTGCTAAAAATCTAACAGCCCAGGATATTGTTCTATTAAAATATGTTGGTATTAAACCTATTGTTGTCCATGGTGGTGGCCCAGAGATAAATAAGGCTATGGAAAAAATGGGAAAAAAGCCAGAGTTTGTTCATGGATTGAGAGTGACTGATGAGGAAACTTTGGATATTGTTGAGATGGTGTTGGTTGGAAAAATAAATGGGGATATTGTCTCTAAGATTTCCAAATATGGTGGAAAAGCTGTTGGATTATCAGGAAAATCTGGAAGAATAATTTTAGCTAAGAAAAAGAAGAAGTATATTAAAAATGACAAAGGAGAGCATGTTGAAGTTGATTTAGGAAAAGTAGGAGAGACAGTTGAAGTTAATACAGAACTTTTAGAGATTTTAATAAATAACAACTACATTCCTGTTATATCTCCAATAGGAATAGATACAAAAGGAGAAGCATACAATTTAAATGCTGATACAGTTGCAGGAGACATTGCTGGAGCATTAAAAGCTGAAAAATTAATTTTAATTACTGATGTAGATGGAATAATGGAGAATCCAAAAGACCCAAATACTCTTTATAGAAGATTAACATTGGATGAATTAGAAAATTTAAATGAAAAAGGAGTAATTAAAGGAGGTATGATACCTAAGGCAGAAGCAGCAATAAATGCTCTTAAAAAGGGAGTTAAATCTGTCCATATAATAAATGGAAAAAAACAGCATGCTCTCCTATTAGAAATATTTACAGAAGAAGGTATAGGAACAATGATAACAAAATAAGTTTAAATCTATAAATTAATTTTTGTTTTTAACTGCTAATTCTACATCATTATCTTTTATAAGAGCTACCCCACAGGCAACTGGGTGCTCAAAATCCTTATAATTTAATATATACTCTGCTATTTCCTCAGCAGAATTATATGGAACTTCTATTTTTTGCTTTTTTGTTATCTTACAAGAGTTATATACTCCTAAGTAGTATCCAATACCACTCTCTTTTAAATTAAATTTTGCAACTCTTATACTGTCCTCCTTAACATATCCTAAAAAACATCTGTCTTTATCAACTATTCCTGCAATTCTTGGAGTTCCATATTCATCCTTTTCATAATCCATAGACAACAAAACTGATGCTAATGCATCTCTATATCCATAATGTAGCTTTTCAGCTATAAAATCAGTATGAGACCCATTACTACCAACAACAACATTATCTACAACTTTTATGCAATTATAACAAATATATGGATTTTTGAATATTTCATCCAAATTTTTTGGAATTATTGATATTGAATTTCCAAAAATTTTAGCAATTCTATTGGGAAAACTTCTACTTGATACTCTATAAGCTAAAAAGTTATTTCCTTCTTTTGTTTTACCTACTACCAAGAATCTTCCAATATACATAACCCAATCCCTCTTAATTTTCAATTTTCTAATTTAATTGCTTTTATTGGACAGTATTTTATACAAATCTTACATAATACACATTTTTCTTTGTCTATATATGCTCTTCCATAAGTTCTTATTGCTCTCTTTTGACAGGAGAATACACAGGTTCCACAACCTACACAATTATCTAAAATTTTGATTTCCATATTACTTCACTCAATAATTATTAATTTTGCTTCTTTATTTTCAGTGTCAAAAGTCATGACACTTTTTAATGGACATCTTGGAACAGTTGGAGAGCCAGGATTTAGTAATAGTATATCTCTCTTTTCAATAAATGGGATATGTGTGTGCCCAGATATCAAAACATCAACCCCCATCTCCTTAGCCAACAATTTCAATTTCAATAAATCTCCTCTTGGATAAATAATGTCTCCATGTATTACTCCTATCTTTAAGTTATCAATATTTAATATTTCTTTTTTTGGTAAATCAAGATAATCCATATTCCCTTTAACTGCAACAACATTAGTTAAATCTTCTAAACTATCTAAAACCTCTCTATCAGTTATATCTCCACAATGTATTATTAAATCAACTGTTGAAAATATATCAAATATAGTTTTTGGTAGAGAATAGGCTCTATCTGGAATATGTGTATCTGATAATATTCCAATTAACATAGCTTATCCTCTTTAAAAATATTTATAGATTCATCTTTTTTATTGATAATTTGATAGTATTATGTTTAAGATTTTTATTAATCCCAATATAATCTAAAACCTTCCTTTCAAAGTTCATATCATCAATTTTCATTAAAATAGCTGTAAGATATTCTGGAAGAAATTCATACTCAACAAATTTTATTCCTCTTTTGACAACATTTTTATAAAATTCATTTAATTCATTTGCATTATGAATATCAAAAAAACTTATAATCCATTTTTCAAAGTCTTCTTTTAATTCATCTTTTTTATTTATATCAAAAATATTTTTTGTTTCTTCATATCTAAATATATCCTCAAAGACTTCATCTACAACTTCATTAATAACATCTTTAACTTTGTCTTTATACTCAACTAACTTAGAATAATCACTCTCCTCTGGAGTAAAATATTTCATATGCTTAAAAACTTCATTAAATATATCTTCAAAAGATATGTTCATTTTTCATCCTCCATATGTTTTTAATCAAAAATCTTTTTAATATATGGTTCAAATGGCACTATATCCTCTCTTTTTCTTGGATATATAGAAGCTACTTTTAATATTTTATTTTTTTCATCTATATCAATAACCAATGTTCCTGGTGTGGCTGTTATACTCCAACCTAATAAAACTAATCCAGCTGGACTATCAATTATAGATTTTATTTCTACTATCTCAGGTTTTATGTCTCCATTAATGCTTATTCTAACTGTATCTATCCATGCCTCAGTTATTGCCTTTAAAAAAACTAATAAATAGCCAATAACTCCAAGAATTCTCATTCTATCCCTTTAACATATTTAAATATTTTATTTTCATCAATGTCTATTTTATACTTTTTAAAATATCTACATACATTGTGTATATCTCTCTTCAAATAAAAATCTGCCTCTGGATGATACTTTTCTATTGCCTGTGGCCAATCAATTATTACAAAATCCTCCCCATTGTATAAAATATTGAATTCACTTAAATCTCCATGAATGTATCCAATATCATAAGCCTTTTTAATCTCTTCAACAACATCATAAAACAGTTTTTTTATTTCATCTTTTGTTAAAAATTTTTCCAAATCAATTCTTTTTAATTCTTCTCCTTCTACTTTTCCTAAAATTATTGCATGTCTATTCCAAGCTATTGGTTCTGGGACTTTAACTAATGGAAACAACTCATTTAAGATATTATACTCTCTCTCTGCTGATAATCTTGAAACATACAGCCAGCTAATATGATGTTTATCTGCTAAATAGTCTCTATATCTCTTACTTCTTGTAAAACATGTCTTTCCATGCTTATGGAATTTTAATACAGCTTCTCTATCATCATTTAATAAAACAAGATATACATCTCCTTCTTTTCCAACTCCCAATTTATTTCCAATAGCTTTTAAAATTCCTTTCTTATAGAGAGCATTCAAAGCTAATGCATCATATCCCATCCCAGAAACTGCATATCCATAAGTACTCCTAACAACAAACTCAAATTTATTTAATCTTTTTAATCTATATAGAACATCCTTCTCAGGCATATTAGCTCTTCTAACTATAACATCCAAAGGAACCCATTCATGCCTTCTCATCTCTAACTCAATTATTTTTAAAATTTTAAAATCTTCATCTTTTGCTTCTTTTAAATTCTTTAAAAGTTTTGTAATAATATTCTCACCAATTTATTTAAATTAATTAATGAAGAAGTGTATAAAATTAAGCAAAAAATAATAATTTCTAAAAAATTGGCAGCCCGGCGCGGATTCGAACCGCGGTCCCGGGGTCCAAAGCCCCGGATGATAGGCCGCTACACCACCGGGCTACTTAAAAGCGATTTATTATTAAATGTTGAACTAATATATATACTTTACGCAGAAAAATATATATATGAGTTCTGAATTATTGTAATAATGCGCCTCGGTGGCTCAGCCTGGTAGAGCGCCTGCTTGGTAAGCAGGAGGTCGCGGGTTCAAACCCCGCCCGAGGCTCCATTTTTTAGTTTTTAATCTATTTTTTCTTCTATTAAATCTAAAAGCTTTTTTAAGAATTCTATAGTTTTCTCTCTACCTTCTCTACTTCTAACTTCATAAACTTTTAGAGGTGTTATTTTTTCATATATATCTTGTTCATCTACCCCTAAATCTCTACTTCTTGCAGAACAAACTCTTACAGCAACATCATTTATTTTAGAATCAGCTTCATCTGCATAATGGACTATTAATGCCTCTAATGAGTTTGGCTTTGTTGGTGAATGTTCTCCATGATGAGAAGCAACTATTTTAATTACTTCTAATGGAAAGTTTCTTTTATATAGTTCAGCAACAGCTAATGTGAGATGGTCTAAATTAAACAAATCAATGTGGTCAAAACCGTCCTCTGTTTTTATGTAATTGTAAGGTTTCATAATATCATGCAAAAGAGCTCCAGCTATTAAATAATCCTTATTTATTTTAACATTATAGACATCTTCAAAAACTTCTGCCATTTTTAGAGCTAATTTTGTCACAGATTCAGTGTGCTCTATCAATCCTCCTTTATATCTATGGTGCCAGTTTATACTTGCAGGAGATTCTTCTAAGCTTATACCAGTATCTTTTATCTCTGGATGTGTAGCTTTTGGATTTTTTATAAAATCTATAACTTTTTCTCTTAAATCTTTGTCTTCTATCTTTTCAGCTAATTTTATTAATCTTTCTATCATAATTTTCACATTTTAAAATTGACTTTTTATAGTTTAATGGGAAAATAATAATACCTACTTTAAAAATTTTATTCTATATCTAAAATTTAAAAAATAAAACTAAAAAAAAAAATAGTTAATTGTAGTTAAGTAGTTAAAGTATAATTTATTCATAAGCTTCAATTAATGTAATTGCTGCATCAGTTAAACCTCTTTTACCTAAAAATCCAGTATCTCTCAATATAACAATGTTTTTCTTAATTTCATCAATAGTTAGTGGTAACAACTTAGCTAATAAGATTATATCATTTTCTTTATGAGCTTTTCCTTCTAACATCTCCTTATATACTCTATCAAACTCTTTTCTGTTGTCATATATAGCCTTTAATATGTTGTATGTAGTTGGTGTAATAGCAAATTTAACTTTTAATAGTTCTTGAACTTTTGCTTTTTCTATTGCTTCTTTAACTTTTTCTCCTAATTCTGTTAATTTAACCATTTTATTTTGAAGTTCAACAACAAATCCCTTAGACTCAGCTTCTCCAATTGCTTTTATAATTTCTTTTTCTGCTCCACCAACATGGTCTTGAATTAATTTAACTAATTCATCTCTGTGAATATATTTTTTCTTTGGAGTTTTAACTAACAATGATATATCATACTTTGTTAAGTATGGTTTTCTTTTAATAGTTCTTGATAACTTCATATAGAATTTTCCTTTTTCTGTTATTCCTCTCTTAACTGTCCCTTCTTCTTTACCTTTCATAACCCATTCAGCTATTGGAACATCATTACCTTCTGGATATGTTACTGCTTTCATTCCATCAGTTGTTACATATCCAAAGTCCTTAGCTTTCTTTCCATAATCAGTGTACCAATAACAATCTTTCTCTTTTATAACCTCTCTTTTAATTAGTTCCTTAGCTTCTAAACTATGTAAGATTGCCCCTAAATCTTCTATTTGTGTTCTTTTTTCAATTTCTTTATATGTTGGGATTATTTCTGGATTTGTTTTATACTTCTCTTCTATTTCTTCAATTGCCTTTAAAACTTTAATTTCATCCTCTAATACATAAATAGGTAGTGCTTTCTCTAATGATTTTCCCATCTCTTTATATGTGTCAATCATTTGTTGTCCTAATTCAGTTATTCCATCCTTATAGAATCCACTTTCTTCTAATTCTTTTGATGATTTACCACTTTCTAACATCTCTAAATCTTCTTGTCTTAAAATTAATGTTCTGCTCAAATTAGGAACTAAATTAATTAATTTTAAAATTTCCTTAACTGCTGATGTTGTAGCAAATGCCTTTCCTCCTTCTGTCTTTGGAGAAATTAATAATAATCTCATAGCTTGTAAAGCATTTATTATGTTGTCTGCATTTGGTTTTGTTTCTTTATATACTATCAACTCATCATAAGTTCCAATCTTTGGCATATCTCTTATAAATGCAATTATTGCAGGATTTAAATATAAAACTGGATGTGTCTCTCTATATATTTCTAAAACTTCTTTTCCAATCTCACTTAAACCTTCATCATCAGCTAAAAATCTTTCTTTTAATAGTGTTAGCCAATCCTCTGGAACATTTCCAGTTTCTTCTAATAACTCTAAGATTTTTATAATTTCAGAATCAACAAATACATCAGGAATTTTCTCTAAATCTAATTTTTCAACTAATTTTAAAAGTCTTTCTCCAGCTTTTGTAAATTTTATTTTATCATCTTCTAACTCAACAAATCCTAAAATAAACAACTCTAAAGCTCTAACTTTAAACTCTTCTGGTAGAGAACTTTCAATAACTTTTTGCTCTTCTGTCTCTTTCATCTTCTTTATAATTTCTAAGTGTCTCTTCTTTAAAAACACTTTTTCACCTCATCTTAAAATTTTTTAATAAAATGTTTATGAAGTTCTATAAAAACCTTTCTATAAAAAATTTATATATTACCATTTAAAGATTAATTGAGTAGCAGTTGGAAGTTCTCTTCTAATAATTTTAAGTTCTGGTTTATATATATAGAGGATATCTGGCTCCTCAAAAGGATTAATTTCCTTATCTAAAATTTTAGCTATAACTTTAACCTCTTTTTTGCCTTTAACTACAATAAAATTCTCATGAACCTCTAAAACAATAGGTAATTTTAAATCTTTATCTCCAATCTCTTTTAATAAATCCAATTCTCTTCTTTTAATCCTATGTCTTTTACCATTTATAATAACATGAGGCCTCTCTTCCTTTAAGAGTTCATCTAAAGTTTTTCTTTTTACATTCACATTAAACTCTTTAAATATTCCTTTAATAACTTTCTCTAACATCTCTATTCCCTTACATGTCCTAATATATGTCCTATCTCTTTTTTAATTAATTTAGCTCCCAACTTACAAGCATTTACAGAGCCAGGAAGTGAAAATATAACTTTATCTTTATAAATTCCTGCAAAAGCTCTTGATAACATAGCTCTTGTCCCTACATCTTCAAAACTTAGCATGCAAAATAAAATTTTAAATCCTTCTATTTCCTTCTCAACAAGCCTTTTTAATGCTTCAACTGTTATATCTTTCTTAGCTAATCCAGTTCCTCCTGTTAAGATAATGCAATCTATATCTTCATATTCTTCAACTATAAACTTAATAGCTCCAATTATCATCTCCTCATTGTCAGGAACCAATAGATGTACTTTTGCATTAAACTCATCTTTTAAAAACTTCCCAGATTCATCAGTAAAGCTCTTATTTTCTATAAGATTTTTATACCTACTTGTACTAACTGTTATAATCCCATAATTAATATTTTTTAATACTCTATGCATAGCAATCATCCTTAAATAAACATAGTATTTTTATATTTGTATGGGTATAAAAAAAATAAAACAACAAATATTAAGATTTGAACTATATAAATTGACTTTTAAGATTTTAATTATTACAGATGATAATTGTTTAATTATTGCTATATAATTAAGTTTTTAGATGTATTGGGGTGATACTTTGAACTACTATATCAAGGAAGGATTGGATGCAAGGAAAGACCATGTGCTTTTTGAAGATGGAGATTATAAAGTAGTGTATTTAGGAACTTACATTGGAGAGGGAGATGTTGATGTTAATAGTTACTTAATTGTTAGTAGAAGAGAAGGATTTTTATTAGACCCTGGAGGATACAAAATATTTCCAAAAGTTATATCTAATATATCAAAATATATAAACCCTAAAAATATAAAATATATTTATATGTGTCACCAAGACCCAGATGTTGCTGGAAGTATTCCTTTATGGAGAGCATTGACAGATGCAAAGATAGTTACAAGTTGGTTGTGGATTAGATTTTTACCTCACTTTGGTTTTGAAGATGTTGATAGTGTTGCATATCCTCTACCAGATGAAGGAGATAGAATTAAGTTTGGTTCTACAACATTAGAGTTTATTCCAGCCCATTATTTACATAGTCCAGGACATTACTCTATTTATGATAGAAAAAGTAAGTTTCTATTTACAGGAGATATTGGAATAGCTATATTAGATGAGCCAAAGTTGGTAGTTGAGGATATAGATAAGCATATTGAAGCTATGAAACCACTACATCAAAAGTTAATGGCAAGTAATCATGCACTAAGATGGTGGCTAAGTAATGTTAGACAGTATGATATAGAGGCTATATTACCACAACATGGTTCTATAATTCCAAAAAAATATATAAACAGATTCTTTAGCTTTTTAGAAAATCTAAAATGTGGGGTTGATTTATTGTAAGGGGGATGATTTATGAAAGAAGTTGAAAAAACATGTGAAATATTATCTGATGCAGTAAGATTAGAAGCAGGAAGTAAAGAGACTTCAAAAATTATTGACTCATTAGCTAAGGAAATCTCTGGAAAATTTTTAGAAAATAACTACATTATTTTAAATAATATAGAAAAACTTTCTGAAATTGTTGATGAATTAGAGAAGTTTAGAAATGACTTTTTACCATTTTTTGAAAAATTAGAAATATTTTCTAAAGAATTCAATAAATTAGTGGAGAATCTAAAATATATTTCTGAAATAAGTGAAGAAATCAGTAAGGTAGCTAAACATACTAATTTAGTAGCTTTAAATGCATCTATTGAGGCTGAGAGAGCTAAAGAATATGGAAGAGGTTTTGCTGTTGTAGCTGATGAAATTAGAAGAATGGCAAACCAAACAATGCAATTAACAAAAAGAATAAGAAAGTTTAATGAAGAAATAATGGAAGATTTAAATAAACTAAGGGAGGCTATTGAGGTTATTGACAAGATTAAGGCTGGAACTTCTTTGTTAGGAGAGGATATAAACAAAATAATTGAGATAAGTAAATTATTAGATAATATAGCTAAAGAACAAGAGGGAATTGTTCATGATATAAAGGGATTATCTGGATTAGCTATGACATTAGAAGAATTACATAAACTACAAGTAAAATTTAATAAAGATTTAGGTGACTTGCTTGTTTATCTCATCTCACAGAGAAGAAAAGAAGAATAAAAAGTATGTTTTAGATGCCTCTGCAATAATACATGGATATAATCCAAATTATTATGATTATGAATATTATATTACTCCTGAAACTTTGGAAGAGATAGAAGAGAACAAAGTTATTATAAATCAAGCTATACAGTTAGGAAAAGTTAAAATAATCCAACCAAAAGAAGAGTATATTAAAAAAGTTAAAGAAGTTATGAAAGAGACAGGAGATAATCTCTCTTATCAAGATATTTTATGTGTTGCTCTTTCTCTACAACTAAATGCAACTATTTTAACTGATGATTTTGGAATTCAAAATGTTGCTAAAAAACTAAATTTAGATTGTGAAGGAATTTTTTATAAAACTAATAAATCATTTGTTTGGAAAAAGGTTTGTAAAGGTTGTAAGAAGATTTATCCTATTGATTATGAAGGAGAATGTGAAATTTGTGGCTCAAAAATAGTGAGAAAAGCCATTAAAGTGAAAAGAGAATGATTAAGTTGTATGGAAAAAAAGAAGATATTCTAAAAAAAATTGAAGAAATAGGACATGTTGATGAAATATACATAAATAGAGAAATAGATAGAGATATTGCAATAGCTCTTTTAGAGTATGTTGAACCAAAGAAGATATATTTACCAGAATCAAAATATAAAAGAACTTCAAAAAAGATATTAAAGGCTTTGGAAGGTGTAGGGATAGAGATTATAAAAATAAAACCTAAAACAGGAAGACCTACAAATATAGATAAAATAATTAAGAAGTATATTCATCTAAAACCAAAAGAGATAGCTGAAAAAACTGGGTTAAATTTAAAAACTGTTGAGTACCACTACTATAAACTAAGAAAAAATTTAGGTGAGTAGATGATTACTGTTGGAATTGTAGGAGCTACTGGATATACAGGAAGTGAATTGTTAAGATTTTTAGCAAAACATCCAGAGGTAGAGGTTAAATATATAACATCAAGAAAAGAGAAAGGAAAACATCTTTTTAAAGTTTATCCATTTTTAAAAGGTGTTAAAAAATATGAAAACTTATACTTCACAGAAGATGTTGGGGATGTTGATTTAGTTTTTACAGCTACTCCTCATGGAACATCTATGGAAATAGTTCCAAAGTATATAGAGAGAGGAATAAAGGTTATTGATTTAAGTGGAGATTATAGATTTGAGAATTTAGATTTATATGAAAAATATTATAAAATTAAGCATAAAGGCTTGCCAGATGTAAATATTGCATATGGATTACCAGAAATTTTTAGAGAAGATATTAAAAAAGCTGATTTAGTTGCAAATCCAGGATGTTTCCCAACTGGAGCAATATTAGCCTTAGCTCCAGCAGTAAAAAATGATATAATTGAAGAAAGGATTATTATTGACTCAAAAACAGGAGTTAGTGGGGCTGGAATAAATCCAAGTGAAACTACACACTTTCCAAATGTAAATGAAAATGTAAATCCATACAAAATAGTTAATCATAGACATCAGCCAGAAATAGAAGAGAAGTTAAATAAATTAGGAAAAGCTAAAATTTATTTTACTCCACACTTAGTTCCAATAACAAGAGGTATTTTAACAACAGCTCATACATTTTTAAGAGATAGTATATCAAAAGATGAAATAATTAATATATATGAAAAATTCTATAAAGATGAATTTTTTGTTAGGTTAGTTGATACTCCAAAATTAAGTTATGTGAGAGGTAGTAACTTTTGTGATATGGGTATAGAGGTTGGAGGAGATAGGTTAGTTGTTATATCAGCAATAGATAACCTTGTTAAAGGAGCAAGTGGGCAAGCAATACAAAATATGAATATCTTATTTGGATATGATGAAAAATTAGGGTTGATGGATATATCTCTCCATCCATAATTTTAACAAAGATATTGAGCACAATTAGAACCAAAAAACCGAAAAGTATTTATAATAAATCTTTAATTAAAAAGATAATAGAAAGGTTTTGAGGTGATAAGATGGCAGAGCTTCCAGTTGCACCATTTGAAAGAATCTTAAAAAAGGCAGGAGCAGAGAGAGTTAGTAGAGCAGCAGCAGAATATTTAGCAGAAGCAATTGAAGAAATAGCATTAGAAATAGCAAAAGAAGCTGTAGAGTTAGCTAAACATGCTAAGAGAAAAACTGTTAAAGTTGAAGATATAAAATTGGCTTTAAAAAAATAATTATTTTTTATATTATTATTAATTATTAATTTTTTTGTTGTTATTATTATAAAACTTTTTTAAAAATGAAAATATGATTAAAGAAATTTTTAGCTCTATAATGGGAGAAGGGAAATATATAGGTAGGAGATTTATTTTTGTTAGATTTGATAAGTGCCCTTTAAAATGTATTTATTGTGATGAAGATAAAAAACCATATAGAGGAGCAGAAGTAAAACCTGGAACAGAAGTTTTTAAAAAAATTAATTATAATTTAAATGATATTTTTAGTTCTATTGAAAAATTAAAAACTCCTGACTTATTTGCTGTCTCTTTTACTGGTGGTGAGCCACTATACTACTATAAGTTTTGTAAAGAATTAAATAAAATGTTAAAAGAGAATGGGTATAGAACTTTTTTAGAGAGTAATGGAATATATCCTGAAAGAGTTTTTTATGTTGATATTGCTTCAATAGATATTAAGCTTAAAGAACATTTTAATAATATAGTTAATTATTCAAGTATATATAAAAATGAACTAAAAACTATTGAAAAATTCTACAACTTAGAAACAGATGTATATGCAAAAGTTGTTATTATGGAAAATACAAAGATAGAGGATATTAAAAATATAGCTAAGGATTTATCAAATATAGGAGATATATTATTATGTATCCAACCAGTTAGTGGTTATAATATCCCAAAAGAAAAACTATTTAAAATTATGGAAGCTTGTGGAGAACATTTAGGAGATAATGTAATGTTTTCTATCCAAATACACAAAATTTTGGGGGTTTTGTAAAGTGTTTATAGTTTTTGAAGGAATTGATGGTAGTGGAAAAACAACAATATCAAAGATGTTGGCTAATCATTTAGGTTATTTTTGGACAGCAGAGCCAACAGATGGAGAGATTGGAAAATTTATTAGAGAGATATTAACAAAGAATAAAAATATAGATAGTAAAGCAATAACTCTACTATTTACTGCTGATAGATATGAACATCAGAAAATTATTAAAGAAAATATAAAAAAAGGAGTTATTTGTGATAGATACTTTTTTTCTACTTTGGCATATCAATCTGTTTTAGGAGTTGAAGATGAATTTATTAAGTATATAAATAAAGATATAATAATGCCAGATGTTGTATTTCTGTTAGTTGTTGATGTTGATGAAGCTATAAAAAGATTAAAAACTTCTGACTTATTTGAAAAAAAATCTTTTTTAGAGAAAGTTCAAAAGAAGTATTTAGAATTAGCTAAGGAATATAATTTTATTGTTATTGATACATCAAATAAAAGTATAGATAATGTTTTTAATGAGATTTTAAAGAGGTTGGAACTATGACCATATTTTCCAATATTATTAAAAAAACTAAAAAATTAATAAAAAATTCAGACTTCCAAATAGTTGATTTTTCTTTTTCTTATCCATATAGTTATGTATTAATTGAGGATGATGAAGGAAACAAATCCTTAGGAGTAGCAATGATGCTATTAGAGGAGATACATCCAAAAATGAGATTTGAAATAAAAAAAGATATTGATGATTTTTTAGTTGAGAGTTATGATATTGTAGATAGAACTTTAACATTAGCTTTTATAAATGCAGTCTCACAATACTATATAAAGTTAGATGAAGAAGATTTTAAAAGAACTCTGTTAGATGTTGTAGATAACAATAAAAAAGTTGCTTTAATTGGAAATATGACACCTATTGTTAAATACTTAAAAAACAATTATAATAACTTAGAAATATATATCTTTGAAAGAAATCCAAAGAATATAAATGAAAATGTATATTCTGACAGTTATGAATATTCCTTACTTCCCAATATGGATGTTGTTTTTATCTCTGGAACATCATTGTTGAACAATACAATAGATATGATTTTAGATAGAGCAAAAAATTCAATAAATGTGTTAGTTGGAGCAACAGCTCAATTGTATCCAGAATTTTTAAAAGAGTACAATGTTGATTATATAGCATCAACAAAGATATATGACATAGAAAAAGTTCTTAAATTTTTAAAATCTGGTAGTTCTTTTGGATATTATAGTGCAAAATTATCAAAAAAGTATATGGTTAAATTATAACCATTCTATTTTATTAGTTTCAGAGTTCCAGATACCAACTAACTTCCAACCATCTTTTGTAACAGCAAATATTCCATAATTACCAGAAGCTCTATCATTCCATATATTTAATTTTATATATCCTGTTACTGGTTTAACACCAAACTCTCCTTTTGAGTACTTTTCAGTATTCTCTTTTATTAATTTTGCTAATAAATCAGCGTCATATTTTCCTTTTGTCTCATTTAACATCTCTGCATATGACAATGATAATACCCATGCTGCATCATAAACATTTAGAGCATATTGGTCTGGTTCTCTACCAAATTTCTTTTTAAATTCTTCTTTTAAAATCTTTGCATCATCACTTTCAGAGTAGAACATTGTTGAATACAATTTAACTTTTGCTGCTTTATCTTTAACTTCATTTATAACTTTTTCACTCTTAGCAGTTCCATCACAACCTATCCATATACAATTTAATAAAGGTGAGTTATCATTTAACTGTGAAAGTAGAGTAGCTACTTCTTCATATCCAATAAATAAAACAGCTGCATCTTTTTTTCCTTTTATATCATTTGTAGCTGTTTGTATTATAGGACTCCAGTCTCCAATATCTGGAGGATATCTTATTTCATCAACTACATTAATTCCATATTCTTTTAATTTTTTAACTGTTGCTTCTTTTAATCCATCTCCCCAAGCATCTCCTCTGTATATTATAACAGCATTTTTAACTCCTAAACTTTTTGCAATATCTGCAATACCATTACCTTGGAAGTTATCATTTGGAACAAATCTAAATATATATTTTTTCTGTTCAGGAGTTTCAAATCCTAATATTTGTGGAGCTGCTGTAGATGATGGAGATATTATAACTAATTTATTTGAATTTACATAATCTTTTATATTTTTAACTTCTCCACTTGCCATTGGTCCTAAAAAAGCATTTATTCCCATAGCATGGAGAGCTTGAACTTTATCTAAACAAACTTTTGGGTCTGCTTTTGTATCTTCAACATATATTTTTACAGTGTAAGGAATGTTATGGTCTTTAAAGTAGTTGTTTATTTTCTCTTGAGCTAATTGGCAGATATCTTTTTCATTTTGTCCATAAGATGATAAACCCCCTGATAAATCAACTAATAATCCAATTTTTATCTCATTATTTTCATTACTTTGTTGAGTACATCCTGCTAAAAAACTTCCTATTAAGATTGGAACTAACAAAAGTATTAGCCACTTTCTCATTCTTCTCACCATATTAAATTTTTGGACAAAATCTTAACTATAATTTAAATTTTTATAAAAATTTTATTGTTTGATTTGTTTAATATCAGACATCCTGTATGGTAGTTTTAAGTAACAAAATTTTTTATATAGTATTAGAATAGAGTTAATATTATAATCATTATTTGGTGGATATCTATGAAATTTGTTGTTTGGTTGGATGAAATAACTAATAAGGATGTTCATATAGCAGGAGGTAAAGGAGCATCATTAGGAGAAATGTGGAATGCTGGCTTACCAGTTCCAGATGCTTTTATTGTTACTGCTGATGCATACAGATACTTTATAACTGAGACAGGTATAAAAGAGAAGATTAAGGAGTTATTAAAAAATTTAGATATTAGAGACACAAAAGCCTTAGAAGAGACATCTAAAAAGATTAGAGAATTAATGGAA
Source organism: Methanocaldococcus indicus (assembly GCF_049554935.1). Lineage (GTDB taxonomy): Archaea > AGJL01 > Methanococci > Methanococcales > Methanocaldococcaceae > Methanocaldococcus > Methanocaldococcus indicus. The sequence continues at coordinate 265,156 of NZ_CP186926.1, read as the reverse complement.
AGTGTAGAAATGCCTTATGATTTAAAACTTGCAATAGTAGAATCTTACAATAAATTATGTGAAAAATTTGGGGAAGAGGTTCCAGTAGCTGTAAGAAGTTCTGCAACAGCAGAAGATTTGCCAGATGCAAGTTTTGCAGGACAACAAGATACTTATTTAAATGTAAAAGGAGCAGATAATGTTGTTAAATATGTCCAGAAATGTTTTTCTTCATTATTTACTCCAAGAGCTATTTTTTATAGAGAAGAGAAAGGTTTTGACCATTTTGATGTAGCTATTGCTGTTGTTGTTCAAAAACTTGTTAATGCTGATAAAGCTGGAGTTATGTTCACAGTTAATCCAATAAATCAGAATTATGATGAGTTAGTTATTGAAGCTGCATGGGGATTAGGAGAAGGTGTAGTTAGTGGAACAGTATCTCCTGATACATACATTGTAGATAAAAAAACTTTGGAAATTAAAGATAAGCATATAGCAAGAAAGGAAAAGATGTTTATAAAAGATGAAAAAGGAGAAACTAAGTTAGTAGATGTCCCAGAAGATTTAAAAGAGAAACAAGTTTTAACAGATGAACAAATAAAAGAGGTTGCAAAAGTAGGAATTAAAATAGAAGAGCATTACAAAAGACCAATGGATGTAGAATGGGCTTATGAAAAAGATAAGTTATATATGCTTCAAGCAAGACCCATAACTACATTGAAAAAAGGTAAAAAAGAAGAAAAAAGTGAAGAAGTAGATGAAGGAAAAATTATACTAAAAGGTATTGGAGCTTCTCCAGGAATCGCCTCTGGAAAGGTTAAAATTGTTATGGATATTAAGGATATTGATAAAGTTGAAGATGGAGATGTTTTAGTAGCACCTATGACTACTCCTGATATGGTTCCAGCAATGAAAAAAGCATCTGCTATTGTAACAGATGAGGGTGGACTTACCTGTCACGCAGCAATAGTTTCAAGAGAGTTAGGAATTCCTTGTGTTGTTGGAACTAAGAAAGCTACAAAAGTTTTAAGAGAAGGACAGATAGTTACAGTAGATGGAGAAAAAGGTTTAGTCTATGAAGGAATTATAAAGAAAAAAGAAGAAGAGAAAAAAGTTGAGGAAGTTAAAGAAGTAATATTAGCTCCTCCAATTATTACAGCTACTGAGGTTAAAGTTAATGTTTCTATGCCAGAAGTGGCTGAAAGAGCTGCTAAGACAGGAGCTGATGGAGTAGGATTATTGAGAGCTGAACATATGATTTTAGGGCTGGGTAAGCATCCTAAAAAAATATTAGAAGAGGAAGGAAAAGAAGCACTAATAAATGCATTAATGGAAGGAATTAGAAAAGTAGCTGATGCATTCTATCCAAGACCTGTAACTTATAGGACATTAGATGCTCCAACTGATGAATTTAGAGGATTAGAAGGAGGGGAAAGAGAACCAATAGAACATAATCCAATGTTAGGTTGGAGAGGAATTAGAAGAGGGTTAGATGAGGTAGAGATATTAAAATGTGAATTGGAAGCAATAAAAAGATTAAGAGAAGAGGGATACAAAAATATAGAAATAATGATACCTCTTGTAACTCATCCTGATGAAGTAAAAAGAGTTAAAGAAATAGCAAGAGAAGTGGGCTTAGAATTAAGAAAAGATGTTCCTTTTGGAATAATGGTAGAAACTCCTGCAGCTGCTTTAATAATTGAAGACTTTATAAAAGAAGGAATAGACTTTGTTAGTTTAGGGACTAATGATTTGACACAATACACTATTGCTATAGACAGAAACAATGAATTAGTTTCAAAATATTATAAAGAAGACCATCCTGCTGTTTTAAAATTAGTAGAAAATGTTATTAAAACATGTAAAAAACATAATGTCAAAGTATCAATATGTGGCCAGGCAGGAAGTAGGCCTCATATAGTAGAGAAATTAGTAGAGTGGGGAATTGATGCAGTTTCAGCAAATATAGATGCAGTAGATACAATAAGAAGAGTAGTAGCAAGAACAGAGCAAAAAGTTATATTGAACTTTATTAGAAGAAAATCCTTAGAAGAATAACTATTTATTATTTTTTATTTTTAAAATTTTTAATTGATAAAAAAATAAAAAAGAATTTTTTAATTTAGTAGATTAAGTATTTGTTCCACTCCCAATCAGTAACTGATGTTCTAAATTCATCCCATTCAGCTCTTTTAATTTCTATCCAGTTTTCATATATGTGTTTTCCTAATGCTTTTTGTAATACTTCATCACATTCTAATTTATCTAATGCTTCTTTTAAGTTTGCAGGAACTGATTCTATTCCTAACTCTTTTTTCTCAGCTTCACTCATTTTGAAGATGTTTCTTTCTACTGGTTCTGGTGGTGTTAATTTTCTTTTAATTCCATCCAAACCAGCTGCTAACATACATGCAAATGCTAAATATGGGTTACATGATGGATCTGGAGCTCTGAATTCAATTCTTGTAGCTTTTCCTCTTGCAGCTGGAACTCTAATAATAGCACTTCTGTTTTTGTTTGCCCAAGCAATATTTACAGGAGCTTCATATCCTGGAACTAATCTCTTGTATGAATTAACTAATGGGTTTGTTATAGCAACTAATGCCTTAGCATGTTCTAAAATTCCAGCTATGTAGCTTAAACATATTTCACTTAATCCTCCATAAGGTCCATTTTCATCATAGAATGATGGTTTTCCATTGAACCAAACACTTTGGTGGCAGTGCATTCCATTACCATTCATTCCAAAGAATGGTTTTGGCATAAATGTAGCTTTTAATCCATGTTTCTTAGCTATATTTTTAATTGTCATTTTGAATGTTACAACACTGTCAGCTGTTTTTAAAGCATTGTCAAATTTGAAATCAACTTCATGTTGTCCTGGAGCTACTTCGTGGTGAGAAGCTTCTACATGGAATCCTAAGTTTTCTAATGCTAAAACAATATCTCTTCTGATATCTGGAGCATCATCTAATGGCTCAACATCAAAGTATCCTCCATCATCTGCAGGAATCCAATTTCCACATTCATCTTGCTTTAATAAAAAGAACTCTGGTTCAGGACCAACAAAGAACTCTCCGTTCATTTCTTCTTTTAATTCATCTAGAAGAGCTTTTAATCTACTTCTTGGGTCTCCTTCAAATGGTGTCTTTTCATCTTTATAGACATAACATATAACTCTTGCAACACTCTTCTCTTCAGGTCTCCATGGTAAAACAGATAGTGTTGATAAATCTGGCTTTAATAACATATCTGATTCTTCAATTCCAACAAAACCAGTTATAGAAGAACCATCAAACCAAACTCCTGTCTCAAATATTTCTCTTAATTCTTCTTCTCCTTTTTCTCCAGTTTTAACTGGATATGCTACATTTTTTGGGAATCCTAAGATATCTACAAATTGGAATCTTATAAATTTAACATTGTTCTCTTTTACATATTTTATTGCTTCTTCTATGTTCATCTATTTCACCCTGGTTCCAAAATTTTTCTGGAAATAAGTTTCCTAATACCAATATAAATATTTTACGGAAAAAATTAGCAATTTAATATGTATGTTATTCTAAGTTATATATGGTATAATAAAATTATATCTTATTTTCTATTGCTGCTCAATAGTTTTTAATACTTCTAATCCAAATAGTCTGGCATACTCAGGAGATTTGGCAGTAACTATTTTACCATCTCTTACAACTCCTTTATCTACATATATTGCTCCATATTTTTTTAGCTCTTCAATTGCTTCTTTATCTGGAAAAACTGTAGCTTTCTTTCCTTTTAATATTCCAGCTTCTGCCAATACCACAGGTGATAAACATATAGCTGCAACTGTTTTATTTTCTTCATAAAATTCTCTGACTAATTCTAAGAGTTTTTTATTATTCCATAAATATTCTTTTGAGCCTATTCCTCCTGGAATAACAAGAGCTACATAATCATTAGGATTTACTTCATCAATTGTTAAATTAACATATATTTTATGTCCAAGCATTCCAACACATTCTCCCTTTCTTGTTGAAGCAACATCAACCTTATAACCATGATTTTCAAATATATTCATTGGTTCAAATAATTCCTCATCTCTAAAATCTTTTGGAGCTATAACCATTAAAATTTTTCCTTTCATTTGCTTCTCCTCCTTTATCTTTTCATTTGTATTTATGCACATACTTAAAGATGTTAATATCATGATTGATAAAGTAACAATAACCAATTTTTTTATACTATCACCTCAAAACTCAAAATTAATATATTATTATTTTTAATATAGAGATTTATATAAAAATTTTAGGATGATTCTATATGCTATTTATTTTTAAAAAGGATAAAGAGTCAGAAATTCTAAATAAATTTATTGAACTGGTTGATTATGGTATTGAAGGAATAGAATTAATAAAAACATTACTTATAAATAAAGATAAAAAATTAGTTAATAAAATAATTGAATTAGAAGAGAAAGGAGACACAATAACAAGATATATAAGAATAAATTTATCCTCAGCTTTCTTACCAAACATTAGAAGAGAGTTATCAAAAGCCACAGAGTTGTTAGATGAGACATTAGATAATATTAAGCATTCAGCTTTAATTTATAATCTTTTTGATAATATTTATTTCTTAGATGAAGTTTTAGAGATATTAAATATAACAAAAGAGATGTATGTTGAACTAAAACACCTTATTTGTGTATTTGAACATGGTGGAGATTTTGATTATCATTTAAAAAAGATAAAAAAATATGAGAAGGATATTGATTTAATTTATTACAACAACATTTATAGAAAGTTAATTAATATTGATGTGGCTAATTTTTGGGAAGGAAAGCTTTTAAGTGATTTTTTAGAGTTTATAGTTAAGATAAGTGATTATATTGAAGATATTGCTGATGAACTTCAAATAATTTATTTGAATGTGTGATAATATAGAGCTATTGTTTGCATATATTTTAGTATTTTTATTAGGAATTAACAATTCAGCCAATGCTATTGGATTAGCATATTCTGCAAAAATAGATTATAGAATTCTTATATTAACATTTACAGTATTTGTATTTTTAGGAGCACTATTTTCCTTTAAAGTTAGCTCAACTGTTCATTATCTCTCATACAAACCATTTTTAGCCCTAATTATAACAGCTATCTTATTTGTTATTTCTAACTATTTTAGAGTCCCAGTTTCTTTACATACTTTAATTATATCTTCATTAGTAGGTTTGTCTTTAAAAAACTTTGATTTATTTTTTAAAATAGTTTTAAGCTGGATTATATCTCCTTTATTAGCTATGTTTTTAGCTTATATCCTATATAATTTATATAATAAAATAAAAATTCCAATATTGAAAAAAATTAGAATAATTAAAATTCTTCTTATACTATCCTCTGGCATTGTTGCATTTAATTTAGGTAGTAATGACTTACCAACAATCTTAGGAGTATTTACAACATCTTTAAAGTATCATTTAATTGGAGCTGTATTTCTATCATTAGGAGCATTATTTGGAAAGAATATATCTAAGGAATTAGGTAAGATAATAAATTTGGATATTATATCAGCATTTATTGCTCAATTTTCTGGTGGTTTGGCTATTCTACTTTTTACATATTTTGGAATTCCTGTATCTACAACTTATGGTATTGTTGGAGCAACTGTTGGAGTTGGATTAACAAGAGGAATAAAAACTATAAAATTTAGTGTATTAAAAAAATTCCTAATTTGGTGGATAACAGCCCCAATATTGGCCTTTATTTTAGGAGCAATAATTAGGGTTATATATAGTGTTATATAATCATTAATTTATGTTGGAATCTAAGGGAGGAGATAACTATGATAAATTATAGAGAGGAGAATACCTATATTAAAGAAGCTCTAAAAAATCTAAATCTTCCAGAGAGAGTGTATATATTTGATACAACATTAAGAGATGGAGAACAAACACCTGGAGTATCTCTAACACCTGAGGAAAAGGTTGAGATTGCTATTAACTTAGATAAGTTAGGTGTGGATGTTATTGAAGCTGGTTTTCCTGTTTCATCAGCAGGAGAAAAAGAGGCTATAAAAAAGATATGTTCCCTAAATTTAGATGCTGAAATTTGTGGATTGGCAAGAGCTGTAAAGAAAGATATAGATGTTGCTATTGATTGTGGAGTTGATAGAATTCACACATTTATAGCAACTTCTCCACTACATAGAAAATATAAATTAAAAAAATCTAAGGAAGAGATTATTGATATAGCTGTTGAAGCAATTGATTATATTAAAGAACATGGTTTAAAAGTGGAGTTCTCTGCAGAAGATGCTACAAGAACAGAATTAGATTATTTAATAGAAGTATATAAAAAAGCAGAGGAAGCTAAGGCAGATATTATAAATGTCCCAGATACTGTTGGAGTTATGATTCCAAGGGCTATGTTTTATTTAATAGATAAACTAAAAAAAGAAATTAATATTCCAATATCTATCCATTGTCATAATGATTTTGGTTTAGCTGTTGCAAACTCATTAGCAGCTATTGAAGCAGGGGCTGAACAAGTTCATTGCACAATTAATGGTTTAGGAGAAAGAGGAGGAAATGCTGCATTAGAAGAGGTTGTTATGTCATTATTTGCTTTATACAATATAAAAACTAATATTAAAACAGAACTTCTCTATAATATATCCCAATTAGTTGCTAAATACACAGAGATAAAACCACAACCAAATAAAGCAGTTGTTGGAGAGAATGCATTTGCTCATGAGAGTGGAATACATGCACATGGTGTTTTAGCCCATGCATTAACTTATGAACCTATTCCACCCGAATTAGTAGGACAGAAAAGAAAAATAATCTTAGGAAAACATACAGGAACTCATGCAATTGAAGCTAAGCTAAAAGAATTAGGTATAACTAATTTAACTAAGGAGCAGTTTGAGGAGATAGTTAAGAGAATCAAAAAATTAGGAGATAAAGGTAAGAGAGTTACTGATAGAGATATTGAGGCAATAGTTGAGGATGTTGTTGGTAGAGTTGCTAAAAAGGATAGAGTTGTAGATTTAGAGCAAATAGCAGTAATGACTGGAAATAAAGTAATCCCTACTGCATCAGTATCTTTAAAAGTTGATGATGAAGTTGTTAAAGAGTCATCTATTGGTGTGGGTCCAGTAGATGCAGCAGTAAAAGCTATACAAAAAGCATTAGGAGAAAAGATAAAGATTAAGGAGTATCATATAGATGCTATAACAGGAGGAACTGATGCATTAGCTGAGGTAGTTGTTACATTGGAAGGTTATGGAGAAGAGGTAACATCAAAATCAGCAAGAGAAGATATAGTTAGAGCATCTGTTGAGGCAGTTATTGATGGGATTAATAAAATATTGTCTAAAAAATCTAAAAAGAAAATTATAGAAAAATAAAGGTGGAAATTTTTGGAAGGAATTGTATATATTGGCAAAAAGCCAGTTAAAAACTATGTGGTTGCTGTTCTTGCTCAACTAACTAACAACAATAAAGTTACTATAAAAGCAAGAGGTAAAGCAATAGCAAAAGCTGTTGATGTTGCTGAAATAGTAAGAAATAGAGTCCTTAGAAATATTAAAATAGAAAATATAGAAATTGGAACAGATAAAGTAAAAGATAAGGATGGAAGAGATATAAATATATCCTATATATCAATAACTCTATCTAAATAGTCCTTAAAATTACTGTTGAAAAAATAAAAAATACTATTCCTACCAGCAAATACATTGTTTTAATTCCAAATAAATCAGCTATAAATCCTAAGATAATTGCTCCTACTAACATTCCAATATTTAAACTTGTTGTAAATAATCCCATTGCAGAACCTTTTTTTTCTATATCTATTTTTTCCATAGCAATACTATTAACAGCAGGAGAAAATATTGCTCCTCCAATAGAGAAAAATGTTAAGTCTAACAATAAATCTGTAAAATTCTTAGAGATTGTTAATAAAATTAGTCCAAGAGTAATTAATACAATTCCATAATATGCAACTTTCTTTCCATATTTATCATAAAAACCTCCAAATTTTCTCTGTGTCATTCCAGATAAGATGTTTGTGTAGGATATTAAAAATCCTATACTTGCTAATGATAACTTTAAAGAATAAGCATATAAGGAGAGATATACCATAATTCCAGACATTGCAGAAATATATAATAAATTTAAAATATATGCTAATGAAAATCTTCTATTTTTAAAAAAATCTGTTGGAATAACTTTATTTGATTTCAGTTTTTTGTTATACAATATTAATTTATTGGTAAATCTTACTTTACCATCTACAACTTCAATATTTTTTAACTTAAATAGACATAATAAAAAAGCTATGAATGTAATAGCACCACAAAAATAGAAGGGTAATGTTATATTTATTTGAGCTAAAAATCCTCCAAACAATGGACCTAATGCAAATCCCAATGCCAAAGAACTACCAAAAATACCCATATATTCTCCATGTTTATCTTTTGGAGCTATTGTAGAGATATATGCTCCTGCAACAGGAGTTATAAATGAAGAAAAAGCACCATTTAACATTCTAACAACAATTAACTCATATACAGTATGGACAAATGCATAAGCAGTTGTAAAAACACTACAAAAAAAAGTCCCTATAACAATAAATATCTTTTTTCCATAGATGTCTGATAAATAACCTATTGGAATTTGTGCTAATGTTCTTGCTAATGCAAAACTACCAAAAATTAAACCAATCTCTAAATTACTTGCTCCTAATATTTTTGAATATATTGATAAAATAGGAGCTATAATACCAATACCCAACATAGTAATAAATGTAGTGAGCCAGAGAACAAGGATATTTTTATCTTTAAACATAGAGTTTAAGAAAGTAAAAAGAGATATAAAAAGTTTATTGCATAGCTTTACTAAAACCTCTCTGGCCACCTATTCCTACATTTCCACTTGCAGGACCTCTTTCAATTTCAGAATTTACAATTTCATTAAACTCTTCTTGGCTTATATATTGAGGTGTATAATTACCTCCATATTGAACTAATAATTTATAGAAAGCTCTCATGTGATTTCTTGAGCCTTTCATTAGGTTTTCATATACAGTTTTTATATCCGCATTATCTGTCTTGTTTATCCATTGTTGAAGGTCATAAATATCTAAATCTTCAATAGTACATCCAACTTTTAAAGCATCAACAACTGATTTATTACCTTCACTTACTAATTTGTAGTATAGTTCTTGTAGTTCAGAGTTGTTAAATTTACCTACTCCTTCATCTTTTGGATAACTTATATTATACTTTATTAATATGCTTTCAACTGCTGCCATATGTGTTTTTTCAGCATTTGCAATATTTTCAAATATTGGCAGTTTCCATTTGTTGTATAATGTTAAATAAACATCTCTTGCTAATTTTTCCTCTTCATACATATGTAAAAGTCCTTCTTTTTCCTCTTCATTTATAGTTTGGTAAGGCATTGTATTTATATCATTTCTTAAACCTCTTACATCAATTGTCCCATTTGAATTTACAAACATTTTTCCTCTTGCAACTGTATGATTCATAATATGATGTGGTCCTCCTCTATTTGTATTGTTCATCATTCTACCTGGCATAGGATGAAGATGTAATCTAACTTTAACCATAGATTGCTCTTCTAACTGAACCATAATTTTATAAGCTTCTTCTAATTTATTTTGTTCAATTAATTGTTTAACTTCATTAATTTTTTGTTCTAAGTCACTAACATCTATACCTCTTCTTTTTAACATTATCATTTTTCTCTCTAATACTCTTAATCTATTTTGAAGCATAATCTTTATTCTATTTTGATTTATTTCTTTTACTTGAACTTGTATTCTAAATCTTTCTTGTAATCTTTTAGCTAATTTTGTGTAGTTGCAGAATGGACAGACAGGATTATCTACAACTACAACTTTTGTTATATTTAACTCAGTTGGATTTACTGATAAGTTGATACCATTTGTTAATACAACTAAACTACCATTTTTTATAAAGGAAACTGATTCATTTAAAGCAACTTCATCAAAGCCATGACATACACAAGCAGTATTGTTAAATCTTTCTCTTATTTGATTTTTGAATTGCTCTAAAACCAAGCCATTAGTTTGATATCTATCTTGTCCTCCAACTCTTATAACCTCAATGTTGTTGTTTTCTAATTCAGTTGTATAGTTATTGACAACAGCTAATGGACCTCCTACAACAATAACTTTATCAGGACTTAAATTTAAAATTTCAGATACAACACTTTCATTATATATTCCCCACTCAGTTGTTATGACAGTTGCATTTAAAGCTTCTGCTAATTGTAAGGCTGTTGCATAATCTGCTGAATTATCACTTACTAATATAACTGTATTGGCCCCTACACTTACTGTAAAGAAAGCCAACAACATAGCTATTAATAACTTCTTTATCATATGTATCACCAATATGTAGTATTTTTACTACACATTAAGATTATAATAATTTGTAGTATATAAATATTACTGACATGAAAAAATTTGTATATTTTAAAAAGCAGTATTATATACAATTAAACTTTTATAACACTTCCAAAACCTTTGGATACTTTTCTTCCAATTCCTAAATAGTTAGGAATGTTAAAATTAATTAAAAACTCTCCTTTAAAACCAATAAATTCAACTCCTTTATATTTAACTATAAAATCTTTAAATTCTAAAATCTCTACTTCTATCTTTTTATCAACTGTATAATCTAAATACTTCTCATTGACAAAACATTTCCAATTAAAATCCTCTCTAATAATTTTTTTCTTCCTTCTTTATCTAAATTTTTAAATTTTAAATAATTTTTTTCATTCAAAGCAATCCATGGTGAGATAAATTTATATTTAATCATGTCATCTGCAACTCCAAACTCTTCTAATTTTACTCTTACATATCCATTAACAACTTTATAAATTTCTCCTTTTAAATCTAGCTCTTTTATATCTAAAATAATGTCTCCTAAAACATTTATTCCCTCTTTTATACCAATTAAAACAGCATCTCCACCAATAATTTTATACTGTATTTTTGGATATATATAGACAAAACCTTCTCCACTATGGTTATGTAGTTCAACATAATCCTTTTTTCCAAACTTGTTTAAGATATATCCTCTTAATAATGGTGTTTGTGACTTTTTTAGTGGTTTATTTGTTTTTAAACGGCATATTAGCATAGGAATTTGCATGTTTTCCCTTTTTATATTATTTTAAAATTTGTTATAGTAGATATAAATGCTTAAATACTTACTTATATATTCTAATTTACCAGTATTACTAAATTTTTTCCCTCCTATAATTTTTCGACAACCTAGAACAAGAAAGGTTTATTTAGAGGATGAGTATAATATTATCTTAAAATCTAATAAATGTGGTATTTATGTTTAAAAAAATAAAATTTACATAAGAAAAGAATTACATGATAAATATGGTGGAAATAGAAGAAGTGGTATAAGTAAATTTAAAAAATATAATATAATAATGCTATTTTATGGAACTGCAGGAAAAAAATATGGTTATGAAGATAAATGGAAAGATGGAATTTTTTATTATTGTGGTGAGGGACAAATTGGTAATATGGTGTTTAAAAGAGGAAATAAGGCAATTAAAAATCACTTGAAAGAAGGTTATGAACTTCATTTATTTGAAAATATGGTAAATGGAAAAGTAAAGTATATTGGCCGTTTTGTATGATGTATTGGTTATGAATTCAAAGAAAAATACGATATGGAAGGAAACCTAAGAAATATAATAGTTTTTAAACTTAAACCTTATGAAAAATGATATTTTATAAATGTAAAATGGAAATATTTGATATAAGTAGATGTTATTGAAAAAACATAAAAAATAATGAGTGAAGCAAGATTCAAAAATGCTACGTAAAAATATTGTTTGCTAAAATTTAATTGTGGTATCTAATTAATTTGATATTAATATTTAGAATTTAATTATTAAAGGAGGATAAAATGACAATTTTAAAGCTTGGAGGGAGTATTTTAACAGATAAGAAAGTTCCATTTTCTATAAAATGGGATAATTTGGAAAGAATTGGATTAGAGATAAAAGAAAGTTTAAACAATTTAGATAATCTAATTATAATTCATGGTGGTGGCTCTTTTGGTCATCCTGTTGCAAAAAAATATTTAAAAGATAATAAATTTATAAATATGAATGAAGGTTTTTGGGAGATTCAAAGGGCTATGAGAAGATTTAACAATATTATTATTGACATCTTGCAAAGTTATGACATTCCAGCAGTTTCAATACAACCATCTTCATTTGCTTATTATAAAGAAAATAAGATATTCTTTGATACTTATACAATAAGATTGATGCTAAAAAAAGGATTAATTCCAGTTGTTCATGGAGATATTATTGTTTCTGAAGATAACTATAAAATAATTTCTGGGGATGATATAGCTCCAATATTAGCAAAAGATTTTAAGTTTAAAATATTATATGCTACTGATGTAGATGGAATATATGTTAATGGAGAGGTTATTGATGAGATTAATTCATCCAATTATAATGAAATATTAAATCATCTTAAAGGTAGTGAAGGAATTGATATAACTGGTGGAATGGCATATAAAATAAAAACACTCTACAACTACAAAGTTGATGCACAAGTATTTAATGGAAATAAAAAAAGATATATTTATAAAGCTCTTAGTGGAAAAAATGTTGGAACAAGGATATTGTTTGGGGATATAGCATGATGGATATTGACATATATAAAATAATAGTATCTATTATAATTGTTGTTTTGGGTATATTAGGAAGTTTATTAATAAACAAAATTATAAAAAACTATATTAGAAAGCTATTTAAAAAAACAAAAACTAAATTAGATGACATAATTTTAGATTCTATTGATAATGTTATTGTTGTTGGGATTGTTGCTTTTTCCATATATCTTTCTTTAGTTTATCTGAATATTTACACTGATTTAGTAACAAATGGATTTAAAGCTTTTGTAATTCTTTTAGCAGGATATGCAATATATAGATTAGCAGATAAGATTTTTGACTACTATATAATTCCATATACTGAAAAGACAGATATTCAGTTAGATGACCACATAGTTAAACCTTTAAAAAAACTAACTAAAATTTTAATTATAATATTTTCTATTTTAACAGCTTTAAGCTCTATTGGTTATGATATAACTGCTCTTTTAGCCGGATTGGGGATAGGAGGTTTAGCTGTTGCATTAGCTATGCAAGATGTTATAAAAAACTTCATTGCAGGAGTTTTAATTTTAATAGATAAACCATTTTTAATAGGACATTGGATTAAAGTTGGAGATTTTGAGGGAATAGTTGAAGAAATTGGTATGAGAACAACAAAAATTAGGACTTTTGATAAATCCTTAGTTATTATGCCAAATTATAAAATCTTAGATAGTGAAATTGAGAACTTTGATGTAAGGGATAGAAGAAGAGTGTTAATGACTATTGGTTTAGTATATTCAACACCACCAGAAAAAATTAGGAAAGCTAAGGAAATAATTTTAAAAATTATTGAAGAGCATGAAGCTACTTTACCACCATATAGAGTGCATTTTGTTAAATATGGAGATTGGTCTTTAAATTTGAGAGTTGAATACTTCATTAGGAATATTGGTTTTGATTACTATCTAAATGCATTAGAAGATATAAACCTAAAAATAAAAGAAGAATTTGAGAAAGAAAATATAGAAATGGCATTTCCAACATATTCCATCTATTTAGAGAAAGATAATTAAGTAGTGTTGTTAATGAAAAAATATATTATAGTTCTGATTCTAATCTTAATATTAAATGTATGTATGAGTTATTACATAAATTATATAAAGGTAAATGAAGAATCACCAAACAAATCAATTACATTTACCATTAACAAAGTTGAGATCTACTCCTATAAGATGAGTTTTGTTCATTATGGAAATATAAATAAAAATATGAAAGTAAATATTTATCTAAATGGAAATTTAATTTATGTTATTGATGATTCAAATGATGGTTCTGGAAACTATAAAAAAAATGTCACAATTGATATAACAAACTACTTAAAAAATGGTAAGAATACTTTAAGAGTTGAAGGAATGAATTTGATAGGTAATGATAGCTATCATCCTTACTATGTAGTAAAAGATATAAATATAAATGAACCTATAAAAACACCAATAAATTTTGAATTAATGATTTTTTCCTTATTAATTATTGGATTAATTATAGTTAAACTCTCTAAATAATTAGTGAAATTATGAAATTTTTTAATAGGGAGGAAGAGATAAGAGAGATAGTATCCATAATAGAGAGTGAGCCAAATTTTATATATTTTATATATGGACCAATAAACTCTGGAAAGACAGCTTTAATAAATGAAATAATTAACAATAGGTTAGATAAAGATAGGTATGTTGTTTTTTATATAAATTTAAGAGGAATTTTTATATCAAAATATGAGGACTTTATTGAGGTTTTATTTGAAGAGTATGAAGAATCATTTATTGATAAGGTTAAAAGATTATTTTTGTCTCTAATTAAGGACTCTCCAGAGGTTATTAAGAGTTTTTTAATAACTAAAATATCTGGTGGGGTTTTAGATAGTATTCCAATACCTAAAAACACATTAAGGGAGATATTAAAAAACAATGAAGTTAAAAATGTATTTAGATATATAACCAATATTCTAATGGAAATTAAAAAGAATGGAAAGCAACCAGTTTTAATAATTGATGAGCTCCAAAAAATTGGTGATATGAAAATAAATGGATTTATGATTTATGAACTATTTAACTACTTTATTGATTTAACTAAAGAATTACATTTATGCCATGTTTTTTGCTTATCTTCTGATAGCTTATTTATTGAGAAAGTTTATAATGAAGCTATGTTAAATGATAGGATTGATTATATTTTAGTTGATGATTTTAATAAAGAAACTGCTTTAAAATTTATGGATTTTTTATCTGATGAAATTTTAAATAAAAAACTTTCTAATGATGAGAAAGAACTTATTTATTCTTATGTAGGTGGAAAGCCAATTTTAATAATAAAGGTTATTGATAAGCTAAAATATGAAAGGTTAGATGTTATCTTAGAGTTTATGTTAAAAGATACATTATCTAAGTTAAAAAAATTGTTGATTAATGTAAAAAATAAAAAATTTGAAGGAATTGAATATGAAAATGTTATAGATGCATTAAAATTATTTATGGATAAATATGAAATTGATGAATATTTGATAGATGAAGATACAAAGGAGTTTTTAGTTAAAAGGAACATACTGTTTTTAAATCCTATTGAGGGAACATTAAAACCACAATCATTTTTAATTTGGAGCGCCATAAAGAGATTACTGAATGAATACCAAATGGGTTGAAAGCCCTAAACTTAACAGACAAGTTCTGATGAAAATTTTACTAAAAGTTTTCTTTAAAGTCACAAAGTTATTAAAACTGACTTATAGAGTTTATGTTTTTTAAAACATTTTGAAAGAAATTTTATTTTTAGATACATCTTTTTAAGTTTTAGATGCTATAAAAAAGATTTTATAAAAATAAGGTGAATAAGTTGAGTTATAAAGAGAGAGCTATAAAAGGTATTAGCTGGAATTTTTTGCTATTAATTTTAGCTGCACCAATTGGATATTTAGTTAGAGTTTTATATGCAAATGAAATTCCTAAGTTAGATGTAGGTTTATTTTATGCTGTTTTGGACTTTTGTTGTATGGTTGCTATTTTTAAGGATTTGGGTTTAAGTGCTGCATTAGTTAGGTTTATTCCAAAATTTCTACATGAGAAAAGGAAAGATTTAGTTAAATCAGCCATAATTAGTGTTGGAGTTTTGCAAAGTTCTGTTTCTTTAATTATAACAATTTTAATAATTTTGTTGGCTCCATTTATTGCAGAGTTTTATATAAATAATCAAGGGCAATTTACAGGGCATTTAGATTTAGTTATTGATGTTTTAATTATTTTGAGTATTGGATATTGGTTTCAGAGCATTATGGATGTTATATCAAACAGCATATTGGGCTTTCAAAATCAGAAGTATTTTGGAACTATAAATTTTGTTAGGATTTCCTTAATATTGATTTTATCAGTAATATTTATTTATATATTTGGACTGCATAATGCTTTAGTTCCAACTTATGCCTACACCTTAGCTCCAATTTTAATGATTCTTATTTATGGATATATATTTATTAGAAAGATATTTCCAGATTTCTTTAAAGAGAGATTTTTATTTTCAAAAAAATTAATTAAAGATTTATTTTCTTATGGACTACCTGTTATGTTAGGTAGTGCTGGAAGTTTAGTTTTAGGATATGTTGATGGAATTTGCTTAACTTACTTCACAGGTTTAAATGCAGTTGCTGATTATAGGAATGTTGCTATGCCAACTGTCTCTATATTGGGTTATTTTGCCTCAGCTGTTGGAGCAGTTTTATTCCCAATGAGTTCTGAGTTATGGGAAAAGGGTTATAAAGAAGCATTAGGTTATGGAGTTGAGAGAATTTGTTTATATTCTTTTGTTTTAGTTTTACCTATGGCTATATTGATGGCTTACTTTCCCTCAGTAATAATAAATTTATTCTTTAATCCCCAATATTTATCTGCTGTTCCAGCTATAAGAATTTTGAGTTTAGGGACGATTTTTATGACACTAAATAGAATTGGATTTACGGTTTTAAATGGCATAGGAAAACCACAATTATCAACTAAGATTATATATTTTGGAGCTATTTTTAATTTGATTTTTAATATTTTATTGATTCCTAAATTAGGAATTGTTGGAGCTTCTTTAACTACAGTCACAAGTTACTTTTTAATGTGGATTTTGCAAACATGGTATTTAAGTAAATTCTTGAACTATTCATTTTTGATTAAAAAATGGGTTTTAGCTGTTTTAGTAGGAATTTTTAGTTTAATTCCTTTGGTGTTGATAACAAAAACTATAAATAATGTTATTTTACAGTTAATTGTTGGTGGAGTTGTTTATTTTGGAGTCTATATAATTGGAATTTTAGGGTTGAAAGTTGTAGATATAAAAGAAATTTATGATACAATAAACAAACTTAGGGGATTTAAATGAAAATTTCAGTTATTGGAACTGGATATGTTGGTATAATACAAGCAGTTGGTTTAGCAGAGTTTGGTTTTGAAGTTGTAGGAATAGATATTGATGAATCAAAAGTTAAAGCATTAAATAGTGGAGAATGTCCTTTGTATGAAGAAGGATTAGAAGAGCTATTAAAAAAACATGTAAATAAAAATTTAACTTTTACAACATCTTATGAGCCAATAAAAGACTCTGAAGTTATATTTTTATGTGTTGGGACTCCACAAGATAAAGATGGTAATGCTGATTTAAGATTTTTATTTTCAGCAGTTGAAAAAATAAAAGAAACAATAGATAAAGAAGATTATAAAGTTATTGTTATAAAATCTACTGTTCCAGTAGGAACAAATAGGAAAGTGAAAGAACTCTTAAGAGGTTATAATGTTGATGTTGTTTCAAATCCTGAATTTTTAAGGGAAGGAATTGCTGTTTATGACTTTTTCAATCCAGAGAGAATAATTTTAGGATTTGAAAGTTTAGATAAGAAAAAGCCAATTGAGATTATGAAAAAAGTTTATAATTATTTTGAAGGGAAAAATGTTCCATTTGTAATAACAAATTGGGAAACAGCAGAGTTAATAAAATATGCATCAAATGCATTCTTAGCAACAAAAATATCATTCATAAATGAGATAGCAAAATTAGCAGATAAAGTAGGAGCTGATATAAAAAACATAAGCTATGCTATGGGATTAGACCCAAGAATCGGTAATAAGTTCTTAAATGCTGGAATTGGTTATGGTGGAAGCTGTTTCCCCAAGGATGTCAAAGCATTAATAAAACAATTTGAAAACAATAATATAGAGCCGATATTAATTAAAGCTACGGATAGAGTTAATGAAGAACAAATAAAATGGTTCTTTGAGAAAATTAAAAATTACTATGGAAATTTAAATGGAAAGACCTTTGCTATCTTAGGTTTGGCTTTTAAACCAAATACTGATGATTTGAGAGAAAGTAGGGCTATAAAATTGATAGATATGGTTTTAGATAGTGGAGCAATTGTTAAAGGGTTTGATTATGTGGAAAAAGCAAGAGAAAATACAACTAATATGTATAAATTGAATAAGTCAAAGGCATTTTACGGCTATAATTTGTATGTGTTGGATGACTTGTATGAGACAGTTAAAGATGTCGATGGAATAATAATAACTGTTGAGTATGATTTTAATAAAGAAGATTGGGAAAAAATTGCAAATTTAGTTAAAGAAAAAGTTGTATTTGATGGAAGAAATGTTTTGGATGTTAAAAAGATTAAAAAATTAGGATTCAAATATTATGGGGTGGGTAGATGAAAACCATATTGGTAACTGGAGGAGCAGGATTTATTGGAACCAATTTAATAAAAAGATTATTAGAAAATAACAATAGAATTATTTGTATAGATAACAACTATACTGGGAGATTAGAAAATATAAAACAATTTTTAGACAATCCAAATTTTAGGTTTATTAAGCATGATATAACAAAGCCAATTACAATTAATGAAGAAATAGATGAAATTTACAACTTAGCTTGTCCAGCTTCTCCACCACATTATCAAAAAAATCCAATTTTCACGTTAAATACTTCCATCTTTGGGATAATTAACATTTTAGAATTAGCAAAAAAACATAATGCAAGAGTTTTACATGCTTCAACTTCAGAAGTTTATGGAAATCCCTTAGAGCATCCACAGAAAGAGAATTACTGGGGAAATGTTAATCCTATTGGTCCGAGAGCATGTTATGATGAAGGAAAAAGAGTTGCCGAAACATACTGTTATGAATACTGGAAAAATTTTGGGTTAGATATTAGGATAGTTAGAATTTTTAATACTTATGGGCCTTATATGGATCCAAACGATGGAAGAGTTGTTAGTAATTTTATAATCCAAGCGTTAAAAAATGAACCATTAACTGTCTATGGAGACGGAAAACAAACAAGAAGTTTTCAATACATTGATGATTTAATTGAAGGGATGTTAAAGTTTATGGAAATAGACGAAGAAGAATTAGAAAATAAATTAAAATATAAATTTAATTGGGATACTGTTCCAGTGCTAAATATGGGTAATCCAGAAGAATTTACTATTTTAGAATTAGCTCATAAAGTTTTAGAGTTAATTCCAGAAAGTAAAAGTAAAATTATATTTAAACCATTACCAAAAGATGACCCCGTTAGAAGAAGACCGGATATAACAATGGCTAAGGAAGTTTTAGGTTGGAAGCCTAAAATTAAGTTGGAGGAGGGGTTGAAAAGAACTATAGGGTATTTTAAGAATATTGTTTAAAAAGGTTAAAAGAGGTTTAAAAAATGACGATGACACTGTCAAGTTAACGACTTCAACCAATTGTAAAACATCATGAAACTTTTAATCCAGCTAACAACTGTATCGAATTTGCTGTTATTAGGAAACCTATTATAAAATGCTTTAGTTCTTCGTTTGAGTAGTGAGAAAAAGCTTTCTACACAATTTCTCAGTCCGAATCGGACTCTTTCAAATTCTAAACCCAATCTTTGCAATGCCCACGGATACCATCTTCCACCATCGACCAAAATCTTCGGCTTATTAGAGCAAAATTTTAATATACTCTTAACGAATAATATAGTATCGAGGTAGTTTCTTGTTTCAGAAACATAAACTCCCAAGCACTCTTTCGATTCAACATCAATAGCAGACCATACGTAAATATTTTCATTTCCAATCTTTAGTTTGGTCTCATCGATTGCAATTGCGTATCTTTCCTTTCTTTCAGGTTCGTTTAAAACCTCTTTAACCTTGTGATAATAAGTCCTAACCGACTCATGGCTTATACTTTCGAATTGGGAAAGAAACAAACTTACCTTCCTCAACGATAGTCCAAGATAATACAAAATCCCAGCTAAGATTTTAACTTCTATCGACTTCTTATTCCTTTTAAAAATCTTCTCCTCTTCGATTCTCTCCTTTAAGACTTCTATCGTGAGCTTCATATTTTATTATTTTTTATCAATTATTAATAAAAGCTTAACTTGACACTCTCCACTCTCTGACGATTGAAAAGTTAATTTCAAGTATTGCATAAACCATAATTAATGTTATTGAATGTTGAAAAGGTCTTAGATAAATTAGATAAAGAAATAATAATAGTTAGAAATACCGAATTAAGAAAGAAAATTTTGAATATTGGTGATAGTGTTATAGTACTTAACGAATTTTTAAAACTGATAGTATGAATTCTCATTCTCATTATAGATTTTAAAACCAAAAAAATAAAATAGTATAGTTTTAAATACTTCATCAAAAAACGGTGATAAACCCCATGCTAACCACACTTAAAGAATTATTCGTTAATGGTTTAAATACTTTAGGTATAGCCAATTCGGATGACTTGGTAGATTACTGCTTGGTTAGAACTTTAACCGAGATAAAGACAATTAAAGCAATATCTGAAGAGATTTTAGAAATTCATCGAACAACCATAATCAAAAAACTTCAAAAGTTATCAAAAATCGAAAATTGCTTTTATACTCAGCTATTGGACATTCCTGACATTTTAAACTATTGTAAATTTAAATTTTCAATAATAATTGACTCAACCTTATTGAGAAGATATGGTAAAAACGTATTTGGTAGTTCTATTAAATATAACTACGTAGAAAATCATAAAAAATTATATCAAGAACAAATAAACTGCAGTATTTTTAATAAAAAAAGGATTGTTTAAATAAAACCAAAAAATATTAAATCAACTGATATATATTTAAGAATTATCGAATCAATATCTAAAATTATTAAGGGGACAGTCGTTGGTGATGGTTCTGTAACAATAAAGAAAATTTTAAGGAGATGTAAAGAATTGGGAGTCGATTATATTGGTAGAATCAGAAAAAACATAAAAATTGAGGTTTTTGGTAAAGAAGTTAAAATAGAAAATATGTTTAAAATGGACTTCAACAAAAATAAAACTAAATTAAGGACTATTAACGGAAAAAAGTTCAGAATATCCGAGAAAGTAGTTAATATTCCCAATGTTGGAAAAGTTAAAATCGTTGCAGTGTTAATGGAAGAAAAGAAAAAGATTAAGTATTTAGTCTCGACAAACTATAAAAAGAAAGCTGAGAATATTATAAACGAATATTTAAAAAGATGTAAAATAGAAGAGAAGCATAGAAGAGATAAGTCGATTTTGGAGGTTGAAGAAAATTATTTGTCCTCAGAAAAGAGTAATATAGGATTCGTTAGATTAATGGGAATGTTATTTAATTGTATCGAATATTTAAGCTACAAAAATGGAATATCGTTCTATAAAGTCATTAAAGAGTGTAGTAAAGAACTAATAAAGAATGGATTATTGTAATCACACTGTCAGTAACTTAATTAATATTAAAGACATGTTTAATTCAAAAATTGTAATAAAAAATAATAGAAAATAATATTTTTTATTTATTCAAATATTTAAATAATTAAGATTTCGTGGTTATCTAATTTATTAATACCAACATTCAAAAAATTTTATAACTTACTTATTTATATTATAACACAGTTATAATATTATTCTATTGTGATAATTTATGTATGATAAGTTGGAGATAATTGAGAGAGCTATATTGTTAAATCCAATGTATATCCAAATATTTAGAGAGAGATTAAAGATAACTCAATCAAAGTTGGCTAAGGAGAGTGGGATAAGCCAATCTCATTTAAGTATGTTAGAAAAAGGTAAAAGAAAGCCCACTAAGTTAATAGCAGCAGCTATAACCTATGGACTATTGAAATGTTTTTCAGAAAGAAATATAAAAAATCCTGTGTATGAGTTGTTAGATACATTATCATTACTGAAATTTGAGGATAACCTTAT
Source organism: Methanocaldococcus indicus (assembly GCF_049554935.1). Lineage (GTDB taxonomy): Archaea > AGJL01 > Methanococci > Methanococcales > Methanocaldococcaceae > Methanocaldococcus > Methanocaldococcus indicus. The sequence continues at coordinate 243,242 of NZ_CP186926.1, read as the reverse complement.
AGAACTAATAAACAATATTATATTAGAGGAAAATAGAACATTTTTGAGATATATAAATGGGCATTCTTATATAATATTAGATAAGAATAATTTACTAAGAGAGATGAGAAATAAATTGAAAGTTATTGAGATTATTGATATTGTATTATCAAGAGGAAAGATTGTAGCTTATGGAAAGTATATAGAAGATAACAAAGATGTTATTATTGAATTAGATTGCTCAGATATTAGAAGGTTAGAAAAAAAGTTCTATGAAAAATACAATAAAAAAATAATTATTCAAGTATTCCCAAAAGGAGAAGTTCCACCTATCTACAACATTGAAGATAACTGTATAATAGTTCATTGCTGGTGAGTTGATGATTAACTATATAATATCTGTTGTTATCTCTGTTGTATTAGCTCTTATATTTAGAATGCCTATCCTACCTAAGGATAAATTTAGTTTTAAAACAACAGTTGTATTTCCTACTCCAATTTTGGCATTAGGATTTTATGTCATTTTAAAGCATCTTTTTTTTGATAATATCTATATATCTGTTATATCTGGAATCTTAGGATTTTTATTTTCTTTCTATGCTGATAAAATATTTGGTGAGCCATAAATGGAAATCTTTTACATTCTTATATGTTTTGTATTGTGTTGGTTAAACTTTGTTATTATAGATACAATTTTTGGCTTACCTGAAAAACCAGGTGTGTTGGGAGCTAAACATATTGGTGAAAAAATTAAATTCATAGGTGGAGATTTAAATGGAGGATATTTCATGGGAAATATTGTATGCTCTCCTGATGCCTCAGCTGGAACTTTGCTATCTTCCATAATGTACTATCTTATGGGAGTAGATGGAGGATTATTAGCAAGTTTTTTCGTATGGATAGGGAATAGGTTATGTGCTGATAGTGGATATGCAGGAACTATTGGAGCTTTATCAATAACACTTATAATTTATCTACTTTCTCCTTTTATAAATCCAAAATATTTTATTGTTGGAATGGTTTTGGCTATATTAACCATACAAGGATTAGAGCATAGATTTGCCTCAAAATTGTTAGGAAAAATTTATAGATTATATAAGGAGAGAGCATGATTACAGAAATTTTAGGTTTTGTTGTATTGTTAATGATTCTTAGAATATTTTTACAAAGAAGTAGAGCCAGAAAATTAGTTTATCTATGTTGCCTAAATTTTGCTTTTGCTGCTTTAATTGCTTTATATATAAATAGTCCAATGGGTGGAATTCTCTCAATATCATACTTTGTATTCTCAACACTCTCATCTAATGCAATAGCAAGCACATTGGAGAAAATTAAAGATTTAGAATAGGTGGAATTTTGGATATTTTGTTTATAGTTTCAGCTTTATGCTGTATTTTTGGAGGTATTGGAACTATACTTCATACAAATCCTATAAACAAATTAATTATGTTATCTTTGATGGAAACTGGAATTATTGGATTTATTGCATATTTTTATTATTTGGATGTAGCAATATTATTAACTATTGTCTCTCCAATAACCAACATAATAATCCTTGTTGGATATGTTAAATATTTGGAGATAAACAAAGAAAAAAAGAAAGTAAAAAAGAAAGAGTTCCCAATTTTGGGTGGTTAGATGGACTATATTTATACTGTTTATTTAGGATTGTTCTTATTGATTATTGGAACTTTTGGAGGGATATTTGGACCTAAAGTAGAGAATCCAGTTATTAGATTGTTGAATATAGAGGTTGCAGCTTTTGGAGTTATGCTTATCTTTCTATCTTATGATGAGACAATAGCTCTAATGACATATATTGGAGTTACTGCTGCTTTAACATTAGTTTTAGTTAGAACAATAATAAAGTTAGAGGGTAAGTATGATAGGTAAGATTTGGAATCTTTTATCAAAACCTGAAATTGTTCCAAGATTGTTTGCCTTAACATTGGCAATTATATTTATTTTTGGTTTGTTTATTCCTCACTATAAAATTGAAAATCAGCTTTATCCTAAACCTGCATATCACTCACAAACATTAAAAACTCCATTAGCTCCTTATGATAGAGGAGGAATTCCATTTAAAGAGAGAGCAAATGTAAAGGCACAATATCCTCAATATCTTCCAGATTTGGGATTAATAACTGCCTATTTGACACCAGTGGCAGAATTTATTAAAGATAAAACTCTATACTTTGGAACAACTATTGTCTCAACTCCTGGAGGAATTATTGATGAAATTCTCTATTATACAAGAGGAATGGATACAGTTTTAGAGAGTTCAATACTGTTGGTTTCATTTGTTATATTTACTTGGTTATTCTGGAATAGAGAGAGGGATTAAAGATGTATAGCTTAGTTGTTGCAGTTGGCTTTATTGTTGGAATTTTATCTTTATTGGCAATAGGATTCCAAAAAAATAATTTACATGCATTGATATTAACTGATTTAGTAGAGTGCTCTCTCTTAGTTATTATAGCTGCATTAGGAACAGATTTAGCAGAAGCTTTAATTTTGCCAGGATTAGTTGTTAGTATGGCAGAACTTTTAGCTATTTCAGAGGTTTTAATAGTTAGAGAAAAAGTTAGAGGAAAAAAATTAGAAGATTTTAAAATAAATTTTGAATTAGAGATTTTAAAAACATCTCCAACATTTATAGCTATAATTTTGGTAGTTTATGGAGCAATATTAACAGGATTCACTGGTGGGGCAGTTATTTCTACTGGATTATTGTATTACTTCTTTGCTAAAAGAGTATTGGGAGAGAATATCATTGAAAGAGTCAGATGGGTTGGAATTTGTGGATATTCTGGGATAGCTTGGTGTTTGTGGATTGTTGGATTTTTAGGTTTCTTTCTCTTTCCAAAATATTGGTTAGTATTTTTGCTATTTTCTGGATTAGGATTGGTTATTAAAGTTTGCTCAAAACTTGGTTTATTGGGGATGGCAGAATGATAGATACAATATCAGGCTATATTTATGGAATTGTGCCATTTGGAGATATAATATTTAAATTTTCTGAATTCTCAACCATTGGATTTATTATAGCTTTAATATTCACTCTATTGGTTTATTTAACAAAACCAGAAAAACAGTTGGAAGCAAAAAAGTTCAGTGGAGATGTTTTAATAGACATTGATATTAATGAACTAAGAAATAGAAGATTTATGGCTATTGTTTGTGGATTAGCTACTGCTGGAGCTATGCTCACTTATGATTTATTTGACTTTGCATTATTTTTAACTTTGGTAGGAATTGCAAATATAGGGATAGTTTCAGCTGTTAAGAGGGAGCATGTCTTAAATGCAGCTTTTCAGTATGGTTTAACTTCTATAATAGCCACTCTTCCATTATTTGGAGCAGCAGCATTAATATTAGCTAAGACAGGAACACTATCAATTTTAGAATTGGAAAAAATGAAGTCAAATATATTTTTTGAAAAAATACTTTATGGATTAGGAATGGCAGGAGAGACAGGAGTAGCTCCTTACTATGCTGCTAAGGCAGAGATGTTTAGGGCTCCAGGTTCTCCATATATATTAATGATACATCTATCCTCCCTATTAATTATAGTTAAGACAGTTGAAATTTTATTAAAAATTTAAAGGGATAGTTATGGATTTAGAGAGAAAGATAGGATTAAGTTGTTTAATTATTGGAATTTTATGTTTTATTTTAATTTTTGTAGTAGATGGGTTGATGGGATATATATTTTATGTTGTTGGTGTGCCAAATCTACTGTATGGAATAGGTAGTTTTTTAATTCCTAAAACAAGAAGAAAAGATGTTGGAAAATTACCATTTAGAGGATTTTAGGTGTTGATTATGGATATTCTTTATACAATAAATTTAACAATTTATGCATTTCTTGTAGGTTCTTTATTGTTAGGGTTGCATAGAAAGATTTTGGCTAAGATTCAGCTTAGACCAGGACCACCAATAATACAGTATTTAATCCATACACTAAAATTTTACTTTAAAGAGATAACTATTCCCATAACAGCTGCTACTTTGCTCTATTTATTTGTTGTATTTTTGGATGTAATGGTTTGGTTATCTGCTTTAATATTAGCTGTTGAGTTAAAATCTTCTCTACTGATTTTGATAGGTTTATATGTCTTACAAAAGATTGTTGAGCATGGTTGTGGTTTATCATCTGGCTCACCTTATGGAAAATTAGGAGGAGTTAGAAGTGTTTTCTCAGCAGCAGCAGAGATTCCTTTATTCTCAGTTGTAGCTATTGTTTATATCCTAACAAATTCGGTTATAATATCAGATATTATAAATTACCAACAAATTTATGGACCTTTAATATTAAAACTACCAATAGCTGCATTTGCATTCTTTATTTTGTTAGTGTCAAAAGCACCAAATAGTCCATTTAGAATAGTTAAAGGAAAAGATATTGTTTCAGGATATATGACTGAACATTTTGGTTTATTGGCAAGTTTAATTTACATAGCTGATGCAATTGCTTATTTTGTATTGTTATGGATATTTATAGCAGTATTTTTGGGAATAGGAAATATATTTTTAGCTCTTCCAATAATGGTAGTATTAACTATAATTATTGCTATAATCAATGGATTAACTCCTTTATTGGCTCCTCATCATTCAGTTATGTTGCAAATAACCATTGCTTTAATAGTCCTATTAGATTTACTATACAGGGTGATTTAATGAAAGAATATATTAACTATTTATTGATTATTTGCATTTTAGCCATACTCTATACAATCTTAGTAAATATTTTTCAATTATCAGTTATTCCAGCATTATTATCAATGATAATTTTGTTTATTTTAGCTTATCTACTAAATTATAAAACTTTTGCAAGTAAATACAAAAAATTAGAAGCAGTTTGTATGTTTATTGTTATGTTGATATTTTCCTATTCTTTATATAGGTTATTTATTCCAAGTTAAAGGTGGTTAGTATGGACTTACTTATTGCAAATATTACATTAATTTTATTTGTTTTAGGTAATTTTTTTGGATTAGAGTATAGCTATAAATTTCCACCATACAACATAAAAAATATTGATAAATATGCTCTATTATCCTCAATCTTAGGAGCTATATTATTAAATACTCCTTTATTTTACATTGGAGCTTTTTTTATTGGATTTCCATTAGGAATGAGGTCAGGATACGGTAGAATTGAGTTTTTAGTTGGAATAATTTTATTTTTGATAATTAGGGTGGTTGTATATGGATATTAAAGATATAGATAAAAAATATTTAGAAGACAGTTTTAAACAAAAAATAAACATAGTTAGAGATAACAGATTTCTTATGGACACTGTATTTATTCCAATAGCAAAAAAGTTAGATTTGGATGTAGATGAAGTTATAAGTTTATTTTTAAATAAGCATGACTTTGCAACAGTATATGAATTAGATGCTTATGCAGAACAGGCAAGGATGGCATGTTTAGGTAGAAAGGTAGATATTGATTTAGGGTTATGTTGGCTAACTGATTTTTTTAGATTAATAAGTAAGAGAGATGCAGATGAGATAAGGAAGTATGTTGTTGAACTTGTAGTTTTAAGAAATATGCCTTATAAAGAAGCTCTTAAAAAAGGAAAAGAAATTTTACTAAAAAAGATATATGAGGATAGAAAATGATTAAGGAGTTTGTTAGAAAAAGGAGTATTCATTTATGTATTGTCAATACAGGAGGATGTAATGGTTGTGATGTTGAAATACTTTCCTGTCTATCTCCAAGGTATGATATTGAACAGTATGGAATTTATGTTCATAATAATCCAAGAGAAGCAGATATTTTAGTTATTACTGGACCTACAACACTTCCATGGATTGAGAGAGTTAAAGAACTTTATGAAAAAGTTCCAGAGCCAAAGGTTGTTGTAGCTGTTGGAGCATGTGCATTGAGTGGTGGAATATTTAAAGAAGGACATGTTTTAGGTGGAATAGAGAAGATTATCCCAGTTGATGCAAAAGTCCCAGGATGTCCTCCAAGACCTTCTGAAATAATAGAAGGAATTTTAAAAGCAGCTAAATTATTGGCTGAAAAAGAAAAAAGGATGAAAAAATGACTACTGTTCCTATTGGTCCTATACATCCAATTTTAAAAGAGCCAATTAGATTAAAATTAGTATTAGAAGGAGAAAAACCAGTAGATGCTGAAATAGAAATGGGATATGTTCATAGAGGAATAGAGAAAATTATGGAAGGTAAGCATGTTCATAAATGTGTGCATTTAGCTGAGAGAGTATGTGGAATCTGTTCATTTATACATACTATGACATTTGTTGAATGTGTTGAAAAAATATCTAAAATTGAGATTCCAGAAAAAGCTAAATATTTAAGAGTTATTTCATCTGAATTGGAAAGAATTCATAGTCATCTTTTAATAAATTCTGTTTATTGCCTATCTATTGAACATGAAACTTTGGGATTGTGGTTATTGAATGTTAGAGAGAAAATTATGGATTTAATGGAAATGATAACTGGGAATAGAATAAATATGAGTTACAATGTTGTTGGAGGAGTTAGGAGAGATATAAATAAAGAATATATGGACAAAATTTATAAGACATTAGATATTTTTGAAGAAGAAATTAAAAATCTAATAAATGCTTTTGAAACAGCTCCATTAGTAGGTTTAAGAAGTAAGGGAATAGGGGTTTTAGATTATAAAGAGATTATGAGGACAAGAGTAACTGGACCAATGGCAAGAGCTTCTGCACTTCCTGAAAGTGATTGGAGATTGAGGCATTCAACATATAAAGAATTGAAAAGTTTTAAACCTGTTTGGAGAGAGGAAGGGGATAATTTTGCAAGATGTATGGTCAGATTTGATGAAATTAAAGTAAGTGTTGACATAATTAGAGAATGTTTAGAACTTTATGAGGAATGTGGAGGTAATGTAAGAGAAAAATGTCATATAAAAGGAGGAGATGGAGAAAAAAGAAATGAAGCCCCAAGAGGAGAGGTTGTCTATAAAATGGAGTTATCAGATAATGGAATAATAAAAAGAATTATGATAAGAACACCTTCTATTATGAACTTTGAAGCATATAAATATATGCTAAAAACTTGCCCAACAGTTGCTGATGCAGTTGCTACTTTTATAAGTTTAGACCCCTGTGTTGCATGTGCAGAAAGAGCAATAACTATTGTTAGAAAATAAATAATTTAAATTAGTTGAGAAACTCCTGAAAATATTATTTGGACTGATATAGCCATTAACAATAATCCCATAATTCTTACAAATGCATTAATCCCATAAATATTCAATTTACTTAAAATTTTATCTGAGAAATACATTAAAATATATGATATAAGCATAACTAAAATAATAGCCAATATTACCTCCAACTTTTTAGTAAGTGATGTAGATTTTCCTACTAAAATCATGGTTGTTGTTATAGCTCCTGGTCCAGAGATTAGAGGAATAGCTAAAGGAACATAGGCAATACTATCAATATCCCCCTCAATCTTTTCATCTGGTTTATGTTTTGTTTTTGGTATTTCTGCTTGTAACATATCCCAAGATATCTTTAATAATAACAAACCTCCAGCAACTTTAAAAGAATCCATAGTAATTCCAAAATATGCAAATATATATTTTCCAAAAATAGCAAAAGTTAATAGAACAATAGTAGATATAAAAATAGCTTTTTTAATTATTTTTTTTCTATCATCCTCAGAATAGTTTATAAGTAGAGAGTGTATCATTGGTAATAGACCTATTGGGTCAACAGTTATAAAAATAGATACAAAACTGTATAAGAAATAGTTTATGTCCATTTTCCTCACTTAATTCCTAAAATTTTCCTTAATACTGTTGAAAATGCAATTGAATTTAATATATACCAACCCAACCATCCAAGAGCATTTTTTACAATTGGAAAGCCACCTTTATAAAATATTGAACCAAGCCAATGCCAGAAATCTAATAACATTATCTTAGCTATGATTGTTGGAAGATAAACAACTACACCATTCCAATTAGGATATAGTTGATGATACAAACCATTAAATCCATATACATGTTTTAGGTATATAAATATTAGAATTATTGGAATCCATGTATATATCATTGGTTTAAAGCTCATCTTCATTAATTCAGTATTTAACTTTAAATATTTTTCTTGCTCTTTTTGAAGTTCTTGCATTAAATCAGGATTTTTTTGAGCTAATTTTAACTTCTTTTGATAGTTCTTTAATTCCTCTTTTATTTCTGCTACTCTCTCCTGATTAACTAAAAGTTTTGTGGCAACATTTGTAATTAAAGAAACAATTAAAGCAATAATCAATATTGCTATTGCTGGATGAAAACTTTTTATAAGAGGTAGAAAAATACCATCTAAAAAATTGTAGAAAAACTCAAACATTATTTTTCACCTTTGTATCTACATAAAAATAAAATATGGTCTTTTTCATAAGGTTCAATATCTATCTCTTCCAAAACTTTAAATCCATATTTTTCTAAAATTTCTTTTTGTTCTTTAAATATTTCTTTTGGTTCTTTGGTGACATCTATACTTCTTGCCTTTATAGCAATCATTGCATATCCATCTTTTTTTAGAAAGAATTTTGCATTTTTTATTAAAATTTCAGCTTGGTTTGGTTGAGCAACATCTTCATAAAGGATATCTACTCTCTCAATATAGGAATATTCTTGAGGTTTGTTTGCATCTCCCAATATAGGAATGAGATTTTTTCTATTCTTACATGAGGATAACATCTCTCTTAAAATTCTTGGGGAGTATTCAACAGCATAAATAACTCCTTTATCAGCTATATCAGAGACATGGGATGGAGTTGTTCCAGCAGAAGCTCCCAAATATAAAATCTTACTATCTCTCTTTATTGGAAGTGTTTTTAAACCTTTTAATATTGCTGCTGCTAATTTACTTTTATATGGATTCCAAACTCTATACTCTTCACCATCAACTTTAATAATTTTTTCATCATAGACTCTCTTACCCTTATCAATTGACTTAGTTGCTAATTTATCATCAATCATATATACATTTTCATAGATTTCCTTTATCATTTATACAACACCAAAAATTTTAGTTGTAGGTGTATATTCATGCTAAATATAAAAAACTTTTTACCAAAACATATGGAAGATAGGGGTTTATTGTCCTTAAAAGAGAATATTGACATAATCAACAATATAATTGAGCAGAGAAAAGTGCCAAAAAAAGGATTAAAAGAAGAACATATAAAACTTTTATTGAGAATACTCTCATTTATGGATACTGACAAAGACCCTAAGGTTATTCAAATTGGAGAAAGAGAGGGTAGAGTTTTAACAAACTTACAAAGGGAGAGTGTCTTTGATTTTTGTCATGGTGTAGGTAGAAGTGGAAATTTAACAGACCCTCAACCAAAAGCTCCTGGAGCAAGTATAATGTATAAACTAACTAACAAAATATTAGAGAGCTTTTTAAAAGAGTTAGGATTAAATGTAAATGCAATAGCAACACCAGTAGCTACTGGGATGAGTATTGGCTTAGTTCTATCAACTGTAAGGAAAATATATAAATCAGATGTTGTTATCTACCCCTATGCAGCTCATAAAAGTCCTATAAAAGCTACATCATTTGTAGGATTTAGAATGAGGATTGTTGATACTGAACTTTTTGGAGATGCTTTAAAAGTTCCAGTAGATAATATAGAAAAAGCTATAAAAAAAGAAGAGAATCCTGTTGTTTTATCAACTTTAACATTTTTCCCTCCAAGAGAGGAGGATATTGTTGATATTGCTAAACTTTGTGAAGAATATGATGTTCCCCACATAATAAATGGGGCTTATGCAATCCAAAACACATTTTATATAGACAAATTAAATAAGGCATTTAAATATAGAGTTGATGCAGTTGTTAGTTCAACAGATAAAAATCTATTCACTCCAATAGGAGGAGCTTTTATATACACAAAAAATAAAAAATTTTTAAAAGAGATATCTTTTACATATCCAGGAAGGGCATCAGCAAATCCAATAGCCAATACATTAATTTCTCTTCTATATTTAGGAGTTGATAAATACAAAGAACTTATGAAAGAGCAAAAAAGATGTAAAAAATTGTTAGATGAACAGTTAGAAGAACTTTGTAAAAAAATAGATGAAAGAGTTTTAAAAGTTAAAAACCCTATTTCAACAGCTATTACTTTAAAAAATTCATTAGATGTTGCTAAAAAATTATATAATTTGAGAGTAACAGGTCCAAGAGGAGTTTTAGGAAATGATAAATTTGGAACAAGTTGTTTAAAAGGATATCCTTACAATTATTTAGTTGTTAATTCAGCTATTGGTGTTAAAGAAGAGGACATAATAAAGGTTATTGAAAAGCTAAAAGATATATTACTTAATTAAGATATTTCATAATAAATCTTAAAATATTAGTTTTACAATTTATAACATAATAAATTATTTTTTAGGAGGTGAGAATAGTTATGGTATTTGGAGCTAAGGCAGAGAGTGAAAAAACTCCAGAGGAAATATTAAAGGGAGTTGCTTTGATGTTAGATGAGATTATTAATGATACAACAGTACCAAGAAACATAAGAGCAGCAGCTGAAAAAGCCAAAGAAGTTGTTTTAAAAGAAGGAGAAGAACCAATAGTAAGAAGTGCTACTGCAATTCACATTTTAGATGAAATCAGCAACGACCCAAATATGCCACTACACACAAGAACACAAATATGGAATATTGTAAGTGAATTAGAGAGAGTTAAATAATTTTAAAAACTTTTTTTATTAATCTCAAATTATTCAAATATATAAATTAATGGTTCATAATATGGGAAAAAGGAAAGGTAGTAAAAAAGAGAGTATTGTAGCAAATAAGTTAAAAAAGAGAGGATATATAATAGAAGAAAGGAATGTTATAAAAAAACTTAATCAACATAAAAAGGCAGAGTATGATATCATAGCTAAGTATAGAAATTGTAAATATGCTATAGAAGTAAAAAGTGGAAAACAGATACTATGTACATCAGTTATTGAAAATCATATAAAAAAAGCTAACAAGATTAAAGCCAAGCCTATGTTTGTTATTGGAAAAAATGTTAAATTAACTGAAAAGGCCTTAAAATTAGCTAAAAAGCATAAAGTAAGAATAATTGTTATGTAAAAATTGTTATTGTTTCTTCTCCTTTTTAATTACAATTTTTTCTGCTTTTATAATTACATTGTACATTTCAATTCTAATTCCTGTTGGCAATCCAAAAGCTTCCCCAGGAAGAGATAAAGTAGATACTCCAAGCTCTGGAGCTTTTTCCATAGTTTTAGTTTCTTTTTTAGGTTCTTCTTTTTCTTCAACTTCTTCTTTTGTTTCTTCTTTTTCCCATAGATTAATTACTGGATGTCCTTTCTCTTTTAAGAAATTTCTAAGTTCATCAGTATTTTTTACATCTTCCTCTGTTGCTATCTTATCATATATCTCTTTTGGTATCGCTTCTTTAACTCTCTCTTTTAATTCCCTCGGTAGCCATACTACTCTGTTCCATCCACCATCTCCTTGTAAGAATTTAGGAGATTGCATATAACTAATTGATATTCCAACGAATCCAGGAACTTGGTTTCCTCCGCTACACTGTCCCGCTAATGTTGAAAACGGTATTCCTAATGGTGTCTCTCCTTTAAAGTTCCTATGCACTATCCCAAATCCATCTACTTCTGGAATATAAAACGCTACCGCCTCAAAACATCCACATGATGTACATGGACTTTCTAAACCTGAATGTAAAGCAAACTGTTCAAATGCTCCTTGAGATTTTTCTTTAACAACCTCATTAACCCCTGAATATATACCTAATTTTTCGTCTAAACATTCTCCTTTTTCAATTACAAATATTGGTCCATTAGGGTCTATTTTTGCCGCTGCTCTCGCATCTAAATAATTTATTCCTCCACATAAAGCAGGTCTATCGGGAGTTATAACACATACGTGTGTTGGAGCAAAACTTTGACACATTATACAACCATAAAATACATCTACATCCTCTTCTCTAATTGATTTAGTTTTTTCGTCTCTCTTTTTATATATCTCTTTGGCCTTTTCTAATTCTTTTTTAACTTTTTCAGGGTTAGTTATTATAGTTACTTCGCAATTTTCAATAAATGGAAACTCTGCTTTAAACAAATCTTTAATAACTTCACCAATATGTTTTAATCTTAAACCTTTTTTAAAAGCATCTTTTGATACTCTAATCCAAACTTGGTCTCTTTGATTTAAATGCATAACTCCTTCTATATAGTTAAAAAATTCATGGACTCTTCTCTCTAAAACTCCTTCTAAATCTTCTTCCAAATCCTTACCCTTAACTTTAACAATAATAGCGAAAGGATGAGCTTTCCCTTCCTCTAATTCATCTAAATCTTTTCCTATAATTTCAACTTTATCCTCTACGTTGTTATCTACTCTCACTAACTCAAATCCATAACTCTTTGGTCCAGCTAATTCTACATACATATCGGGCTTCCTTATCCTCTCCCCTTCATTCATCGGTCCTACTGATACTGGAATATTTTCAAACATTATTTATTCACCTTTAATTTCCTTTTATCCTTTTTTTCTGTTTCTTTTAGGTAATTTATAATCTTTTTAATTTTTTCATCTTTAGTTAGATTTAGAATTTCCTCAGTCACTAATACTAATGCCTTATCTTTACATGCTTCAATACATGCAGGAGTTAATCTTTCTGTGTCATAACAAAGTGTGCATTTGTGAGCTACTCCATCTTTTATAAATATAGCTCCAATAGGACAGGCAATTACACACATTCCACAACCAATACATATCTCTCTATCAACTATTGGGATATTGTCTTTTAGATAGATAGCATCAACTGGGCAAATATCTCTACATGGTGCTTTTTCACATTGCATACAAAATATAGGAATTCCTTCAAATTTTCTAATTCTCTCTACTCCATGAATTTCTCTGCATATGTTTATACAGTCATAACATTTAGAGCATTTTTCTGTGTTGATTACAATTATTTTTGGATTCATTTTTTCCCTCTCAATTTATAATATTTTTTTCAAGTATTCAATTAGTTCCTCTTTTTCTAAGTTAGGAAATGAATAATGGACATTTGGATGATAGTATCTGTCTATTGAGACAGTTGTTGTATTAGAAAAGTTTTTTAAGTAAGAAACAGTTTGAGCTAAGTAGTAGTAAGTTATGCCAATAAATAAAACTAAATCATGCTTATCTTTGACTATCTTATTATAGGCTATTATTAAATTCATATCCTCAGGAGTTCTTATACATTTTAACTTAAATGTCTCAATAATTTCATTTACTATTTCTTTTTCATCTTCATCTAAGTTTTCCCCTACAACAATAACTGGGTTTTTAGCCCTATTAATCATCATTCTAACAATTGAAGGAGATGTTATCTCAGCATGATTTAGATTAGTTCCAGCAGTAGGTATAAAAGGAGTAAATTTTTCTTCCATACTCTTCACCTAATTGTTGGATTTGCTGGATATTTTTCAAGTGGTTTCCAGTCTTTCTCTTTTAAGTATTCTATTACTTTCTCTTTTAACATAAATGGAATATCTGCCTCAGTTCTAACAAACTTTTCCAAATCAGGAGGCATTTTCCCAAAATATTTTTCATATATACTTATATAATGATATAACTTCATACTTCTACCTTTTGGAGTATCTGATAATCTCATACACATCTTTGGAATCATAGCTAAACATTCCTTGTAGTTTTCAGCAGTTATTTTTAAATGCTCTGGAACTGGGTCTGTCTCAAAAATTTCTCCTGTATTTATATCTTTAACTTTGAATTTATCTTCATTTGATATGTATAATCTTCTATACTTTGAACCATGAGGGCCTAAAATTACTGGAACTCCTAATCTATTAAATCCAGTAGCTATAGCAGCAGCTTTTTGACTCATAGCACCCCAAGCTACACCAACAGCTCCAACTCTATTTAAGATAAAGTCTGCTATCTCTTCATAATTACCTTCTAATGGTTTTTTAGCAAAAATATTGGCTATCTTAACCAAAGCTCCTGACACATGAGAGTTTGCTAAACATGGTCCTAAATTTAACAAACCTTTTCCTTCAAATCTTCCAGCATATTTCTCATAAAGTGTTTTACCATCATTATCTTTCCACATAGCCAATGACATTGCACCACATCCAGCTCCAACAACAATATAATTCCTCTCTAACAGTTCTTTTGCCATTAAAGCAACTTCTTCCTCTCCATTTGGTAAGTTAGTGCATCCTACAAAAGCTACAACTCCTGGAATGTCTCCAAAAACAATTGGTGCTCCAACTTTTCTAATCTCTACATCCCTTACTGGACCTCTTGCTCTTCTAATTTTAAAGTTAAATCCATTGTAGTATAGAACACCTGCCTTTGTTGTTAAATTAACAATTGGAATTTCTCTTGGACATATTTGCTCACATCTTCCACATCCATAACATTTTTTAAACAATTCAGCTAATTTATCAAAGTTTCCTCTTTTTGCTTCTTTTAGAGATTCAGTTATGTTAAATCCATTAGGACAAGCTCTATCACACCATCCACATTCAGTACATTTCTCTAAAATTCTTTTTATCTCATCTATATTTGGAAGATAATCTTTTTTTCTTTCTTTTGCAACAATTTTAGCAACTTCAACAGCTACTTTTCCTAATTTTTCCATATCCATTATTAGAGCTGCTCTATTTCTTAATAAGTAAGATATCATCTCCTCCTCAGATAAATCTGAAATATCTTCTAATCCTAAACACATCTTTTCATTAGTAGCTATTAAAATAGCATTAGTTTTCTTAACTTCTTCCAATATGTCTAATCTTATACATTGCTCATCTATAACAACAACATCAGCTACTCCCATCCTTAAAAACATTAGTTGTCTTGATAGTGGTCCAACTATCTTGGCTCTCTTTGAAACTCTTGAAATATCAATGGCTGTACAACAAATACCACATACCTCTAACTCATCTTCTAAATTGTTGTCTTCTAAATACTCTAAAATATATCCACCTGGAACAACATTATGCCCAATACATAAAATAACAGGTTTATTAATATCTACACAACCTAATCCAAAATCTATAATATCAGTGTCATCCTCACCAATAGGCATATTGTATAGAAGCATTTGGGCAATATCTCCAACTTCTCTTGCCAAATCATCAATCATTCCAATATGTAAAGATTTACTCTCATAATCTAAATAACTCCCTTCTTGTCCTGTGTGTGTTGAAGATAGTATATGGGAAAGCTGTTCTTCACAATATTCAACAACTTTCATTAAGTCCTTTAATTTTTTTGGAGCAAAACCCATAACTAACCTTGTTATTGGTGCTTCAACCTGAATCTCACTTCCTAAATCTATTTTGTAGTTCTCTCCCAATTTTTCTATTGCTAACTCAATTAGATGTCTTGCATGTGCAATATGACAAGCTGTTCCGATACAACAAGCTATTGTTACCATCCTTGCCTGTTGAGTAGCTAAATTAATCCCACAAGCTCCTTTTTTTCCTTTTGTTAAATCACACTTTCCATAAGTACAAAGACAACACATATCACAAATTGGCATATAGAATGGTTTATATCTATTTAATAGTTTAAAATCCCATTTTCTTAGAGTTGTTGTTTGAGGTTTTGGTGTAGGACCTTTTGATTTTGTTTCCTCTTCCTCTTCACTTAAAAATTTAATACTCATAGATATCTGAGCATTTTTTAGCTTTATAATATCTCCAAAAACCTTATTGTTTGACATAACTATCCCTAAATTTGTCATGATTAATCATTATAATTCTTATGAACAATAATCTCATATATATATTTTGTTATAGTAATATTTTAAGAGATATTTGTAATACTAAAATATTTATAATGTTGGATATTAGTTAAATTTATATATTTGGTGTATGCATTATATTACTTGTGTAGCAAATATACTACATATATAGGTGATATGATGAAAAAGCTATTTGTGGGTTTGGGACTTTTGGGAGTAATATTTTTCTGTATAGTTGGAGTTTCTGCAAATTTCAATGAGACAAATTTGAATAATATATGTTGCTTATGTATGAACAATACATGCCCATGTGATAACTGTAATTGTGGAGGATTAAACCACGGATATTGCCATTGTATATATATAAACAATACTTATCCATGTGATAACTGTACTTATGAAGGGTTAAATCACTGTTGTTGTCATTGTAAATGCTATGCATATCATCATTGTTGTTGCTATTCCAGATAAATAATTATTTTTCTATATAATTATTTTTTATTTTTAAAATTTAAAACCAAAAAGGTTAAGTTATATAAAGTCCTATTTTTGTTTTTAAATTCTAATTTATTGAATGTTATTGGTGATAACATTAATAAAAAAGATATCTTAGAGTGGATAATTTTTTTAGCTATATTGTTTATAATTTGGAGCCATGTTAATGTAGTTGTTTCAAACAGTATGTATCCTCTTTTTAAAAGAGGTGACTTAATTGTTGTGGAAAATGCTAATTTTGAGTTTAATCCAAAAGATATAAAAGTTGGAGATATTGTTGTATATAAAGCTCATTGGCCATCAGTTCAATATATATTAGATGAAATAATGATAAAATATCATTTAAACCCAGAAAAGACTTTGTTTTTATTTAATGTTACAAATTCTAAAACAATTGATATAAGGTATTTAGGAAATGCTGATGACTATAATATATATGAATATAAAGGATATGCATCCACAAAACCTGTTGTTCATAGAGTTATAAAAATTATACACTTTAATAATAAAGAATATCTTTTAATAAAAGGTGATAATAATCCTATACATGACCCAGAATTAGTTAGTATTAACCAAGTTTATCAGAGAGTTGTAACAATTGATGGAAAACCTTTGGTTATTCCTTATGTAGGATATATATCCATATATTTAAAGGAGTATTGGTATATTGTATTATTAATGTTTGTAATGTATTATTTATACAATTACATTAAGAGGGATAACTGATGAAGAAATATGTTGTATATCTTCTGATAACAACTTTAATTTTTAGTGCATTTAGTTTATGTTTAAATAACAATAGTAACTTTAACCTAAAAGATTATAGTAATAAATTTATATTTTATTATAATAATACACCAATAGAAGTTCCTTTAAGAGCTACAATAGGAGAAGCAAAAGAAGTTAAGCTAATAAATACAAATGATAAAGAAATATATAATTATTATCATAACACAAAATTAATTTATATAAGAGGTTCATTAAATATAACTCCTGAGGAAGGAGGAGTTTCAATAATTGATTTAATTACTAAATTAGCCTGGTTAAATAGTTTCTATCCTCATAATATAATTATTGAGCTTAAAAAAGATAGAAATATAACTGCTAAGGTAATATTTGCTAATGGGACTAAAAAAATAACCTACTTCACACCAATGGAAGTTTATTTACTAACACATAACAATAAAACTATGGCTATAGAGATTTATAAAAGAGATTATCCTGCAATGATTGTAAAAGAAGGAAACAAATTTATTATTATGGGGAATTCAACTAAGGAGTTAGACAAGGCAGAAAGTAGGTTTATAATTGATATTTTAGTAGGGGATATAAACAATGTTGTTGTTAGTTGATGTAAATCATGGAGCTTTATCCTTAGCTAAATATTTTTTAGAAAGAGAAGGAGAAAAAGTAGCTATCTATGATATATATAAAAAAACATTAAAAGATGAAAATGCTAAAAAAGAATATTTAAAGTTAAAAGAGAAATATAATAATATTACTCTTTTTTTGGAAGAGCCAAATTTTGAAGATTTTGAAGTTATAGCCCCAATACATTGCCCTATTGATGTTAATTTTAAGAATTTTCATGAAGTTGTCTCTGAAATAATTAATAAAGAGTATAAAGACAAAAAAATTATTTGTATAACAGGTGTTAAAGGAAAAACCACAACAACAGAGCTAATTTATCACATTCTTAAAGAGGATTATAATATCTTTTTGCATAACTCAAATAAAGGTTCAATAACACCAACAGCTCTTTTAAATGTTTTAGATAATGAAGATAGTTATGAATATTTTATTTTTGAATGTTCATTGGGATTAGTTAGTTGTGAATTTGGGGCTATAACTAATATTTTTGAGAACTATAAAATAGCTAAAAATAGAAGAGATGCCTTAACAGCTAAATTTTCAACATTAAATTTTGCTAAAAAAGCATATATAAATAAAAGAGATGTAGAAGAATATAAAGTAGCTATTGAGCATAGTAATCTACATGTATTAGATACTAAAACTAAAATACTTAATAAGTATCCATTAAGATTCTTATATGATAATAATATCTTCAAATTTAATAATTCAGTTTTTGGATTACACTATGTGGAGAACTCAATCTTTGCCTATGAAATATGTAAAAATTTTGTTGATACTGAAACCATTCTTAAAAAAATTGAAACCTTCAAAATAAACAATAGAATGAATATAGAAAAAATAAATAACTACTATGTTGTTAAAAACATAAATCCAGGATTAGATGTAAAAGCCATAGATTTTGCAATTAGAGATTTTTTAGAGATGTTTAAAGATGGGGATATTTATGTTGGAGGGGATTTTAATGTCACTTGTGAAGAAATAGACATATTTAAATTAACAAAAATATTGAAAAAATATAATACAAAATACTACTTTATTGGAGATATTGGAAAGGAGTTATTAAAATTTATAAAAGGAGTATATAAAAATAATATTGAGATTAGAAATAATACACTAATTATTCTAAAAAGAAATTGATATTTATGAAACTAAAAAAATTAATTGAAAAAACTAAACTAAATATTAAAGAGAATATATATATTGTTGGTAGAGATTTGTCAGAGCATATAATTAACAACTTAGATTACTCTACTATAAAAAAACAACTACCTTCTATTGTATATTATGAAAAATCTAAAATATTAAATTATTTTTTAGATGACTATAAAAAAGATATTATCCAAGATTTAAATGATATAAATGTATCAATTTATAATCTTAAACTATTGGATAAGTTTATATTAGATAGTGATATAGGCAATATTAACTTAGAAGAAGATAAAATAAATAAAATGAAATTTTTCTTTCCAAAGTCTTTTAATTTTTATAAAACTATAATATTCAAAATAATATTTGGAACTGAGTTAAATGATTATTATATAACTCTTAAAAATCCTATAAAAGAGAGAGAATTTGCAGTTTATAGAATATATGGAAATAGATTAGTTAGAGAGTCAATAGATATTGTTAGTGAAGAACTTCCCCATCTCAATAGAGAGAGTTTAGATTTTTGGATAGCAGTTGAGTCAGTTGCTGTCACTTTATTAAGATTAAATAGAGAAAAATTTAAGAAAAAAGAAAAATAATGTTATTTGTTTATCTTTTTTAGTTCTTTTCTTAATTTTAGGTTTTCAATAAAATTAACAATATCTCCATGAGTCCTTTCCAATATTCCTCTACATATATCCTGCTTTCTTCTCAGATTATCAACAACATGGTAGTAGTCAAAGTTCATTAAAAAATCATATATATCTTCCATAAATTTGTAGTATTTTTCAACTTCTTCAACATTGTCATCTTTCATATTCTCTAAAACTTCTCTCCTTAACTCACCAACTACATCAGCTAAGCCTAAAATATAGTTTTCCTCCCTAATAAAATCAAATTCATCAAATTTTGGAATCTCATTGAAAAACTTTATCTTATATAATGAATATGCCTCAATATATTCCTGTTGAGGAGTCTCTAAGTATTTAACAAACTCTGGATATTTTGCTAATGAATTTAAATGTATTATTTTATCTTTAATTTCATTTAGCTTTTTCTCTATTTCATCTTTGTTGTTTGATTTGTGAATTTCTCTAATTAACAATGAGCAATCTTTGGTTATTTCTCTTGCTAACTTTATCATCTCTTCTCTTGTTTCATCCTTCTTTTTTAAAAATTCAACAAGATACTCAATCATTTTTAATCTCCTCAAAAACATCTTTTAAATTATCAACCATTAAATCAATATGTTCTTTTTCAACAATTAAAGGAGGTAAAAACCTTAAAACTTTATCTGATGTAGCATTAATAACAAATCCTTTCTTTAACATCTTATTAACTATATCATTGGCGTTAAATTCTAACTCTATTCCAACCATTAAACCTTTTCCTCTAACATCTCTAATAAATTCATAATCAAATTTTTTTAATTTATCTATGAAGTAATTACCTTTCTCAATAACTTTTTTATTTTTTATTAACTCTAAAATAATATCAATTGTTGCTAAACTTGCAGCACAAACTAATGGATTTCCTCCAAATGTGGTTCCATGGTCTCCATATTTTATATATTTAGATACTTCATCATCTAAGATAACAGCTCCTATTGGAACTCCATTACCTAATGCCTTAGCTAATGTTACTATATTAGGAGTTATATTATATTGTTCATAAGCAAAGAATGTTCCTGTTCTTCCTACTCCAGTTTGTACTTCATCAACAACTAAAAGTATATTCTTATCTTCACAAACATCTTTTAAAGTTTTAATAAATTCTTCCTTAGCAGGAATTACTCCACCTTCCCCTTGAACTAATTCTAAAATAATCCCAGCTACTTTATTATCCAACTCCTTTATTTTTTCTTCATCATTGTATGGAAGATACTCAAATCCTTCTAAAAATGGTTCAAAACCTTCTCTAAATTTGTCTTTTGGTGTAGCTGATAGAGCTCCATAAGTTCTGCCATGGAAAGAATTGTAAAAACTCACTATCTTATCTTTATTATGTTGCTTGCCCCACTTTCTAATAAACTTTATAGCTGCTTCATTACTCTCTGCTCCACTGTTGCAAAAGAATACTTTGTTTAATCCACTCAAATTAACCAATCTTTCTGCTAATTCTACCTGTGGAATTGTATAAAATAAATTAGAAACATGTATTAACTCTTCTGCTTGTTTTTTAATAGCTTCTACAATCTTCTCATTACAATGTCCAGCATTGACAACACTTATTCCAGCTAAAAAATCTAAATATTCTTTATTATTTGTATCATATAATTTAATTCCTTTTCCTTTAACAAATACAACAGGATATCTTTTATAAACTTGTAAGTGATACATTTTCTCTTTATCCATAATGTTCATTATCTCACCATCTTATTTAATAATAAAGTTTAAGGTGAATATATGACTATGATTCTTATTAAAATTGGTGGGTCATTATTATATAACTCTAAGGATTTACTTTTAGCTTTAAAAGAATATGCCTCTAAAAATGATAAATATATAGTTATAGTCCCAGGAGGAGGAGTTTTTGCAAACACTGTAAGGGAAGTGGATAAAAAATTAAATCTTTCATCATCTCTATCTCATAAGTTGGCTATAAAATCTATGGATTTTGTTGGGGAAATTTACTCTGAGTTAGGGGATATAAAGTGCTATACAACTTTATTTGATTTGAAAAAAAATATACATAATGATAAGATTTCTATTATACTACCTTCAAATTTATTGCTAAGTATAGATATAGCTAAACATTCTTGGGATATTACATCAGATTCATTAAGTTTATATATAGGAAAGTTATTAAATGTTAAAGACATTATTATTGCTACTGATGTAGATGGAATATATAAAAATCAAAAACTTTTAAGAGAAGTTAAAGCTTCTCAACTTAAAGAATGGACATCAGTAGATATAGAGTTTCCAAAACTTCTTAGAAAGTTTAAAATGACTGCTTATATATTTAATGGGAAACATCCTGAAAGAATAATAAAATTCTTAAATGGAGAAAACACTATCTTTACAAAGGTGGTTCCATGACTAAATATGTATGTGTAAGTTGTAATAGAGAAATAGCTCCAAGAGAGAAAGCTACAAGATTCTTATGTCCTAACTGTGGAGAGCAAGAAATAGTTAGATGTGAAAAGTGTAGAAAATTAAATAATCCATATAAATGTCCAAAATGTGGATTTGAAGGACCATAGGTGAAAATAATGGCAAATGTATTAGTTAAGTTAAAAATTATGCCAAAAAGTCCAGATGTAAATAAAGAAGAGCTAAAAGAAAAAGTTAAAAAAGTTTTAGAAGAGCAAAATGTTGCTGTTAGAGGATTATTTGATGAGCCATTAGCTTTTGGTTTATATTCAATATATGCTGTTGTTGAAATGGAAGAGAGAGAAGGGGGAACAGAGCCATTAGAAGAGGCAATTTCAAAAATAGAAGATGTTGAAAGTGTTGAAACAGTTGAAGTTTCCTTAGCATAAAAAATTTTTATAAATTAATTTCTTATTCATAAACTAACTCTTTTAATATAATTATAAACATAATATTAAACCTTTGAAGGTGAGTAATATGGGTAAGTTGAAGTATAAGATAGAAACTACAGAAAAAAATGCAAAAGCTATGGGAAGAAATATTCCAATATCAAGAAAACACGCAAGAGAAATTTGTAAAGAGATTAATGGAATGGATTTATTAAAAGCAATGGAATATTTAGAAGATGTTATAGCAATGAAAAGATTTGTTCCATTTAGAAGACATCATGGAAAAGTTGCTCATAGAAAAGGTAAATTTGGATGGTTTGCTGGAAGATATCCTGTTAAAGCAAGTAAAGCAATATTAAAGATTTTAGAAAATGCAAAAGCAAATGCTGAATATAAAGGTTTAGATGTAGAAAAATTATACATTAAACACATCTCTGCAAATAAAGGAATAACCTTAAAGAGATATATGCCAAGAGCTTATGGAAGAGCAACACCAAAGTATTATGAAACAGTTCATATTCAAGTTGTATTAGAGGAAAGAGTTGAAAAAGGTGAGGAGTAGATGATTGAGAGAACATTTGTAAAAGAAAATGTAAAAAGATTATTAATTGATGAATATTTCCAAAAAGAGTTGGTTAAAGCAGGATACAGTCATTGTGAAATAAGAAAAACACCAGTTGGAACAAAAATAACAATATATGCAGAAAGACCTGGATTAGTTATTGGAAGAAGAGGAGCTAAAATAAGAGAATTAACAGAAACATTAATAAAAGAGTTTAATGTTGAAAAACCACAAATTGATGTTAAACAAGTGGAAAATCCTGACTTGGATGCTCAAGTTGTTGCTGAAAGAATTGCAAGATTCTTAGAAAGAGGACAACATTTCAGAAGAGTCGGACATACAGCTGTAAGAAGAGTTATGAATGCAGGAGCTAAGGGGGTTGTTGTTATAATTTCTGGAAAATTAACAGGAGAAAGAGCAAGAACAGAAAAGTTCATGGCTGGATATATGAAACACTGTGGAGAACCAGCTGAAGAGTTAGTTGATAAAGGTAGAGCTATTGCTTTAACAAAACCTGGAGTTATTGGTGTTACTGTTAAAATTATGAGACCAGATGTTGTTTTACCAGATGAAATTATAATAAAAGATGATGAAATAAAACATGAAGTTATAGAGGGAGATAACAATGGCAATATTGAGAGCGAGTGAAATTAGAGGAATGACAGAAGAAGAGATGAAAAAGAAATTAGTTGAATTAAAAAGAGAGTTGTTAAAAGAAAGGGCTCATAAGGCAGCTGCAGGAGCTCCAACAAATCCAGGAAGAATGAGAGAAATTAGAAGAACAATAGCGAGAATCTTAACTATTATGAATGAAAAAAAGAGACAAAAAAATTTAAATAAATAATTAAAGAAAAAATATTTATATTCTTAGTTCTATATTCTATATTCATAAAAATTTTTATTAGCTGCGAGGTGCAGTAATGCCAGAAATTTGTCCAAGATGTGGATTACCAAAAGAACTTTGTGTTTGTGAAGAAATAGCTAAGGAAGAACAGAAAATAAAAATTTATGTTACTAAAAGAAGATTTGGAAAACTTATGACTATTATAGAGGGATTTGACACAAGTGCAATAGATTTAAAAGAGCTTGCTAAGAAATTAAAAGATATTTGTGCCTGTGGAGGTACTGTTAAAGGAAACACAATTGAACTTCAAGGAGACCATAGAAAAAAGGTTGTTGAAGAACTTGTTAAGATGGGATTCTCAAGAGAGTCAATAGAAGTTATTAAGTAACTCTCTTTTCTCTATAAAAAATAAAGGGATAGGATGCCTCTTATAAGAGGCACACCCTATCCCACAAACAGTTGAAAATATATGAATCCAAGAGATATATTAAGACATGAGCTTATAGGTTTAGATGTTGAAATAGTTGATTCAACTAATAAGTGTTTAGTAGGTATAAAAGGAACTGTTGTAGATGAAACAAGAAACATGCTAATAATTGAAAAGGAAAATGGTAAAATCGTTAAAGTTCCAAAAGATGTTTGTATCTTTCTCTTTAATCTAAAAAAATGTAAAGTTAAAGTAATTGGAAAACTTTTGGTTGGAAGACCTGAAGAAAGATTAAAAAAGAAGTTTAAAATTCTTTATCCATACTAAACCGTTAATGTTATATATCCTTTTTATTTATTTTATTAAGCCAAAAATTCAGAAAAGGTGATTCTATGCCAAAAAATATAGGAATTAATGTTAAAGTTCCTGAAAATGAGTGTAATGATAAAAATTGCCCATTCCATGGAAATCTTCCTGTAAGAGGGCAAAGCTTTGTTGGAGTTGTAGTAAGTGATAAAGCACACAACACAGTTATTATAAAAAGAGAAATTATCAAGTACATCAAAAAATATGAAAGATATGAAAAAAGAACTTCCAAGTTGGCTGCTCATAACCCACCTTGTATTCATGCAAGAGTAGGGGATATAGTTAGAGTTATGGAGTGTAGGCCTATTAGTAAAACAAAATCATTTGTTGTAGTTGAAAAACTTGGAAACATTCACGAAAAATAAATAATTAATGTGAGGGAGAAATAATGAAAGCTATTGCATCAAAACCATCAAAAGGTTTGCCTGTTGGAGCAAGATGTATATGTGCAGACAACACAGGAGCAAAAGAAGTTCAAATTATTGCAGTTAAGAACTATAAAGGAGTTGCTAATAGATTACCATCAGCAGGAGTAGGAGATATGGTTATTGTAACTGTAAAGAAAGGAACACCTGAAATGAGAAAACAAGTTTTGCCTGCTGTAATAATAAGACAAAAGAAAGAAATTAGAAGACCAGATGGAACAAGAGTCAAGTTCTTTGATAATGCAGTTGTAATAGTTACACCAGATGGAAATCCAAAGGGTTCTGATATAAAAGGACCTGTTGCAAAAGAAGCAGCTGAAAGATGGCCAGGAATTGCAAGAATTGCTAAAATAATTGTTTAAGGTGAGTAAAAATGAGTTTTACTAAATCAAAACAGCCAAGAAAGCAAAGAAAAGCTTTATTTAATGCACCTCAACATTTAAGAAAAAAAGTTATGAGAGCTATGCTTTCAAAAGAATTAAAAGAAAAATTAGGTAAGAATGCAATAACTGTTAGAAAAGGAGATGTTGTAAGAATTATGAGAGGAAACTTTAAAGGGCTAGAAGGGGAGGTAATAAAAGTAGATTATAAAAGATATAGAATCTTTGTTGAAGGAGCAAACAACAAAAAACAAGATGGAAAAGAAGTACCTTATCCAATTCATCCATCTAATGTAATGATTATTAAACTCTATGATAAAGATGAGAAAAGGTTCAAGGTGGAATAAATGGCAAAGAAAGGACCAAAAAGACATTTAAAAAGATTGGCTGCACCAGTTAGATGGGAATTGCCAAGAAAGGTAGCAAAATTCACTGTTAGGCCCTTACCAGGAGCACATCCAATGAGTGAGTCATTACCTTTATTGTTAGTTGTTAGAGATTTATTAAAATATGCAGACAATAGAAGAGAAGCTAAAAAAATTATAAAAATGGGAAAAGTTTTAGTTGATGGAAGAGTTAGAAAAGAAGAAAAATTACCAGTTGGATTTATGGATGTTGTCTCATTACCAGATGCTAATGAAAATTATAGAGTTCTTTTTGACAGAAAAGGAAGAGTTAAACTCTATCCAACTGAGAATCCAGATGTAAAATTATGTAAAATTAAAAATAAGACAGTTGTTAAAGGAGGACATATTCAACTCAATTTACATGATGGAAGAAATATCCTAATTAAAGTTTCAGACCCAACAAAAGCTGAGGAAGATGTCTATAAAACAGGAGATACTTTATTAATTTCAATACCAAACCAAGAAATTAAAGCACATATCCCATTAGAAGTTGGTAAATTAGTTTATATTACTGGTGGGAAACACGTTGGAGAGATTGGTAAGTTGATAGAAATAGAGAAAAGAGGAATATATCCGGATATTGTAACTATTGAAACAAAAGATGGAGAGAAATTTAAGACAGTTAAGGATTATGTCTTTGTTATAGGAGATGAGGAACCAATTATAAAACTCTATTAAGAGGGATGAAACATGTTTGAAGAAATTTGGAATAAGAATCCTATGCTAAAACCAAGAATTGGTAAAGTAGTTGTGAATATGGGTGTTGGAGAGAGTGGTGATAGATTAACAAGAGCTGAAAAAGTTTTAGAAGAATTAACTGGACAAAAACCAATTAGAACAAGAGCAAAACAAACAAATCCATCATTTGGTATAAGAAAAAAATTACCAATTGGTTTAAAAGTTACTTTAAGGGGTAAAAAAGCAGAAGAATTTTTAAAACAAGCATTCCAAGCATTTGAAAAAGAAGGTAAAAAACTTTATGACTATTCATTTGATGAATTTGGAAACTTTTCATTTGGTATTCATGAACATATAGACTTTCCAGGACAAAAGTATGACCCTATGGTAGGTATTTTTGGTATGGATGTATGTGTAACATTAGAAAGACCTGGATTTAGAGTTATGAGAAGAAAATATAAAAGAAGTAAAGTTCCAAGAAGACACAGATTAACAAGAGATGAAGCAATTGAATTTATTGAGAAGACTTTTGGTGTAAAAGTAGAAAGATGGGAAGAAGAATAGAGGTGAGATAATATGGCAAAAAAACCATGGAAAAGAAAATATGGTTATGGAGTAAGACCTTGTGAGAGATGTGGTCATGTAGGATTTGGAATAATAAGAAAGTATGGATTAAACCTTTGTAGGCAATGTTTTAGAGAAATTGCTCATAAATTAGGATTTAAAAAATTAGATTAAAAAATTTACAAGTTAAGGGTGAGAGAATATGACACTATTAGACCCATTAGCAAATGCATTAGTACATATATCAAACTGTGAGATGGTTGGTAAGAAAGTAGTTTATATAAAACCAGCTTCTAAACTAATAGGAAGAGTATTAAATGTTATGAAAGAACACGGATATATTAAAGATTTTGAATTTATAGAAGATGGAAGAGCTGGAATATTCAAAGTTGAATTAATAGGAAAGATAAACAAGTGTGGAGCAATAAAGCCAAGATTCCCAGTTAAAAAAGACAACTATGAAAAATATGAAAAAAGATATCTCCCAGCAAGAGATTTTGGTATATTAATAGTTTCCACTACTCAAGGAGTTATGAGCCATGATGAAGCTAAAAAAAGAGGATTAGGAGGAAGATTATTGGCTTATGTTTATTAAACACTAATGAATGCATATATAAATTATTTAAGGTGAAACAATGCCAGTTGCTGTCTATTTGGAAGAGAGAATTAAAATTCCTGAAAATGTTCAGGTTGAGATTAAAGATGACAATGAAGTTATAGTTAAAAGTGGAAACAAGGAATTAAGAAGAAAATTTTCTCATCCAAAAATAAGAATAAAAAAAGAAAATGATGAAGTTGTTGTATTTGTTGAATATCCTAAAAGAAAAGATAAGGCAATGTTAGGAACTATTGCTGCTCATATTAGAAATATGATTAAAGGAGTAACTGAAGGATTTACTTACAAATTAAAAATAAGATATGCACACTTCCCAATGAAAGTATATGTCAAAGGAAATGAAGTTATTATTGAGAATTTCTTAGGAGAGAAACACCCAAGAAGAGCAAAAATATTAGAAGGAGTAACTGTAAAAGTTAGTGGAGAAGATGTTATTGTTACAGGAATAGATAAAGAGAAAGTAGGACAAACAGCTGCAAATATTGAACAAGCTACTAAAATTAAAAATAGAGACCCAAGAGTATTCCAAGATGGAATTTATATTGTTGAGAAAGCTGGTAAAGCTATCTAAGGTGGAGAAACATGGACAGATTGTTAAGATTAAGATTTAAATTAAAAAGAAAAAAACCTAATTTTTTAAGGACAGAAGCTCATAGACATAAAAGATTAGGAGAAAAATGGAGAAGACCAAAAGGAAGACACAACAAGATGAGATTAAAATGGAAAGAGAAACCTGCAGTTG
Source organism: Methanocaldococcus indicus (assembly GCF_049554935.1). Classification (GTDB taxonomy): domain Archaea; phylum AGJL01; class Methanococci; order Methanococcales; family Methanocaldococcaceae; genus Methanocaldococcus; species Methanocaldococcus indicus. The sequence goes on along the minus strand of NZ_CP186926.1, from coordinate 214,984 downwards.
TTAGTGTTGGATATAGAGCTCCAAAGGCTGTTAGAGGTCTTCATCCATCAGGATTAAGAGATGTATTGGTTCATAATGTTAAAGAACTTGAAGCTTTAAATCCTGAAACAGATGGAGCAAGAATTGCATCAACAGTTGGAAAAAAGAAAAAAATAGAGATTATTAAAAGAGCAAGAGAGTTAGGTATAAGAATATTAAATATTTCAGAAGAAAAACAGGAAGAGCTATTAAAATTAGTTAAAGAAGAAGTTGAAGAAGTTAAAGCAGAATAAAGGTGAATCTTTATGGATGTTTCAGTTCAAAGAAGAATAGCTGCTGAAATATTAAAATGTGGATTGGATAGAGTTTGGATTGACCCAGAACATTTAGAAGATGTAAAAGCAGCTTTATCAAGAGATGATATAAGAGCTTTGATTAAGAGAGGAGTTATTAAAAAGCTCCAAAAGAAAGGAATTAGTTCAGCAAGAGTAAAAAAATTGAAAGAGCAGAGAAAGAAAGGTAGAAGAAGAGGGCCTGGTTCAAGAAGAGGAGCAAAAGGTGCAAGAACACCTCCAAAAGAAAAATGGATGAACACTATAAGAGCTTTAAGAAAAACTCTTAAACAGTTAAGAGATGATGGACAAATAGACAGAAATGTATATAGGAAATTATATAGAATGGCAAAAGGAGGATACTTCAGAAGTAGAGCACACCTCTTCCTCTATATGGAAGAACATGAAATACTAAAAAAATAATTTTTATAAGGTGAAACACATATGGCACATAAACCAACATACAGAGTAAAATTCAGAAGAAGAAGAGAAGCAAAAACAGATTATAGAAAAAGATTAAGATTGTTGTTATCAAGAAAGCCAAGATTAGTTGCAAGAAAAACACTAAATCATATAATTGCTCAAATTATTGAATATGATGAAAAAGGAGATAGAACAGTTGTTTCAGCTCACTCAAGAGAGTTAGTAAAATTAGGCTATAAAGGACATTGTGGAAACTTACCTGCTGCTTATTTAACAGGATACTTATTAGGTAAAAAAGCATTACAAAAAGGTTATAAAGAGGCTGTCTTAGATATAGGACTACATAGAGCTACAAAAGGAGCAGCAGTATTTGCAATTTTAAAAGGAGCAGTTGATGCAGGCTTAGATGTTCCTCATGGAGAAAGTATTCTTCCAGAAGAAGAAAGAATTAGAGGAGAGCATATAAAAGCTTATGCTGAAATGTTAAAAGAGGAAGATGAAGAAAAATACAAAAGACAATTTTCAAAATACTTAGAAAAAGGTTTAAATCCTGAAGATTTACCAGAACATTTTGATGAAATTAAGAATAAAATAGATGAACTATATTAAATTTTTAAGGTGAGAATATGAGATTTAATATAGATGAGTGGGAACCTAAAACAACCATTGGAAAAATGGTTAAAGAGGGAGAGATAACTGATATAGATTATATATTAGATAACAATTTACCAATATTAGAGCCAGAAATAGTAGATGCTCTAATTCCAGATTTAGAAGAAAAAGTTTTAGATGTTAAATTAGTCCAAAGAATGCACAAATCTGGAAGAAGAGCAAGATTCAGAGCTACTGTTGTTGTAGGAAATAGAAATGGATATGTTGGTGTAGGTAAAGGAAAAGCTAAGGAAGTAGGGCCAGCAATAAGAAAAGCTATTGCACAGGCAAAGAAAAATATTATTAGAGTTAAAAGAGGTTGTGGTTCTTGGGAATGTGGTTGTGGAACACCTCATTCAGTTCCTTATAAAGGATATGGTAAATGTTCAAGTACCGCTATTATTTTACTACCTGCTCCTAAAGGAGTTGGATTAGTTGCTGGGGATGTTGCTAAGGCAGTTTTAGGATTAGCTGGAATTAAAGATGTCTGGACTAAAACATTTGGAGAGACAAGAACAACATACAACTTTGCTATGGCAACTTATGAAGCATTAAAAAGTTTAAATTACACAAAAACTATGCCAAAACACAAAGAAAAATTAGGAATTTTAGAAGGAAGAATATTTTAAGGTGAGTTAAATATGGCCTATGCTGTTGTAAGAGTGAGAGGTAGAATTAAAGTGAGAGGAGATATAGAAGATACATTAAAGATGTTAAGATTACACAAAACTAACCATTGTGTTGTTATCCCTGAAACAGATACATACAAAGGAATGTTAGAAAAAGTAAAAGATTATATAACTTGGGGAGAGATTGATAAAGAAACACTAAAAAAGTTGATATTAAAGAGAGGTAGATTAAAAGGAGATAAAAGAGTAGATGAAGAAAAAATTAAAGAACTAACTGGAATGGAGTTAGATGAATTAGTTGAAAAAATAATAAAAGGAGAAATAAAGCTTAAAGAAACTCCATTAAAGCCAGTATTTAGATTACATCCTCCAAGAAAAGGATGGGAAAGAAAAGGAATTAAGAAGCATTTTAATATTGGAGGAGCTTTAGGATATAGAGGAGAAAAAATCAATGAATTATTAGAAAAAATGATGTAAAGTGATAGATATGATAAGAAAAAAGAGAAAAGTAAAAAAATATAGAGGCTCAAGAACCTGTGGAGGAGGAAGTCATAAGAAAAGAAGAGGAGCTGGAAATAGAGGGGGTAGAGGATTAGCTGGAGGACACAAACATAAATGGACATGGATAATAAAATATGAACCTGACCACTTTGGTAAATATGGGTTTAAGAGACATCCATCAATAGTTAAAGATTTAGAGACAATAAATGTCTGTGAATTGGAAGAATTAGTTCTAAAAAATCCTGATAAATTTGAAAAAGAAGGAGATAAATATATTGTAGATGTTACAGAGTTAGGATATGAAAAAGTTTTGGGTAAAGGTAAAGTAACAATCCCTATGGTTGTTAAAGCAATAGAAATATCAGAGAAAGCAAAAATAAAAATAGAAGAGGCAGGAGGAGAAGCTATTGAACTATAAAAAAATTTTTTTTATGATTTTTCTACTGTTTTTATATTTTGACTTAGATAATGAAAATTTACAAGATAAATATAGTAATATTATTAATAATATTTTTAAATATATTTTAAACTTACTTCATGTTTTTAATAGTTATATTCCCATAACTAACTTTTTTGATTATTATATTTAATTTTTTTATCACATGTTTCTTAGATTATAATCAAAATTAATTATAAATTATATTTAAAGTATGAGATGTATTTTAAATTAAAGAATTAAAGAATTCTTTAGAGGGTGATAATTTTGAAAGATGTTCTAAAATCCTTAGTTCCAATATTGGAAAAGATTCCTGAAGTGGATAATCCCATTAAGGAATTATCTTTCACAGAAAAATTAAAATGGACAGGTTTAGTGTTAGTTCTTTATTTTATAATGGGAACTATTGATATATATACTGCTGGAGCACAAATCCCAGCAATATTTGAATTTTGGCAAACTATAACTGCATCTAGAATAGGTACTTTAATAACATTGGGGATTGGCCCTATTGTTACTGCTGGGATTATTATGCAGTTATTAGTTGGAGCTAAAATTTTAGAGTTAGATTTTTCAAACCCTGAGGATAGAGCATTATTTCAAGGTACTCAAAAATTATTATCCATAATATTAAGTTTTGTTGAAGCTGCTTTATTTGTCGGAGCTGGAGCTTTTGGAGCTTTATCACCATTGTTGGCATTGTTGGTTATTATACAGATAGCTTTAGGTTCTATCGCATTAATTTATTTAGATGAAATTGTTTCAAAATATGGAATTGGCTCAGGAATTGGGTTATTCATTGCTGCTGGAGTGTCTCAAACAATATTTGTTGGAACTTTTGGTCCAGAAGGATATTTATGGAAATTCTTAGGAAGTTTAATGCAAGGAGCTCCAGAAATACAATATATTTTGCCAATATTAGGAACTATCATTGTATTTTTAATGGTTGTATATGCTGAATCTTTAAGAGTAGAAATTCCTTTAGCTCATGGTAGGATAAAGGGTTTAGTAGCAAGATATCCAATAAAATTTGTTTATGTCTCAAATATGCCAGTTATCTTAACAGCTGCATTATTTGCAAATATACAACTTTGGGGATATGCTCTATACAAGTTGGGGATTCCTATATTAGGTAGTTATGAAGGTGGAAGAGCTATTAGTGGGATAGCATACTATCTATCTACTCCTTATGGAATATACTCAGTATTAGCTGACCCCATACATGCAATTATTTATATGATTGCTATGATAATATTCTGTGTTATATTTGGTATATTTTGGGTTGAAACTTCTGGTTTAGATGCTAAGTCAATGGCGCAAAGAATAAGTTCTTTAAATATGGCAATTAAAGGTTTTAGAAAAAGCCATAAAGCAATAGAACAAAGATTAAAAAGATATATTTTTCCTATAACTGTTATGAGTTCTGCATTTGTTGGTTTTTTAGCAGCTATAGCAAATTTTATTGGTGCATTAGGTGGAGGGACAGGAGTATTATTAACTGTATCAATAGTTTATAGAATGTATGAGCAAATAATTAGAGAACAAATTGCAGAACTTCACCCAATTATATCTAAATTTCTTAAAAAATAAAAAAAGGTGAGAAATAATGTTAGTTGTAGTAGTTGGAGTTCCAGGTGTAGGTTCAACAACAGTTACAACAAAAGCAGTTGAAAAATTAAAAGAAGAAGGAATTAATTATGAAATAGTTAATTTTGGAACAGTTATGTTAGAAATTGCAAAAGAAAAAGGATTGGCAAATGATAGAGATGAATTAAGAAAATTAAATCCAGAAATTCAAAAAGAGATACAAAGATTAGCTGGAAAAAAAATAGCTGAATTAGCTAAGGACAAAAATATAATAGTTGATACACACAGTACAATAAAAACACCAAAAGGTTATCTTCCAGGATTACCTAAATGGGTTTTAGATGAGTTAGTCCCAGATATAATTGTTTTGGTTGAGGCAGATAATAGTGAAATATTGATGAGAAGATTAAAAGATGATACAAGAAAGAGGGACTTTGAATCAACTGAGGATATTGGAGAACATATATTTATGAATAGAGCAGCAGCTATGACTTATGCAGTTCTAACAGGAGCAACTGTAAAGATAATTAAAAATAGAGACAATTTATTAGATAAAGCTGTTGAGGAAATGGTCAATGTACTAAGACCTTAAAATTATTTGATGATGATATATGAACTACATAACTCCTAAAATGGCTAAAAAAATTCTTTTATCAAAAGATAATTATATTTTTTTAAATTTGGATTTATATAAAACAAATAAATTAGAAAAGATTATTATAAAGGATGAAAAAGCTATTTTTCCAGAGGGAGAAGTAGATTTTAAAACCTTAAAAAAGATAGCTAAGGATAACACTCTCTATTTTTTAAAAGATAATCATCTTTATAAAGCAGCAATTTCAACAGATGAAGGATTTTATAAGTTAGTTCCAACTATTCCCCCAACTATTGAGATTAGTGGTATAAGGATGCATAGAACTAAGGAAGTAAATCCTTACCAAGATACATTAAACAAAGTTAATTCAATAAATATAAAAAAGGGAGATATTGTCTTAGATACATGTATGGGTTTAGGTTATACTGCAATTGAGAGTTATAAAAGAGGAGCAGATGTAACAACCATTGAAAAGAACAGATATGTTTTAGAATTAGCTAAAATAAATCCATATAGTGAAGAATTATTTAAAGGAGATATAAAGGTTTTATTAGGGGACAGTTTTGATAAAATTAAAGAGTTTGAAGATGAGACATTTACAGCTATTATTCACGACCCTCCAAGATTTAGTTTAGCAGGACATCTTTATAGTGAAGAATTCTATAAAGAACTTTATAGAGTTCTTAAAGATGGAGGTAGATTATTTCATTATGTAGGAAATCCTGGAAAGAAGTATAGGGGGAAAGATTTACAAAAAGGAGTTATGGAAAGATTAAGGAGAGTAGGATTTAAATCTATTAAAAGAGTCCCTAATGCCTTAGGAGTTATTGCTAAAAAAATATAATATGAGGTTAATTATGAAACACTATATAGGTAAAATACATTTAAAATGGTGTCCTAAATGTAATATCCCTCTTTTAGGAAGAAAATGTGGTATTTGTGGTGAAGAAAGTTTAAATGTTAAAATTACCCCACCAGGAGATGTAAGAATAGGATTTAGATATGACATTGAATTTTTAAATGATGTTTTAAAGAAAGAATATGGAATTAATGATAAGACTGAATCCTTTATTCTATTGAATAAATTAACAGGATTTGAAGAAGGATATGAAATTATATCAGATGGTGAGGTTAAATATATTCTATATTATAATGAAAAATTAAAAGACTGGAAAATTAAGCTAAAAACTTTTGGAGCTTATACTCTATATAATAAAGGAGCAAACAAAAAAATAATCAAAATAGATGAAAATTTGTCTAAAATTATAAAAAAGGGAATGACTATTTTAAAACCTGGAATTGTAGAGTATAAGGAATTTAAAAAAGATGATGATGTAATAATCTTGAACTATAAAAATGAAGTTATAGGCGTTGGAAAAGCATTGGTAAGTTCAGAAGATATAGAAAATTTAGATAAAGGGAAAATTATTAAAGTAAGAGAAATTAGAAAGATAAATAATAATGATTTTAAAAAGTATTCTTTTGATGAAGCAATTAATTTAACAATAAAAGCAAATGAAGAAGTAATTAAAAAATATGAACAAAATGCAATAGGTTTTATAAAGAATACTGTTGAAAAGATTAATAGACCTGTTATAGTTGCTTATTCTGGAGGAAAGGATAGTTTAACCACTTTAATCTTAGTTAAAAAAGCTCTAAGTAATTTTGATGTCCTTTTTATAGATACTGGTTTGGAGTTGCCTGAAACTTTGGAGAATATTAAAGAAGTTGAAGATACATACAATATAAAGGTAAATGTAATTAAATCACCTAATTTTTGGGAATTAGTTGATAAATATGGAGTTCCTGCAAGAGATTATAGATGGTGCTCAGACATTTTAAAACTAAATCCTTTAAAAGAATATTTAGAAAAAAATTATAAGGATGATGTTCTTTCTTTTGTTGGAATTAGAAAGTATGAAAGTTTCAATAGAGCTAAGAAAAAATTAGTTCATAGGAATACATACATAAAAAAACAGATTAATGCTTTACCTATTTTCCATTGGAGTGCATTACACGTTTGGATTTACCTTTTAAAAGAAAACGCTCCATATAACAAATTATATGAGAAAGGATTTGATAGAATTGGATGTTATATTTGCCCAGCTATGGGATTGGGAGAAATAGAAAGAATAAAAAAACTTTATCCTAATTTGTGGGATAGATGGGAAAGAAAGTTAAAAGAATTTGCCAAAAAGAATAATTTAAGTGAAGATTGGGTAAAAAGTGGATGGAGATGGAAAAATAAAAAATAATTATTATTAATTAAATTTATACTAATTTCTTGAATGGATGGTTATCTACTGGTTCAATTCCTAACTCTTTTGCTGCTTCTGCAATTGTAGCATCAACCATTGCAACTGCTGGGAACACAACTTGAGCATCATCTATTGGTCCATATAAGACAAAATCCCCAGCAGCTAAAACTTGCATTAATGTAGCTCCAACATCACATACTGCTCTTATTTCTTTTGCTAATTCTCTGTGTCCCTCTTCTCTTAATTTTTTTCTGAATTCTCTTAACCAATCCCATGCAGATGGAATATTGTGGATACCACTACCAACAGGATAACCAAATATTGCCTTAACAGCGAAAGATGCTCTAACAGCTGGCCCTGCACCATTTCCTAATGGTGTAACTGCTGTATCAATAAATAATTTATCTATATTTGCTTTTTCAGCTAATTCTAATAAACCTGTACTTCCTGATTTACCTCCAGTTAATAAGACATTTATTTTTCCTTCAACTGTTGGGTCCATTGGGTCAAAACACAAGACAATAGATGCTGTAATATCACTTTCTACTAAAACTTGGAATTCTTGCTCCTCAATAGAAACATTGATAGAGTTATAAATACATTGGTCTGCATATCCTGCTTCTGTTGCTCTTTTAGCAGCAGCCATTCTTGCTTCTCCTGATGTAGAATCTAATAACATTGGTCCATCCCAAATATCAGCAACAAAATCAATATATTTAACTAATGCTTCTGGTGTTCCTCCAAATACTTGTACCCAAGCAGGATTTCCAGTTATATCTTCCATTTCAGCTTGTTTATTTATTAAATCTTCAGCAGCTGCTTTATCAAATATACCTTTTCTTTCATCTTCAACTATTTTGTGTCTTGCATAGAATATTGTTCCTGCTAAAGCTGTTGGATATTCTCCTGGCTGTCCTCCACATTTTCTTCCAGCTATTTCATATAAGTGTTGTTCTCTATCAAATTTAAACATGCCTATCTCACCTTCTTAATTTTTTTATTTAACAACTGTAATTTTTATGCTTAAAACTTGAATTAACTTAACAATAAATGGTAATATATATGAAAGTATTATCCCGATAACTAAACCATATAATATCCCAATATCTCTTCCAACTTTTTTTCCAGCCATTTGGAAAAGTTCTGCATTTGTATTTTCAACTTTCTTCTCTAATTCATCTAATCTTTTTTTTAATCTTTCATAATCATTAGGGTCCATTATTACTTGTGGAACTTTTTCATCACTCATTTAACTCACCTCAATAAGTAATATAGAGCTAAGGCAATAGTCATCATAACTATTCCAAAGACAGCTCCACAGGCAATTCCTCTGATTCCAGCAGATTCTACTCCTGACTCTAACCCTCTATTTCTTGTTATTAATCCTACCTTATACTCTAAATCCTCTAAATATTCTTGTATTGACTTTATATTTGGTTTATTTGAGATTTCTATACTCATTACTTTCACCTGGAAATTATAACATCATAATTCCTAATAATAAAATCATAATAAACAGTCCTGCCGCTAAACCTTGTATTTTTCCATTGTAATATCCTGCTTGCCATTTTGCTAATAATCCATTGTATTGCATTTCATTTCCAATTAATCTTATTCTACTCTCAATTATAGCCATTTCAGGAGTTATTGGTTTTATAGCAGCTCCTTCTTCCTCTTCTCCTTTTCCACCACCTTCTAAATCAATGATGTATGGGTCTTCATCTATTGCTCCCGGGTCTTTACTTAAACACTCTTTTATAGCTTGAGTAATTTTTCCAATATCCTCACAATCAATTAAATCAATAACTTCAACTATCTGTCTTCTAAATCTTTCAACTGCATCTTTATCAACATTCTCCAAAAATGGAATTGCCCCTTTAGCTCCAATGATTTGTCCAGAATCATCAATACCATTTTCCCATAGTGCTTTAAAACATTGTCCTGTTATATGTCCTTGAACCTCAGAACCACATAATATCATAAATCTGATGTTTGGATTTGATATGTAGTTGGCTACTACTTTTTCAATACCTAGGTTTTCAGTGTGACATGGTCCTGCAATAGCTGCTCCAGCTTCAATACATGCTTGTTCTAAACCATGGGAACCTAATGTTACAACACCAACACAACTTTCAGGATTTCCGACAACATATTCTCCTGAGACTATAGGCCATCCTGGAGCTGGTTCTTTTTTCTCTACCATAACTATCACCTAAAAAATTTAAAAATTTTTATTTAGAAGAATTTTACTCCTAACATCATAAGTATTAAAGATAGAATTCCTAAACTAAGCCAAAATCCAATAAATATTCCCTTAAAGTATCCTGCAATTTTATATACATTATCCCTATTAGGAAATGTATTTAATGGTGGATATCTTGGATCTAAGGAATGTTCATAAGCATCTACTAATTTGGCTAATTTATCTAATTCCTGCTCAATTCCAGAAGTATCTACGAATAGTACATCTCCAAATCCTTTGGTTATAACACCAGTTTCAACATTATAAACCAAAGGAATTTTTTCATCTATAAAAACATAATAAGCCATGTTTCCACCTTATTCTTCTTTCTTAGGCAATTCTGGAACATGTAATACACAACATGCATCGTTTAATGACATTTTAACATATTTGAAATATACAATTGCCCATAGTATTATAGACACTACTATTGATATTACATCTAACTTTAATATTGAAAATATAAACCAACTTAATAATGCACATGCAATTGCTAATGTTAAAGTTCTCTTATGGCTTTCATCTGGTCCTAAACATGCGTTAAATGGATGAAGTATTGCCATACCGGCAACTATAAATGCAACAGCCATCATTCCATCATTTAGAGCTCCATTTAAAAATACATCTGGACTTAAACTACCAGCATAGACAGCAGAGAATCCTAACAATGCCATAGCTCCTGCTATGGACAAGAATGTCATACTTCTAACCATAATAGGAATTTTCATTCCAACAGGATTAACTGTAAGCTTACCTACAATAACTCCTATAATTGCAGAAATGATTAAAGTTAAGATAGGTGCTACATATGGAGTAATTGATGCATAACCTAATGCTTTAGGTATTAAAATTCCTGCAATAGCTGCTAATGTTCCCATACCTAAACTAACCATACCTATAGATGGAACTCCAGTCCCTAATCCATAAGATGCTACTTTTCTTACAGTGTTTGCTCCAGCTACACAAGCAGCAGAAACCAATAATCCACCTAATAATGTTCCTAAACCATATGGCTCTAAGAAATGAACTAAATAACATCCAATTAATGATAATAATATACCTACACCAAATATCTGCTCTTCTGGATATAAGTCCTTAGCATGACCTCCTCCACCATGAGACATAAATTTTCACCTTTTTAAATGTTTAATGCCATTAATACACTGAATATTGCAAATACAAAAGATGCAACTGCAGATGCAATAATACCATTATTGATTTTCTTGAATTTTGGGTCATGGAACCCTTCAATAGTACCTCCTATATTGTAAGATGCAAGAACTGCATTAATAAAGAAGAATCCAACTGCTAATATTCCAGCAACTGCTGGCTTAAATCCTAACTGCTGTAAAGCAATATATGCTAATCCTCCTCCAATTCCTCCCAATGCAGCTCCAATTAAACCACTAATAAAACAAACTGTTGGAACACCATGCCCTGTTGTCCCTGGAGTAATATATGGCTTTTGAGGGTCTTTTGTTATAGGGTCTACTTCACATTTATCAGCTGCTGGAACAACTCCAACCCCAAATACATAAATTAATTGCCCAATTAACATTGTAACTCCAAGCATTATCATTGAACTAATAGCTCCAGATATTAAGATTAATATTATTCCAGTTGTTGATAATCCAACCATTTGAGACATAACAGCTGCTCCTAACAATCCAGTAAATCCTGCTCCAGCTGCCAACTGTGTTGTTCCAGTTCCAACCCCAGTAGATGTAGCCATAGCTGCTGGAGCTCCTCCAACAGGAATAAAATGAACACTTGCGTCAATAATAGCTCCTGCAATAGTTATCTCCAACAATGAAATTATTAAATTTATATCAAACATTACTATCACCTAAAAATTTATAATTTTATTGATATGGCCCATATTTTTCTCTTGCAAATACTTCAACTTTTCTATTTATTATTGCTAAAGCAGCAACAATTATTAGCCCAATAACTATTGCAACTATTGCTGATGATATAGGATTTTTCTCTATTATGTTTCCAATTATTCCTCTCCAACCATCTAAAAATACGATTAAACCAAAACATAAACCTGTTAAAGGTCCTCCTAATCTAACACAGAAATATGATGAGTCTAAACTATTTCTTAAACCATGTTCTGCTTTTATATCAATATCTCCATGATTGGCTACTGGGACTCCACCTCCAAATGGATATTTTTGATATTCTCTTTCAGCTCCATAATGAACATCCCCTGTAGAGGAACCAATAGCCCCTACAGTAATACCAAATATTAATGCTATTAATGGTAATGGGAACGGATTTCCTAATATAGTATCAGTTAAATATGCCATCAAAACAATACAGAAAACTGCAATAAATCCATGTCCAACAATAGGCCCTAAATGGGACAAAATAACATCTAAATAAACTGGTTGACCAAAACTTTTTGATTGTCCAACGATTCTACCTAAATACGCTGAAACAGCATATGCTCCATGAACTAAGGCAGCAATACCTACTCCAATAATTAAAGCAAATATTGGATTAAAACCATAGTTCATTAAAGCATAAGCAATTCCTCCTGCAACTGCAACATATAAACCATAAGCAACTGGCTCCCCAGAGATAGCTTTGTTGTAGTATCTGTGTATATTACCCATTTGTGGAGCTAACTGAACTTGTGAGTTTGGGTTTGATTGAGAACCTACATCTGACTCTATATCTTCTGCACAACCTGCAATAGTTGCTAATGCTCCACATAAAGCCAAAGCTCCCAAAGATATTAACAATGTATCCATAATATCCCCCAAATAATTTTAGTCATTTAATAATTTTTTCAATATATAAACATTATTATAAAGGAAATTAGAATACAATTCAAAAAAATTTTAATAGTTTTATTGTTCATAACAATCTAAAACATAATAAAAAAATTTAGATTTAGTGAGCCGGAATGATTGGGTCTCTTTCTCCAGCAGGTTCGAACTCTCTTAAAGCACCTCTTGCAAACTCTTTTCTTGGATATCTGAAATCAAAGATTAAGCTTGGGTCTGCAAATGCAACTTTAATTAATGGGTTCAATGCAAAGGCATCTCCTCTTGCAGAGTGAGCTGCTTGTGCAATTCCAGCATATTCTCCTTGGTGACCTACGTTCATTGCATAGTTTGGATAGTTTGGACCTCTTAATTCTAATGGTGATGATTTATCATTTCTTATAGATAATGAATTAGCAGCTCCACATTGGTCTTGTAAGTCATATCCATAGAATCCTAGTCTACTGTGGTATTCTTTATGCATTATTTGGCTTAAATACCATCCATTTAACCCAGCGTTTGAGTTTCCAGTAGCTAATGCAACTGAAATTCCTGATGCAGCTGCTGTTACAGCTGCTCTTTGAGAACCTCCGAAGTGGTCTTCTAATAAAGCTGGATATTCGTCATATTGTTCTAATGCATATAATGTAACCTCTCCAGCTATATCTTCAACGACATCCATTGTTGGTTTTACGCTGTTACATCCTCCATATTTCTTAGTTATATAGTCATATCCATAGTATGAGAAGTCATCTAATATGTCATCTGTATATGATGCTGATGCATACTGTGTGAATCCAACCCCACCTGACATATAACCTCCTAACCAGATTTGGTCATATAACATAGCTCCTGCAGCAACAACTTCTAATGATTGCTCAACAGGGTCTTCTGAAACTCTTGATGTTTGAACAACATCTGCTAAGATTCCAAAGAACATTCCACCTGGCTCATTTGGACCTCTTGCTCTTCTTGCTGGTAAGAAGGAAGCCATTTGGATAACATCTGCGTGCTTAGCAGCATAGGAGAAGTCTGCAATAGCTGCTTCTCCAGCACATAATTTGTAAGCTGTAATGAAACTCATTCCAATTTGCATTGCACTCCATCTTGCTATTGTTCCCCCATCACAAACTCTACCAACTAATGTAGGAACTCTTGAAACTTGGTAGGTTCTTTTTCCAATAGCTTTTTTAATTTGCTCTGCTTGCTCTTCTGGGAATAATTTGTTTATGTCAATTAAGAATCTTTTATCTATTTCATCTGCTAATTCATCATCTCCAGTAAATATCTTAGCGTAACAGTCCCAAACTAATGCAGGATGTACTTCAACCATGTGCTCTTGAACAACTGCTCCACCAGGAAGAGCGTGGTTGATGGTTTCCATATACTCATTTATTGTCTCAGGAGTAACCTCTACCACTAATCTTTTTTCAAGAACTGCGTGAGCTGTATCCATACCAACAATAACTGTTCTTCTTATGTCATCCCACATTTGTTGCATAGCAGCATTGTTCATAAAGTGTAAGTCATCACCTTCAACAATTGCATCAGTGTTAGATATCTTATATGGCATTAATTTTCTTTGCCCTAATGGAACTCCAATATCTGGGTTGTAGAATGGGATACCTCCTCTTTTTTCAATTAATTTTTGAGCTGCTTCAACAAACTCTCTTTTTCTTGCTGATTGTTTCCATCCTCCAAATACATAGAACTTTGTATATTTTTCTTTTGGGTCTTCTTCAAATTTCTCTTTTAAAGCTTTTAAGAACAATCTTTTTTCTGCTTCCATCTTTATCACCTCAAAAAATTTTATTTATAATTTTTCAAAGATATCTTCTTGTGGTATGAACCCTCCTAAGGTTCTTGCTCTATGGATTCTTTTTATGACTGTTATAAGCTCTTCATCTTGTCTTAAACCAATGTTATCTTTTCTATATATTGTTGTTATTTCAACTAATTTTTCTTCTGGAAGAGGTTCTCCCATATCAACTGGCTCATCTAATGGTCTTCCAACTTGGTCTTTAACATAGACAACGTGTCCTGTCTTTTCATCATAGACATATCTTTGTAGAGCATCAAACATTAAACCATTTTCATCTAATCTTAAAGAGTGTCCATGGACAGTAGCTCCTCTAATACCACATCTTGCAGGGTCATAGAAAGCAGTATCAATTAAGAAGTTTTTAGATATCTTCTCTAAGTCACTTTCTCTCATTTCAATAACTTGTCTTCCTGATAGAGTTCCTGTATCTACTCCTCTAAATCTCCACATGTATGTTCTTGCTCTATCATAAGGTTGAGCAGGAGCATTATACATAGAGTCAGCAAATTGAATATATCTAATTCTATGCCCTTCTTTTGCCCCTTGTATTGGTTCAACTAAATCTCTAACGTAATCTTCTGGTAAGTCCATCTCTTCTAATGGAGGATGAACTGTTTTATAATCTTCCCCTGGTTGTCTATGACCCATTACTCTTACAATATCATCATCTGGGATATCTCTTAATTTCTCTAACTCAACATTTGGATTCATGTGGTTTCTTCTATTTTGAGCAATTTTTGTACTTCCTGGATAGTATTGTGGTTCATATGCCATTTTTATCACCTCAGATATTTCTTTATCTTTTTAATGATTTCATCTATTTTAGTTTGAGGAACTGATTCCCCTCTAATAACTCCTGTAACTATATCAACAACAACTCCTTTTGATTTTGGATGAAGGGGCATAACCTCTCTTGTCTTTATACCATATTTAGCCAAATCTTCGAAATCTACAGGGGCTTGGCAAACAATTATTGTGGGAATTTCAACATATTTCATAAACAAACCAGCTTTATATACAATATGGCTTATAACATTGCCAAAATGAACTATACAAAGCTTATGTCTATTTATTTGCTCAACTTCTTCAGGTTTTAAACCAAAAGTTGAACCTAAAGAACCTCTTGGAGTATCACTTGGTATTCCAGAGCCAGCATTTAAGACGAGAACACTTGTATTTATTCCAGCTTCTCTTATTCCATATGTTATTTCACATACAGGCTTAGTTATATGTCTCCTCCCAGGAGACATCGCTACAACAATAACATCATTTTTTAAAGCTTCTGCTAAAGTCCCTCTTTGGGCTAAACCTCCACCTTCACCCAATCCCATTACAGCTCTGCAATCAATAATCTGCTCAAATCTACCTACTGGCATCAGAATCATCTTTTTCTATAATTGCAACATTGGTTTTTAACCTACTTCTTGGGTCAATTAATCCAATTAATCTCTTGTCCATTTCATTTATTAAATGTACTCCTTCTTCACCATATTTTAGATAATCTGTAACAGTAGGTTTATCTTTTAAGAATTTGCCAACTTTTAGATTATAACCAAATGGAAATAACTCTTTACAAATTTCATGAATTTTGTCTATCTCACTATCATCTTTTAAAGTTACTATAAACCTTCCAGCCATAACTGTAAGCTCTATTGGGACTCCTTTTACATTTATAATTTTTCTTTCTGAATGATTAACTGGCAAACCTTTTGCTGGCCCAAAAGGAACAGTTTTGGGCAAGGATTGCCCATGAATAACAACTCTTTCAACACTTTCTAAATCATAAAGTTTATTTAAGAATTTTTCAGTTGTTGAAGCTTTTAGATATCTGTGAGGGAAGATTTCAATCTCAATCATATAAATCAGCTATTTTAGATTTTATCTTTAACTTCTAAAGCTCCTTCTATAACATATTTTAGTGGTTCTCTAAATTCATCAATTGCACTAAATACTGCTCCAATTAATGCTGATGTTCTTTCAGGTGAGAACATTTGTGTTCCTGCATCTAAACACATTGCAGCAGCAACTGGTGGAATAGCGAATCCTTTAGAGTGTCTTGTAACGATGTGGTTTCCGTTGAATATTCCTGGACCTCCTCCTCCATAGATAGAGTGGGAGAAGAATGAGAATCCAACTGCTGTACCTTCACATCTTCCGAAATCTACTCCAGGTAGCCCAGTTTCATATTCTAAGATATCGTTGTAGTATAAGATTGTTGATGCTACACCTTGAGCTGCTCTTGCAGCACCAACATTGACAATAACAGCTGCAACTAATCCAGCAGCTGCATAAGCGTTCCATTTAGCTACATCTACTGGTTTATATAATTTAAATCCTGACTCTAATGTTTTATCTTCTTTTATTATTCCATCTTCTAGTGCTCTATTTAATAATGATGTTATGACAGTTCCAACAGTTCCTGTTTTACCATTTTCTTTAACTAAGTCAATAACTAAGTTATCAGCATTTAATCCTTGGTATGCTAAACCTAATAAATGTAATCTTTCAAATGCTCCAACAGCATCTCCCATTTCAAACATTGCAGTTTGTTCCATAATTGAAGCAAATGCAACAGCATTCATTGTATTCTTTTTAGTACAAGCAACAAAGTGATTAACCATAATATTTCTTAATGCATAACCAGGACATTCTAAGGTTAATGGATTTCCTAATAATCCTGCAATATTAGCTCCTTTCATTGTAACTTCCTGAGGATATCCTCCTAAGATAGCAGCATGAACCATTGGAGCATCAAATAAATCAACATCAAATGTTCTTATTATTGCTTCCTTTAATGCTTGAGCAGTTACCAATGTAGAGACTGAATATTCAGCTGCAATTTCTAATCTTTTAGATGGCATTTGTACGACCATCTGTTTTCCATCATTAATTAATTTAACATTTGTATCATCATCTTCAGAAACTCTAATAACTTTTTCAACATATTCAGCAATTGTTTCAGCATTTTCAACTATTGGTAAATCCAACTCTCTACCCATTATTCTGTTTCCTTTACCCCCTACTTGACCAGTTCTTAAAGCATTTTCTATTCCTGCTAAATTAACTGCAACTGTTCTTTTAACATCTTTTACTAATTTTTGTATAGTTGGGTTATACAATGGACTTATAGCTTCTAATGGGACTTTTTCCTCTACTAAATTACCTTTTGCATCATACAAGTCAATTGTATCTTTATATTTCATAATTCCTACACCTCAAAATTTTTTACTTTACAAATAAATTAACTTAACCCGCATATATATTAAAGTTACACATAAAAATCAAAGCACAAAATATATATATTTGGTTGATATGTAGTTCTTATTAACATTAGTTTTAAATATTTAAATATATTTTAAAAATATGTTTATAATCCAATAATTCAATAATAGAAACTTATAAATATTATATTTAGACAATAAATTTTAGACAGTAATAATAAATTTAGATATCAAGGGAGATATTGATGATAATAAGAGTATTTGGAACAGGATGTCCTAAATGTAATCAAACTTATGAAAATGTTGTTAAAGCTGTCGAAGAACTAAATTTAAAAGATAAGGTAGAAATAAAAAAAGTAACTGATATAAATGAAATATCTGAGTGGATATTTGTAGCTCCAGGAGTAGCTTTTGATGATTATGTAGTATTTGAAGGAAAAGTGCCAACAGTTGAAGAAATAAAAGAAGAACTTAAAAAATATTTGGAGGGAGAGCAATGAAAGTTGCAATAATTGGATGTAAGAAAATGATGGAAATGGGTTGTGGAGGAAAAGAGGCATGTGTTAGTTGTTTTAAAAATGTTAATGAGAAAAAGGGAGCTTTTGAAAGATATAAAGATGTTAAGTTAATTGCTTTTACAAACTGTGGAGGATGCCCAGGAGTCAGATTTAAGACAAGATTAAATGTGTTAAAGGATGTTGTTGGGGCTGAAGCTATTCATATTGCCTCATGTTCATTTAACTGTCCATATTTAAAATTTGAAGAAATAGCAAAAGAAATGATGAAAGAATTAGAGATTCCAATAATTTTAGGAACTCACAAGATAGTTAAAGAAGTTGAAGGTTTTGTTTGCTCATGTAAGGAATAATTTAATAAATTTTTTTACATATATAAATTAATTATATTAAATATGTGATAATATGATTATTTGGAATTTGATATGTCCAAAATGCATGTATAAAATGAGATATAAGGTGGATGTGTGTCCATGTTTAGCATCTCAAATAGAACTACCAAAATGTCCAAAATGTGGGGAAAAAATGACTTACAACATAAATAAAAAAAGATTTAGGTGACAATATATGGACTTTTTAATATATATTTTAAAAGTTATGATACAGACAGCTATTGATTATCTAAGTTTTAACAGAGTTTTGGCATTAATAACAGCTTTTCTAATAGCAGGAGGAATAACTACAATGATAGATAAAAATTATATTATAAAATATTTTGGTAGAGGGGATATCTACTCCTACTTAATAGCATCTGTTAGTGGAGCTATTTTAACAGTTTGTTCATGCACAATAATTCCATTATTTGCATCTTTATACAAAAGAGGGGCTAATTTAGGAGTAGCAATAACTTTTCTTTATTCTGGACCAGCCATAAATATTTTGGCAATATTTTACTCAGCTGCTTTATTAGGTTGGGATTTTGGAATTTATAGATTAGTTGCAGCTATAATACTTGGAATAGTTATAGGAATAATAATGGACATGATATTTGGTAAGAGTAAGAAAAAACTAAGAGTTAGAGAAGGAAAAATAGAAAATTTAAATAGTATATTGATATTTTTTGGCATTCTTTTCTTAATGTTAATTGTTATAACTGCTTCACCAAAAGTATTTCCTTTATTGTCAATTCCAATATTTGGAATTTTCTTAGTTAAGCATTTGATATATTTATTACTGTTGATAATTCTAATTATTATTTTAAAAAAATACTTTACAGATAAACAAATAAAGAGCTGGTTATATGAAAGTTATATATTGATTAGAACAATATTCCCATTATTAATTTTAGGAGTTGCAATTGCAGGAGTTTTAAAAGCTATAATTCCCCAAGATATTATTGTTGAATATTTAGGAAAAAACACAATAGTAAGTAATTTAATAACCTCAGTTTTAGGTGCAACAATGTATTTTGCTACATTAACAGAAGTACCAATAGTTAAAGCATTATTGGATTTAGGTATGAACAAAGGTCCTGCAATGGCACTATTGTTAGCTGGACCAAGTGTAAGTTTTGCAACATTTTTAGCTATATTAAAAATAATAGGTAAGAAAAAATCTGCTGTTTATTTTGCTCTTGTCATTTTATTTTCTACCTTAGCAGGTTATATATTTGGATTTATTTAAAAAATTTTTTCAATAAATTATTTATATTTCCATATACAAATAAAATTATAAATAAAATATTATTTGTGGTAGATTATGAGAAGCATTGAAGATTATATAAAAGATAGCTATTATTACATAACTTTAAACTTTAAAGAACTTCTTCCAGGAGCAATACTATATTTTTTCTTAGGAATGTTGTCAGGAGGTAGTGGTTTATTTTTAGAAAAATTAGCTAATAATTATGAATTCAATTTATCTATGTCTATTATACTTATAATAACTGCTATTGTTGTAGTTGCATTTTTTATAGTGAGCTTTATTATTCAAGGGTATTTAGTTAGAGTTATGAAAACTACTGTAGAAGGAGATGGCTTAGCACCAAAATGGAACAATATCTTTGATATGTTTAAAAAAGGTTTATTATACTTTGTTGGTTCAATATTATTATTTATTGTATTTATATTTATTCCAGCAGTTATTTTTGGTGTAGGTATATTAACATTTTTTATAGCAGCCCCAATAGGAGTCATATTTTTAATTTTAGGATTTGTCTTATTTTTTATTTTAATAGTTATATATGGATTTTATAAATCCTTAGCTGATGTTAATTACTCCCTAAATGGTTTCTTTGGATTTTTTGATTTTAAGAGAATTTTTTCAATGATGTCATTAAAATATGTTGTATTGGTTATCTTATTAGGAATTATAGGAGTAGTTATTAGCTCAATATTTTCATTTCCAAGAATTATAGTTTCTTTCTTATTAATGAAATATCAACTAATCAGTATAGTAGTGGATTCATTGTTGTATGGAATACAGATGTTTGTAAGTTTTTATTTATCAGTATTTTACATTAGAGGAATAGCTTTATACTATAGAGATAGATTATAGATTTATGAAAGACTACATGAAGTTTGGTAAATTTAAACTAACAAATGCCAGATGCCTAATATACAAAAAAGTTGGCATTATTGGTGATTTGCATATTGGATTTGATGTGCATTTTTGTGAATCTGGGGCAATGTTCCCTATGGTTCATATGGAGAGAGTATTAAATGATATAAAAGAGACAATTCATAAGTTCAAATTAAAAAAACTTATAATAAATGGAGATATAAAACACAACTTTAAGCCCTATCCAAAGGAGATAAAGTTATTAGATGAATTTATAAAGGAGTTAAAGAGTGAGGTTGAACTTATACTAATTAGAGGTAATCATGATACTCTATGTCCTTTTGATTTAGAGGAGCATTATAAATTAGATGATTTTGTTATTACACATGGACATAAATATATGGATAAAGAAGATTTTTTAATATTGTCTCATGAGCATCCTTCAATAAGATTAAGAGATGAGTTAGGAAGTATAATTAAGTTTCCTATATATTTAATAAATAATAATTATATAGTTCTTCCAGCATTTAATAGATTTTCTCCAGGAAATGATTTGATATCCAACTATCCATCTTCTAAAATTATAAGAGAAGATTATCTAAATTCTAATGTTGTTGCAATAACAGATGTTGGTTTGTTAGATTTTGGTAATTTAAAAGATTTAAGAGAGTTTGTGGAAAAATGTATGATTTAGAGACAGAAAAAGTTATAAATAAAATAAAGGAAGTTTTAAAAATAAAAGAAAATCCTAAAATTGTAGTTCAAGCTCCTGAAGGAATAAAAAATTTAGTTGTCAATGAAATTGAAAAAATTAAAAAGCTGTTAAATGTGGATATTTTTTTATATATAGGTTCATGTTTTGGAGCTTGTGATATTCCAAAGATAGATTACGACTTATTAGTTCATTATGGACATGAGCCATTAAGTTATATAAAATATAAAAATGTTCTTTTTATTCCAGCTTTTAGAAAATTTAATGAGGAAGAGAAAAAGAGGATAATAAAAGATATTGAAGAATATACAAAAGATAAAGATGTAGAAATAGCCACAACAATACAATATAAGAAGCTTTTAGAGACATTTAATCCAAAAATTATTTTAGGTTGTAGAGCTAATTTAGAAGATAGAGAAGAGATTTTATTTGTAGGAAATGGTAGATTTCATCCATTGATATTGTCATATAAATATAAGAAAGACATTACTATTTACAATCCAGAGATTAAAAAATTTGATAAAATAGGAAAAGAGGAGTCCTACAAATTTATAAAAAGAAGATTAACAGCAATATCAAAGCTATTCTTTAACAAACCTAAAAAGGTTGGAGTTATTTTAATTGACAAAGTTGGACAAAGAAGAATAAAAGTTTTTAATAGTATTATTAATGAGCTAAAAAAGAATAAAATTGGATATATAAAAATGATTGTAGATACTTTAACTCCTGAGTTGTTATATTATGATGTTGATTGCTATATAGTTGTTGGTTGCCCAAGGATAGTATTAGATGATTATATAAGATACAATAAACCTATTTACACTCCAAAAGAGTTTTTAATGTATCTAAATAATAATTTAGAGAAGTATATTTTAGATGAAATAACTGAAAAAGATTTTTAACAAACTAATTTATTAGATGCTGGAACATTTAAAGTTTTATTGCAATTAGGACAATTAAAATGTCCTTCTCCTTTATTTAGAAATGGAGCTTTAAATGGAACTTTACAGTATGGGCATAAATATATTCTTCCTCCTGTTTTTTTGCATATTCCTACTTCTCCAACTGCTGGATACTTAAATTTAATGTTGATATACTTTTTAAGAAAAGTTTCAACTGCTTTTAAATAAATGTTTAAAGCACTTTTATTAATACATTCCTCACTACCACAATATGGACATTTCATAGCAAATCATCTTTAAAGGTTTGGTTTTATATTATTATTGAGAAATATTGAAAAATTATTCCTAATAATAGTATATTGTTATTTATTTAGTATAAAAAAGTTTATTATATACATCCAAAGATTATTAAATTAAAAAATAGAGTTTATAAAAAGATTATATATAAAAATTTTTATTCAATATTAATACCTCTTTTCTTTGAGGATTCTGCTTTTGGTAATGTTATGTATAATACTCCATTTTCATACTTAGCAGAAGCATCTTCTTCTTTGACAACACATGGTAATTTTATATTTCTAACAACTTCTTCATCTTCTGGAATTTCAGAGTATATAACTCTTTCACTTTCAGTAACCATTAATGGACTTCTTTTAGCTCTTATCTCTAATGTATCCCCAACAGCATTTACTACTATATCCTCCTTAGCAACTCCTGGAAGCCATGCAACTACTTTTATATGGTTGTCTCCTTCTATTATTGCTAATGGCATAAATCCTTGTCCAGAAATTTGGATACCATAAGAAGTTTGAATAATAGAACTACCTCCTATAGGCATTGAAAACATTTCTCTAAACATTCTTTCAAATAATGAGTCAAATGGGTCTCTTCCAAACATCAATTATCACCTTTTTTTTCTTCTTACTAATTTTATGTCTTAGAAGTTCTATATATACTTTTCTATTTTGTTAATTTAAATTAATAAATAAATAATTTAATTAATATTATTGGTGCAATCTAAATTTTATACTTTAAAATTTTTGATATATATGCATTAAATTTATAAACTTTAATAGAAATTATTATATAGAAGATGAGTTTAGAGGTGGTATGATGAGAGAGATTATAATATCTGAATGTATTAATTTATTAAAAACACACAACTTTATAGTATCTAAGCCACTTGGAAGAAGTTGTTTTGATATTTTAGCATGTAGAGATGATGTAAAACTAATATTAAAAATTTTAAAAAACATTGATAGTATTAGTAGAGAACAATCAATTGAATTAAAAAAGATTTGTAGGGTTTTATCTGCTGTTCCTTTGATTATTGGTGTAAGGACAAGAAATGCTCCTATGGAGAGAGGTATTGTCTATGATAGATACAACATAAAATCAGTTACTTTGGAGACATTAAAAGATTTTTTAGAAGGTAGCCCACCCATTATTTATGCATATAGAGGAGGATGTTTTGTAAAGATAGATGGAGAAACCTTAAAAAGAGTTAGAGAAGAGAGAGGAATATCTGCTGGAAAATTGGCTGAGATGGTAGGAGTTTCAAGAAAAGCAATATATAAGTATGAGACATACTCAGCAAACCCATCAGTTGAAGTAGCAATGAAAATAGAGGAATGTTTAGATGCTCCATTAGTTAGAGGTATTGATTTATTTGAGCCAATTGAAGATGAAAATGACAAAAATATAGAAGAAGATAAGCCATTGGATGACTACAAACAGGAAATTATAAATATTTTTAATAGTTTAGGATTTAAATCTTTTGTTTTTGAAAAGGCTCCATTTGATGCTTTAGAAGAGGGAAAAGAGAAGAAAAAAAACATAATCTTACTGACAAATATTGAAGAGAGAGCAAATGAAGATGTAGAACAGAGAGCTCTAATTGTAAAAGAACTATCAAAATTAATTAATGGGTTTTCAGTTTTAATATTAAAAAAGAAAGAAAAAGAATATAAAAATATTCCTGTTATATCTACTAAAGAGTTAGAGAAAATGGACGATGTTAATGATTTATTAGAATACTTAAAGATGTTCTATTTTAAAACTTAGATTTATAATATTCATTAATAAAGTTCTTTAATTCATCTAAGTTATTCTCAGAGACAAGTTTGTATATTTTATAGGCAAATTCACCATCAACTTTATTTTTTTCACAAAACTCATACAATAGTTTTTTTGTATCTATACTCTCTCTACTTTCTACTTCAATATCCTTAATATCTTCATAGTATCTTACTCTATTGGCCAATACAAGTCCTTTTATTTTCCTCTCAAATATACTTCTTAAATCTAATCTTACTTTTCCAAAGACAATAGGTTTATTTAAAGATTTTATTTTATTTATATAACTTTCAATATCATCTAAATTTTCAATATTTACTTCAACAAAATCTCTACATTTTATATTTATTCTTTCAATATCATTTTTGTCTAAATCTTTGCTATAATCAAATAAATAAAATCCTTTACCATTTTTTAAGTAATCTTCATACTCTCTCCTATCAATTATCTCAGTTGAGCCAGAGACAGCTAATAACCTATCATTATCCAAGTTTTCTAAAATTCTATTATGGAGATGTCCAAGAGCTATATATTTTATATTTCTTGGCAAGTTCTCTTTATATAATTCATAGTCCTGTATATATGGATAAACCCCTTGATGTAACATTATTATGGATTTTTTATATTCTTTTGCTAAACAATCCAGATAGTTAATTTTATCTAATAATTCCTGTCTATTATAATCTCTTGTATATTTGCATCCACATATAAATAATTCATTAATAACATCATAGTTCCCATCCAATATTTTTACATAATCTTTAATTAATGATAGAGGACTCTCTACCTTTCTCCTTCCAGGAATTTCATGGTTTCCAGGAATTATATAAGTTTTAATATTTAGTTCTTTTAATTTTCTAAAAGCTGATATAGCCAACCTCAAAGCTCTAATTGGTGGTTTTGTGCTATGGAACAAATCTCCACAATGGATAACAATATCTGGCTTAATTTCAATAATTTTATTAATACATTCTTTAAAAGAGTTGTAAATGTCCTCTTCTCTTTCATCTAATTTATACTGCCTATATCCTAAATGAGTATCTGACAAGTGAGCAATTAACAACAATACTCACCTTTGAACATCAGTAATTTGATATGATATTTTATGTTTTTCTAATTTTTTAATAATCTTTTCAGACATCTTTCCAGTAACAAATAGAATAACATTTGTACCTCTTTCAATTGCTTTAATTATTCCATCTCCAACTGCAAATCTAATCTCAGGTGTTAAATTGAGTTTATTAGCAACAACATATCCAACAGTTCCCATTGTAGCAACAACATAGTTATCTAAATTTTTGATATTCTCTTTAATTAAATCATAATCTACTTTCTTAGAACCTCCAAATATTTCTGGTGGAACTTTAAAGATATAAACTTTAACATCCCTGTCAATTGGAATTATTCCAGATAAATTATGTAAAGCTATATCTTCTCCTTTTTTGCCACCAACTAAAACAGTTCCTTTTGCACTTGTTTTTTTATTTTTTGAGGCATATATATTTCCTCTATACATATAGAGATATACTTCATCTCCTTCTTTAACATCTTCTTCTGCAATTGCTGGCCAAACATCTTTATATCTATATATGGCTGCTGATATCTCTTCTAAATATTTCTTAAATTCAGACATCCAATCTTTTAATTTTTTAATTCCTTTCTCAGTTATTACATACTCTCCTCTACCTTTTGCAGTAATATATCCTTCTTTAACTAAATTCCTAATATGCTCTGAAACAGCTTGAACAGTTATTCCTAAATTTTCAGCTATTTCTTTCTGTTTTATATGAGGCTGTTTTCTTAAAATTTCAGCTAAAATTTGTAGTTCAGTTATGTTCCTTTTTTTCAAATACCTTCACCAATTTATATTTTTAACAAAGTATTTTAATACATCTTGTTCAAACAAAGAAATATATAATAAATAGTCATAGTAAGATTTTAAATTTTCTAAGAATTTAATAGTTTAATTGTCTATATCTACAACTTAATTTTAAAACATATATGTTGATGAGAGCATAATTTTTAAATTTAAAAATCTTTATGGATAATGGATAATAAAAATACATTCAAAAATTTAATGAGTGAGTAACTATGATACCAATGATATTTAAAGAGATGTGCCCAAACTGTAAGAATGAGATAACATCAGATAGGTTAAATGTAGGAGTTTGTAATAATTGTTTGGATATAGAGAAGATTATAGATAAATTAGAATTGTGCAGAATTTTAAAAGAAAATGATAAATTAAAAGAATTAAGAACATACTGCAAAGTTTGGAACGAATTTAAAGAATTTGAAGAATTTGCAAAAAAATTGGACATTGAGTTATTAAGTATCCAAAAAACTTGGGCTAAGAGAGTTTTAAAAAATAAGAGTTTCTCTATTGTAGCTCCAACAGGAGTAGGTAAGAGTTTCTTTGGACTCTTAATGTCCCTATATCTATCTAAAAAAGGAAAAAAGTGCTATATTATTTTGCCAACAACACTCTTAGTAAAACAAACTTATGAAAGAGCTTTATCTTTAATTGAAAAAGGAAATTTAAATATTAAAGTTATGGCATACCACTCTGAATTAAAAAATAAAGAGAAAAAAGAAGTTAAGGAGTGTATAGAGAATAATGAATTTGATATATTAATTACAACATCCAACTTTTTAGCTAAGCATGAGTTAAATACTAAATTTGACTTTATCTTTGTTGATGATGTTGATGCTCTTTTAAAAGCATCTAAAAATATAGATAGAACTTTAAAACTTTTAGGATTTAGTGAAGAGATTATAAATGAAGCTTATAAGATAATTTATCTAATTAGAAAAGGTAAGTTAGAGAATGCTATGGAATTAAGAGAAAAACTAAAAGAAAAAATAAAAAATATAAATCATGGTTGTTTAGTTGTTGCTTCTGCAACTGGAAAAAGTTATGGAGATAGAGTTAAACTATATAGGGAGTTGTTAGATTTTGAAGTTGGTTTTGGAATGAATAAGTTAAGAGATGTTGAAGATTTATATACTGACTTTGATGAAAACAAGATTTTAGAGATTATAAAAAAGTTTGGCTCAGGTGGATTAGTTTTTGTATCCTTAGATTATGGTGTTGAAAAAGCTAAGGAAATAGAAGAACTCTTAATAAAAGAAGGGATAAATGCTAAATTAATACATTCAAAAGATAAAAAAGGATTTGATGATTTTAAAGATGGAAAGATTGATATCTTAGTAGGAGTTGCCTCATATTATGGTGTCTTAGTTAGAGGTTTAGATATCCCTGAAAGAGTAAGATATGCCATATTTTATGGAATTCCAAAATTTAAGATGAGAGTTAAGGAATACTTAGAAAGCTTAAAAGAAAAGGGTAAATTAAAAGAAGATATTGAAATAGAAGGTAAGAGCTTAGATGAAATTAGAGAGATTTTAGAGAAAAAAGTTGGATTAAAAAGATTTTCATTGAGAGAAATTGAAGGAGATATATATATTTTGATTCCTGATATTAAAACATATATCCAAGCATCTGGAAGAACTTCAAGGATGACAGAGTTTGGTCTAACAAAAGGAGCAAGTATTGTATTAGTTGATGACAATGAAATTTTTGAACATTTAAAAAAATATATGCTATTTATGTATGAAAGTGAATTTAAAAGATTGGAAGAAATAAATATAGAAGAACTTTTAAAAAAGATAGATGAAGACAGAAAAAAATTGAAAGAAGGAAGAAAAATAGGTAAAGTCCCAGATTTATTAAAATCTGTATTAATGGTTGTTGAAAGTCCTAATAAAGCAAGAACTATTGCAAACTTCTTTGGTAAGCCATCTGTAAGAAAAATTAATAATAGAAATATATATGAAATTTGTATTGGAGATTTAAATTTACTAATTACTGCAAGTGGAGGACATGTCTTTGATTTAGTAACAAGAGAAGGATTTTATGGAGTAAAAATTAACAATATATATATTCCAATTTATTGCTCAATTAAAAAGATAAATGGAGAGCAATTTACAGACCAAAAAAATGTAGATGAAATAATAAAATCTCTTTTAGAGAAAGGGGAAAAAATCAATTTTATGGATAGTAAGGACAATATTGAAGTTATAAGGGAGATAGCTGATGAAGTTGATGCAATATTTATAGCTACAGATATAGATACAGAAGGAGAAAAAATAGGTTATGATATCTATCTTAACTCACTACCATTTAACAGAAATATTTATAGATTAGGATTTAATGAAATAACTAAGAGAGCAATTTTAAGAGCTGTTGAGCAATTTAAGAATAATGAAAAGTTAGATATGGATGAGAATAAAGTTAAAAGTCAAGTTGTTAGAAGGATAGAAGATAGATGGATAGGTTTTAGATTAAGTGAAAAACTTTGGGAAGTATTTAATAAGAACTATCTTTCTGCTGGAAGAGTGCAAACCCCTGTATTAGGTTGGATTATAGAGAGATATGAAGAATACAAAAAGAGAGTTCCTTATCTAACATTAAGATTGGAAGGAGATATATATATTGGAAAAGTTGTAGAGGATGATTTTAATTTGGATGAGGTTAGTGTAGATGTAAATATTTATGAAAAAACACTCTCACCATTACCACCATTTACAACAGACACTTTATTGGAGGAAGCAACTAAAAGATTTGGTTTAGGAGTAGATGAAGTAATGAGAATTGCCCAAGATTTGTTTGAGTTAGGGCTATGTTTAACCCCAGATACTTATGTTGTATTAGGAGATGGAAGAATTGAGACAATTGAGGATATTGTCAATGCTAAAGAGAGAAATATTCTATCATTAGATTTGGATGATTTATCAATTAAAAGAGATACATCTATTAAATTCTGGAAATTAAAATATAATGGAAATTTAAGAAAAATTGTCCTATCAAATAATTATGAGTTAAAAGCAACTCCAGACCACTGCTTATTAGTTTTAAGAGATTCTCAACTAAGGTGGATACCTGCAAAAGATATTAAAGAAAATGATTACATTGCAATGCCATTTAACTATAAAGTTGAAAGGAAGCCAATTTCCCTATTAAATCTTTTAAAATATTTGGATATAACTAATGTATTAATAGAGTTTGATGAAAACTCTACTATATTTGAAAAAATAGCAGAATTTATCAGAAATAACATTAAAACAAGCACAAAATATAAATATTTAAGAAACAGAAGAGTTCCATTAAAATATTTAATTGAATGGAATTTCAATTTAAATGATGTTGAGAAAGAAGCAAAATACATATATAAAAGTGTTGCAGGTACTAAGAAAATCCCATTATTTAAGTTAGATGAAAAGTTTTGGTATTTTGCTGGTTTAGTGTTAGGAGATGGATGTATTCAGGATAGTAAAATTAAGATTTCACAAACACCATTAAAGGATGTTAAAAGAATATTGGATGATATATTCCCATTCTTACATAATTGGATTTCTGGTGGTCAAGTAAATATCTCAAATCCAATTATTGCTGAAATTTTAAGAAAATTAGGAATGAGAGATGGAAAACTAAATGGTATTATTTTCTCTCTTCCAGAGAGTTATATAAATGCATTAATTGCTGGATATTTTGATACAGATGGATGCTTCTCACTACTTTATGATAAAAAGGTAAAAAAACATAATTTAAGAATGACTTTAACATCAAAAAGAAAAGATGTTTTAGAAAAGATAGGAATTTACTTAAACTCAATTGGTATCTTAAATACTATACATAAAAATAGAGAAGCTTATTCTTTAATAATAAGCAATAAGTCATTAGAGAGATTTAAGGAGAAAATTGCAGTATATTTGAGAATTAGAAAAGATATTTTCATAAATTGTTATAAGACATATAAAAAAGAACATAAAGAAAGATTTGAATGTGATTTACTACCAGTAAAAGAAATATTTGAGAAATTAACATTTGAAAAAGGAAGAAAAAAAATCTTAGAAGATACCAAAATACATATTGAAAATTGGTATAAAAAGAAAACAAATAATATTCCAAGGAAAAAATTAAAAACAGTGCTGAGATATGCAAATAATTCAGAACATAAGAAATTTTTAGAAAAGATTGTTTATGGGGACATATCATTTGTTAGAGTCAAAAAAGTGGAAGATATTCCTTATAATGGATATGTCTATGATTTAAGCATTGAAAATAACCAAAATTTCATATCCAATGGTGTTATCTCACACAACTGCACATATCATAGAACGTCTTCAACAAGAGTATCATTAGATGGAATGAAGGTTGCAAAAGAATATTTAAAACTTAAAAATTTAGAGGAATATCTTAAAAATAGAGAGTATTATATGGAAGGAGCACATGAATGTATTCGTCCAACAAAGCCAATGGACACTGAGGAATTTATAGAATTTTTAAAAGAAAATAATATAAAACTAACTAAAAATCACATAAAAGTTTATGACTTAATATTTAAAAGGTTTATAGCATCACAAACAAAGGAAGCAATTTTAGAGTATGAAGAAATATATATAAAAGAATTGAATGAGAAAGTTGAGGGTTATATAGATATTAAGTTTGATGGTTGGCTAAGATTTTACAATATCTATCTAAAAAAACTTCCAAGGATAGAGAAGGATAAACTAAAAATTTTAGAAAAAGATATTAAGAAAGTTCCATCTAAACCTCTGTATGATGAGGGGGAAGTTGTTAAATTAATGAAAGAGAGAGGTATAGGAAGACCTTCTACTTATGCCCAAATTATTAAAAAATTGTTAGATAGAGGTTATGTAGTAAAAAGTAAAAATAAAGGTAAGCTTATTCCAACTAAGTTAGGAATTGAAGTATATAACTATTTAATTAACAACTATTATCATTTAATCTCAGAAGAAAGAACAAGAGAGTTAGAGAAAAAAATGGATTTAATAGAAGAGGGAAAAGAAGATTATCAAAAAGTTTTAGATGAACTCTATAAAGAAATAATATCTATAAATTAATCTAAATTTTTTTAGGAGTAGGGATATGAAAAAAGAGAATTTATATATTTTAATTTCAAATATTTATACAAAAGGATTAGCTTATTTATACTATTTTTTAGTTGCTTTCTTCTTTAATACAGAAGGTTTTGGAATTGTTAGAGCATTAATGCCAATACTTGACACATTAACTATCTTCTTTTCCTCTGGAATTCCTCCATCAATTGCAAAATTTACAGCTGAGGGAAAAAAAGTTAATATATCTATACTGTTAGTTATGATTATTTTATCATTGATAGGATTTTTTTTAGTTATAACTATAAAATATATTTTAGGAGGTTATTATTTAAATCTGAGTGATTCTCTTTTTTATGTGTTAGGACTCTGTATATTGTTATCTACAATAATAGCATTTGTTAGAGGCATTTTACAAGGAACTTTTAAGTTTGGATACTTATCTTTATCATGGATTTTAGAGAGTTCTTTAAAAGTTTTATTTTTAATAATATTTTCATTCATTGGTGTTATTGGAGCTTTTTTGTCAATAGCTTTATCCTATTTAACTGTTGGAATATTTTTCTTTAACTTTGTAAGGAATGCTATTGAATATTCCTTAAATTTTAAATATTGTTTAGATATCTTAAAATACTCTATACCAATAGCTTTAACTTCATCCTCTTTTAGGTTGTTTGGAGATATTGATAACATTATTATAATGATATTTTTAGGTAGTTTTTGGAGTGGAGTTTATGGCTACTCATCTTTATTATCAAGAGGAATCTTTATAGTTGCAAGTGCAATATCAATTCCTCTATTACCAAAAATAGCCAAAACTAAAAATTTAGATTTATTAAAAAAAGGTTTAATTTATAATACTATAATTTCCTTACCAATTATAATAGTTTTTTTACTATTTCCAGATATAATCTTATATTTCTTCTTTAAAATAAAAAATAGTGAGGGAATTTTAGCTTTAAGAATTTTGTCTATATCTTCACTTTTTTTAAGTTATTTTTCAATTGTATCCTCAGCTCTCCAAGGTTTAGGATTTGCTAAATATTCTTTATGCTCTGTATTATTTGGAATTATAATAAATATTTTTTTAAATATTATTATGATAAAGAGTTATGGCATTGTTGGAGCAAGTTTAGCAACTTTAATATCTTCATTATTTACATTTGTTTTATCTTATATTATCTTAAAAATTAAAACTTAACTGCATCTTTTAAAAACTTTGGTGTTGCTAAGAATATTCCTTTATGGACTTCTTCATCATAATATTTAGTTTCCATACTTTTTAACTTTTCTTTTATTTTGTTCTCATCTACTTTAAGAGGGTTATATTTTTTAGATGCTAATGTAAAGCTCCACATACCACTTGGATAAGTAGGCATAGGATAAGAATAAGGCATAACAATACTAAATCCTGCATCTTTTAGATATTTAGCAATATTTTTTATTAGTTCTAAATCATACAAAGGACTCTCTGTTTGTTGTACCATTAAACCATCTTCTTTTAAACATTTAAATACATTTTTATAAAATTCTTTTTCAAACAAGCCCTTAGCTGGTCCAACTGGGTCAGGACAATCTACAATAACAACATCATATTTTTTATCTGTTTCAGCAACATATTTTATTCCATCTGTTATAATTAGATTAACTTTTTCATCATCTATTTTACAACTTAACTTTGGTAGATATTTTTTAGCTACTTCTATAACTTTCTCATCTAACTCTACAAAATCAACTCTTTCAACTGGATGCTTTAAAACTTCTCTTACTGTTCCACCATCTCCTCCTCCAATAACTAATACATCCTTTGGATTTGGATGTGTGAAGAGAGGGATGTGAGTAATTAACTCATGATAAATAAATTCATCCCTTTCAGTAGTTTGAAAAGTGTTGTCTAATATCAAAGCTCTACCAAAGTCATAAGTATCTATTACCACTATTTCTTGATATTTTGATTTACCAATATATAAGATATTTTTAACTCTTACAGAAAAAGAAATATTGTTATTGTGTATTTCAGTAAACCAACAATTAAAATTCAAATTTTATCCCCCTCCTCTATTCTTATACCTCTTTTTAAATCTAATATCTCTATGTGCTTTGGTTTTAAGAACTCTTTTATTATTGGAACAGCTTTTATTGGTTCAACATGCTCTCCACAAGTGAATATATCCATAGCTGCATAACCTAACTCAGGCCATGTGTGTATAGATATATGACTTTCTGCTAATACAGCTACTCCTGTTACTCCTTGTGGTGAAAATTTATGTGTTTTTGTACATATTAATGTAGCTCCACAAGCATTGACACTATCTATTAACATCTTCTCTATTCCTTTTTCATCATCTAATGCCTTGCTTTCACATCCCCATAACTCTAATATTATGTGTTTTCCTAAGAATTTTATCATCTTATCACCTCCTTATACCATAATACTGCTCCAGCAAATGCACAGCCAATTTTTTCAACTTCATGCTCAATAGCAATACTCTCAATCTTCTTAATATCCCATCCTCTCATTTCAAAACCTATCTTAGCCATTTCTCTAACTCTTTCTTCTGCTTCTTTTTTTGAACATTTTCCACTAAACTCCATTATTAATCCACATTTTTCTTCATCCTTAGGAAATGCAACAGATACAGCAGCAGCTATTAACTCTCCTGGTTCTTTGGAGGTTATACATCCATAAGCTATTGGAACCAAAGCTCCCATAGGTAATTTAGGAATTTCCACTAATTCAGCTTTTGGAGGCATAATACTACTCATTTTAACTAAATTTACATTACCAACACCAGCATCTAACAAAGCTCTGTCAAAAGCATTTAATTCTGTCTCTCCTTCTCCTTTTCCTGCCACTAATGATATTGTATTTGGAATCCTCACAAAGATATCAATTTTTTCCATAATTACTCACCTATTATCTGTTATTTTTTGAATTAAATTGATTTTATATAAAATAATGTAATCAATACTTACAATTTTTTAGCTAATAATAAAAAAGTTATATATAAACTATTCGGTTATAGAAATAAAAAAAATTTTAAAAGATTTTTTAGTTAATATAAGACAATAATGATTATTTTCAAAAAATAGAGAATATTATTTTAGAATTTACAATTCAATTAAGCCAATAGATTTTTTAATAATATCTACATTAACTTTTCCAGATTTGTAGATTTTTCCTTTTGTTATGTCATTAACCACAACAACAGCTGGAGCAAACATACTTTTATCTATTTTATAGAAATCATAATCAGCTGCTTTAAATACTTCTAAGAATGGTTTTCCATAATCTTTTGATGCAACTGATGGTAGAGATTTAGCTAAACTTTCTATGTTATCATTTTCATCAGATTTTATATAGTATTGAGTTACTCCTCCATAAAGAACCATATCATTTGTTACTCCCATCATTGTAAAGTCATCTCCAACAATTGGAGCAATTGGAGCTAATCCAGAAGCATAGACTACTTTTTTAACATCAAACTCTAAAACTTCTAACATCTTATAAGTTCCATTTTCAACTACTCTTCCACTGATTTGTATAGCACCAACTAATGAAGCTGTTGGTGCTACTAAAAGATAGACATCTTCAACTTCTACACCACATTCCTTAGCAACATATTCAGCTACTTCTTCATTAGGTAGTTTTGAAGCCTCTAAACATAAAACAGCTTTGTTATAGTTGTCTTCATAGCCAATTTCTTCATAGGTTTTTTTAGGTTTCTTAGCTAATGCTCTTGCTGGACCTGAACCCATAGCAAAGTATTTACCAACTTTAACTACCCACCCAGCTTTTTGTGAGCCAAGTGTTGAAATAGCAGGGTGAGAGGTTTTAACTTTTACATATGGTAATACAATAGATTCATAAGGAGATGGTGATATGGAAACTTCTGCTAAACCTCCTAAACATATCTTTGTAAATAATTTTCCTGCTTCCCAACTACCTGGAACATTAACTCCACAATCTAAGACAGTAGCTCCATTTTCCAACTTTATAACATCAATATTTAACTCTTCCTTATTTGCTATCATCTCTTTAACAATATTGTATGCCTTTTCATTAACACTTAACATTCTTTCACCTAATAGTAATATTTTTGTTCAATTCCAATTATGATGTTTTAGAGTATTTCTTATTTATAAAAATTTTGATTATTTATATTGTTTATTTTATATATATTTATGTTTGGTATAACAAATGCTAACAAAACATTTATATAGAACTTCAAAAACAGTTTAAATAAAAAAATATATGGTGATATTTTGCAAGATATTTTAATATTTTTAGTTAGTTTTTTCTTTTATTTGATGTTGTCTTGGCCAATTATAAGAGGCTATCTATTAGTTATCAAATTCTGTAAAAAATTAAGAGCAGGAGAAGATACAAAATACTTAGAAAATATGATAATGTTGAGAAGCAATTTATTAAAGATTATTGAAAAAATAACAACTTTCTCATTATTAACTGTCTATATGTATGAATTAGAGAGATTTTTGTATGCAATAATTGCAAGTTATATAACTCTCTTTTTAATATATTTTGCAGTGTCTTCACAACAATTAAGTTATATATTTGCAGGAGCATCAGTAGTTATATTTATAACATTAATTTTAAAATATCTTGCTGTCTTAGAATTTGGTAAATGTAGATTCTAAATCTTTGGTGTTTTTATGTATCATATTATGGAAGCATTGGGAGCAAGAGTATATATTAAAGATGGAAAGGTTGTTAAGGTTGAAGATACAAAATTAGAATATTGTCCAATATATGATAAGCATAGAGGAATAAAAAAGATTGATAAAGATAAAATTAGGGAGAATATAGAATTCAGAATTAAGGAGTTTGGATTATTTACTAAAAATAGAAAAGTAATTGAAGATAAATATATTGTTCCTTTTGGAGCTTCTGAAATATTGATGAGTGCTTTAAAACATAAGGCATTAGATTGTGCAGTTGTTGTTGCAGACTGTGCTGGAACAGTTATAACATCTAATCCTTATTTAGTTCAAGGACTTTGTGGTAGGATATCAGGAATTATAAAAACATATCCTATAAAAGAGGTTATAGAGAGAATAGAAAAACATGGAGGTTATGTATTAAACAAAGATACAGCAGAGATTAATCAGTTTGAGGGAGTAAAAAAGGCTATAGAATTAGGATATAAAAGGATAGCAGTAACTGTAACAAATTCAAAAGATGCTAAAAAAATTAAAAGTTTAGAAAATGGAGATATAAAAATTCTTACTTTTGGAGTTCATCTAATAAATATTGATAAAATTGAACATTTTGATATTATAACAGCATGTGCATCTAAAAAAACAAGAGAAGTTAAACCAAAGCTACAAATTGGAAAGACAATTCCTATATTTGCTTTAACTGATTTTGGAAAAAATATAATATTAGAGAGAGTAAAAGATTTAGATAATGTATTAATAACCTTAGAAAAACTACCAGTCCTAAGTGAAAATCAACCTAAACCATTGTTATAGGTAGATAAAATGGAATATATTGAAATTATTAGATATCTTTTAATATTTCTTGCTTCTCTTGGTGTATTATTTGCAAGTTATAGGTTATGGGTTGAGAAAGATAAAAAGAATATTGTATATGCAAGAATCCACATAGTTGGTGTTATTGACTGTGCATGTTTTATAATTTTCTTAGCATTAGGAAAAATATTGTTAGCTGTTGTATATTTAATATTAGCTCCATTTATGGCTCATGCTATTGCCTATGCATC
Source organism: Methanocaldococcus indicus (assembly GCF_049554935.1). GTDB lineage: Archaea > AGJL01 > Methanococci > Methanococcales > Methanocaldococcaceae > Methanocaldococcus > Methanocaldococcus indicus. The sequence goes on along the minus strand of NZ_CP186926.1, from coordinate 178,165 downwards.
CTATCATGATAAACTCAAAGAGTAGATAGTTTTTCTTTAACTTTCTCTTCAACTTCTTTATATATACTTTTTCCATAGCTATCCATACTAACAATTAATGGTCCAAAGTTTTTTACTCTTAACTTCCATACGGCCTCTGGCATCCCTAATTCTAAAAAATAAACATCTTCAACTTTTTTTACACATTTGGCTAATAATACAGCACATCCACCAGGAGCAGCTAAATAAACTACTTTATATTTTTTAAATGTATCTAAAAGTTCATTTTTCATTCCACCTTTACCAACAATTCCAGAGATTCCAGTTAATTTTATAAACTCCTCCTCAACATCGTTCATTCTTGCTGATGTTGTTGGACCTATTGACACACATCTCCACTCATCATTAACTTTCTTCATTATTGGTCCAGCATGATAAATAATTTTATTTTTTAAATTAAATGGTAGTTCTTCTCCATTTTTTAGCATATTTATAATTTTTAGATGTGCCTTATCTCTTGCAGTATATATAGTTCCATTTAAATATATAACATCTCCAACTTTTAATTTTTCTGGATTTATCATTATCTTCCCCAAAAAAAAGATATTTAAAAATTATTTATTTTTTTCTTCTTTCAAACTCTTTAAAAATCTCTTCAAGTTCTATTCCTCTATAAGCTAATAACACCATTATATGGAATATTAAATCTGCTGATTCATAAATAATTTCTTCTTTTTTGTTGTCCTTTCCAGCTAATATCAACTCAGTTGCCTCTTCCCCTATCTTTTCACATATCTTGTTTATAGCTAATTTACTATCATCAGTTGTTAATTTAGCAACATAAGAACCTTCTGGTTTCTCTTTAATTCTTTGTTTTATTGTATTATAAACTTCTTCTAAAATCATTTTTTATCCAACTCCTTCAATCTCTTAACCATTTTAACAGCTGCTTCAACTGCTCTTTTACCATAATCTACTCTTTGATGTGCTTGTAATCTTGTCATTCCTGGGCCAGATATTCCTAATGTTACTGGTTTGTTGTATTGAACAGATAAATCAGCTATTTTTCTTGCTGCATTATGGACAACTATTTCATCATGCTCTGTCTCTCCTTCAATAACACATCCAATAGCTACAACTGCATCAACATCATCCTTCTCTAAAAGCTTTTTAACAGCTAAAGGAATATCAAACACACCAGGAACTAATATTTTATATTTTACTTTTGCTCCTAAAAATTCAGCATGCTCATCAGCTACCTTTTCCATCATATATGTTATATCTCTATTGAACTCAGCTATAACAAAACCTAAATTTACCATTTTTCCACCTTATTTCATACTTTTAAGATATTCTTTATATCCAATATCTTCTAATTTTTTAGCTTTTTCTTCAACCATATTTTTTAGTTCCTCTTTATATCTTATAACTTTTTCTCTAACTTCTGGATATTTAATAGCCAAAATCTCAGCTGCTAAGATAGCTGCATTTTTAGCATTATTTATTGCCACAGTAGCAACTGGCACACCTGGAGGCATTTGGACAATTGATAGGAGGGAATCTAAACCTTTTAAAGCTTTACTCTTTATAGGAACACCAATAACTGGTAGATGTGTTATTGATGCAACCATTCCAGGAAGATGTGCAGCCCCACCAGCTCCTGCTATAATAACTTCTATCCCTCTCTTTTCAGCTGTTTTAGCATATTCATACATTCTATCAGGAGTTCTGTGTGCTGAGACAATAGTTATCTCATAAGGAATATTAAACTTCTCCAACATTTCAGCAGCATCTTTCATAACAGGTAAATCAGAGTCTGAGCCCATTATAATACCTACTTTCATTCTTCCCCCCTTATTTTTAGGATATACTTAACTTTATTGGCTTTTTCTATTGCTTTATTAATATCTTTATCTACAACAGTTATATGCCCCATTTTTCTAAATGGTTTAACATAATCTTTTCCATATATATGAACAGAAACTCCTGGAATTGATAAAGCTTCATTTAAACCATAAATTTTAGGTTTTCCTTCACCTTCACCTAAGATATTAACCATAACTGCTGGAATAGTTTGAGTAGTATCTCCTAAAGGAAAATTACAGATAGCTCTTAAATGTTGCTCAAACTGGCAAGTTATACAGCTCTCTATTGTGTAATGTCCTGAGTTATGAACTCTTGGAGCTATTTCATTTACTAAAATTTTATTGTCTCTTGTTAAAAACATTTCTATTCCAAATATTCCGGCTGTATTAAAAGCTTCAACAATTTTTATAGCAATTTTCTTAGCTTCTTCTTTTACATCATCAGGAATCCTCCCAGGAGCTATAACAGTATCACAAATATTGGCTCTCTCATCAAAAGCCATCTCCACAACAGGATGACACTTGATATCTCCATCTAAGTTTCTTGCAACCATAATAGCCAATTCCATTTTTATATCAACCAATTCTTCAATATATGATGGAGTATTAAAAGCATTTTTTAAATCTTCTTCACTTTTTAATATTAAAACACCTCTTCCATCATAACCTCCTTTTCTTGCTTTTAGAACAACAGGAAACTCCTTTATCTCATCCAGAGAATCAATTTTTTTATATTTTGGGACAGGAATATTATGTTTTTTTAAAAACTCTTTTTGGATATATTTATCTTGAATTATTTCTAAAACATAAGGAGAAGGATATATTTTATACCCATCATCATAAAGTTCTTTTAAAATAGTGGTATTTGTTTTTTCTATCTCAAAAGTTGTGATATCACACCACTCAACTAATTCTTTTATTTTTTTCTCATCATATAAATCCCCCACAACAACTTCAGCAACTTGAGAAGCAGGACATTTTGGATTTGGGTCTAAAACTTTTATATCAAAGCTAAATTTTCTTGCTTTTAATCCAAGCATCTTCCCAAGTTGCCCTCCTCCAATTACACCAATATTCATAGTTTCACTTTAAATTTTCTAATTTTTCTTTTAATTTTTCAGCTTTTTCAATTTCTTCAGGTTTTAAAGGTCTTTCAGACGCTATTAAAACAATTGCCTTATCTATAAAGCTTTTTTTAATTCTCATACCTTCTGGAAATACTCTATACATAAAATCTAAAACTCTATCAATAAAATCTTTACTTGTATCATAAACATCCATATCTAAATCTATATCTGAATCAGTTATTATCTCAAATCTTGATGGTTGTTCAATAACATGAATCTTCTTTAAAAGGTAGGGAAGGTATGTTTCATCAGTTATCTTTAATTTATAAATTCTTTTTCCATCAACTTTTTTCTCTTCAACAATTTCAGCCATATCTCTTAGTTTGATTATTTTTCTTGTTGGTTTTGGAAGAACTCCTAAAATAAAATAAGGTTCTTTCTCCCTTGCTATAAACTCAACTCTTATTAAAGATTTACCTAAAATTAAATCTTCTAATGCTGTTTGAATAACTTTTGTATATATTTCTTTTGCATATTTATCTTCACAATCAACATATATATCTGCCATAACAACACCATAATGATTTTATTTATTAACTAATTTTCTCATGTTCAATATATAATTTTTCTTTGATTTTTTCACATAGAAGTTTTAAATCATCTTTTTTATGATTAACATTTATACTAACTCTTATCCTTTCTAAACCTTTTGGGACTGTTGGATATCTTATTGCAACACAAAATATATTGTTCTTTTGTAGATAATTGGCTATCTCCATAGTTTTGTCTTTAAAAATAAATGGATATATTGGAGTTACTTTTTCCTCTAAAATAAAATCTTTAAAAATTTTATTTGCCAAATTAATATTTTTTTGAAGTTTTTTAGTTAATTTCCCTTTATCAATAATTTCCAAAGCTTTTAAACAACCTTCAACAATACATGGAGGGAGAGCGGTTGTATATATAAAACTTCTACATCTGTTTATTAAATATTCAATAACTTCATCAGTAGAACAAACAAATCCTCCTAAACCACCAAAAGCTTTGGAGAGAGTTCCAATTTGGATAATGTTGTCTCCTTTTACATTAAAATATTTTAGAGCCCCCTTTTTATGCACAGTTCCAGTGCCATGAGCATCATCAACAATCAAAATAGCTGAGTATTCATCAGCTATCTTCTTTAATCTTTTCAAATCTGCTAAATCCCCATCCATACTAAAGACAGTATCAGTAATAATAAATATATCTTCATAATTTTTGTATTCTCTTTCTAAGATATTTTCTACTTCCTCATAATTTAGATGTTTATAAATAATTCTATCTGCCTTAGATAATCTACAACCATCAATTATAGAGGCATGATTCAACTCATCACTTAAAATTAAATCTCCTTTTTTACATAGTGTAGATATAACTCCAACATTAGTCTGATAACCAGTAGGAAAAGTTAGAGCTCTTTCAGTTTCTTTAAATTCTGCTAATCTCTCCTCTAATATTTCATGGTTTATATTTCCTGATGTTAATCTTGAACCACTTGCACCAAAACCATATTTTAAACCTTCTTTCACTGCCTGTATAATTTCAGGATGTTTTGATAGGCATAAATAATCATTTGAAGAAAAATCTAAACCTTTCTTCTTTAATAACTTTCTATATAAACCAAGTTTTTTTATTTCTTCAAGCTCTTTTTTTATTCTCTCTATCATGTTCAGTCACAATATATGGCTCATTCTCCAACTTATATATAAGTTCATCAATATCAATATTATCATCTACAAAAAATACCCTTCCTCCAGTTTCATTGACATTTTTTAAGTTAGTTATTCTAAAATATCCTTTTTTAGTTGCTACATATCCAGTTGTGTAACTCTTATTATCTGATGTGCATAACTCTGCTATAACTCCTAAATGTATAACTTTTGTAGCTATTGCTATTGCATCAACAGTTCTCTCTGTTCCTAAACCATCTAATATTTTTTCCTTTAATTTTTTAGATGTGTCTATATTTTTAACTCTAACACCTCTCTCTTTATTTTTATCTAATCTTTCTCCCTTTAAATTTAAGATAGCTGCTCCCCTCATTCCTCCTTTATCTATAATTTTAAAAGCTTTTTCAATAACTTCCTCTGGAATTCCCTCATTTAGGAGTAATTCTTTTGCTTTCTTTCTTGCCTCTTCTTTATTTTTACATTCTATTGTGTATATTGGTAAAGTAGGAATAAAATTAACTCTATCTAATTTTTCCACTTTAATATTTATAAAATCAGGTTCTCCATTCTCATGATTTAAAGCTCTCTCCAAAACTTCTAAAACAGCTTTTTTAATTTCATCTTTATTAACTATCCTTTCAGCTCCTGAAATATGCTTATTTTGTTTAGATGCTCTCATCTTTATAGAATACATACAAAAGACACCCAATACAAAACTACTTTACATTTGTAAATTAAAAGATAACTTTATATAATTTACTTAATAGTTAATTTAATTATGTAGGTGATTATGTATGATGTGGCTAATGTTATTGGTAATATGCACAATAGTATCTTTAGTATTAACATCATATTTAAGTTTTAAAATATACTGCTACCACAAAGAATGTAAAATATACAAAAGATTATTAAACATATCTTTACAGCATAAAACACATGAAACAGCAAATATTGACATTTTCTTTAAAAAGGTAAAGTAATTTAATATCTTTTCATTTTTTTGGCTAATTCCATTAACCTTTTAATTCTTTCCTCTGTTGGAGGATGTGTAGAGAAGAGTTTAGCTATAAAATCACTTCTAAATGGATTTACTATAAACAGATGAGCAGTTGCAGGATTTCCATGTTCTAATGGATAGTATTGGACACCTTTCTCTAACTTTGCTAAGGCATTAGCTAACCATATAGGATGTGTAAGTTTAGCCCCTTCTTCATCTGCATAAAATTCTCTCTGTCTTGATATTGCAAACTGTATTAACATTGCTGCTATTGGTGCTAAAATTATCAACAAGATTCCTGCTAACATTTCAAATGGATTATTTTCATCTTCATGTGAAAAGAAGAAGCCTCCAAACCAAATAAACCAATCTGCTATATAAGTTATAGCTCCTGCTATTGTTGCAACTATTGTGGCAATCAATATATCTCTATGGACAATATGTCCAATCTCATGACCAATAACTCCCTCTAACTCCTCTGGAGATAGCAATTCTAAAATTCCCTCTGTAACTGCTACAACAGCATTCTCAGGATTTCTCCCTGTTGCAAATGCATTAGGTGTTTGTATAGGAACTAATGCAACTTTTGGTTTTGGAATTCCAGCTTTTCTTGCTACTCTTTCTACCATAGCATGTAACCAAGGTAATTCATGTCTCTCTAAAATTTTGGCATTATAAGACATAAGAACAAATTTATCTGAGTAATAATAAGCTATAATATTTGGAATAGCTGCTAAGATTATAGCAAATAGTGGATGTATATGTAAGATAAGGAATATAGCATATAATAATCCTATCAAAAATCCTAATAAGATATAGGTTTTTAGTTGAACCCACATGTTAAATTCACCTCTCATTTAAAAATTCTCTTAGTACAGTTGTAGCATAGCATCCCTTTCTTAGACAGAATTTTACTACATAACTATTATTGTATAATATATAATCAAAATTATAAATTTTTTGTATCATCTCCCTTCTATCTCCCTGAAAACTTCCAAAATCTTCAATTTTAAATTTTTCTCTTTCTAAATTTTCACTTTCCCATATTTCTTTCTCTATCTCTCCCTGAATTCCTGAGGCAAACTTAACTTTATAACCAAAAACAGCACCAGTAGGATATTTATATACTATATCTCCCTCTAACTTGTTAAATCCATATTCATATCTCTTATTAATAATTTCATTGAAAAGATATGATTGATATGCATTTACAAACATACATCTTAAATAAGGTGGTAAAATTTTAAAAGCTTTTTTATAATCTCCACTCTCTAAATAGGCCTGTATCATCCTTCTTTCATATAAAAAAACCCTTGGATAAATTTTTAATGCTTCTTTAAATTCCTCCTCATCTACTAATTTTCTTGCTAATTTTGTTTTTTTCATCATCATAGCTTAGAGGAGTTCCACAATATAGATAGAAAGCTAATTCCCAATTTCTCTCTAAGATTAATCTACCTACTATATGAGTTATAGGCCTTTTTTCACCAAACCTCTGTATTCCATAGTAATTTATGTAGTGAGTATAGTTATTTTTAGCATCTTCTAAGATATTTTTTAGTTCTTCTCCCAAAATTTTTGGTTCTCTAACTCTTATAGTGAATCTGTTTCCCCACAAATCTCCAAGTTTTATTTTTTTATTAACTTTTTGGAAATCTCTTAATACAATATTCTTTATTCTAACATTTTTTAATTTATCAAGAGGAACATTAAAACAACCAACTCTTTGTGTGGTTATAGCTACTTTATCCTTATTCCCAGCAAATCCAAAATGCTTCCTTTTTACACCAACTTTTTTGGCTATTTCTCTAATAGCATCTAAGGTAGTCCAGTTCTTTTTTTCTAATGTGAAGTGAATAAAGTTACCTTTCCAATTCTCAACATCTTTAAACTCTATATTCTTTCCAACCTCTAAAATTATCTTTTCAGGAGTTACCTCCTCAACAATAAAATCCTCAGGATATTTTTTTATAATTCCTCCTGTGTAGTAGTTGGTTAAATATCTATTTAGATTTAAAGGATATTCTTTTAAATAATTTTTAAGTTCTTTATCCCTAAATTTTAACCTAAATTTTTTACTCTTTTCTTTTAGATTTTTAATATTTTCTTCTCTTCTTTTTAGCTTTATAAAGTGCATAATTCACGACCATCAACATTTATATACTACAATTTTAAAAATTATTTTTATAATTATCTTATTAAAAGTGTTTGGGGGATTTGTATGTTTGATGGGTTTGATGGAATTGATGTATGTGTAGATACTTCAGTAATAATTAATGGAGTTTTAGAAGAATTAATTAAAACTGGGAAGATAAGAAATTGTACAGTTTATATACCAAATGTTGTATTGGCTGAAATTGAAAATATGGCTAATAAAAAAAGAATGGAAGGTTTTATAGGGTTAGATGTTTTAGAATTATTAAGAAAAGCAGAAAAAATTCTCAACATTAAGGTTGTATTTGTTGGAGAGAGGCCAAGTTTAGAAAAAATTTCTTTGGCTGAGAGTGGAGAACTTGATGCAATGATTAGAGAAATAGCCAAAAAAACAAACTCTGTATTATTAACATCTGATACTGTTCAACATAGAATGGCAAAAATTGAAAAAATAAAGACTGTCTATTATAGACCAATTTACATAATTGATAATAAACAAAGAAAAAGAATAAAATTTAATAAACCAAATAGACCACCAGCAGGAATTAGAGAAGGAGTTATTGAAAATCTTGAAGAAGTTAATATAAATAAAAATGGGAATATTACTATAACTGAAACTGAAAATAAAGACAAAAGGTATAAAATTGAAGATATCCCTCTAACACCAGAGAAGTTTCTTTTGGTTATGAAATTTTTAGAAGTTTTAATTTCACTTATAGGTAAAGAAAACTTAGAGGATGTATTGTATCAATATCACTTTTTAGGATATCTCTCTGAAAAAGCTATATTAAAATTATTGAAAATAGCTAAGGGAATAGATGTTGAATCAACAAGAAAAGTAACTAAACTAACATTTAGAGAACATATGTTAATTATCAATTATTTACAAATGCTTGCAGATGAAAAGGTAGATGAAGATAAACTAATAAAATTAGAAATTGAACTTAGAAGATTAAAGAGAATGTTGAAAGAATTTGAAGAAATGGAAAGCTTAATTACAAATACAAAAATAAAAGAAAAAGATTATGAGAACATTATTGATTTTGATGTTATTCCTGAAAAGATTGAAGATAAAAAGCTTAAAGAAGTTATAGTAAATATTGCAAATCTTAAGTTAAATATAAACAAATAAAAATTTATTTTTTAATTTATCCTCTTGGTTCTTTAGCTTTTGGTCTTAACTTTGTATATCCACATTTTCTACATTTTTCTGCTTTCCATGGATTTCTTGCATTACATCTTAAACATATCTTTTTTAGCAAAACTCTCTTTACAGCTTCTTCAAATGGCATCTGTTTCACCTCTCTATATATTCTTTTTGAATCTCAATAATTTCTTTTGAATTCTTAGCTTTACTGTATCTCTCTAATAATTCATAATTCACATTTATAAAAGTTTCTCCCCATTTATATAATCTTGCTAATTCATAAGCTTTTTCTTTAAAATTGGTTATATAAAGAGTAGCAATAAATGCCTCAAGTGTTGAGAGTTTAAATGGCTTTCCATAGTTTGTAGGATTACAAGCTATAAGGAATGGTAAAGCTCTTTCATTAATAAATTTGAATTTTTTAAGTTTTTCAATATCATTCCAAGAGCAATCTAATCCAGTTATTCCAAACTTTTCTACAATCTCTCTATCTTCTGGGGAAACTGCTTTTTCTGCAAAAGGTGTTAATACTAAAGATTTTTTATTTATCTTGTAAGGATTTTTAAGTATAATAGCTTTATTAAATTTAGCCATCTTTAAAGCAGTACATTTTTTTGGATTACATTGGTTGGCATGATATATATATAGTTTCATAAACAACACAATTTTATATAATTTAGAGGAGGGAAATCATGTCAATTAGGGAAGAAGTTATTTCTCTACAAAAAGATTTAGTTAAAATTAACTCTGTTAATCCATCTTTTGGTGGAAAAGGAGAAAAGGAAAAAGCTGAATATGTCAAGAGAGTTATTAACAATTATATAAAAAAATATAATATAAAAAACTATTCATTAAGTGAGTATAATGTTGTTGATAAATACAATTTAGAAAGACCAAACATAGTATTTAAAATTGATTTTGGGAAAGAAAAAACTTTACATATAATATCTCATTTAGATACTGTCCCAGAAGGAGATTTAAGATTATGGGACACAAATCCTTATGAAGCTGTTGTTAAAGGAAATAAAATATATGGTAGGGGAGTAGAAGATAATCATAAAGCAATAGTATCATCTCTCTTATTAATTAAGAAGATATTTGAAGAAAAAATAACTCCTAAATACAATTTATCATTAATTTTTGTCTCTGATGAGGAAGATGGAAGTGAGTATGGATTAAAATACTTATTGAACTTTGAAGATAAAATATTTAAGAAAGATGATTTAATAATTGTTCCTGATTTCTCTTCTGATAAAGGAGATTTAATAGAAATTGGTGAAAAAGGAATTTTATGGATAAAGTTTAAAATAAAAGGTAAGCAATGTCATGGTTCAACTCCTGAGGAGGGATTAAATGCCAACATAATAGCTTTCAACTTTGCAAATAATTTATATAATTACTTATACAAAAAATTTAATAAAGAAGATACGATTTTTTTACCAAAATATTCAACATTTGAACCAACAATTTTAAAAAACAATATTGAGAATCCTAATACAATTCCTGGATATGTAGAGGTTGTTTTTGATTGTAGAATTCTTCCATACTACAAATTAGATGATATAGTTAAAGAAATTGAAGAATTTATAAAAAACTTTGATTTTAGTGAGTATATAAAATATTTTGATAAATCTATCTCCCCAAAAATAGAGTATGAAATATTAAAAAAAGAAAATCCTAACTATACTGATAAAGATTCTGATGTTGTTAAAGAACTATCTAAAAGCATTAAAAAAGTTTTAAATGTAAATCCTAAACTTTGTGGGATGGGAGGAGGAACAGTAGCAGCATTTTTAAGGGAAAGAGGTTATGATGTAGCTGTTTGGGGAATTGGTAGAGGAACAGCACATCAGCCAAATGAGTATATTTTAATTGAAGACATTATAAAGATGGTTGATGTCTTTTATGATATGTTAAGAGAGGTTTAGAGTATGATTATTATAAAGAAAAAGAAAAAAAAGGATGAAATTGAGATTGTTAAAGTTAAGAATATTGATGAAGGTGAAAAGGTAGAGAAGAATAAAAAAATTTTTTGTTTATATAAGAAAGTTGGAGATAGATACAGATTATTTAAGTGTAGATTAGGAGATAAATTAATTCAACCATCAAAAGTTTTAGAACTTTTAAAAAAAGAAAAAAAAGTTTATTTAGCTGATAAAGAGCTTGAAGATGTTTTTAAGAGCTTAAATATTAAGTATGAGTTTATAAAGTTATGTCCTTTCTGTCTATTAAAAGAGGTTTATAAAAAATTACCAAATAAAACAAGATGTAAATATATGAATTATTATATTTGTTTAAATTGTGCTATTGAGGAAGTTAAGTATGAAGTTAATTTACCAGATGAGCTAATAGAGAAATTTTTAAGAAAATTTAAAGATGTTGATAAAGTTCTTTCTCTTTTGAATTTAAAAAATCCAGTATCTAAGCCAGAACTAACAAAATTTGATGTTTTAGAAGGAGATAAGGAAGATATTGAATTGTTAAAAATAGATGATTTAGATATTCCTGAAGAACTTAAAAAATCTATTAAAAGTAGAAATATAAATGAACTTTTGCCAGTTCAATCTCTTTCAGTTAAGGCTGGATTATTAAAAGGAAAAGATTTGCTAATTGTTTCAGCAACATCATCAGGAAAAACATTAATTGGAGAGTTAGCAGGAATCAAGAATTTAATTGAAAAGAAAAAGAAATTTTTATTTTTAGTTCCTTTAGTTGCATTAGCAAATCAGAAGTATTTAGAATTTAAAGAAAGATATGAAAAATTAGGATTTAAAGTAGCTTTAAGAGTAGGAATGGGAAGAATAGGAAAAAAGTTGGATATTAATACTTCATTAGATGCGGATATAATCGTTGGAACTTATGAAGGAATAGATTATTTAATAAGGGCAAATAAACTTAAAGATGTTGGAACTGTTGTAATTGATGAAGTCCATTCTTTAAATTTAGAGGAGAGAGGAGCGAGATTAGATGGATTAATTGGTAGAGTAAGAGAGAAGTTTAAAGATGCTCAAAAGATTTATTTATCTGCAACTATTGGAAATCCAAAAGAACTATCAAAAAAATTGGGGGCTAATTTAGTTTTATATAATGGAAGACCTGTTCCATTGGAGAGGCATCTTATTTTTTGTAAAAATGAATTCAATAAAATAAATATAATTAAGGAGATTGTTAAAAAAGAGTGGAATACAATCTCTAAGTATAGTTATAGGGGACAGTGCTTAATCTTTACATATTCAAGGAGAAGAGCAGAACAGATTGCAAGAGCTTTAAAATCAAAAGGAATTAAAGCAGATTACTATCATGCAGGTTTAGATTATTTTAGAAGAAGGAAGGTGGAGGAAGATTTTGCTAAGCAAAGAATTCAATGTGTGGTTACAACTGCTGCATTAGCTGCTGGTGTTGATTTTCCAGCTTCAACTGTTATATTGGAAAGTTTGGCTATGGGGGGAGAGTGGCTCACACCATCTGAATTCCAACAGATGTGTGGAAGAGCTGGAAGGAAGGGGATGCATGAGTTAGGGAAAGTTTATCTTTTAGTAGAGATAGGGAAAAAGTATCATGCTAAGATGGTTGAGAGTGAGGATGAAGTAGCTTTTAAACTATTAACATCTAAGCCAGAAGATATAAAAGTGGAATGGACAGAAGATGAAGAAGAAGAGCAAATCTTAGCTACTCTATCAGCAAATATAAAAGATATTGAAAGAGTCCCATATATAGGTAAATCATTCTCAACAACTAAGATATTAGAAAACCTACAAAAGTATGGTATGGTTAAAAATAGAGATATAACTAACTATGGTAGGGCTGTTGCATTATCCTTTTTATATCCAAAAGTAGCTGAAAAAATTAAAGAGAGTATTTTAAAAAATGAAGATATCTTAAAGTTAATTATTGAGATTATGCCTTTTGAAAATGTTTATTTATCTCCAACTTTGAGGAATAAATTAAACCAAATGTTAAATATTAATTTACCAATAAGATTCTTTGATGCTTTGGAGATAATAAAAGAAAACTTTGGAAAAATATCAGAAAAGCAAATTAAAGATTTATTGACAGAGATTATAATGGAATTTGAAGGAGTAGATGAACATTTAAAAATCTTACAAATAATATTAAATTTGAGAGCAACAGGAAAAAATCCAGGACAAATAGCTAAGATAATGTATGAAGATTATAAAATTATGGTTTATAGTGGAGATTTGTATATCTATTTAGAGCAACTTCTTTTATTACTTAATGCAATTGAAAGAATCTCAAAAATCTTTAATAAAAAATATATAAAAAATGTTGAAAAAATTAGAAAAATGATTCTTCCAAAATAATTATTCTATTTCTTTTAAAAGAGCAACAGCCTCTATAAACTTAGGATTTTTTCTAATTTTGTCATAATATAGAGTAAGTCCTACCATAAGATTACCTTTTTTTCCAATAACATAGTCACATTCACATCCAATATTTAAAAATCCTTCTTTAACTTTTTCAAATCCTAAAAAGTCCAAATATGTATCTTCCCCTCTTAAAACATTATGTATTCCTTCTACAAACTCTTCAATTTCATCAATATCATCAACAATCTCATAATTTAGTTCTTTTAATTTTTTTGTTAAATAACTTTTTATATCTTCATTAATCTCATCTCTACATATACTCTTAACCATTAATAAAGTAGGAGTATCTAAAAGAGGTCTTGAACCTTTAAATGCATTTAGATTTTTTAAAATTCTTGCTAATTCAATTTTCCAATTCATATATATTTAACCTCCTCACAGTATTTTTTTATCCTTTCAGCTGATTTTAAAAAAGCATTTCTTTCATCTTCTTTTAGCTCAATCTCAACAATTTCTTCAATTCCTTCTCTACCTACTTTTACAGGAACTCCTATACATAAATCTTTCAGTCCATATTCTCCATCTAAATATGTAGAGAGTGTTAATAATCTCTTTTCATTGTTTGCTATGCATCTAACTACATTAACTATTGCAGAGGCAGGACCAAATTCAGAGCCACCTTTTAATTTTATAATTTTTTCTCCTTTATGTTTCACATCTTCAATAATATCATCAAGAGGTAAATTTTTGAAGTTATTAAATTTCTCTATAGGAATTCCTCCAATTGATGTAGCAGATAATAAAGGAACCATTGTTTCTCCATGTTCTCCAATAATTCTTGTTCTAACTTCATCAATATGAACTTTAAAGAACTTGGCAATAGCTACTTTAAATCTTAAAGAATCTAAGTGAGTTCCTAAACCAAAAACCTGCTCTCTATTATAGCTAGATTCAATATATGCCTTATAAGTCATAACATCTACTGGATTAGTTATCATAAAAATCTTTGTATCTGTTATTTCAGAAATTTTTTTTACATAGTTTTTAACAATCTTAGCATTAATTTTTGCTAATTCAACTCTACTCATACCTTCAGTTCTTGGCACTCCACTTGTTATTATAACAATATCACAATCTTCAACACATTTTAAATTCTCATCTGTTGAGACATAGATATTGGCATCACTTCTTGCTCCTGCAACTGCATCATACAAATCCATTTTTAAACCTTCTAATTTATTTAATGATTTTTCTCTTCCAATTAAAACCAAATCTTTCATAAATGGCTCCTTAGCTAACAAAACAGCAGTTGCACTCCCTACTTTCCCAGAAGCTCCTATAATAGCTATTTTCAAAATCTCACCTTTTAAATAAATTAAAAACATTAAATAATCAAAAAAGAGTTTTCAGCTAAGATATTAATTTAGCTGATAAGTAGGTTTTAATAGTTTATCTAATAGTTAATAGTTTAGTTTAATAGTTTATTAATTTTATTGTTAATAACAATAATATATTGTGATATAGATGATTTTAGGTATAGATGTTGGCTCAACAACCACAAAAATTGTAGGAATGGAAGAGAATTCAATAGTTTTTTATGATATTATAGATATTGGAGTTGTTATTGATGAAGATACATTATTAAAAATTGTTAAAGACATTAAGGAAAAATATCAAATAGACAAAATTATAGCAACTGGATATGGTAGGCATAAAATTAGTTTTGCTGATAAGGTAGTTCCAGAAGTTATAGCATTGGGAAAAGGTGCAAATTATTTTTTTAAAGAGGCTGATGGTGTCTTAGATATTGGAGGGCAAGATACAAAGGTTTTAAAAATTGATAAAGATGGAAATGTTTTGGACTTTATTCTATCTGATAAATGTGCAGCAGGAACAGGAAAGTTTTTAGAGAAGGCATTAGATATCTTAAAAATCAAAAAGGAAGATATTAATAAAATTAAATCAGAAAAATCTGCCAAAATATCATCAATGTGTGCTGTTTTTGCTGAAAGTGAAATAATAAGCTTACTATCTAAAAAAGTTCCAAAAGAAGAAATTTTAATGGGAGTTTATGATAGTATAATAGATAGAGTTATTCCAATGATTAATAGATTAAAAATTAATAATATTGTGTTTAGTGGAGGAGTTGCAAAAAACAAAATATTTGTTGAGAAATTAAAAAGTAGAATAGACAAAAATATTTTTGTTCCAAATGAGCCACAAATTGTGTGTTGTGTTGGTGCTGCTCTTTTAGGATATTAAATTTTCTAATAGCTAAACATATATTTTCAATAATAATAAAAAATTTACAAACTACTTTTTGGTGAGATTTATGAAACTAAAAGCAATTGAAAAGTTAATGGAAAAATTCAAGAATAGAAAAGAACAACTCTACAAACAAAAAGAAGAAGGTAGAAAAGTTTTTGGTATGTTTTGTGCTTATGTTCCAATAGAGATTATATTAGCTGCTAATGCAATTCCAGTAGGTTTGTGTGGGGGTAAAAATGATACAATCCCAATAGCTGAAGAAGATTTACCAAGAAATCTCTGCCCTTTAATAAAATCATCTTATGGATTTAAAAAAGCAAAATCATGCCCTTATTTTGAGGCATCAGATATAGTTATTGGAGAAACTACTTGTGAAGGTAAAAAGAAGATGTTTGAATTGATGGAAAAAATGGTTCCTATGCATATTATGCATCTTCCTCATATGAAAGATGAGGATTCTTTAAAAATCTGGATAAAAGAAGTTGAAAAGTTAAAAGAATTAGTTGAGAAAGAGACAGGAAATAAAATAACTGAAGAAAAATTAAAAGAAGCAGTAGATAAAGTAAATAAACTTAGAGAATTATTTTATAAACTCTATGAATTAAGAAAGAATAAACCAGCTCCAATAAAAGGATTAGATGTTTTAAAATTATTCCAATTTGCTTATTTGTTGGATATTGATGATACAATAGAAATCTTAGAAGATTTAATTAAAGAGTTAGAGGAAAGAGTTAAGAAAGGAGAAGGTTATGATGGAAAAAGAATTTTAATAACTGGATGTCCTATGGTTGCAGGGAACAATAAAATTGTTGAATTAATTGAAGAAGTTGGTGGAGTTGTTGTTGGGGAAGAAAGTTGTACTGGAACAAGATATTTTGAGAATTTTGTTGAAGGTTATAGTATAGAGGATATTGCAAAAAGATACTTCAAAATTCCTTGTGCTTGCAGATATAAAAATGATGAAAGAATTGAAAATATAAAAAGATTAGTTAAAGAGTTAGATGTTGATGGAGTAGTTTATTACACATTACAATACTGTCATACATTCAATATTGAAGGAAAAAAAGTAGAGGATGCTTTAAAAGAGGAAGGAATTCCTATTATTAGAATTGAGACAGATTACTCTGAAAGTGATAGAGAACAACTAAAAACAAGATTAGAGGCATTTATTGAAATGATTTAGTTTTATTTATTTTAATGTTTTTAACCTTCTTTTTGTAGTTTTACTTTTCATTAATATCTCAAATAATACAATCCTCAGTTTTTTGAGGATATTTATTTTAATTTAAAGTTTCATTTAATATATTTTGTCTCATCCTTAACATTAGCTAATATAAATGCTCTTTTTCTTCTTACACAACTTTCACATTCTCCACAATGTAAAAAGTCCTCTCCATTGTCTTTATAACATGAATATGAATACTTCAAAATTTCAACATTTAACTCTTCTTCTAAATTTTTTCCTAATTTAACTATTTCTTCCTTAGTTAGATTATAAAGAGGTGCTTCAATTTTAATTTTGTTTAATGTCCCCAACTCTAAAACCTTGTTGTATCTATCAATAAACTCTAATGTATTATCTGGAAATGTTGTTCCTTCTTCTTTATTTATTCCAATAAATATTTTTTTAGCATCTCTATCTTCACCAAAACCTGCTGCAATAGCCAAAAATATTACATTTCTTGCAGGAACCCAAACAGCTTTCATAGTTTCATAAACAATATCTTTGTCTAAATCCTCTATTTTTAACTTAGGAATGTCTTTGTTTGTTATTAAAGCACTTTTTTTAAACATTTTAACAAAATCTAAGTTAATAACTAAATGCTCTATTCCCAAAATTTCAGCTATCTTTTTTGCAGAATTTATCTCTCTCTTAGCAGCTTTTTGTCCATAGTTAAAAGTCAATGCCAAAATATCATAACCTTCTTTCTTAGCTATTAGAGTTGCTACTGTTGAATCTAATCCCCCACTTAATATAGATATAGCTCTCATATTATTACCTTCTAAAATTTAAATTTTAGGATAAAAATTCTTTCTCTTTTAATATTTCCATTACTGTTTCTTTTAAATAGTCATCTTCTCCAACAACACCATAAGGATATACAAACACCTTATTATCTATATTTATTCTTGGATAACTTGATTCAATCTTAACATCTTCTAATAAACATCTCTTTAAATATTGTGCCGTCTTGGTTATATTCATTAATTTGGGTCTTTCATAAGGTGGGTTATTTTTTAAAAATTTCCAAACTGTCCCATAATACATCATATAATCAGGATTTAAGAAGATATAAATTTCTCCATGTATTTCCATAACCAAACTCCAAGAAAAACAACCTCTTGTAAATCCTAATAATCTACCTAAATATGATGTTTTTGGATTTTCATAGAATATTTTAACAGTCCTTCCTACAATTCTTGATAATGCTTCTTTTATATGAATATTCTTAGGATTAACTGGAAGAGATGTTTTAGGAATCACATTTGTTGGAAAACAATTTGTTGGCTTAATCATATGCAAAGCTAAAAGAGGATAAAAGTATATTTGGTCTTTTCTATTAACTACTACAACTCCTTCCAATGGACTGTTAAAATCTGCCTTTAACACTCTACCTTTATATGTGTTAAAAGATTTATTAAGTGTAAATTCTGCAAACATATCCTTTTTCAATGTATCTTTTGGTAGCAAATTGTATCCCCTTATAAAATTTTTTTATATCAGATAAATTATTTTTAAAAAGATTATATCTATTTGATAAATATATAATTTTTTTGCTAATAACCTTTCACTTAGAGGGGTTTAAAATGTTTGAAGAAATTAAAAATCTTGCTAAAAAAGATTTTGAAAAAGCTTGGTTAAAAAGTAAGGAACTAATAAAAGAGAAACATATAAACCAAAGATATCCAAGAATAAAAATAGAATTTGGAAAAGTTCATCCTGTTATGGAAACTATTGAAAGATTAAGACAAGCTTATTTAAGAATGGGATTTGAAGAAGTTATAAATCCAATTATAGTATCTGAAAGAGATATTTATAATCAATTTGGTCCAGAAGCTTTGGCTGTCTTAGATAGATGTTTTTATTTAGCAGGCTTACCAAGACCTGATGTAGGTATAAGTAATGAAAAAATTGAGATTATTGAAAGTTTAGGAGTTAAATTAGATGATGAGAAAAAAGAAAAGTTAAGAGAGACACTTCATCTATATAAAAAAGGAGCAATTGATGGAGATGATTTAGTTTTAGAGATTGCTAAATCTCTAAATATATCAGATGAACTTTCATTGAAAATTTTAGAAAAGGCTTTTCCTGAGTTTAAAGAATTAAAACCTCTTCCAACAGATTTAACATTAAGAAGCCATATGACCTCTGGATGGTTTATTACTATAAGCTCATTAATTAAAAAAAGAAAATTACCTTTAAAATTATTCTCAATTGATAGATGTTTTAGAAGAGAACAGAGAGAAGATAGGAGTCACCTTATGAGTTATCATTCTGCTTCATGTGTTATTGTTGGAGAAGATGTAAATGTAGATGATGGTAAGGCTGTTGCAGAAGCTTTATTAGGACAGTTTGGATTTGAAAGATTTAAATTTAAATTAGATGAAAAAAGAAGTAAATACTATGTCCCTGAAACACAGACAGAGGTTTATGCATATCATCCTAAAATAGGTTGGTTAGAAGTTGCAACTTTTGGAGTTTATTGTCCAATAGCTTTATCCAACTACAATATAGATGTCCCAGTTATGAACTTAGGTTTAGGTGTAGAAAGATTGGCAATGATTCTATACAACTACGATGACGTTAGAAAGATGGTGTATCCTCAATTCTATGATTACAGATTAGATGATAAAGAAATAGCTGAATTAATTAAAGTTGATAAATATCCAATATTAGATGAACTCTACCAGTTTTCTTATGAAATAATAAATAAATGTATTGAAAATAAAGATTTAGAGGCTCCCTGCTCCATAGATATAGTTAAAGAACTAATGTTCAACTCTGAAAAAAGAGAGATTATTGTCAATATCTATGAAAAAGAAGAAGGTAAAAAACTTCTTGGTCCTGCTGTTTTAAATGATATCTATATCTATGATGGAAATATATATGGAATTCCTGAAAGTTTGGAAGGAATTAAAGAAGAGTATAAAAAGATACTAAAAAAAGCTAAAGAAGAAGGAGTTTGCTTAAATATTAAGTATATTGAAAGTGTTATTCTAAAATTAACAGCTAAAATTGAGGAGGCTCTTTTATCTAATATTGATGAATTTAGTTTTAGAGTTCCAATTGTTAGAAGTTTAAGTGATATAAATCTAAAAATTGACGAACTTGCTTTAAAGCAAATTATGGGAGAAAATAAAGTTATTGATGTTAGAGGTCCAGTATTCTTAAATGCAAAAATAACAATAAAATGAGGGAGATTTATGGATATAAAAAGAGAGATTGAAAAAAATGTTAAGGAATTTTTAGATGCAAAAGTAGATAAAACACCAAATATTGATATGGGAGATTATTGTATAAATGTATTTAAATTAGCAAAAGAATTGAAAAAAAATCCTAAGGAAATTGCTGAAGAGATTGCTAAAAAACTAAAAGAAAAGAACATTTTAGGAGTAGAAGATATAAAGGTTTTTGGAGGATATATAAACTTCTATTTAGATTATTTTGAGATAGCTAAATATTTAGATACAAAATTTGAAAAAAAGAATAAAAAAATAATTTTAGAGCACACATCAGCAAATCCTAATGGTCCTCTTCATATAGGACATTTAAGAAATGCAATAATTGGAGATAGTTTAAAGAGAATATTTAAATTTTATGGCTATGATGTTGAAACTCACTACTATGTCAATGATATGGGCAGACAGATGGCTCTTGTAGTTTTGGGATTAGAAAAATTTACTTTGGACAAAGAAAAAAAGAAAGACCATGCCATAGCAGAGATATATATAAAAATTAATAAGTTATTGGAAGAAAATAAAGATTTAGAGGATGAAATTAAAAAATTAATGGTAGAGTATGAGAACTCATTAAAAAATAATATAGAAAATGAAATAACTAAAAAGTATAAGTTTGCTGTTGAATACTGTTTAGATGGAATTAAAGAAACTCTAAATAACCTAAATATAGAACATGATGTATTTGTTTGGGAAAGTAACTATATAAAAAATGGGTTAGTTTATGAGATTTTAGAGATGTTAAAAGAAACTGGAAAAGTTGAGGAAGAAGGAAATGTGTTAAAATTAAATTTAGAAGATTTTGGCATTGAAAAAAGATTAGTATTAACAAGAGAAGATGGAACTACTCTCTACACTACAAGAGATATAGCTTATCACTTTGATAAAATAAAAAAAGGAAAGTGTATTGATGTTCTTGGAGCAGACCATAAACTAACTGCTGAAATGTTAAAATGTGCTTTAAAGTTGTTAAATTCAGATGTTCCTGAGATAGTGTTTTATGAATTTATCTCTCTTCCAGAGGGCTCTATGAGCACAAGAAGAGGTAGATTTATTTCAACAGATGAATTTTTGGAGGAGGCATATAAAAGAGCATTAGAGGAATGTAAAAAAAGAAATATATCAGAGGATATTGCAAAAAAAATAGCAGTTGGTGCTGTTAGATTCAATATTGTTAAAGTTTCTCCTGAAAAATCTTTTATATTTAAATGGGAGGATGCATTAGATTTTGAAAAATCTGGAAGTCCATTTATACAGTATGCATATGTTAGATGTATAAGATTATTAGAGAAAGACAAAGGAGAACTTAAAAAAGTAGATTTATGTAAAGAAGAGAAAGAACTAATAAAGCAAATATATGAATTTAGATATGCTGTTGAGGAAGTTGTTAAAAATAAAAAGCCTTCTTTATTAGCCAACTATTTAATAGAATTAGCTAAAATATTCAATAAATTCTATGAAAAATGTCCTATTTTAAAAGAAAGTAATGAAGATTTAAAGAAATTTAGATTATATCTTGTTGAAAAAACTAAAAATACTATTGAAACTGGATTAAATTTATTGGGAATAGAATGTCCTGAGAGGATGTAAATGCTTGTAAATGTAGATTTTCATATTCATTCTAAATATTCTGGTGGAACTTCAAAAGATATGAATATAGAGAATATACTAAAATACAGTAAAATTAAGGGTTTAGATATAGTAGGAACAGGAGACTGCTTAAATCCAAAATACTTAGAAGAAATTAAAAAATTTAAAGATAGAGAAATTATATTAACTACTGAGGTTGAGGATAAGGATAGAGTTCATCATCTTATAATTTTACCTTCTATAGAGAAAGTGGAAGAACTAAGAGAGAAATTTAAAAGATACTCAAAAGATTTAGATACAGAAGGAAGGCCAAAAGTCTATTTGTCTGGAAGAGAAATTTTAGATTTTGTAAGAGATGTTGATGGATTAATAGGGCCTGCTCATGCTTTTACTCCTTGGACATCTATCTATAAAACTTTTGATTCAATTTATCAATGTTATGAAAAAAAACCTGATTTTATTGAGTTGGGTTTATCTGCTGATACTAAAATGGCTGATATGATTAAAGAATTGAGAGAGTTTGTTTTTTTGTCAAACTCTGATGCACATTCATATCATCCACATAGATTAGGAAGAGAGTTCAACATTTTAAAAGTTGATAGTATTGGAAATATTGAGGAAAATTTTGAGGGGATAAAAAAGGCTATTAAACATAAAAAAGTTGTTAGTAATGTTGGCCTATTCCCAGAGTTGGGAAAGTATCATTTAACTGCTTGCTCTAAATGTTATATTAAGTTTAAATTAGATGATGCTAAAAAATTTAATTGGAAATGTCCTGAATGTGGTGGAAGAGTAAAAAAGGGTGTTTATGATAGAGTCCTTGAACTAAGTGATGGAAAAGTAGAACATCCAACTTTTAGAGCAAAGTATATCCATATCATCCCATTGGCAGAAATTATAAGTTTAACTTACAATAGAGGTGTTCTAACAAAAACTGTCCAAACAATTTGGGAAAAATTTATAGAAAAATACAAAAATGAGATAAATGTTTTGATAAATGTTGATATAGAAGAATTAAAAAATATAAATGATAGAGTAGCAAATACAATAAAACTATTCAGAGAAAATAAAATATATATTGTTCCTGGTGGTGGTGGAAAATATGGAGAAATTTCTTTCTATCCACAAAAAATAAACTACTATAAAGAAAAAATAACTTTGGATAAATGGTTATAATATAATATCTATTTTCTCTCCACAAACTATACATTCTTTATTTTCTACATCTAAATTAACAAACTCTATATTAAATATATCTCTTTTAATTAACAAGGCTCCACATTCTGGACAATAAGTATGTTCTCCTTCATGTCCTGGAACGTTTCCTATATAAACATACTTTAAACCAGCTTTTAAAGCTAATTCTCTTGCTTTTTCTAATGTTTCTATTGGTGTTGGTGGAACATCTAACAGTTTATAATCTGGATGAAATCTTGTAAAGTGAAGAGGAACCTCTCTCCCTAACTCATCTCTAACAAATTCAATAATAAACATTATATCTTCTAAATTATCATTATAGCCAGGAACTATAAGGTTAGTTATCTCAATCCAAATACCTAATTTTTTAGCCAACTTACAAGTTTTTAAAACAGGCTCTAATTCAGCTTTACATATCTCATTATAAAATCTCTCATTACCTTTTATATCTATATTCATAGCATCCATTGGCAGAATTTTGAGAGGTTCCTCATTTATATATCCATTTGTAACCATAACATTGAATAAATTATGTTCATGAGCCAATTTAGATGTGTCATACATAAACTCATAATATACTGTTGGCTCTGTATAAGTATAACAAACTCCTGGAGAATTGTAATATTTAGCAAGATTAATAACATCCTCTGGAGACATCTCCTTATATGGAACATCCAAAGGAGAAACTTGAGAAACTTGCCAATTTTGACAATGCATACATCTAAAATTGCATCCCGCTATCGCTAATGATAAAACATTAGTCCCTGGATAAAAATGATAAAGTGGCTTCTTCTCTATTGGGTCTATGGCTAATGAACACACTTTTCCATATCCAATAGCATATAACTTGCCATTTATGTTTTGTCTGTTCCTACAAAAACCAACTTTTCCCTCTGGAATTATACAGTATCTTGGACATAATAAACATCTAACATTTCCATTTAATTTTTCATAAAACATAGCTTCTTTCATAATCTCCCTCTAATTGCAAAAATTTCACAAATTTCCATTAAAATCTTATTTTTATAAATTATATTATAAGTTCTTTTTGGGAGATAGTCATAGTTAGTTTTTAGTAAATTTTTTAGATAATTATCTAATTTTTTTATCCCTACTTCTTTAATCTCTCTTCTTGTCTCTAAATTATACTTTTTTATAATTTTCCCAATTGGTATATCTGCTGATAATAAATCCCTCTTTATCTCATCTCTTAAATCATCTTCTATATTTTCAAATGGTGTCTTTGAAATAGCATAAACTAATGGAACATCTCTAACTTTAAGTATAACTTCTCTATAATTTATATTATCTTTAATATACTGATTTATTGTTTTAACCTTGCACTCATCTTCAAATAAAATCTCCAATATATTTGTTACACTTCCATCAGTTCCTAATAATATCTTCTCTTCATTTAATAGTTTAAATTCTTTATTTAGATTGGCTATTTTTTTATAAATCATAACTATCTAAAAATTAGTTTTTTTATTTTATCAATTAAACTCTCTTTTTTTCTAACAATTGGAATTTCTATATCCAATGGTACTCCTGCTATTATGGAAGCTAATCTTAAATATGCTAATGAAGCTGGAGAATTCTTTTTATATTCAAGAACTGTCATCTTTTTTAAAGCTGCATTTCTTATATTTTCATCCTCTGGAATTTCTACTAAAACCTTCCCTTTTATTAAAAACTCTATTTCATCCTTCCTCATCTCACCAAAATCTCTTCCAACTCTATTTAAAACTATCCCTAAAAGAGGAGTTCCAGCCATTTCAGCAGATTCTTTTAATCTTACTGCATCTACAATAGAGAACATCTCAGGAGTCACAACTAAAAGAAGTTTATCAGCAACTGCAAGATGTGTAGCCATCTCTCTATTTAATCCAGCAGGTGCATCAATAATGACATAATCATAATCATCTGCTATCTCATTGACAACATCTGGAAATAAATCAATATCTGCCTTTTTATAACCTTCTAATGATAAGCTTGTTGGTAATACATAAACTCCTGTTTTATGCTTATAAATTGCTTCTCTAACATCACACTCTTCACATAATACTTCATGTAAAGAAGGTTTTTTCTTATCTAAATTAAAGAGTATCCCTAAATTAGCCATAGAAATATCTCCATCAATAACTAAAACCTTCTTATCTAACTTAGCCAATGCAACAGCCAAACTTGCAGATGTAGTTGTCTTTCCAACTCCTCCCTTTCCAGAGGCAACAGTTATAATCATAATGAACACAAAAAAAGTTTTTAAAATTTAGTTAGAGCATCCTCAGCAGCTAATGATATTGGCTCATTAACCATCTTTGTTGCAGGACAGTAACAGTATTCCCCTAAGTATAAGTCCTCAACAGTTAAACCATTTCTAATAGCTAAACTTATTAAATCAATTCTCTCAGAAACTCTTTCATATCCAACTATTTGCCCACCTAATATTTTTCTGTTGTCTCCAAATATTAATTTTATATATAAATCTTTTCCACCAGGATAGTATCTTGCTCTACTGAGAGCTTTTATTTTTCCAACTACAACAGGAATTCTTTTTAAATTTGCTGAGAAAGCAGTTAATCCAGTCCCTGCTATTTCCAACTTACCTATCTTACTAACAGCTGAATTCAATACAGGGGTAAATTTAGCTTCTCTCCCCACTATATTTAATCCTGCAACTTTTCCCTGCCTAACAGCAGTTGAACCAAAAGGTGATAAAGTTTTTTCTTTTGTTATAAAATCAATAACTTCAACACAATCTCCAACAGCATATATATTATTTATAGATGTTTGCATCTTTTCATTTACTTTTATTGCATACTTCCCAATATTTACTCCTGCTTTTTTAGCTAATTCAATATTTGGTCTTACACCAGTAGAAAGAATAACCATATCTACATCATAAACAACTTTATCTACACATATCCCTTCTACTCTTTCCTTACCAATTATCTTCTCCAATGGCTTAGATAATATAAATTTAATTCCTTCATCCTCTAAATACTTCTGAACAATCTCTGCCATATCCGGGTCTAAGAATCTTGGTAAAATTTGTGGAGCCATTTCAACAACTAAGACATCTAATCCTCTTTTTTTAAAGGCATAGGCCATTTCTAAACCAATAGCCCCAGCACCAATAACAGCAACTCTCTTGCATTTTTTCATATACTCTAAAATTTTCCTACCATCTTCTATATTCTTTACAGTAAATACTCCTTCTAAATTAACTCCATCAATTGGAGGAATAAATGGAGTGGAGCCAGTAGCCAATACTAAATAATCATAATCTAAAATAATCTCTTCCCCATCTTTTACACATTTAACTTTTTGCTCTTTACTGTCTATATCTACTGCCTCTGTTTCAGTTAATATGTTAATATTTTTCTTTTCTTTGTAATATTTAGGAGTGTGCATTATAATATCATCAAAACTCTTTATTTTCCCTTCAATAACATAAGGAATTGCACATGGAGAATAAGCTATATCCTTCTCCTTAGTTATTACATATATTTCAATATCTTTGTTGTATTTTCTTATTGTTGATGCTGTTGTTAATCCAGCTGCTCCTCCACCAATAATAACAACTTTCATAATTTCTCCCTAATTGGTTTTAAAATTTTTATTAATTCTTCTGCAACAGTATTTTTTAAATCTAATGGATGTATCTCCTTATTTTTGTATAATTCCTCTAACTTTTCATAACTCTCTATTTCTAAATCTCCCCCAAACTTCTCAGGTCTTTTTATTGTTAAAGGATACTCTAAAAAGTATTTTGCTATCTCCAATATTGGATTATTTTCTATTACTCCAATTGGACAATAAGCTTTCTTTATCTTACTTTTAATTTCTTCAGGTGAGTCATCAACAGCTATGAAATTTCCCTTAGATGAGCTCATCTTACCTTTTCCATCTAATCCAGTTAAGACAGGGTTATGGATACAAACAACTTTTTTATCTAAAAGTTCTCTTGCTAACATGTGGATTTTTCTTTGCTCCATTCCTCCAACTGCTACATCAACATCTAAATGTTTTATGTCATTAACTTGCATTATAGGGTAAATAACTTCTGCTACCTTAGGATTTTCATCTTCCCTTGCTATTAACTCCATACTTCTTCTTGCCCTTTTTAAAGTTGTTTTTAAAGCCAACTTATAGACATCTAATGTATAATCTTTGTTTAATTGGAATTCACTTCCATATACATATTTTGCTTTTAATCCCATAGCTTCAAAAACTTTTTTGTTGTATTCTCCTATCTTTCTAATTTCTTCTAATGTTCCTTTCTGATTTAGATATGCATGTAAGTCAGCTAATAAAATTATTATATCAAATCCTGCCTTCTCTAAATCCATCATTTTTTTTATTTGGAGATAATGTCCTAAATGTATCTTTCCACTTGGCTCAAAACCAATATATGCCTTTTTTTCATCTTTTTCTAAAATTTTTTTAAGTTCTTCTTCACTAACAATCTCAACAGTATTTCTTTTTATTTGCTCTAACATATATTCCCTCTTTATTCTATTTCTCTAAAAATTCTTTTATAAATGATAGTAGAGCAAATTTATTAATTTTTGCGTATTTTATAAATATTCCTCCACCTTCTCCTAAGATGAACAACTCTCTATTTTTATATAAAAATATTAATTTCTTTTTGTTGTCTTTAAATTTTTTTCCTATATTGTTCAAATATTTTAATAATTCTCTAAACTCTTTTAACTTCTCAACAATATCAATATCTTTTTTTTTGTTTCTCTCTTCTTGTAAAATAGATAAAAGATTAACTATCTTTTTTAAATTTTTAATATCCAATATATTTATTAAAATAGTTTTGTTATCAACAACAATACAAAAGAGATTTTTAATCTCAAATTTTAAATTTCCTTCTTTTATTACATCTTGAAATAAAAAAATATAATTTAAGTAATCTTCAAACTTCAATATTATTCCTCTTTTTTCTTTTCTTTAACTAATGGTATTATCTTTAAGCTAATTTCTCCATCTAATTTTAACTCATTAAATGTTAATTTTACTTCACTACCAGTTCCTTCTAATGCTTTCATAATTTTTTCTAAATCTACCTCTAACTTTGGTAATCTTTGTTTAATTTCATCCAAAATCTTTAACATTTCCTCAACTTTATCTTTGCTAATTACTTCTTTCTTTTTAATTTTATTTAAAAAATCAGATAGCTTTTCTATTTTCTCAACTAAATCAGTAGGAACCTCTATTTTTATTTCTTTTTTTTCTTCTGTCATGACTATCACTATAAATATTTTGTTTTGTTAAAATTATATATACGATATACTATATAAAGTTTTACAAAACAATTATTTTAGGTAAAAGTTATGAAGACTTGTGAATTGTGTGGGAAATTAGTTGATAAACTCTATAAAGTAAGTATTGAAGGAGTTGAAATGCAAGTATGTAAAGATTGTGCTAAGTTTGGTAAAACTCCTAAAACTTATTCAAGAATTGGTAAAAAGAAAAAATTAATAACATCATCAACAACTTACCAAAAAAGAAAAAAACCATATAGAGATTTATTTGATACTCTTCCAGATTTAAGAGAGGATTATGGAGATGTAATAAGAGAGGCAAGAGAAAAAATGGGACTATCAATTGAAGAATTGGCTAAAAAATTGAAAATGAAAGAAACTGTACTAAGAAAATTTGAAAGATATGAATTAGAACCAAATGATAAGGAGATAAAAATATTAGAGAAGTTTTTAAAAATAAAATTAACAGCTGATAAAGAGGATTATGATTACTACACCTCAGGAGGAGATGAAGAATATTTCACTATTGGTCACTTTATAAAGAAAAAATGAATTTTATTTCTTAATTTTTTCAGTATATTTACATTTTGGATAGTTCTCACATCCAATAAATTTTCCATATTTTCCCACTTTTATAATTAGGTTTGAGCCACACTTTGGACATTTACCAACAACTTCTTTTATACTCTCTGTGTATTTACACTTTGGATAGTTTGGACAGGCATAAAACTCTCCATATATCCCTTTCTTTATAATCAATTTTGAGCCACACTTTGGGCAAACTTTTTCATCTTTTTCTTCTATATTTTCTTTATTTTCCTTTATGTTAGATTTGGATGGACATTCTGGATTTATGCAAACTTCCTTATTTTCTATTTTTAATATTGGTGAGCCACACTCTTCACACTTCTTTTTAGTAATTTCTATTTTTCCTTTTTTTGGTAGAGAGTATGTTTTTCCACATTTTTCTGAGCATGAAATAAACCTTCCTTTTTTATGCCTAATTAAAATTAAATCACCACCACATTCACACTGTCCAACAACTTTAACATCTTTATCTACTTTCTCAGACAAGAATTTTCCAACATCTTTCTCTTTGTTTTTAAACTCTTCCAAAATTTTTCTAAGATTTTGCTCAGTTTCTTTTAAAACATTATCTTTTTTAACTTTTTGATATTGTATATTCTCCAATTTTTCCTCTAAGTCTCTTGTTAATTTCTCATCAACTATTTCAGGACAAAACTTTTTTAGAGTTTCTACTACACTCTCTCCCAATTCAGTAACATAAAGACTTCCATTCTCCTCTTTTACATATCCTCTTTTTATTAATTTATCAATAATCTCTGCTCTTGTGGATTTTGTCCCTAACTGTCTTTTTTCAAGCTCTTTAATTATAGATGATAATGTATATCTTTTAGGAGGTTGTGTCTCTTTCTTTTCTAAAACAACTTTGTCAATCTTTACCTTTTCACCTTTTTTAAGGTTGAGATTTATCTCATCATATCTTGGAAAGTGAAAAATTTCATACCAACCTTTTTCTATGGTTTTAGCACCTGAAAGTATAAACTCTTCTCCTTTTACATCTAAAATTGCTTTTATATATTCTCTAATCATTGGGTAATAGAAAGATGCTAAGGTTCTTCTTGCTATTAAATCATAAATTTTCTTTTCTTTTTCTGAAAGTTCTTCTTTTGGAATATCTACAACATGTATAGCAGGATGTGCATCATCCTTTTTACCTTCAACAGGTTTTAAATTGTTCTTTAAGATTTCCTTGGCAAATAAGCTATATTCAGGTTTTTTTTCTAAAATTTTTAAGATAGATTTTAAGTATTCATTATCCTTAGGTAGTTTTTGACTTGATGTCCTTGGATAAGAACAGTTATGCACAACTATATTGTTTGCTATAAAGTTATGATATTTCTCAACTACTAAATCATAAACTTCTCCTTCATAATCAATCTCTTCAATTTTTTTAACTTTTTGAATATAAACATCTCCATCTACTATCCTCTTTAAATTATTATCCATATAATTAGATGAAAATCTATCCAAATTTAATCCTTTATTATTTGATAATTTTAATTTTACTACTTTATCATTTTCTTTTAGTTTTTCAGCTGGGATAAATATTAACTTGTTTCTATAAACCAAAATTGGATGTTCTTTTGTAGTAATAAGTTCAGTTCCATCAGTTAAAGTTATTTTTATAAGTTTTTCTTTCACAGTTCTTTTTAAAAGTTTATATTTGGATTTTGTTAGTTTTAAGCTGTTATTTAAACATAATATTTCTCCTTCATCATCTAACTCCTTAATTTTCTTAGTTCCATTAGGTAATAGTATTAGTGTCTCTGGATGTATGCATAGTCCTTTCTCATAAAGCTTTTGTGCTATATCTTGTGTCTCTTTAGGTGAGATTTTAAAATAACTGTAAGCTTCTCTTTGTAAAGTTCCTAAATCATAAGGAACAGGAGGCTTTATCTCTTTTTTAGTTTTCTTTACATCTTTTACAACAGCATATTTTTCATCTTTAATTTTGTTATATATCTTTTTAGCTTCTTCTTCATTCCAAAATTTTTCCTTTTTATGTAAAGCTTTTAATGATTGTAATAGGAGATATAAAATCCAATATGGTTTTGGCTTAAAGTTTTTTATTTCTTTTTCTCTTTCAGTTAAGAAGGATAAAGCTGGGGCCTGGACTCTCCCAACACTTAAAACTTTCCATCTATTTACAGCCCTCAATGAGTTCATTAAAGCTCTTGATAAATTAATTCCAAAATACCAATCTACTATATGCCTACACTCTCCTGCATCAACTAGTCCATAATCTATACTCTTAGGATTCTCAAAAGCTTTTATTAGTTCTTTCTTAGTTAATGATGAAAAAATCATTCTCTTAGCTTTATCTCTCCCACAACAGTATTTTAATGCATGATATCCTATAAGCTCTCCCTCTAAATCATAATCTGTTGCAATATATATCTCTTCAGCATCTTTTGAAAGCTCCTTTAATGTATCAATATAATTTTTTACATACTCTTTTCCCTTCTCTATATAAGCAGGAGCCCATTTAATATCAAAAACAGGATACTTTCCAAATTCCTTGTTTTTTTCTATTAATGTAAATAGATGTCCTACTGCACTTGCTACACAAATCTTTTTTCCATCTCTTTCTACTTCATAATATGGAACATTATTCATTATCTTTTTTTTAGCTTTTCCTAATGCATTAGCAATTTTTTTTGCAACACTTGGCTTTTCAGCTATTATTAAAATCATATATTTCACTATCTTATTTTTTTGTGTCATTAGTTTTTGTAAGTGTTATGTTATAACTACTATGTTAAATATAACCCACATTGTTTTAATCCTAAAAACATTACAAAAATCAGGTTTGTGCTATTGGATGCAATTGAAATGCGTCCCCAATCCAAAAGGGTTGGGGCTGAGGCAAGCCCCTCGCTTGGGCTGGTGAAATCCCTACTGTAAGCCAGCCCCCGCAAGAAAGGTCTTTCCTTTCTTGCGGCCGTACTCCACTTAATTCCGGTTGATCCTGCCGGAGGCCACTGCTATCGGGGTCCGACTAAGCCATGCGAGTCATGGGGTCCCTTCGGGGACACCGGCGAACGGCTCAGTAACACGTGGCTAACCTACCCTCGGGTGGGGGATAACCTCGGGAAACTGAGGCTAATCCTCCATAGGGGAGGAGGTCTGGAACGATCCCTCCCCGAAAGGCCTCGTGCCGCCCGAGGATGGGGCCGCGGCGGATTAGGTAGTTGGTGGGGTAACGGCCCACCAAGCCTACGATCCGTACGGGCCCTGAGAGGGGGAGCCCGGAGATGGACACTGAGACACGGGTCCAGGCCCTACGGGGCGCAGCAGGCGCGAAACCTCCGCAATGCGCGAAAGCGTGACGGGGGGACCCCGAGTGCCCTGCCTCTGGTAGGGCTTTTCCGGAGTGTAAACAGCTCCGGGAATAAGGGCTGGGCAAGTCCGGTGCCAGCAGCCGCGGTAATACCGGCGGCCCAAGTGGTGGCCACTGTTATTGGGCCTAAAGCGTCCGTAGCCGGCCCAGTAAGTCCCTGCTTAAATCCCGCGGCTTAACCGCGGGGCTGGCGGGGATACTGCTGGGCTTGGGACCGGGAGAGGCCGGGGGTACTCCAGGGGTAGCGGTGAAATGCGTTGATCCCTGGAGGACCACCTGTGGCGAAGGCGCCCGGCTGGAACGGGTCCGACGGTGAGGGACGAAGGCCGGGGGAGCAAACCGGATTAGATACCCGGGTAGTCCCGGCTGTAAACTCTGCGGACTAGGTATTGCGTGCCCTTCGGGGGCACGCAGTGCCGAAGGGAAGCCGTTAAGTCCGCCGCCTGGGGAGTACGGTCGCAAGACTGAAACTTAAAGGAATTGGCGGGGGAGCACTACAACGGGTGGAGCCTGCGGTTTAATTGGATTCAACGCCGGGAATCTCACCAGGGGCGACGGCAGGATGAAGGCCAGGTTGACGACCTTGCCAGACGCGCCGAGAGGTGGTGCATGGCCGTCGTCAGCTCGTACCGTGAGGCGTCCTGTTAAGTCAGGTAACGAGCGAGACCCGTGCCCCATGTTGCTACCTTCCCCTCCGGGGGAAGGGCACTCATGGGGGACCGCCGCCGAAAAGGCGGAGGAAGGTGCGGGCAACGACAGGTCCGCATGCCCCGAATCCCCTGGGCTACACGCGGGCTACAATGGCCGGGACAGTGGGTTGCGACCCCGAAAGGGGTAGCAAATCCCCTAAACCCGGTCGTAGTCCGGATCGAGGGCTGTAACTCGCCCTCGTGAAGCCGGAATCCGTAGTAATCGCGCCTCACCATGGCGCGGTGAATGCGTCCCTGCTCCTTGCACACACCGCCCGTCACACCACCCGAGTCGAGCCCAAGTGAGGCCTCGTCCGAAAGGGCGGGGTCGAACTTGGGTTCGGCGAGGGGGGTGAAGTCGTAACAAGGTAGCCGTAGGGGAACCTGCGGCTGGATCACCTCCTGAGAAAAAATTTGGGCTGGCTTACAGTAGGGACACCGAAAACCCAAGCGAGGGGCTTGCCTCATAGGATTAGTGGGCCCGTAGCTCAGCTGGGAGAGCGCCGGCCTTGCAAGCCGGAGGCCGTGGGTTCAAATCCCACCGGGTCCACTAAAAAAATAAATGCAGCCCACAACTTTAAAAAGTTGTGGGTGAAGGGCCCGATAAAAGATGAGGGCCGGGCATAAGCCCTTAGCGCCCTGGTGAAATCTGGATACTCTGCTGGGCCGTTGGCCCACCTGGTGGATGGCTCGGCTCGGGCGCCGACGAAGGGCGTGGCAAGCTGCGATAAGCCCGGGGGAGGCGCAAGCAGCCTTAGATCCCGGGATTCCCGAATGGGACTTCCTGCCCTTCGGGGCGCTCCGTAAGGAGCGGGAACGCGGGGAAAAGAAACATCCGAGTACCCGCAGGAAAAGAAACCAACCGGGATGCCGTAAGTACCGGCGAGGGAAAGCGGCACAGGGCAAACTGAACCCCTGCTCGTAAGAGTAGGGGGATGTGGTGTTGCAGGGCTCCCAAAAAATCCCCACCGGGAAGCCGAAGTCCCCTGGAATGGGGCGCCATAGAGGGTGATAGCCCCGTAGGCGTAACCGGTTGGGGATTTAGGGATGTCCCTGAGTACCGCGCGTTGGATATCGCGCGGGAAGCTGGGGGACATTAGGCCTCCAACCCTAAATACGTCCCGAGACCGATAGCGCACTAGTACCGTGAGGGAAAGCTGAAAAGCACCCCTGACGGGGGGTGAAAAGAGCCTGAAACCAGGTGGGTAGAGAATGGCATGGCCCTCAAGGTAACCTCCCCGAAGGAAACTCCCGTGAGGGAGGAGTACGAGGGGAGGTATGCCGGGGTCATGTCGTCCGTTTCGAAAAACGGGCCGGGGAGTGTACGGGTGTGGCGAGTCTAAGGCCTTAAAGGCCGAAGGCGTAGGGAAACCGACATGCCCGCAGCCCTTATGGGCGAGGGGCGAGGTCTTAAGGGCCTGGAGCCACACTCGTACGACCCGAAACCGGGCGATCTAGGCCAGGGCAGGGTGAAGCCCCCCATAAGGGGGGTGGAGGCCCGCAGGGGTGTTACCTTTCAAAGTGCTCCTCTGACCCTGGTCTAGGGGTGAAATGCCAATCGAGCCCGGAGATAGCTGGTTCCCCCCGAAATGACTCGCAGGTCAGCCGGAGGTTAGGTAGATGGCGGGGTAGAGCTACGGATTGGGTGTTTAGGGGGCGAGAGCCCTCGGCACCCAGTCCAACTCCGAACCCGTCATCGCCGAAGCCTCCGAGTGAGGGCGTACGGGTAAGCCGTACGTCCGAGAGGGGAACAACCCGGACCCGGGTTAAGGCCCCTAAGTGCCGGCTAAGTGTAAATGAGAAGGGTGTCCTCGGCCTAAGACAGCGGGGAGGTTGGCTTAGAAGCAGCCATCCTTTAAAGAGTGCGTAACAGCTCACCCGCCGAGGTCGAGGGCCCCGAAGATAACGGGGGCTAAGCCGGCCGCCGAGACCCGGGGGCTCCGAAAGGAGATCCGGTAGGGGGGCGTCCCGCGAGGGTAGAAGCTCGTCCGTGAGGACGAGTGGACCTCGTGGGAACGAGAATCCCGGCAGTAGTAACAGCAAAGTGGGGTGAAAATCCCCATCGCCGAAGGGGCAAGGTTTCCACGGCTATGGTCGTCAGCCGTGGGTTAGCCGGTCCTAACCCTCGGGGTAATTCCCTTGAGGGGAAAGGGAAACGGGTTAATATTCCCGTGCCACCGGGATACGTGCGGCAACGCAGGGCCCACTTCCGACGCTTCGGGGTAGGCCGACCACCCTTGCCAGGGTGGCCAAGGGTATAAGCCCGGGGAGTGCCGTAATGGCGAGAACCGGGCAAAAGCCTGATGGGGCCCCCGAAAGGGGGCTTCGGCTGAGCCCTGGAGCCCGTGAAAAGGGAGTGGGCAAGGATTCCCGGTGACCGTACCCAGAACCGACACAGGTGCCCCTAGGCGAGTATCCTAAGGCGTGTCGGGGGAACCCGGCCTAGGGAACTCGGCAAATTGGCCCCGTAACTTCGGGAGAAGGGGTGCCTGCGGTCCTTAACGGGACCGCAGGTCGCAGTGGCCAGGCGGGTCCGACTGTTTAATAAAAACACAGGTCTTGGCTAGCCCGTAAGGGTGTGTACCAAGGCCGACGCCTGCCCAGTGCCGGTACGTGAAACCCGGGTACAACCGGGCGAAGCGCCGGTAAACGGCGGGGGTAACTATAACCCTCTTAAGGTAGCGAAATTCCTTGTCGGGTAAGTTCCGACCTGCATGAATGGCGTAACGAGACCCGCACTGTCCCAGGCCGGGGCCCGGTGAACCTACCATTCCGGTGCAAAGGCCGGAGACCCCCAGCGGGAAGCGAAGACCCCGTGGAGCTTTACTGCAGCCTGTCGTTGGGGCGTGGCTGTGGGTGCACAGCGTAGGTGGGAGGCGTCGAAGCCGCCCCTCCGGGGGCGGTGGAGCCGCCCATGGGACACCACCCACCCATGGCCACGTCCCTAACCCCCGAGAGGGGGGACACCGGCAGGTGGGCAGTTTGGCTGGGGCGGCACCCCCCTGAAAAGGCATCAGGGGGGCCCAAAGGTCGGCTCAGGCGGGTCAGAACTCCGCCGTTGAGTGCAAGGGCAAAAGCCGGCCTGACGGGGTTGGTAAAAGAGGCCAACCCCGAGGCGAAAGCCGGGCCTAGCGAACCCCTGTGCCTCACCGATGGGGGCCAGGGATAACAGAAAAGCTACCCCGGGGATAACAGAGTTGTCGCGGGCAAGAGCCCATATCGACCCCGCGGCTTGCTACATCGATGTCGGCTCTTCCCATCCTGGGCCTGCAGCAGGGCCCAAGGGTGGGGCTGTTCGCCCATTAAAGGGGATCGTGAGCTGGGTTTAAACCGTCGTGAGACAGGTTGGTTGCTATCTGCTGGGGGTGTTGGCCGCCTGAGGGGAAGGTGGCTCTAGTACGAGAGGAACGAGCCGCCGGCGCCTCTGGTCTACCGGTTGTCTGGCAAGGCATTGCCGGGCAGCTACGCGCTAAGGGATAAGGGCTGAAGGCATCTAAGCCCGAAACCCGCCCCGAAAATAGGCGGCCGAGAGGGCACCCATAGAAGATGGGGTGGATAGGCCGGGGGTGTAAGCGCCGAGCCGATAAGGCGAGGCGTTCAGCCTGCCGGCACTAAGAGCCCGAGGCCCAGCAGAGTATCCAGACACTGAAAGGGCGCTAAGGGCTTATGTCCGGCCCAAAATGAACGGTTAGCTAAAAAATAAAATAATAAAGAATATGGCTATTTTTAGTTTGTTTAATAATAATTGTTATATATTACATTGATAATATTATTTTTTATATTTATATATTTAAATATACAAATTTATAATAAAAAGGTATATATTTGTTAAATTTATTTTATCCTTAGACAAAAACTAAGATATGGGTTAAATATGGAGATGAAATTTAATTTAAATGGAAAAATAATTTTTAGTAAAGATATTGATAATGAAGAAGTAAAAGCAGCAATTGAGGAGATTTTAAAAAATTCATCTGAGTTATTTTTAAAAGGTGTTCCAAAAGGTAAAGAGGAAGAAGCATCTAAAATAGTTGATTATAATATTTGTGGAAAAGAACTATTTTTAAATATTGTCTCTGGGAGATATAGTAGGGCACATGATGCTATAATAAGATTAAAAAAAGCATTAGCTCAAAAATTAGGAAAAGATTTTAAAATTGGAGTTAGGAAGGTTGTTGTAGATAAATATATTATTGAGATTGAAGATAATAAAATAAAAAATCTCAAAAAATTAAATGTCCCAGAATGTAAAAGTGAGATATTAGATAACAAGATAATATTAATTTTTGAAAATTTAGAAGAGGGAGATTTAAAAAGAAACATTATAGATAGAGCTATAAAATTTGTTAGAGAAGAATTAGAGAAAGAGGATTTAACATCAAAGGTTTGTAAGATTCCTCCTGGAACAGTTGTTAAAGAATATAAACCAAGTAGAGAGTTTAAGTTCTTTGAAGACCCAACTGATGTAGCTGAAAAACTTGGATGGGTTAAAAAGTTTCCTGGAAGAGGACAGTGGATATATCTTCCACCAATAACATCCTTATTAAGAGCTTTTGAAGAGTTATTAGTTGAAAAAATTAAAAAGATAGGTTTTGTAGAAGTTCTACTACCTAAGCTAATACCATTAGAAGTTATGTATAAGATGAGGTATTTGGAGGGCTTACCAGAAGGAATGTACTATGTTTCACCTCCAAAAAGAGAGCCTGAACTTTTTGAAGACTTTGTTAATGAGATGATAATTAAAAAAGAGATACCAATACAAAAATTAAAAAATTTATTAAGAGACCCAAGTTATGTTTTAGCTCCTGCACAATGTGAGCCATTCTATCAGTTGTTTGAGAAAGAGGTTATAGATGTTGATAAACCAATAATGTTTTTTGATAGAAGTGGATGGACATATAGATGGGAAGGTGGTGGAGCAAGAGGATTAGATAGAGTAAATGAATTTTTAAGAGTAGAGTGTATTTGGATTGGAAAACCAGAAGTAGTTGAAGAAATAAGAGACAAAACTTTAAAAGTAGGAGAAGAGTTAGCTGAGGAATTAGATTTAGAGTATTGGGTAGAGGTGGGAGATGACCCATTTTATTTAGAAGGTAGAAAAAAAGAGGAAAGAGATATAGAGTTTCCAGATGTCCCAAAGTATGAGATGAGGTTAGCTTTACCTTACTATATAAAGAAATACAATGAAAAAAAAGGCGTGGCAGTAACATCTGCCAATGTCCATGGAACTCACTTTGTGGAAGGATTTAAAATTAAAGATTATAAGAATAGAAAAGTTTGGACAGGATGTACAGGATATGGATTAACAAGATGGGTTGTTGGTTATCTCTCTCAATATGGATTTAACTTTGATGATTGGCATCCAATAATAAAGAAAAAAATTAAAAAACTCCCAGAAGTTCCTAAACTAATAACTTGGCCATAAAATTATTATTTACTTTTGTAGAGCTTTTTGTAATGTTGTTAATAGCCCAGATATGAATATTAAAACTGAGAATATAATTATTAATTTTCCCTCAGTAGTTACAGGAGTTATATCTCCATATCCCACTGTTGTTATAGATATAGTTGTAAAATAGAATGCATCAAAAAAATTATGAATTTTAGGATTTTTGCCACTTTCTGATATCCAGATAAAACATGAGCTTATAAAACATATTATAAGTATTGTAATAAAGTTCATAATCTCTGGATACTGTATATTTCTAAGCTTAATTACTCTAAGGATAACTAATATCCTAAGTAAATTAATAACTCTCAAACCAATAAATGCCTTTGATGAAAATATTTGTAGAGTGTATAAAACAAATGCAAAAACAACAATACCATCAATTATATTATATATATTCCTAAAAAAATTAATTTTATTTTTTTCTCTAACTAAGTTATAGAAGAACATAAATGTAAAATAAGATATTGAGATATAATCAAAAAATATTAGTATGTTGCTATATTCAAAATTGTATGTTGAAAGGATAAATGATACAATAATTTCTACTGTAAATACAATATCCAATATTTTCAGTATAGTATCTAACTTATTTTTTGTTATCATTATTCTCAAACTTCTCACTATATATTGTGAATAAAGCAGTTAAAGCTGTTGGAATAGTATGTTCAGTAGCAAAGGTCATTTTTGGAGCTAAATCTAAGACATAATCAGCAAATCTAAACAAACCTCTTGGAATCCCTTCTCTTGAACCACATAAAACTAATATTTCTCTTTTTCTTTCTAAATCTTTTAAAAGTTTATTTTTCACTTTATATATCTCATCTCCTTTTGGGTCAGTAATAATAATTAATCTATTTTTCCTTCTTTTATCTCTAACAACCTGATATAAATCTTGGACAGAAACTTTAACTTTCTTTATGTCAAAAGGATAAGCTCTTTTTTGTATATCATACCTTGATTCTTGTCCTACTTTCACACCTTTTAAAAATTCCATTAGTTCATAAGCATCTACCTTCTCTTTTGGAGCAATAATGAGCTCTCTAATTTCAAATGCCTGAGCTGCTCTTCCAATAGCCTCTCCAAATTTTCTACATACCTTCTTTTCACCCAAATATGGCATTTGAACAACAACAACCTTTTTAAATAATTTCCTTGCATTTAATTTATCTTTTGAGTATTTTCTATTTTTAAGTTCATCTTTTCCTTCTATACATATATATGCCTTATCTTTAAATATCTCAACATAAACAACTTTATTAGGATTTTCTAAATCAACCTTTGCATTTGTTAAATCCTTTATTTTAGCACCTAAAACCTTATTTATATCTATTGAATTATAATCTTTTTCTCCTCTTTTTATTGTTTCAACGGCATATTTATCATTTTCATTTATAAATTCTTTTATTTTTTCAGCAGTATTAACAATAGAATTGAAATCTGCTGGAACTTCAAAATCTACTTTTAAAACTCTCTCTACCTCAGGAATCTCTAAAATTTTATCTCTAATATCTTTTTCACACTCAACAATAACAACACCATGAAATCCATCTGGTGAAGGAATAGCTTTAAAATCTTCTTTAACTAAATTTTTTAAATGATTTATCACAATATTCTCAAAACCCCTTCCAGTTTTTACTATAAATTTCATAGTTATTATCACCTACACTAAAATTTTTCCTTCTTTAATTTTCTCATTAACAATTTCTTTTGCTTGTTCTCTTTTTTCTTTTAAATTTTTTAGGAATTCAATAACTAAATTATAAGCCAATTTTTTACATTTTCCACAGGTTAATTCTCCTTTTTTACAACTTTCATAAATATTAAGAAGTTCCTTATCATCTAAAATTAGGTGATATAGGAATAGTTCATATATAACACATTCCTCTGGATTTCCACCATACTTTTTATGCTCTTCTAATGTTTTTCCTCCTCCTGTTTTAGCTGAGAATATTTTCTTCTTAACTTCTTTTTCCTCATCAGTTAAGAAAATAGCTGTTTCTGGCTTAGATGAACTCATTTTTCCTCCTAATAAACCTCTCATAAATCTATGGTATGTAGATGATGGCTCAATAATCTTTACTCTTTTAGCTATATCTCTTGTTAATCTTATATGAGGGTCTTGGTCTAACCCAACTGGAACAACAACAGGGATAGGATTTTTATTTAAATCTTCATCAAATTCAGGATGTAAAATATCAGCTACTTGTATAAGAGGTGCAAATACATGTCCAATATTAGTATCTCCTCCAAAACCATATATAGCTTTAAGCTCACTCCAATTAGTTTTTTTAGCAAATCTAAAAGATAAATCCTTAACTTTACTATATTTTGATTGAAGATAGATAAAAGCTTTATCAATATCTAAACCTAATGCAACATAATTAATAATATATTCCTC
Organism: Methanocaldococcus indicus; assembly: GCF_049554935.1. GTDB lineage: Archaea > AGJL01 > Methanococci > Methanococcales > Methanocaldococcaceae > Methanocaldococcus > Methanocaldococcus indicus. Next base: position 137,666 of record NZ_CP186926.1, on the reverse strand, counting down.
TATAGCTAAATTTTTAGTTTTTTCAAAATCTATATTTCTTGCCCAATAAGCCTCTAAATCAGCTATTGGGATATATATTTTATCAGTATAGTTTTGATAGAATTTAATTAAATCTACAACCATCTTATGTCCAAAATGCATTTTTCCAGATGGCATCATTCCACTAACAACTGCAAACTCTTTATTCTCTTTTATACAGTTATATATCCTATCAAAATCTCTATGCCCTAAAATAATTTTTCTCCTAAAAAAGTGATGGTCTAAATCAAAGTTAAACTCTTTAATACCAAACTGTTCCATAGTCCTTTTATAGTTTATAGTTTCAGGTGTTTCCCAAGGAGTTAGCACATTACCACCATATTCATATTTTTGCATATTAATAATATTTGTTATTTAAAAAATCAACATTATTATATTAAATATTACTTAGTAAATTTTATTGTTATTCCAATTTAGATGTGGTAGGAATTATGAATAAAGTTGTGATTGTTGGAGCAGGTCCAGGGGATAAAGAACTTATTACTATAAAAGGTAAGAAAGCTATAGAGGAAGCAGATATTATTATCTATGCTGGCTCATTAGTTAATAGAGAACTTTTAAACTACAACAAAAAGAATGCTAAAATTTATGATAGCTCAAAGATGAGTTTAGATGAAATAGTAAATGTTATGGTTAAGGGTGTTAAAGAAGGGAAAAAAGTTGTTAGGCTCCATACGGGAGACCCTTCAATATATGGGGCTATAAAAGAGCAAATAGATGAGTTAAGAAAGCATAATATTGATGTTGAAATTATTCCAGGAGTTACTTCTTTATTTGCAGCAGCAGCAAGTTTAAAAATAGAGCTAACTCTCCCAGATGTTTCTCAGACAGTTATTATAACAAGACCAGAAGGTAGAACAAAAGTTCCTGAAAGAGAAAAGTTGGAAGAACTTGCTAAGCATAAATCAACAATGGCTATATATTTAGGAGTATCATTAATTGATAAAGTTGTTGAAAGCTTAAAGAAACATTATGATGAAAATACTCCTGTTGCAGTTGTTTATAAAGCATCATGGCCAGATGAAAAAATCATAACTGGAACTTTGAAAGATATTGCTAATAAAGTAAAAGAGTCAGGAATAAATAGAACAGCTTTAATTATTGTAGGAGATGTTTTAAATCCTAAGCATTATAGTTATTCTAAATTATATGATAAGGACTTTAAACATATGTTTAGGAAATAATGAAGGGATAGCAATGGATATTTTAAATATAAAAGTTAAGGAGATAATGACAAAGGATGTTATAACAATTAGTAAGGACGAGACAGTTGTTAAAGCATTTGAGAAGATGCTTAAACATAAAATAAGTTCTCTTCCAGTTGTAGAGAATGGAAAAGTTATAGGAATAATAACTACAACAGATATAGGATATAATCTAATAAAAGATAAGTATTCTTTGGAGACAACTGTTGAGGATGTTATGACAAAGGATGTAATAACTATTTATGAAGATGAAACTATAAAAGATGCAATAATGAAGATGGACATACCTAATAAAAAAGAAATTATAAATCAACTTCCTGTTTTAGATAAAAATAATAAATTGGTTGGTATTATTTCAGATGGGGACATAATAAGAGCAATATCTAAAAAATTTAGGGTAGAATAGTTATGTATAAGAGAGTAATTGCAATGATAGAAAATAACTATGAGAAAAATATTGTAGAGATTGTTGAAGAACATCCTTGCCCAAATGGTTCTGAGTGGTTAGTTTATCAATATAAAAAGACATCTCCCTTAATTTTAGCTGCATGGAGAGAAGGTAATAAGCATCATTTTGTTTGTAAAGTTGGAAAAGAAAATTTAAAGTTAGTTCCCTCATTATCAGCTGCTGGAATTGAAGAGGTTAAAGTTGATAATAACTATATTTATATTACTTATGCTGGCTTAGCTGGGGCAGGAGTTGGAGCTGAGTTAAGAAAGACAGCTGAGAACGTTGTTGATATAAAAATATTAAATAAAGGTGGTGGCTCAAAATTAGGAAGAAGTCAGGTTATAACACCAAAAATGGAAAAGTTAGTTATTGGTATAGATGATACTGACAATAAAGAGAAAGGAGCCACTTGGGTTTTAGCACATAAAATTGGGTTAGAAATAGAGAGATTAAAATTAGGATATTATTTAGACCATACCATAATACAACTCTATCCTGGAACTCCAAATAAAACTCAAAATTGTGTATCAATAGCATTGAGCTTTGCCACACTACCAGAGAACAAAGATAAGATTATTGATAAAGTAGTTGATATACTAAAAAAGGAGAGTTATTCTGATAAGACAGCAATAGCAGTATATAATGGATTGTTTGCATCTAAGAGTATGAAACTTTTTACATTAAAAGCTAAAAGAGAAATTGTCAGTTTAGAAGAAGCTAAACAGATAGCTTTAAGAAATAATATTAAATTAATTCCAATAAAGGGAGAAGAGGGTTTAGTTGGTGCTGTTGCTGCATTAGGTTTAGCAGAATGTCATAAGTTAGCAGCTAAACTTTATGAAGACATTGAAAAAAATAAATAAGTGGTAAAGTTGGAGTTTAAAATAGCAATTATTGGGCCTGAAAATGCTGGAAAATCTTCTTTAATGAATGCATTATTTGGGAGATATATATCTCTAACCTCAGAAATTCCAGGAACTACAAAAAATCCTATTAAAAAGTATTGGGGAAAAATTAAAATAGGGAAATCTAAGAAAAATCCAGAATTTGCAGATATTGTATTTGTAGATTTAGGTGGATTATATACTCAAAAAGGAGGTAAAGTAGCTTTAACATCTTCAATATTGGAAAAAAGTTATAAAGAAATAGATAATTCTAACTTAATTATTCATATTGTAGATGGAACTGTTGGTTTATTAAGGGATTTTGAAAGATTACATCATCTTTTAAAATTTAGATATCAAAAACCCATAATAGTTGTAATTAATAAGTGTGATTTATTAAATTATGAGGAAATAGAAAAAGTTAAAAATTATGTTGAATATAGATTAAAGAATACGCCTATTCTTGTGTCTGCTAAAACTGGAGAAGGATTAGAAATCTTAATAAACAATATATATAAATATCTAAAAAGGTGAATGTAGTGTTAGAACTTTTAAAAGCAATATTTGGTATAAAAAAAGAAAAAAATGAAAAGATTAAACCAGAAAAAAAGGAAAATTTAGAGAACTATATTGATGAGATAGAAGAGTTACATGTTGAGCCTGAGCCAGAGTATAAGATAGTTATTAAAGTTTGTAAAATATCTAATGAGCAAGATGCTCTAAATGCTATTATATTAGTTGAAAAAGGGGATTTAGTTATTGGTAAAATTCCAGATATTGAGAGAGAGGCTGATGATGAATTTATAGATTTACTATCAAAATTAAAAAATGAAATTGCCAAAATGGGAGGAAGTGCTATACTCTTAGGAAATGAGCATATTCTTTTAGCTCCAAAGGATGTATGTATAGAGAAAATTAAGGAATCTGAGGATACTTATGATACTGAGAGAGATAGTATTAAAGAGAAAGTTGTCATTAGAGAATGAAAAAAAAGAAAATATTTTAAAAAAATTAATAGATTTAGTTGATGAAAACATTGAAAAAAAGAGAAAACTAAGATTATCAAAATTTATTAAATACTGCAAATATAATCCAATAATAGCTGAAATAAAACCAGCTTCACCTTCAAAGGGAAATATTAGGAATATTAATGATGTTGGTGAGATTGCAAGAGAGATAGAAAGAGGAGGGGCTATAGGATTGTCAGTATTAACAGAGAAAGACTATTTTAATGGTAGTTATGAAAATTTAATATTAGCAAGAAAGGCTGTTTCTATTCCTATTTTAATGAAAGATTTTATTATTGATAAATATCAGTTAGATATTGCCCATACAATTGGAGCTAATGCAGTATTATTAATTGTTAGAGTTTTAAAAGATGAATTAGGAAAGTTTTTAGATTATGCTGATGATTTAGGATTGGAGTGTTTAGTTGAGACACATAGTGAGGATGAGATAGATTTAGCCTTAGATTTTGGAGCTAAAATAATTGGAATAAACAATAGAGATTTATCTACATTAAAGATAGATTTATCAACAACTGAAAAACTTTCTCAACTAATCCCAAAAAATAAAATAAAAATTGGAGAAAGTGGTATATATACTAAGGAAGATTTAAAGTATATTTTAAAATTTACTGATGCTGCTTTAATTGGCTCATCTATAATGGAAAGTGAAAATATAGAAGAGAAAGTTAAAGAATTTGTTTATTGTTGAAGGTGAGAACTATGCCTAATTATCATGTAACTTTACAAGCTGCCTATATTGTGAGAAATGTTGATGATATAGAAGACGCTATTAATGTGGCTATCTCTCAGATAGGGAAGATGCTAAATAAAGCTGGATTAAATTATGTGGATATTGATGTTGGTTTAACAATATGTCCTAAATGTGGAGAGCTAATAGATTGTGTCTTAGTAGTTGCAAGAACAGGATTAGTTGGAGTTCTTTTATCTATGAAAGTGTTCAATGCAGAGAACCAAGAACATGCTATAAGGATAGCAAAATCCACTATTGGAAAAGTTTTAAAAAATATTCCTTTAGAGCCTGTTGAAGTTGTTGAGATGGAGTGAGATAGATGATAGCAATAATAAACAATGGAGGGCAATATGTGCATAGAATTTTTAGAAGTTTGAAGTATTTAGGAGTGAAATCAAAAATTTTGCCTAATACAGTAACATTGGAAGAGTTGAAAGACTATAAAGGGATTATATTAAGTGGTGGTCCAGATATTGAGAAAGCTAAGGGCTGTATAGATATTGCTTTAAATGCTGAAGTTCCTATATTAGGGATATGTTTAGGACATCAATTAATAGCATTAGCTTATGGGGGAGAAGTAGGGAAAGCTAATAAAGAAGAGTATGCATTAACAAAGATTTATGTAGATAATGAGGATGATTTATTTAAAAATATTCCAAAAGAGTTTAATGCTTGGGCATCTCATAAAGATGAAGTTAAAACACTCCCAAAAAATTTTGAGATTTTGGCTCATTCTGATATATGTAAAATTGAAGCTATGAAACATAAAGAAAAAGAGATTTATGGAGTACAATTTCATCCTGAGGTAGCTCATACTGAATATGGTTCAGATATTTTAAAGAACTTCTGTATAGTGTGTGGAATATTTAAAGAGGGTGAATAATGAAAATAAAAATAGTATGTAAAAATGATAATGATTTTGAAGAAGATGACAATATTATAGTTGTAAGATGTGAGGCATGTAGAGGAAAGAACATAAAAGGACTTATAAATATGTTAAAGGAAGAATACAACACTGAGAATGTAGAAGTTCCTAACTGTCCAATATTGAAAAAATTAGGAGTAAAATAGAGAATATTTGGGTCACAAATGGACTACAAACTATTGAAAATAAAGACTATAGGTATTGAAATTATAAATTTTGGAGATTTTGACAGATATGAAAAAATAAAACTTGATGATATAGAGAAATTTTTAGAATATGTTGATAAACTAAAAATAAACACAATTTTTAAATATAAAGATAACATAATAGATATATTTTATATTGTAGATGAAAATAAAAATATAATTTATTACATTGATGCCTATGGGTTTGAAAATTTATATGACTACATAGAAGCTAAAATTTTAGGATTTACTGCAGAAGAATATTATATATTTAAAACATTAGGTTCATTAGAAGAATATAATAGGTTCAAAACTTCTGGATTTAAAGATGTTAAAGAATATTTAAGAGCTAAGGAATTGGGATATATTGGATGTTTAGAAATTTTAAAGGAACATAATTTAGTAGAGAAATATTTTGATGATGTTTATCTTATATACTACTTAAAAAATGGATTTAAAGAAAGTGTAGCTGTTTCTAATGATTATGATATATATAAATTTGCAACTAACAACTATTTCAACAATTTTAATACTTTTTTAGAAGCTTTAAAAATAGGATTTGGTAATTATAATGAATACTTTGATGCCATAAAAAGAGGATTTACAGATGCTGTAGAGTATTATACAGCTATTTCCTTAGGATTCCAAACAGCAAAAGATTACTACAATGCTTTGGATTTAGGAATACATACAGTAAAAGAATATGAAGAATATAAAAAATTATCAATACTATGTGCTCTTTTTAAGTTGGAGACTTTTGAAGAAGGATATTTAATAAATATTCTTTTAGATTTAGATTTCAATAAAGAAATTTCTTTAGATGATTTATACAATAAATTACTTGAAAAAAGGAATTTACTAAGATTAAAGAAAAAGATAAATAACCATGTCTTTTCAAATATTACTAAACCTTTCTGGTATTCTACAAAATTTATAAATATTGATGATTTAGAAAATTTCTTAAAAAATTCATTAGTTATAAAATTTTTTGGTGAATACATAGAAGACAAAAAAATATTTTTAAAGAAATATACTACAAATCCAAAAAATATTCTTGTTTTAATTGGTTTATATTGTCATCAAAAACCTACAAATTTAGAGGATATTATTAGGGCTATAAAAGATATTGGATTTGAATATATCTCAATAATTTCAAATAAAGAAATAAAACAAGAAGGAATTTTTAGTACTGTAAAATTGGAAAATAAAGATAATATAAAGAATATTTTGTTAATGTTAATAAATAGATTGAACACTATTATTATATCAAATATTGAACTAAATGATAAATTTGAAAACTTTATTGAACTGGAAATAATAAATTCAGAGGCAAATATAGACACAAAAATATTGAAAGACATATACAACAATATTTCTATAAAAAGATTAAAAATTTTAAGGAATATGATGATAAAATGATAATAACACCTTCTAAATGTATATTATTTGGAGAGCATGCTGTTGTTTATGGATATAGAGCAATATCTATCCCTATAAACATTTATTCAAAAATTAACATATATGAGAATAATGAAAATACTATAAAAATTAATTTAAATAATTTAAATAAATCAATTAAATTAGATTATAATTTAACATTTAATGATAAAGATTTTAGTTATGTTATAAAGGCAATTGAACTATTTTCAGAAAATTATTTGGATAGGTTAGATAAAGGATTTGTTTTGGATATATATTCAGAGATTCCTATAAGTTGTGGATTGGGTAGTTCAGCATCCATAACAGTTGGTACAATAAAGGCATTATCTAAATTCTTTAATGTTAATCTTTCTAATGAGGAAGTAGCATATTTATCATATTTGGTTGAGAAAGAAGTTCAAGGAAAAGCAAGCAGGACAGATACTGCAACAATAGCATTAAGGAAAGCATTAGAAATTAAAAATAATAATATAAAAGAAGTTCCTAAAAGATTTAATAATTTTTTAAAGAAATGTAAATTTTTAATCTTGTATGTTGAAGAAAGAAAAAAAAGAACAGCTGAATTAGTTACTGAAGTTGCTAAAAAAGAAAATAAAGAGGAAATTTTTAAAGAAATAGATAATTTAGTAGATATTGCATATAGAACTAATGATTTTGAAGAATTTGGTAATCTTTTATATAGAAATCATATACTTTTAGATAAGTTAAATATCTCAACTCCAAAAATAAATAAAGTTGTTGAAATAGCTAATAAATATAGTTATGGAGCTAAACTTACTGGAGCTGGAGGAGGAGGTTGTGTAATTGTTTTAGTAGATGAAGATAAAAAAGATATATTAATAGACAAGTTAAGAGAAAAAGTAATAAAAATTTTCTCAGTCTAATGAAAATAGCTCTTTTACTTTATTAATACTTTCCTTTTTAGCTAAAACTAAAACTTTTTGTCCTACTTTTAGGACTGTGTCTCCTTTTGGTATCTCCAAATTACCATTTTCATATATTGCAATAATTAAATAATCTTCTGGATTAAGCTCTTTAATTTTTTTATTAGCTACTTTACAACTTTCTGGAATTACAAATTCTAATATTTCTGCCTCTCCCTTACCAATAACAAACAATTCTAAAACACCAGGTCTTTCAATCATTTTCTCTATATAACTTGCAGCAACTAATTCAGGGGAAATTGTTAATATATTGAGTTTCTCAAGTATATCTTTATGCTCAATCTCAGAGATTCTTGCAAGTATTTTATTAACTCCATAGTTTTTAGCCAACAATGCACTTAAAATATTTATTTCTTCTCTACCAGTTACAGCAATGTATATATCAGCTTCCTCAATTCCTGCATCTTCTAAAACTTTTGATTTTCTACAATCTCCATTTATAACAATACAATCAATCTCCATAGAAGCTAATTTACATCTCTCTTTATCAATATCTATCAATACTAAATCATGGCCTCTCTTTTCTAAGGATTTTGCTAAGGTAAATCCTACTCTTCCCAATCCAGCAATTATGATATACATAATTTAATCCTTTAAACTATTATAGATACTAAGACTAAAATTAATAACAAAGCTAATATATAACCTAATACCTTAGATATATTACATCTATATGCCCTTAATATATCTTTTTTGATATTAGTCTCTTCCATACCTCTCCCCCAATTACCTATTTTTCAGTGTTTATTTTTTAAAAAAAGTAGTATATATAGTTATTTGATAATGAAAAATCATGATAAATATTTTTAATGAAAGATAATGACAAATTCATTGTTTAATAATTTATTACTCTCTGAGGGAAAAGATGTTAGATGTTGCTCTTAAATTGGTAAATGAAATTGATAAGAGAATACAGCCCATTATTGGATGGGAAAATGCTGGAAAAACTGTCAAGATTGGAGCTGATGGTACTCCAACAAAAATGATTGATATTATAGCTGAAAATATAGCAATAAATGTTTTAGAGAAGTATGGTGGAATTTTATTGAGTGAAGAGATTGGATTAAAAGTTTTAGGTGATGAAATAAACTATATCTATATATTAGACCCAATAGATGGAACATATAATGCACTAAAAAACATTCCTGTCTATTCTACATCTGTTGGAATTATAAAAATTAAAGAAGAAGACAAAAAAATCTTAAAAAATAAGGACATAAAATTTATTGAGAAATATCTATATAAGAACTATTCAATTAATGATGTGTATTTAGGAGTTGTAAAAAGTTTAGCTACTAAGGATAAAGAAGTGTTCTATGCTATTAAGAATAAAGGGGCTTATCTAATTAAAGGTGATGAAAAAATAAAATTAAGTGTAAGTAAAGTTAATGAATTAAAAAAGGCATCTGTTGGACTATTTGTATATGGATTATCAAATGAACTATTAGATATGTTAAAAGATAGATTATTTAGGAGAATTAGGTTATTTGGTTCTATATCTTTGGAGATGTGTTTTGTAGCTAATAAAGCATTAGATGCATATATAAATTTAAATGAATCTGCAAGATTGTTTGATATTGCTGGGAGTTATATAATTTGTAAAGAAAGTAATGCAAAAATAACAGATAAAAATGGTAAAGAGCTAAATTTACCTATATCTATTAGTTCAAAAACCTCTCTAATAATAGCTAATGAAGAATTGCACAAAAAACTTTTACCAATATTTAGTAATAAGTGGGCTATAAAGCCATTGTCTTTTGGTTTTGTTGTTAGAGAAGATAGCAAAGAGGCAATAAATTTAGCAAAGGATTTGATAAATTATTTAAAGTCCAAAAATATCCCTTGTTATGTTAAAGAGAATATAAAAAATCTAATTAATGAGGAAAAGATAAATATTAAAAAAATATCTCATATTGTTGCAATTGGAGGAGATGGGACTATTTTAAGAGCTGCAAGAATAGCAAATGGAGAACCTATCCCAATAATTTCAATAAATATGGGAAAACTTGGATTTTTAGCTGAATTTGATAAAGAGAATGCAAAGGAAGCAATTAATAAAGTGATAAAAGGAGATTATGAAATAGAAAGAAGAATAAAGTTAGATACAATAATTAATAGTAAGAAATTACCTTCTGCTTTAAATGAAGTAGTTATAATAACAAAGAATCCTGCTAAGATTTTGCATTTTGAGATATATGTAAATGACACTTTGGTAGATGATTTAAGAGCTGATGGATTAATTATTTCTACTCCAACTGGTTCAACTGCTTATTCTTTAAGTGCAGGAGGTCCAATAGTTGAACCAACAAATAACAACTTTATAATAACACCAATATGTCCATTTAAATTAAATTTCAGACCTCTTGTTTTATCATGTAGAAATATTATAAAAGTTAGGCTAAAAAGCAATAAACCAGCTTTAATAGCAGTTGATGGTATAGTTGAAGAGGAAATAAAAAAGGATGATATAGTAATGTTTAAAAAATCTGATGAATATACATACTTTGTTAAAGGTAAGAATTTTTATGAAAAATTAAAAAATATATTTTTAAACTGAGTATGAGGTGAAATTATGTTTTTAGGAAATGATACATTAGAGATTAAAGATAAAGTAGTTCATATAGATGGTTACAATGTTATAGAATTGGCTGAAAAGTTTGGAACTCCTCTTTATGTTATGTCAGAGGAACAAATAAAAATAAATGCTGAAAGATATTTCAAAGCTTTTAAAGATTATAAAAAGGATTTCATTTTAGCTTATGCATATAAAGCAAATTCTAATTTAGCAATAACAAGGTTATTAACTAAGTTAGGTTGTGGAGCAGATGTTGTTAGTGGTGGAGAGTTGTATATTGCTAAGTTATCAAAAGTAGATAATGATAAGATAGTTTTTAATGGAAATTGTAAGACAAAAGAAGAAATAGTTATGGGAGTAGAGAGTGAGATAAGGGCTTTTAATGTAGATTCTATTTCAGAATTGATTATGATTAATGAAACTGCTAAGGAGTTAGGAAAAGTTGCTAATGTAGCTTTTAGAGTAAATCCTGATATAAATCCTAAAACACATCCTAAGATTTCAACTGGTTTAAAAAAGAGTAAATTTGGACTCCCATTAGATTTAGCTAAGAAAGCTATAAAAATGGCTTTGGAAATGGAGAATGTTAATTTTGTTGGCATACACTGTCATATTGGCTCCCAAATAACTGATGTATCACCATTTATTGAAGAAACAAGAAAGATGATGGAGTTTATTGTTGAGTTAAAAAATGAAGGAATTGAAGTTAGAGATTTAAATTTAGGAGGAGGTTTAGGAGTTCCATACTACAAAGATAAGGAAATTCCTACTGTTGAAGATTATGCAAAAGCCATTATTAATACAATATATGAGTTTGAAGATAAAGTTGAGATTCCTAACCTAATTTTAGAGCCAGGTAGAAGTATAGTAGCAACTGCTGGCTATTTAATAACTAAGGTTCATCATATTAAAGAGACATCATGTAAGTGGGTTATGGTTGATGCAGGAATGAATGATATGTTAAGGCCAGCAATGTATGAAGCATATCATCATATAATAAATGCAAAAGTTAAAGGAGAGAAAGAGGTTGTAAGTGTAGCAGGAGGGTTATGTGAGAGTAGTGATATATTTGGAAAAGATAGAGAGTTAGATAAAGTGGAAGTAGGAGATACAATAATTATTTTTGATGTTGGAGCTTATGGAATAAGTATGGCAAACAACTACAATGCAAGAGGAAGACCAAGAATGATATTAACATCTAAAAAAGGAGTTTATATTATCAGAGAGAGAGAAACTTATGCAGATTTAATATCTAAGGATTTAATTCCTCCTCATTTATTATAAATTTTTATTTATAAATTTTTTGAGGTTTGATATGAAAATATTGATAATAACTGGTAAATTAGCAGGGAAAAGAGTTAGTGAAGTTGCTAAAAAGTTTAATTTTGTAGATGTTCATATAGCAGATATATCAGTAGCTGCTTTTTTAACACCAAATTTAATTATTAAAGAAATAAAAGAGTTAGAAAGAAAGAAAAATAAAAAATTAAATGAAATTTATGATTTTATTTTAGTTACTGGGTTAGTTAGGGGAAATTTAGATAAAGTTTATAATGAGACTGGTATAAGATGTTATAAATCTACAAGAGATGTAGCTGATTTACCTCTTTTATTAGAAAATATAAAGAATATTGAACTTTCACCAATAGAGCCAGCTGATATAAAACTAAATAGACTAATTTTAGAGAAATTAGAAAAAGAGTTGTTGGAGGTGGAGAAAGAAAAAGAACAATTTAAAATAGGTAAGATTAAGATTGGAGATAAGTTTCCTATGAGAGTTTTAGGTGAGATAGCACACTCTATATATTTACCAAAAAAAGATTTAGAGAAAAAGATTATATATTATGAAGAGTCAGGAGCTGATATGATTGATTTAGGAATGGTTAGTGGAGAAAACAATAAAGATAAAGTTAAAGAACTTATAAAATTTGCAAGAGATATAACTGACTTACCAATAAGTATAGATACATTAAATAAATATGAACTAAAAGAAGCTATTGGTGAAGCAGATTTAATATTAAGTGTTGATATGGGAAATATTGATTATTTATTAAATGATTTGAAAGATTCTGATACAGCTGTTGTGGCTTTGCCAACAAATTATAATATTAATTATGTTCCAAATACAGTAGAGGAAAGAGTTTCAAAAATGGAAGAATTTATAAATTATCTTCTATACAATGATGTTGATAAAGTTATAGCTGATTTAATTTTAGAACCTATAAACAATGAATTTAAATTTATTGATAGTGTGATAGCATACAAGTTATTCAAAGAGAGAAACAACATACCTACATTTTTTGGAGTTGGGAATGTAAGTGAGTTGTTTGATGCAGATAGCCATGGAGTTAATGGTTTATTAACTGCAATAGCAATGGAGATTAATGCAAATATATTATTTACTCCTGAGGCATCATCAAAGTGTAAATATTCAATAAGAGAGTTAAAGACGGCCTCTAAGATGATGTTTTTAGCAAAGAAAAGGAAATCACTACCAAAAGATATTGGATACAACTTAATTTTATATAAGGACAAAAGGTTTATAGAAGAATGTTCATTTAAAAGTTATCATCTTCCTACTATAAGAGCAGAGGAAAACAAATCTTTAAAGTTAGATAGAGGTAGTTTTAAGATTGAGATAGATAGAGAAAATAAAGAAATTGTGGCTATATATTTTGAAAGAAGAAAGCCAAAATTAATTATTAGAGGAAAGAAAGCCAAAGAAATATATGACACAATAATAAGATTAAAATTAGTTGAGAGTTTAGAACATTCAGCATATTTAGGGAGGGAGTTAGGAAAGGCTGAGATTGCATTAAAGATAGGTAAGATGTATAAACAGGACTTTGATTTATTTTACAATGATTTTTGGAGGGATATTAAATGAAAAAAGCAGTATTGGCATATTCAGGAGGGTTAGATACAAGTTGCTGTTTAAAATTGTTAGAGGACATGGGCTATAAAGTTATATCTGTCTGTGTAGATGTAGGATTACCTGAGGAAGAGTTAAAAGAGGTTGAAGAGAAAGCTAAGAATTTAGGAGTTCTTAAACACTATACAATAGATGCAAAGGAAGAGTTTGTTAAGGATTATATATTTAGGGCTATAAAAGCAAATGCCCTATATGAAGGTTATCCACTCTCAACAGCATTGGCAAGGCCATTAATAGCTAAGAAGGTTGTTGAAATAGCTAAAAAAGAAGGAGCTGAGGCAATTGCTCATGGATGTACTGGAAAAGGAAATGACCAGTTTAGATTTGAAACAACCATAAGAATGCTTCATCCAAATGTAAAAATTATTGCACCAATTAGAGAATTAAACTTAACAAGACAGGAAGAAATAGAGTATGCAAAAAAGAAAGGAATTCCAATTCCAACAGAGAGTAAGAAGTATAGTATTGATGAGAACTTATGGGGTAGAAGTATAGAAGGAGGAGAGTTAGAGAATCCTAACTATATTCCTCCAGAAGAGATATATGCATGGACAAAAAATCCAACTGAGGATAAAGAGGAGGAAATAGTAGAGATAGAATTTAAAGAAGGGATTCCTATAAAAATAAATGGAGAAGAGTTAGATTATGTTGAATTAATAAAGAGAGCAAATGAGATAGCTGGAAAACATGGAATAGGTAGAATAGATATTATAGAAGATAGAATTATTGGGCTAAAATCAAGAGAAAACTATGAATGTCCAGGAGCTATTTTATTGATAGAGGCACATAAAGCTTTGGAACAGTTAGTCCTAACAAAGGATGAACTAATGTTTAAGCAAATAGTAGAGGAGGTTTATGCAGATTTGATATATAAAGGTTTGTGGTTTGGAGCTTTAAAAGAGGATTTAGATGCTTTTATAGATAAGACACAAGAAAGAGTTACTGGAACAGTTATGTTAAAATTATTTGGTGGTAGTTTAAGAGTAATTGCAAGAGATAGTCCATATTCATTGTATAGGCAGGAAATGGTTTCTTTTGATGATAAGGAAATAAATCAACAAGAATTAGCTGGGATAGTTAAGTACTTTGGATTACAAGATGTTTTATTTAGAAGAGTCAAATAATTAATTTTTTTAGTTTTTTATATTTATTTATTTGCATATAGTAATATTACGTTAAAAATATTTTTATTTATTTCCATCCTCCAAGAGGCTCGATTTTAACAACTTTTTCAATACTTGCTCACAATCAACTTTCCTACTTCCATCCTCCAAGAGGCTCGATTTTAACAGGAGGCACATTTTAGACATAATAACATTAACGACCTTCTCATATATAAGCTTTTCTACATAAAAATTTTCGAAGGGTAGGTTTCCCTATTTATTTATATACCTTTGAACTTTTGTAAAAATCTTTCTATTCCATATTTTTCAATTAAAAATTTTTTATATCTAAAAATTAGACCAATTTATCAAGGATTTTTCAAATATTAAAAGAAATAACATAAAACACTAAAAAATCTCAATAAATTATATAATCAAAATATATAAAATATTCAAAAATATAGACCCCTTTGAATTTTCCTAAAAATCCTCTAAATTAAAAATAAACAAATAAAACTTAATAAAATTAAAAAATAAAGATTTTTAGCGTGTAATTATCATCCAAATATATAGAACTATAAATAATTATTTTAAAAACTTAATTATGAAGAAAGTCTATAAATAAAAATTATTAATATTATATTTTAGGAGGTGAGAGCTATGAAAATAGGAATATTTTCAGATACACATGATAATCTTCCATTGATTAGAGAAGCAATAAATATTTTTAACTCTGAGGATGTTGAGTTAGTTATTCATTGTGGGGATTTTGTTTCTCTCTTTGTTGTTAAAGAATTTAAAGAATTAGGATGTCCTATATTAGCTGTTTATGGAAATAATGATGGAGAAAAAGCAAAACTTAGAGAGTGGTTAAAGGACATAAATAAAGATAATGAAATAGATGAATTTTTAGCTGTTGAGATAGATGATTTAAAGTTTTTTATAACACATGGACATTATAACACTGTTTTAGATACAGCTATAAACTCTGGTTTATATGATATTGTTGTTTATGGGCACACACATAAAAAGGTTTTTGAAAGTATAAATAATACATTAGTTATAAATCCAGGAGAATGTTGTGGTTATCTTACTGGAGAAGCTACTATAGGTATTTTAGATACAAAAAGTAAAGAGTATAAAGAATATAGATTAGGTGAAGAAGAATGAAAATATTGTTAATTGGTGGAGGAGGAAGAGAAAGTGCAATAGCTCATGCTTTAAAAAAGAGTGAAGATGTAAAGTTATATACCTTAATGAAAAACAAAAATCCTGGAATTGCTAAATTATCAGAGGATATATGTTTAGCTAATGAGACAGATTTAGAAAAAGTGGAAGAGTTTGCTAAAAAAGTAAATCCTGACTTGGCTGTTGTAGGACCAGAGGCTCCATTAGAGAAAGGAGTTGTAGATTTATTAGAAAGTTTAGGAATTCCAACTGTTGGACCAAGCAAAGAAGCTGCTAAAATTGAGACAGATAAATTCTTTATGAGGAATTTATTTGAAAAGTATAATATAAAAGGTTCTTTAAGATATAAGTTCTTTGATGAATATTCAGAAGAGTTAGAGAGTTTTATAGATGAGCTAACTGAGAAAGGTATTGATGTTGTTGTTAAACCTGTTGGATTAACTGGGGGAAAAGGAGTTAAAGTTGTTGGAGAACAACTAAAAGATAATGAAGAAGCTAAAAAATATGCAAAGGAAATTTTTGAGACAGGTTTAGGTGGAGGAAAAGTTTTAATTGAAGAAAAGTTAGTGGGAGTAGAATTTACTTTACATGGATTTGTAGATAAGGAACATATAAAATTTACTCCATTTGTGCAAGACCATCCACATGCTTATGAAGGAGATAAAGGAGAGATTACTGGGGGAATGGGCTCATACTCTTGTCCAAATCATTCATTACCATTCCTAAATGAGAATGATGTTAAAGAAGCCATGGAAATTATGGAAGAAACAGTAAAAGCTCTTAAAAAAGAAGTTGGTGGATATAAAGGAATTTTATATGGACAGTTTATGCTAACAAAAGAAGGACCAAAAATTATAGAGTACAATGCAAGATTTGGAGACCCTGAAGCAATGAACATCTTAGCTATTCTAAAAACAAACTTTTTAGATGTTTGTAAGGGAATAGTAAATAAAAACCTTAATAATGTAGATGTTGAATTTGAACATAAAGCTACTGTATGTAAGTATGTAGTCCCAAGAGGATATCCTACAAATCCAGTGAGAGGAAGAGAGATTTATGTAGATGAAGAGAAAATAAAAGAAGTTGGAGCTATTCTTCATTATGCTGCTGTCAATGAAGAGAATGGAAAATTAATAATGACAGGTTCAAGAGCAGTTGCAGTTGTAGGTGTAGCAGATAGTATAGAAGAAGCTGAAAGAATAGCTGAAGAAGCTACTAAGTTTATTAATGGAGAGGTTTATCATAGGAGAGATATAGGTAAGTTAGAGTTAATTAAGAAAAGAATTGAAACAATGAAGAAATTAAGGGGATAATTTTTTTATAAAAACTTTTTTTGGTGTTTAATTATGATTTATGTAGCTTTTGCACCTTTTGGAATATTTGGAGTTGAAGATGACAAAATAAAAAATTTTGAAGATATAAAATTTAAAAAGTTAATTAAAAAAGATGAGATAGTTGATTATTTACTAAAAATAAGAACAAATCCATTAAAAATTTTAGAAGAATTAAGAAATGAGTGGGGAGATGTTAAATTAGAAATTTTGAGTAGTGAGCCATTTAATATAGGGATATTTTTAAGAGATAATCTCTTTAATATTGGAAAGGAGTTAG
This sequence comes from Methanocaldococcus indicus, assembly GCF_049554935.1. Taxonomy (GTDB): domain Archaea; phylum AGJL01; class Methanococci; order Methanococcales; family Methanocaldococcaceae; genus Methanocaldococcus; species Methanocaldococcus indicus. The sequence goes on along the minus strand of NZ_CP186926.1, from coordinate 120,426 downwards.
GATATTTCAAAGATTATGATGACTTTAAAAGTAAAATGCACAATTGGAACTTAGAACTAACTAAGAAGTTAATAAAAATATATTCTGAAAGAAGAGACAAAATAATTATTCAAGTTTCTGAGGCAATATCTGATTTAGATAAAGTTTTAAATCTCTTATCTGAAAGATTGAGAGAGTGGTATTCCTTATATTTCCCTGAGTTGGATGATTTAGTAGAGAACCATGATGTATATGTTAAACTTGTTTCAGAACTTAAAGAAAGGAAGAACTTTGATAAAGAAATATTAAAGAACTATATTCCAGAAAAGTTGGCTAAGAAAGTAGAAAAATCTGCTAAGGAATCAATGGGAGCTGAATTTGAAAGTTATGATTTAGACGTTGTCTCCAACTTTTCAAAAGATATAGCACATCTCTATCAAATAAGAAAAGAACTATACAACTATTTAGATAAATTAATGAGTGAAGAAGCACCTAACTTAAAAAAATTGGCTGGAACAACATTAGGGGCAAAACTAATTTGTTTAGCTGGAGGATTAGAAAAGCTTTCAAAGATGCCAGCATCAACAATACAAGTTTTAGGGGCAGAGAAGGCATTATTTGCACATCTTAGGAAAGGAACACCTTCACCAAAGCATGGAGTTATCTACAATCATCCTTTAATTTACAACTCTCCAAAATGGCAAAGAGGAAAGATTGCAAGAGCATTAGCATGTAAGTTGGCTATTGCAGCAAGAGCAGATTTTGATAAGGACTATATTGCTGATGAGTTGTATGAAAAACTAATGAAAAGAGTAGAGGAGATTAAAAGAAAGTATCCTAAACCACCAAAAAAGAAAAAGAAAAAAGAAAGTAAAAAGATTAAAAAGAAATTTAAGAAAAAAAAGAAAGATAAGAAGAAAAAAGGTAAGAAATAATGTATGAGGAAATCTTTAAAGATTTAAATAGATTTAGAGAGTTAGATGCAAAATATGAAGATGGGAATATATTTTGTTCTATGTGTTCAAAACCACTTCCAATAACTAAAAAAATTGTAAATCTTTTTTTAGAAACAAACTTGGGAGACTCAGGTTTATTTAAAGGGACTGCACAATTGGAAAAAGAGACAATAAAACTTTTAGGGGAATTTTTAAATAATAGAGAAGCTTTTGGGAATATAGTAAGTGGTGGAACAGAAGCAAATTTAACAGCTTTAAGAGTTATAAAGAAGATGAAAGGTAGGAACATAATACTCCCTAAAACTGCACATTTTTCTTTTGAAAAAGGTAAAGAGATGATGGACTTAAATTTGATTTATGCTTCATTAAATAGAGATTATACTGTTGATACTAAATATGTTAAGGAGTATGTAGAAGATAATAAAGTAGATGCAATAATTGGAATTGCTGGAACAACTGAGTTTGGAACTATTGATAATATTAAAGAACTAACAAAAATAGCAAAAGATAATAACATATATATTCATGTAGATGCTGCTTTTGGAGGTTTTGTAATTCCATTCTTGGATAAAAAGATAGAATTTGATTTTTCTTTAAATATAGATTCTATTACAATAGATGGGCATAAGATGGCTTTAACTCCTATTCCATGTGGGGGAATCTTATTTAAATCAGAAGAATATAGCAAATTTTTAGAAACTGATGCTTTTTATTTAATAGAGAAAAAACAAACAACAATATTAGGCACAAGACCAGGTTATGGAGCTGCATGTTTATATACAATATTAAAATACTTTTTTGATGAAATTGAAAAAAATGTTAAAAAATGCTTAAAAAATAGTATCTATCTATATAAGAAGTTGAAAGAAAATGGATATAAACCATTAATGAAACCTACTTTAAATATTGTTAATATAGAAGATGAAAACTATTTAGAAACATGTGAAAAATTAAAAGAAAAAAATTATTTTGTATCAGTATGTAAGAATGCAAATGCTCTAAGATTAGTTATAATGCCTCATATTGAGAAAGAGCATATAGATAAATTTATAGAAGTTTTAAAGGAAGTGAAACCATGACAGGGATTAGAAGAATGGTTTTAGATATTCTAAAACCACATGAACCAAAAATAACAGAAATGGCTTTAAGATTTACAGCTCTAAAAAATGTTGATGGAGTAAATATAACTGTATATGAGATAGACAAAGAGACAGAAAATGTTAAAGTTACAATAGAAGGAAACAACTTAGATTTTGATAAAATTCAGGAAATTGTTGAAGAGTTAGGAGGAACTATTCATAGTATTGATGAAGTAGTTGCTGGAAAAAGAATAATAGAGGAAGTAAAAACACCTCAAGATAGACATTAAAATATATTTTAGTATTGTTTTATAATATTTATATATACTAATCTTATATTGATTAATATGGAAAAAGAAAAATTAAAATTAGCTGTAAAGATAGCATTATTATTAGTTATTTTATCTTTAATGTCTAAAACATTATTCAATATCCATATATTTATAATATCATACCTATTAAAATATAAAACACAAATCTTAACAATTGTGGCTATTGTTTTATCAGGTTTAATTGTTGTAGATGTAATAACTGATATTCTTAAGAAGCAAGCTGAAAAAGATGAGAAAAATGCTGAAAAATATATTTCTATGAGCTATATTTCTAAATATACAATATACTTAATTATTATTTTATCAATTTTTGGTGTGTTTTATCAAAATTTATCATCCTTAGTAGTTTCAATTGGATTAATAGGGGCAGCTGTTACTTATGCTCTGCAAAGACCTATTTTGAATGTTGCTGGATGGTTAGTTATGTTATATACAAGAACTATAAAGATAGGAGATAGAATAATTGTAAAAAATGCAGGAATAGGAGATGTTTTTGATATTGATACACAACACATATATTTAAGTGAGCTCACTGAAAACTTTGAACCTACAGGAAGAGTTTTAATAGTTCCAAATTCACTTATTTTTACTAATACAATAGAAAACCTAACAAAAGGAACTCCATATATTTGGGATAACTTAGTTATAAATTTCACATTTAACAGTAATATTAAAAAAGCTGAGAATATTGTCTTTTCATCTGCTAATGAAGTTGTTGGTAAATTAATGAAAGAACTCTATTCAATATGGAGCAAAAGGAAGTATCTAACAAGAAGAAAGCTTGTAGATAAGCCATATACAAGAGTAGGAATAACAAGAACATCCTTTTATATTAAAGTTTTTTATCTAACTCATATTAATGATAGAGCAAGAGTTAGAAGTGAGATACAAAGGAAAGTATTAGAAAAAGTTAAAAAAGAGAGTGATGTTGAGTTAGCTTATCCTCATTTAAAAATTGTTGAGGATAAAAAATGGAGTTGGAATTAAATAAATTAGTAAAAAATATTGGTAACTTAGCATTATCTAAATTAAAGTATATTTTTGGGGAATATAATGATTATAAATCTGATTTGATAAACTACTCTCTAATTTTAGGAGTTGATAAAAAGAATCTTGATGATATTGTTGATAAACTTTTAATTGTATTTATTTCTCATACACCATACTACAATGAGTTTGTTAAAAGATATGCTGAAATAAAATCAGAGGAGATAGATGTAAATAATAAAATTAATATCTTTGAATTTATAAAAATTGGAAGTAAGTCAAAAAACAATGACTTGCATTTAGAGAGGTTAGATTTAGTTAATGGATATGTAGATATTAGAGAGATTAAAGAAATATACAAAAAAGAGTTAGTTAGAGTTAAAGTTTTAGAGCTATGTGAAAAAGCTAAGAAAAAAGAACTACCTGATGATGATACTATAAAAAAATTCTACAATGACATTTTAGAATATTTAAAAAACAAAATTAAGTTTAAATACAGAAGTATAAATTTTGGAGATATTTCCTATAAAGGAGAGATTCCCTTTGATTGGCATCCTCCATGTATTAGAGGGATATTAAATGATATTCTTTCAGGTGGTTCTCCTCCTCATTCTGCAAGAAGAAGTTTAGTAGTTTATCTATTTGCTGCTAAGTTTAAACCTACATTAAGACCAAAAGAGGGAGGAAAATTAGTTGAATTGTCTGCTTTAGATATTGTAAATAATGAGGAAGAGATAGAGAAGTTTATTGATGAAGTTGTTGAACTATTTAAAAATGTTGAGGATTTTGATGAAAAAAAGACAAGATACTATATAATGCATAATATTGGCTATAAAGTAGGACATCAAAGATTTACTCACTGTGAGTACTGTAAAAATTGGAAAAATAAAGATTTAAACATATACTGTAAGCCAGATGAATTATGTAAGAAATGTTATCATCCTTTGGATTACTTATGCTACAAATTAAAAAATAGATTGAAGAGGGAAAATAATGCTAACTCTAAGAGTTAAAATTTTTGATTTTGATTTAGAAAGATTTATATTGTTACATGAAGATGATTTAAAAGCTTCTCAATATTTTCAGGAGGATAGAGTTGTTATAAAACATCAAGATAGGGAGATTTTTGGAGTTATATACTCAACAAGAACATTAGTCAATAAAGGAGAAGTTGGACTGCCAAAAAACTTAGCTAAGGAATTAAAAGTGAATAATGGAGATATAGTTTATATAGAGCATGCTGAAAGACCAAAGTCCTTACCATTCATTAGAAAAAAGATGAATGGAGATAAATTAAAGAAAGAAGAAATTTACTTAATTGTTGATGAAATGGTCAATGGAAATTTAGGATATATTGAAATTTCTGCTTTTGTTACATCTATCTATATCAATGGAATGGATATGGATGAGATAGAGAGTTTAGCAATAAGAATGGCAGAAACCGGAGAGACAATTAACTGGGAATCTACTATTTTTGATGTTCATTCTATTGGTGGCATTCCTGGAAATAAATATGCTCTTTTAACTGTTCCAATTGTTGCATCAGCTGGTTTAAAGATTCCTAAGACATCATCAAGAGCTATAACCTCAGCTGCAGGAACAGCAGATGTAATGGAAGTTTTAACAAGAGTAGATTTAACATCAGATGAAATAAAAAAAGTTGTTAGTGAAACAAATGGATGCTTAGTTTGGGGAGGAGCTATTGATTTAGCTCCAGCAGATGACATAACTATTCAAGTTGAAAGACCTCTAAATATAGACCCAAAACCACTTTTGTTATCAAGTGTTTTAGCTAAAAAATTGGCTATGAGTGTAAATAAATTAGTTATTGACATTCCTACTGGTTATGAGGCAAAGGTTAAGAATATTAAGGAAGCATCTGCATTAGCAAGAGATTTCATAAGTTTAGGAGATAGGTTAAATATACAGTTAGAATGTGCTATAACTTATGGAAACCAACCAATTGGAAGAGCTATAGGTCCTGCATTGGAAGCAAGAGAAGCATTAAAAGCTTTAGAAAATTATAAAGAAGCTCCTTCAAGTTTAATAGAGAAATCTTTAAGTTTAGCAGGAATATTGTTGGAGATGGGAGGAGTAGCTCCCTATGGAGAAGGAAAAGATTTAGCAGAAGATATATTGGCAAGTGGTAAAGCTCATGAGAAGTTTTTGGAGATAGTTGTTGCTCAGGGAGGAAAAGAGATAGAATCAGATGATATTGAATTAGGTAAATATAAAGTGGATATACATTCTCCAATAGATGGATATGTGACAAGAATATCGAACCACAAAATTACTAAGATAGCCAAAGAGGCAGGATGTCCTAATGATAAAAAAGCAGGAATCTATCTAAATGTAAAAGTTGGTAATAAAGTAGAAAAAGGAGATTTACTTTTTACAATATATTCAAGTTCAGAAGAAAGATTAAGAGCAGCAGCAAAGTTAGCAAGGGTTATTTATCCTATAAAGGTTGAAGGGATGTTATTAAAAAGAATATCAAGATTTTAAGTTTATTCACTATTTTCAGTTTTTTCTTCTAAACCTAACAATTCTGGAATTGATTTTTCTCCATATTCTACAACTTTACAGTTTATTTGAACAATATCTGGAGCAATTGTATTTCCTCTTACTGTTTTTCTTCTTCTTTCTCCTTTTCTTCTTGGATGGAATCCTGGTGGAGCACTTAATAAAACTCTAACTTTTCTACTTCCATGGATATCTGGTCTCATTGGAAATCCACTGTCATCAGTTCCTCCAGTTATAACTAACTTATAACCTTCTAATCCTAATATTTTCCCATCAAATTCTTCTCCAATTCTTTTTCCTACTAATGGAGTATTATCTGCTTCTATTTGATAACATCTTCCAGTTTTTGGGTCTGCTACTACAAATTTTGCTGTTGGCATTTAAATCACCAAAAATAGATTTTTTTATTTTTTGTCTCCCTTTTCAGTTTCACTAAACTTCATAGCTAATCCATCCCCAAAGGGGCAAGGGATAGATTAGCTCCATTTAGCTCATCAACCAGTCCCAAGCTTTTAAGCTCAGGACAATAGCACAACCTAAGAATATAAAGATATAGTTTATATAATTTATTGTTTATTAATTCTTATATTTTGATTTTTTATATAATTTCCAAACTCTACAAAAAGAACAGATTTTTCCTGCTGATGTCATTCCACATATTTCACACTCTCTAAACTGAAAATCTTCCTCAATATCAAATAAATGTCTATATTTTAAATAGCCATATAGAAACTGTTTCTTTATATTCTTTCTCTCCTTTTCAAGCTCATTTAAATAAGCTCTATGCTTTAAAGTTATGGCATCCTTAGCAAATTTACATTTAGCAGTTGTAAAAGGAATGTTATTCTTAACTGCATATTTTAAAATTAAATCCTCTTCAATCTCATAGAATATCTTAACTTTTTTTAAGAATTTATCATGTGCTGGAAGGACTGGAAAATGTTTAGCTAAATATCTTACACTCCAATTTAGTAGATTATTCAATAAGAAAGAGACTTCATCATCTAAGTTATGCCCAGTAACTATAACATCAAAATTATTCTCATATCCAAATTTGTTCATTAGATATCTTTTAGTTATTCCACAAATAGAGCAGTGCTTTCTTTTTAAATCTTCTATTGTCTTACCAGTTATATCTTTTAAATTAACTATATGAAGAGGAACCTCTAAAATATTTGAGAGTTCTTTAACCTTTTCTAAGGAAATATCTGAGAAGTTTTTTATTCCTAAATTTATGTGAAAAAGCTCAATATTGTATCCTAACTTATTCAATACATAAGCAGCTGCATGGCTATCTTTTCCCCCAGATACTGAAACTAAAATTTTTTCATCCTTATTTAGCATTTTGAATTTATCAATACTTTTCTTAACTAATTTTTCAAAATTATCCATTCTCTAACTCCTCAATGAATTTTTTATAACATAGGTTTAATACTTCCTTAATAATCTTATTTTTATCTTTTCCTTCTGGTAGAGGTGCATTTAAACCAGCAGCTTCACTATGCCCACTACCTGAACCATTTAGTTCTTTGGCTATCTTTTCCATTAATCTTCCTAAATGCACCTTTTTGGATATTGATTTTCGACATCTTGCACTAACCCTTATCTCTTTTTCTTTTTTTCTTACAGCAACAACAAAAGCAACATCAGCTCCAATACTAACCAAAGTTTTTGCTGCTGATGCTTCATAACTTGACACATGTGAGAGAGCTATAACTATATCTTTATACTCTTTTAAAATCATTCTTTTACAAGCTTTTAAATTAGCTATTTTTTTACCTTCATCTCCTTCATTCGTTAAGAGATAAATAACTTTATTAAAACTGATATCTTTTACTAAATAACTTATTATACTGAATGTCTCTGGTTTAGCTAATTTTAGATGTTTTGTATCATAAACTATCCCACATAATAATGCTAACCTTACATTCTTAGGAGGATATATATTCAAATCTTTGAAGATTTTAGCAACTATTTCAGAAGTGGATGGTGAGTTTTCATCAACAATCTTTAACTTAGCTATATCATACAAATCAGATGGTTTATGGTGGTCAATTAAAACAACATCTCTTTTTTTTAGCTCATCCACATTAACCTTTAATTGAGAAGTTGATGCTGTATCAACAACAAAAACAGTACTTGGTAGTTTTGGATATACCTCAATATCAATATTATCACTAATCTCTCTAAGTATGTTTTTTGATACTTTATTTATTGAGTCAGCAACTACTCTAACATTAGATTTTGGATTTAGATATTTAGCTAAATACTTTAAGGCTATACAACTACCTACTGCATCAGGGTCTGCATTATGATGGCATAAAAATAAAATCTCATCCCTCTTTAAGAATTCTAAAAGTTCCATATTGCATCCCAAGATAGTACAATTTTATTGAAATAATATAAGAATATGATTAAAACTTGGATGTAAATTTTTGTTTAAAATTTTATCACGCAATAAACCTTATAATAACTTATAGTATATATAATTTGTATCATATATGTATTTTAGGTGAGTAAGTTATGACACAAAAAGAAAAAGATAATATAAAAAGAGTTCAAGTTACATTTACTAAGAACCAATGGGAGTTAATTGAAAATTTTAGAGGAATTTTAGGACAAACAGATGCTGAAATTGTAAGGACTATTGTTTTATCTTGGCTATGTGAAAAATCAATTATATCAACTACCATAAAGAAAGAAATGGGGGATAAATAATGAATATTGATATAAAAACTAATCACAAAATAATTTTTGGAGATTCAAGAAAAATGGCTGAAATTGATGACGAAAGTGTTCATTTGGTTGTTACCTCTCCACCATACCCGATGATAGGAATGTGGGATAATTTGTTTAAAATTTTAAATCCAAAAATAAACGAGCTTTGGACAAAAATGGAAAATGAAGAAAATGAAGAGAAAAAAGAAAAATTAATCATGGAAATATATAATTTAATGCATCAAACATTATATCCAGTTTGGGAGGAGATTTATAGAGTTTTAGTTCCTGGAGGAATTGCATGTATCAACATAGGAGATGCTACAAGAAAAATTAATGGAGTTTTTAGATTATTTCCCAATCATTCTAAGATTATTGAAAAATTTGAAAAGATTGGATTCGTTACTCTCCCATACATATTATGGAAAAAGCCGTCTAACAAACCTAATGCTTTTTTAGGCTCTGGATTTCTTCCACCAAATGCTTATGTTACATTAGATGTCGAGTATATATTAATATTTAGGAAAGGAAAACCAAGAAAGTTTAAACCAAGAGATCCATTAAGATATGCAAGCAAATATACTAAAGAAGAAAGAGATAAGTGGTTTTCTCAAATTTGGGAGATTGTTGGAGATAGGCAAACACATAATAAGCTTAATAGAAGAACTGCATCATTTCCAGAAGAAATCTCTAGGAGATTAATTAGAATGTTTTCTATTATTGGAGATACTGTTTTAGACCCATTTTTAGGGACTGGAACAACAGTAAAAGCGGCAATTGAATTAAAAAGAAACTCTATTGGATATGAGATTGATAAATCCCTAAAGCCAATAATTGAAGAAAAAATTGGAATTAATCAAAAAAGAATTGGAATGGACTTCAATGTAGAATTTATCAATCGTGATTGATAGCAGAATAAAATTTTTATAGGCAAATATATAAACTGCGAAAGTTCTATAATAATAATTATTTTGTATTTTCAATCAAATCCAATAAATCAGAGTAATCAACAATAATTTTATTTTTCTTCTTTTCATAAATAATTAAATTCCCTTTAAGTTCTTCAGGAAGATGTTTTTCCTGATTGACGTAAGTTTTAGATTTAATTGAAACGGGAATTTCTTTATCATCAATAATAATTATCCCGTCAATACCCTTAGATTCTTCTTCTACAGTGGCGGGGCGATAATTTCCACCAAACTCTTCTGCAATTTTTTTCAAAATAGCATCCTGCAACATAAGACCTTCATAGGTTTTTGTAAGAACCAAATCCTCAACCCACTTTCTTACATCATCTCTTTCCAACTGTTCTAGGGTTTCTTTAAAATTATTAAGCATATCCCATATCTTCTGTGTAGCTTCATCAATCGCATTAGGGTATTTTTGTAAATACCACTTTTTCCAATCTTCATAACTTCTACCACCACTTTTTCTAAATTCTTTAATCAACTCACTCATCTGACCAACAACTTTTGGACGAGTTCCCTGTGCAAATAAATTTGCAAGATTTATAAGCTGAGAAGAATACTTTGGTAATTCGGGTTTTTGAGGCAATTTTAAAATCTCCCTTTCTTCTTCATAGGTGATTTCTATAATTCCTTTTCTTTTTCTTTTTATTTCTTTTTTCATATAATTTTCACCAAAATTATCTAACTTTAGAGTACGTCAAAATTTAAATTAACATAAGTTATATATATGAGATGTCCAATTATTAAGCTAAGAATAACTTAGATATTTATAGTCTCTCTTTAACTATTTTTAAATTAACAAAATTAACAAATAGAATTAAAACAAAACTGTTTAACATGGGTGATAATAGTATGGTTACAGTTTATGATGTTCCACCAGAAAAGTTAATTCAAAAAACAGCTGAGAAGTTAAAGGAATTAGGGATTTATGAGCCAGAATGGACAAAATTTGTTAAGACAGGAAGAAGTAGAGAAAGAAGACCAGAACAAGATGATTGGTGGTATATAAGATGTGCCTCTATATTAAGAAAAATCTACATTAATGGTCCTGTTGGTGTAGAGAGATTAAGAACTGCCTATGGTGGAAGAAAAAACAGAGGTCATGAACCAGAGAAGTTCTTTAAAGGTAGTGGAAATATAATAAGAACTGCTCTACAAGAATTAGAAAAATTAGGATTTGTTAAAAGAACACCAAAAGGTAGAGTTATTACTCCAAAAGGTCAAAGCTTTTTAGACAATATAGCAAAAGAAGTTAGAGATGAAATAATAAATGAGATTCCTGAGCTTGCTAAATATTAAGTGGTTAATATGGACCCAGAAGAAATTAAAAGAAGAAAGTTGTTAGCTCTACAACAAAAATTAGAACAAGAACAGCAACAAGTAGATGAACAAGCATTATTACAGGCTGAACTACAAAAAAGAGCATTATTAAAAAAGATATTAACAGCAGATGCAAGAGAAAGATTAGAAAGAATTAGATTGGCTCGTCCAGATTTTGCTGAAGCTATTGAAGTTCAACTTATTCAATTAGCTCAGTTAGGAAGAATACCTATTCCATTAGATGACAAAAAGTTTAAAGCTTTATTGGAGCAAATATCTACAATGAAAAAAAAGAGAGAGCCAAGAATAATAAGAAAGTGAGTTTATGAAAGTATATGTATTATTTAGTGGGGGAAAAGATAGTTCCCTCTCTTCCTTAATATTAAAAAATCTTGGTTATACTCCAATTTTAATAAATGTTAATTTTGGTGTTTTAGATAGTTATAAATTAGCTGAAGAAACAGCTAAAATATTAGGGTTTGATTTTAAAGTTGAAAAATTAGATAAAGAAATCTTGGAGAAAGCCGTTGATTTAATTGTTGAAAAAGGATTTCCAAGAGATGGGATTAATTATATTCATAAACAAGTTTTAGAGATATTATCAAATAAATATAAGATTTTAGCTGATGGTATTAGAAGAGATGATAAAGTTCCTAAACTTTCTTATTCAGAAATTCAAAGTTTAGAAATGAGGAAAAATGTTCAATATATATCTCCTTTATTGGGCTTTGGATATAAAACTTTAAGAGATTTAACAAATAAGCTTTTTATAATTGAAGAGATTAAAAGTGGAACTAAAATTACTTCTGATTATGAAGCTGAGATTAGAGCTATATTAAAAGAAAGAGGAGAAAAACCAGAAAAATATTTCCCAGAGCATAAACAAACAAGGATAATAGGGGTGAAAAAATGGGAAGTATAAAACCATTTGGTAAAAAAATAAGATTAGCAAAAGCTAAAAGACAAAATAGAAGAGTCCCTTTATTTGTTATGGTTAAAACAAGAGGTAGAGTAAGAGCAAATCCAAAAATGAGACATTGGAGAAGACAAAGAATTAAGGCATAAATAAGTAAATATTATTTTTTATTAATTTAAAACTTTTATGTGGTGCTTCATTGGATAATGGCTTTAAAATAAATGGGACACTTAACTTTTTTGCCAATTCCAATGCATATATTTGCAAGTCATAAGGCATTCTAATAGAATAAAATAATTCAACATCTTCATATATATTTAAATTTGGAGAAAATATATCATCTATCTTCCCATTCAATCCATGAGATAAAGCTTTTTTTATACAATCTTCATTTCTATCTACTACTAAAAGATTAAATTCTTTATTAAGGAATAAAGCCACATCAAAATAGTAACCAATTCCTAACTCACATATATTTTTTATTTTGTTCTCTTTACAAAAATTATAAATAAATGAAGCTATATCCATAAAAATCATTATTTTACTCTTTTGCATTTGTATAAGGCATATATTCAACTGTTCCTCTTTTTACAATAGGTTGTTTATATAACTCCATTAATCTATAAACCTCTTCTGGAACATCAGTAGATACAGGAAGACCTAAGCTTTTTGCTTCATCATAAGTTATAGGATAGTCATGAGTCCATCTTCCTTCTGTTAAAATTCTTGCTAACTCTTTTGCTTTTTCTTCTCCTAATTTATCTTTTAATAGATAATAAACAAAATTTTGAACTTGTCTTATAGCTTTTTTACCAACATCAGCTAAAATTAAAGTTTGGTCATCTACCTTATCTTTCCCTTTTTCTTCAACTGCCTTAACTATTGAAGGAGCTGGATACTGTCCAAGTTGAGGGTCAACTGGCCCAAGAACTGCATTTTCATCCAATATAATTTTATCTGCTGCAAGAGATATTAAAGTTCCCCCACTCATTGCATAATGTGGAACTATAACCCTTGTCTCAGCAGGATGATTCTTTAATGCCCTTGCTATTTGAGTAGCAGCTAAAACTAAACCTCCAGGAGTATGGATAATTAAATCAATTGGCTTATCTTTTGGAGCTTCTCTAATTGCTCTTAAAATTTCTTCACTATCTTCAATTGTTATAAATTTGTAAATAGGTACTCCAAACAATCCAATACTTTCCTGTCTATGGATTAGTGTAATTACTGTTGAATTTCTTTTCTCTGAAATTTCTTTTAATAGTTTTAATCTTGCTAATTGTAATTGTCTATATTGAATATGGGGAGCCATAATTAAATAGAAGAAAAACAGCCACCACATTAAGCTAACAATATCTATCATTACCACCACTTTTATTATTTTTTATTATTTATTGTTGGTTATTTAAAATTATTAGTTTTAGTTTATTAAATTTATATATAGCTTAGCTTTTTCTTTTTACTTTATTACATACATAGTATCATAATAACTCCTTAAAAAATTCAAAAGCAAAAATAATTTAATTAAAAATTTGATAATAAAAATTTTATCTTGATAGAGTGAGAGTGTCAAGTTAAGCTTTTATTAATAATTGATAAAAAATAATAAAATATGAAGCTCACGATAGAAGTCTTAAAGGAGAGAATCGAAGAGGAGAAGATTTTTAAAAGGAATAAGAAGTCGATAGAAGTTAAAATCTTAGCTGGGATTTTGTATTATCTTGGACTATCGTTGAGGAAGGTAAGTTTGTTTCGTTCCCAATTCGAAAGTATAAGCCATGAGTCGGTTAGGACTTATTATCACAAGATTAAAGATGTTTTAAACGAACCTGAAAGAAAGGAAAGATACGCAATTGCAATCGATGAGACCAAACTAAAGATTGGAAATGAAGTTATTTACGTATGGTCTGCTATTGATGTTGAATCGAAAGAGTGCTTGGGAGTTTATATTTCTGAAACAAGAAACTACCTCGATACTATATTATTCGTTAAGAGCATATTAAAATTTTGCTCTAATAAGCCGAAGATTTTGGTCGATGGTGGAAGATGGTATCCGTGGGCATTGCAAAGATTGGGTTTAGAATTTGAAAGAGTCCGATTCGGACTGAGAAATTGTGTAGAAAGCTTTTTCTCACTACTCAAACGAAGAACTAAAGCATTTTATAATAGGTTTCCTAATAACAGCAAATTCGATACAGTTGTTAGCTGGATTAAAAGTTTCATGATGTTCTACAATTGGTTGAAGTCGTTAACTTGACAGTGTCATAGAGTTATGTTTTTATATATATAACCTTATCCTTTAATATATCAAAAACTATGCTATCTCCCTCTTGGTATAGATAATTACAACTATGAACTTCACAAATAAGTTCTGAATCCATAACTTTTATTGTATATCTCACAAGATTTCCAAGGTATTCAATATCATCAATTTTTCCACAAAATTTGCCTTTTCCTAACATAATATGCTCTGGTCTGACCAAATAATAGTAATTTTCATTGTAATCAATTCCTAATGTTTCAACTATAAACCTTGGTAAAATATTAATATTTCCAATAAATTTGGATACAAATAATGTTTTAGGATTTTTATATATTTTATCTGGTGTATCTACCTGCTCAAATATACCATTATTCATAACAGCTATTCTATCAGATATAGATAAAGCTTCTTCTTGGTCATGAGTAACATATATTGTTGTTATCCCTATATTCTTTTGTATCTTTTTTATATTTCTTCTCATTTTTACTCTTAATTTGGCATCTAAGTTACTTAAAGGTTCATCTAATAATAAGATTTTTGGCTCTATAACTAAGGCTCTAGCTAAAGCTACTCTTTGCTGTTCTCCTCCGCTGAGTTCAGTAACTTTATAATTTTCATATCCACTTAAATTCACTAAATCTAAAACATTTTTTACTTTTTCATCTATTTTATCTTTTTTTAATTTTCTAATTTTTAAACCATAGGCAACATTCTCAAAAACTGTTAAATGTGGAAAAAGAGCATAATTTTGAGGAACATATCCAATGTTTCTCTTATATGGTGGTAACTTAGTTATATCTTTTCCATTAAGTACAATTTTTCCACTACTTGGTTGCTCTAATCCTGCAATAATTTTTAAACATGTAGTTTTTCCACAGCCAGATGGGCCTAAAATAGATATTAGTTCATTATCACATTTTAAATTAATATTTTTCAATACCTCTTTGTTATTATATGATTTTGAAATATTAACAAGTTCTAAAACCAAGATTTATCACCTTTAAATTTCAATAGAAGAATAGTCCCTAACACTGATAGTATAATCATTATTATTGCATAGCATGCAGCAACTCCAAAATTATAGTTTATAGTACTTTCAAAAACTAATGCCGATAACACCATAGTATCAGGTGTTATAAGAAATATAATTGAACCGAGAGTTTTAACTGTTGAGATGAATACATATATCATACTAAAAATTACAGCTGGCTTTAATAAAGGAAAAACAACTTTTAGAAATGTCCTTATTCTATCAGCTCCTAATGTTAAAGAAACATCTTCAAAAGACTTATCTATTTGTAATAAGGTAGCACAGCATGTTTTAAAGGAAAATGGTAATTTCCTTATTACACAATTTAATATAATAATTAAAGAAGTCCCTACTAATAATAATGGAGGATTGCTAAATGCAATTAAATATCCAATTCCCATAAATGTCCCAGGTATTGCAAAAGGCATAACTGCTAAAAAATCTAAGGCTTTTCTACCAACAAACTTATCTCTGACAACTAAATAAGCATAAATTGATCCTAATAATCCAGCCAATATACTGGTTGATATTGAATATAAAATAGTATTAAATATTGCATATTTTCCATGATTTAAAGCTTCTATAAAGTATTCTAATGTAAAGGTATAGTTATAACCAAAACCTTTTGTAAATCCTGCCAAAAAAACAGAAAAAAATAATAAATAAACAAAAAGAGAGAATATTATTGCTGGGATTGATATTAAAAATTTATCTAACTCTTTTAAATTATAGGTTTTTATTTTTGGATATCTTTGGGAATATCCTTTATTAATCTTGCTATATATTGCAAATATAATTATAGATGGAATTAGAAGGATAATACACAATACTGAGGCCATTTCTAAATTATAATTACCAATTACTTCAAAATAAGCAGCAGTTGCAAGTGTATTAAAATTACCTCCTACTATAATAGGAGTCCCAAAGTCTGCTAATGACTCCATAAATATTAAAATCCCAGCACTTAAAAGTCCAGGTAAGAGCAATGGAAGTGTTATATCAGTAAATATTCTAAATTCCTTAGCTCCTAATGTTCTTGCAGCATCTTCTAAGTTACTATCTATACTTAATAAAACAGCTGATATAACAAAAAATGCTAATGTAGTATAATCAATAGATTGTAAAATTACGACACTCTTCCAAGAGTATATGTTAATATCCAATCCCAACAAGCTATTAGTAATAATCCCATTTCTCCCAAATAGATAAATATATGCTAAGGAAGTTATATATCCTGGAGTAATTATTGGTAAAAGAACAGCAATTTTAAAAAATAATTTTCCTTTAATATCTGTTTTAAATATAAGTATTGAAAATAATAAACCAAAAAATAAAGAAATTGTTGTTGATAAAATAGCAACCATTAGACTATTTTTTAGAAGGTCAATGTAATAATGGTCTTTACAAAATACATAATAATATTTTAATGTAAAAATTCCATTACTATAAAATGATTTAATAAAAACCATAGAAATAGGATATACTAAAAAAATAAGTAAAAAGAGAAATAGTACAACATATAACAACATTTTAACCTTCAAAAACTTCACCATAAGAACAAGAACTTATTTATTTTGTTATGATATTTTGATATCTTTCCTCCCATTCTTTTAATATTTCATCTCTTTTTTTACTCCAATATATAAAATCCATATTAATAAAATCTAATTCTTTTGGATTTGGCACGCCTTCAACTGGTTTTATATCACTTCTTACAGGAACTCTCGGATCAGCTTCCATTAAAACTTCTTGACCTCTTTTTGATAAAACCCAATCAACAAATTTTTTTGCCGCTTCTGGATGTTTACAGTTTTTTACAATTGCTACTGGAGATGGCCACCATATAACTTTATCCAAATATATGGCCTTAATAGGCAGGTCTTTATTTTTCATTACTGCTATATGAGGGTCTGGACAAATTCCTATAGCAAATTCTCCAGACATTACTAATCTTCCAGGAGTTGAGCCTCTTTTTGTTAGAAATGGTGTATTTTCATATAATTTGTCCAAATATGCCCATCCATCTTTTTCTCCTTTCATCTGCAAGATTCCACAAACTGTAAAATATGCTGTCCCTGATGTGGTAGGATTTGAAGCAATAATTTCTCCTTTATAGATAGGTTTAATTAAATCATCCCAAGTTTTTGGTTCAGGAAGTCCTTTTTCTTTTAATCTTTTTTCATTTACTAATAAACCTACAGTAACTATTGATACTCCTGTCCAATAATGATCTTTATCTACAAATCTTTTATCAATATACTTTGTATTAGGGGAATTATACTGCATTAGTAGTCCTTCTTCCTTAGCTTTAATAAAAGCATCAATCCCTCCACCAAACCAGACATCACATGATGGATTGTTTCTTTCAGCCTCTAAACGGGCCAATACTTCTCCAGAAGACATAGATATATATTTTATTTTTATACCAGTATCTTTTTCAAATGCTTTTGCTATTTTATCCATTCCTCCATATGCTGCATAAACAGTCAATACATTCTCTTCTTTTTTTTCATTATTTACACATCCACTAATAACAATTCCTGTGAGTATAATTAAACTCATAAATATAACATATTTTCTCATAAAATCACCAATAAAATAGTCTCATAAATAAATATTAAGATAATATAAGAATTTAAAGATAATGATAAGATTTTCTAATACCATGAATTCAGATATATTACAAAGTAATTTCATAAAATTTAAGTATAAAGAATAGAATCATTAAAATCTAAAAAGCTGTTGAGGTGTAGTTATGGTTAAGATATACTATGATAAGGATGTATCTTATGATGCTGTCAAAGATAAAGTTATAGCTGTTATAGGATATGGAAGTCAGGGAAGAGCTCAATCTTTGAATATGAAAGATAGTGGATTAAATGTTGTAGTAGGTTTAAGACCTAATGGACAATCTTGGGAAAAGGCTGTTAAAGATGGGCATAAAGTATTAACAATTGAAGAAGCTGCAAAAGAAGCAGATATAATCCATATTTTAATTCCTGATGAAGTTCAGCCAACTGTTTATAAAAAACAAATTGAGCCATATTTAACAGAAGGAAAAACTTTAAGCTTTTCTCATGGTTACAATATTCATTATGGTTTAATTGTTCCTCCAAAGAATGTAAATGTTACAATGGTTGCTCCAAAATCTCCAGGAGCTATGGTCAGAAAAACTTATGAGGAGGGTTTTGGAGTTCCTGGATTAGTTGCTGTTGAACAAGATTATACAGGAGATGCTTTGCAAATTGCCTTAGGAATGGCTAAAGGTATTGGATTAACAAGAGTTGGAGTAATAGAAACTACTTTTAAAGAAGAGACAGAAACAGATTTATTTGGAGAGCAAGTTGTTCTATGTGGTGGAGTAACAGAACTAATAAAAGCTGCTTTTGAGACATTGGTTGAAGCAGGATACTCTCCTGAGATGGCTTATTTTGAGACATGTCATGAATTAAAGTTGATAGTTGATTTAATCTATCAAAAAGGTCTCCAAGGTATGTGGGAGAATGTTTCAAATACTGCTGAATATGGAGGATTAACAAGAAGAAGTAGAGTTATAAATGAAGAATCAAGAAAAGCAATGAAAGAAATATTAAAAGAGATTCAAGATGGAAGATTTGCAAAAGAATGGAGATTAGAAAATATAGCAGGAAAACCACATTTAAATGCTTTAAGAAGATTAGAAAAAGAGCATTTAATTGAAAAAGTAGGTAAAGAGTTAAGAAAAATGTGTGGTTTAGAAAAGGACTAAATTATGAATATACTTTATTTATTTTTTGGAGTTTTGACTGGAATTTTTACATGTCTATTTCCTGGAATACATCCAAATAATATAGCTGTTTTATCTATCTTTCTACTTCCATACTTTGGAGAAAACTTTGTTCCTTTTTTAATAGGATTGGTTATTTCCCACTACTTTATAAACTTTATTCCAGCTGCCTTTTTAGGAGTTCCTGATGATGAGACATCAGTTTCAGTTCTCCCATTACATAAATTAACATTAAAAGGATATGGATATGAAGGTGTAATTTTATCAGGATTAGGCGCTTTTTTAGGAGTAGCTATTTCATTAGTGTTTGTTTTAATTGTCTTATTGATGAAAATAGATATTAACACTTTATATCTTTTTATAAAACCAGCTATTCCTTTTATTCTAATTTTGTTTGTTATCTATCAAATTATAACTGCTAAGCATATTTGGGAGATAGCTATTATATTCTTATCAGGAATTTTTGGAATTGTTGTTTTATATTTAAACTACTCTGAATTATCAACATTAACAGCAATATTTACAGGGATGTTTGGAGTTCCAATTTTATTAAATAGCTTAAATTCAAAATTTCCAAAACAAAATATAACATTCCCAAAATTTGAGTTGATATATATTTACACATCATTATTTGCAACAGTAACAGGTTTTTTTAGGATTTTTCTACCTGCTGTAAGTGGTGCTCAACTTAATTTTTTACTAAGTAAGATAATAAAAGAAAGTAATTTAAGAAGCTTTTTAGTTTCTCAGGGAGCAATTATATTATCAAATGAAGTACTCTCCTTATTAGCTTTAATTTTTATAGGAAAGGGTAGAAGTGGTGTAGCAGAGACAATAAGATTACTTAATTTAAAGTTTTCATTAAATGATATGATTTTTTACATTATAGTTTCTTCTGCAATATCATTTATTTTGTTATCTTATATATCCAAATTTTTGCTTAAAATACTACCAAAAATAAATTTTAGATTACTATCAATATTTTTAATAATTTTTTGCACATTACTTGTTCTTGTTGTAAGTAAATATCCAATTTACAACTTTATTGTTTATTTAACAGCTATATTTATTGGAATCTTAGCCAATAAAAGTAATTCTAACCTTTCAAATATGATGAATGTTTTGGTTTTTCCAACAATTTTGCTATTTTTAAGGTAAATTTATAAATATTTTTAAGGTAATTTATTATTTAGTTGTTTGTTGTATTTTTTATTTTTAAATCCTAGAAGTAATATTTATATATTAAGGAAACTATTTTCCTATTGGTGAGATAATATGGATATACTAAGGACTGAAAATATAGTGAAATACTTTGGTGATTTCAAAGCTTTGGATAATGTATCTATTTCTGTGGAGAAGCAAACAGTATGTTTAGTTATTGGGCCAAATGGTTCTGGAAAATCAACTTTAATAAATGTAATTACAGGATTTTTAAAAGCAGATGATGGGAAGGTTATTTTTGAAAATAAAGATATAACAAACAAAGAGCCAGAAGAGATTTATCATCATGGGATAGTTAGAACTTTTCAAACTCCTCAACCATTGAAAGAGATGACAGTTTTAGAAAATCTATTAATTGGGCAGATACATCCAGGAGAGGAGCCAATAAATGCTCTATTTTATAATAAATGGATGCCATTTGAGGAAGAGATGGTAGAAAAAGCTTTTAAAATTTTAGAGTTTTTAAAACTTTCTCATCTATATGATAGAAAAGCAGGGGAATTAAGTGGAGGACAGATGAAGTTAGTTGAAATAGGAAGAGCTTTGATGTCAAATCCTAAAATGATTGTTATGGATGAGCCAATTGCAGGAGTAGCTCCAGGATTAGCTCATGACATCTTTAATCATGTTTTAGAACTAAAAGAAAAAGGAATTACTTTTCTTATTGTTGAGCATAGGTTAGATATTGTTCTTAAATATATTGACCATCTTTATGTAATGTTCAATGGAAAAATAATAGCAGAAGGTAAAGGCAAAGAGATTGAGAATGTCCTAAAAGACCCAAAAGTTGTAGAGATTTATATTGGAGGGGGAGAATGATAATTAAAGTAAGTAATTTAAATGCTGGATATGGTAAATTACAAATATTGTTTGATGTAAATGCAAAAGTAGAAGAAAATAAAATAACCACAGTTGTTGGACCCAATGGTTCTGGAAAATCAACATTTTTAAAGACATTGTTTGGATTAACTACAATCTACTCAGGAGAAATAAATTTTAAAGGTAATGATATAACTTATATACCTCCATATAAAAAGGCAAGAATGAGAATAGCCTATTTACCACAAACAAACAATGTATTTGTAAATTTAACTGTTGAAGAAAATTTAAAGATAGCTGGATACATATTAGATAATAGAAAAACTTAAAGAGAGGATTAACTTAGCTTTGGAAGTTTTCCCAGAGTTGAATAATATCTTAAAAAGAAAAGCAGGAACTTTAAGTGGAGGACAAAGACAATTTTTAGCTATGGCTATGGCATTAGTGAGAGATGCTGAAGTGTTGATGTTGGATGAACCAACAGCTCAACTCTCTCCAAAATTGGCAGAAGTTATTTTCAGTAAGATTGTTGAGTTGAGAGATGATTATGGACTAACTATTTTATTGGTTGAGCAAAATGCAAAAAGAGCTTTGGAGATTAGTGATTTTGGATATATGTTTGTTAGTGGAAGAGTAGCTTTTGAAGGGACAGCAGAAGAACTCTTAAACCATGAGAAATTTAAAGAGTACTCATTGGGAATAACATCTGTTTAAGGTGAAAATTATGATTTTAGAAGGGGCTATAATATACTCAAATATATTGGTTCTTTTAGCATTAGGTTTAACTTTAACATATATAACAACCAATGTTCCTAACTTTGCACAGGGTAGTTTTGCTATTGTTGGTAGTTATGTTGCTTTAACTTTATTAAAATTATATGGCTTATCTCCATATCTAACTCTTCCAGTAGTTTTTGTTGTAGGAGCAATTGTAGGATTAATTACCTATATATCCCTAAAACCTCTCATTAAAAGAAAGGCATCAGTAGAAATCTTAATGATAGCTACCTTGGCAATTGATTTATTCTTAGTTGGATTTATTGGGGCTTATTCAGAAGTATTGAGTGGAGTTGTTGGCTCAACAATGGCAAAATTTGTTTTTTCAAATATTGATTTTTATTTATTTGGATTTAAAGGAATCTTGTTTGTATCTACTGGAGTTATTATATTGTTATTAATTTGTTTATATATTCTGTTATATAAAACTAAGTTTGGAATTGCTTTGAGAGCATCTATGGAGAATCCTGATTTAGCTCAAACTATGGGAATTGATGTTGAGCAAACAAGAATGTTCTCATGGATATTATCAGGAGGATTAGCTGGAATAGCAGGAGGATTATTACCATTCATTCAGGAAGTAGTTCCATTAACAGGTGATTTCTTAATTATATCTATATTTGCTGCAAGTATAGTAGGAGGTTTAAGACACATTTCTGGGGCATTAATTGGAGGATATATAATAGGGATGTCTGAGAGTTTATTAACTTATGAACTCTCTACCATATTTGGAGCTGGATTCTTAGTTTATGGTAAAGTTATCTCTTTAATAATTATGATTGTAACTTTATTAGTAGCTCCAGAAGGATTAACTGGATTAGATTGGAAAAAGATTAAAAAAAGATTAAATATTTAGGATAAGAGGTGAAAATAATGCTAATATTGGATGTTATCTCTCTAATTTTATTATGGTTTGGAATATATGCTATTGTTTCTCTCTCTTTAAATATAGAATTTGGATATGCAGGAATTCCAAACTTTGGAAAAGCTTTATCTGTTTTAGTAGGGGCCATAGCTGTTGGAGCCATATTAGATAGGTTATTAATATGGTATTTTGGAATTAGTGGAGATTTTATTAATGCTTCAACTGTTGCAGCTTCTAAGATGACTCAATTGATAGCAATTAATCCACTTATGGGATTTTTAATTTTAATTAGTTCAATTGTATTAGCTGTTATATTAGGTTTAATTGTTGGAGCTATATTTATTCTACCAAGTGCCAAATTAAAAGAGGACTATTTAGGGGTAACATTATTGGCTATCTCTGAAACAGTGTTTTTAGTTTGTTTATATAACTTAAATATTATTGGTGGATATTATGGAATATCTGTTCCTGATATATTAGCATTTGCCTCAGGAGAGTATAGAGGAATTATATTTACAGGAATTGTATTAGTAATAGCATTTTTAGTATATTTATTTATGCAAAGATTATTAAATACACCTTATGGTAGAGTTTTAAGAGCTATGAGAGAAAATGAAAATACTGTTAAGGCTTTTGGTAGAAATATAATGCTTCTAAGAATAAAAACAGTAGCTATTGGTACTGCCATTGGAGCAATAGCAGGAGTATTATATTCCCTCTACACAGGAAATATAGTGGCTAATGCATTTACAAGGGCTGAATGGACATTCTTTCCATTTTTAATGGTTCTATTGGGAGGAAAAGGAAATAACAATGGAGTGTTAGTTGGAGTTTTAGCTTATGTAGTAGTTAAGGTATTGTTGGATATCTATAAATATCAAATAAAATACACCTTAGGAATACCTTTTGAGCCCACATGGTTATCATATATGTTATTTGGAGTAATAATGCTTCTAATTCTTTATTACAAACCATCTGGTTTAATTCCAGAAAAACCTATTATAACAAAACCTATGCTAAAATATTTTAGAAAATAACTACCTCTTTTATTTTATTTTTTAATAGCTCTTATTAAATAGTTTGAGAATATACTTTTTTATATATAACCTTTAATTATACATTAAAATAGAGTTGCTATTATTTTTGAGGTGTAACTATGGAAAATGAAACTCCAAGAATTGGAGTATATGTATGTCATTGTGGATTGAACATTAAAGCAGTTGTAGATTGTTCAAAAGTTAGAGATTTTGCTGAGAAGTTAGATGGTGTAGTAGTAGCAAGAGAATATCCTTTTATGTGTGCAGACCCAGGACAAAACTTGATTAAAGAAGATATAAAGAAATATAATTTAAATAGAATTGTAGTTGCAGCATGTACTCCAAAGATACATGAACCTACTTTTAGAAACTGTATCCAAGAAGCAGGACTATCTCCATACTATTTAGAGTTTGTGAATATTAGAGAGCATGATTCTTTTGTTCATATGCAAGATAAAGAAGCAGCTACAAAAAAGGCAATGGAATTAGTAGCTGCAGCAGTTGAAAGAGCTAAAAGATTAGAAGATGTTCCTCAAAAGATTGTTGATGTTGATAAATCCTGTTTAATTATTGGAGGAGGTATAGCAGGAATTCAAGCAGCTCTTGATTTGGGAGACCAAGGATTTAAAGTTTATTTATTAGAAAAAGAGCCATCTATTGGAGGAAGGATGGCTCAACTTGCTAAGACATTCCCAACTGATGACTGTGCGCTGTGAATTCTCGCCCCAAAGATGGTTAGCGTTGCGAACCACCCCAATGTTGAATTAATAACCTATGCTGAATTAAAAGAAGTTAGTGGATACATTGGAAACTTTGAGGTAACTATTGAGAAAAAGCCAAGATATGTAGATGAAAATGTCTGTACTGGTTGTGGAGCTTGTGCAGCTGTTTGTCCAATTGAAGTTCCAAATGAATTTGACTGTGGATTAGGTACAAGAAAAGCTATATATGTTCCATTCCCACAAGCTGTTCCTTTGGTTTATACAATTGATATGGAACACTGTATAAGATGTGGATTGTGTGAGAAAGTTTGTGGTCCTGGAGCTATAAGATATGACCAAAAACCAGAAGAAATCAAATTAAAAGTTGGAACTATAATTAATGCAGTTGGATATAATGAATTTGATTGTACATTGAAAGAAGAATATGGTTATGGAGTTTATGATAATGTTATAACCACCTTAGAATTAGAAAGAATGATTAACCCAGCTGGACCAACAGGAGGGCATGAAATTAGACCAAGTGATGGAAAACATCCAAAAAGAGTATTGTTTATCCAATGTGTTGGTTCAAGAGATTTAAAAGTTGGAAAACCATACTGTTCAAGAATCTGCTGTATGTTTGCTTTAAAAAATGCTCAATTAATTAAACAGCATGACCCATCCGCTGAGGTTTATATCTGCTATATGGATATTAGAGCATTTGGTAAAGGTTATGAAGAGTATTACAAAAGAGCCCAAGAACAGTTTGGAGTCAAATTTATTAGAGGAAGACCAGCCTGTATAATGGAAGACCCTGAAACAAAGAACTTAATTGTTAGGGTTGAAGATACTTTATTAGGAGAGGTATTTGAATTAGAAGTAGATTTAGTTGTATTATCAGCTGGATTATCACCAAGACCAGATAATCCAAAATTAGCAAAAATGTTAGGTTTAGAGTTAAGTCCTGATGGATTCTTTAAAGAACTACATCCAAAATTAGCTCCAGTTAATACAAAAGTAGATGGTATTGCAATTGCAGGAGTAGCACAAGGACCAAAAGATATTCCAGATACAGTTGCTCAAGCTAAAGGGGCTGCAAGTGCAGTTGCAATACCAATGTCTCAAGGTAAGTTTAAAATTGAGATGATTAGAGCTACAGTTAATGAAGAGATTTGTGGTGGATGTCAAGTTTGTGCTAAAGTTTGTCCATATAAGGCTATAACATATAGAGAAAAAGAAGGCCATTTAATAGCAGTTGTAGATGATGTTGCTTGTAAAGGTTGTGGAGCTTGTGCAGGAGTTTGTCCAGCAGGAGCTATGCAGTTAAGATACTATAGAGATGAACAAATCATCCCAGAAATTGATGCAGTTGTGGAAATCCACAAATTAGTAAATCAAATTGGGGATATTGAAAAAATTAAAGAAAAATTAAAAATTAAATCTTAAAATAAATCTTAGATGAGGGGCATTATGCCCTGATGACCTAAATGACTAATAATTTATCATTAGAATAAAACTAAATAAAAAAATATCTTAGAGTGAGAGTATGGAACCATTAATAATAGCGTTCTGTTGTTATCAATGAGGATATGGAGCAGCTGATTTAGCTGGGACAAGTAGAATGCAATATCCTCCATCAATTAGAGTTATAAGAATCCCCTGTACTGGAAGGTTCGACATTACTTATGCATTAAGAGCCTTCCAGAAAGGGGCAGATGGAGTAATGGTTGTTGGTTGAAAAAAAGGAGAATGTGTTTATGAAACAGGTAACTTAAAGGCTGAAGAGAGGGTTAGGTTCCTAAAATCATTATTAGATGAATATGGATTAGGTGGAGAAAGAGTAGAAATGTTCTTTATGTCAGCTGCTGAAGCTGATAAATTCGTTAAAGCATCTATAGAAATGACTGAAAGAATTAAAAAATTGGGACCTAACCCTCTCAAATAAATAAGATAAGGGATGAGCCCTTCTGGGAACCCTGATAAAGGGACCAGAAGGGTAACCACCCCCTGAGGTGAGGGGGAAAATAAACTTTTTTAAATTTATTAAATCTATTTGTAGGGTGATATTTTGAGTAAAGCAAAAATAGGAACAATCCAGTTATGTGGATGTTCAGGATGTCATATATCATTGTTAGATTTACATGATAACTTATTAGATTTACTACCAAACATTGAGATTGTATATTCACCTATATTAATGGATAATAAAGAGATTCCAGAAGGAATAGATGTATTTTTAGTTGAAGGAGGAGTTAGAAACGAGCATGACGAACATTTACTCCATGAAATTAGAGAAAAATCTAAATATGTTATAGCATTTGGAACTTGTGCAGTTTATGGGGGAATTCCAGGATTAGGAAATTTATATGATACAGAAGAACTATTAAAAACTGTATATTCAACAGATTCAACAGAAAATAAAGGGGAAATCCCAGAAGAAGGAATACCAAAATTAACAGATGTTGTAAAACCTATATCAGATGTTATTGTTGTAGATTATGAAGTTCCAGGATGTCCTCCATCCCCTGAATTAATTGCAAAAGTTTTAACAGCTCTATTAAATGGAGAAAAACCAGAATTACCTAAAAAAACTGTTTGTGATGAGTGTCCAAGAAAGAAAGAAAATGTATTTCCAGAGAAGTTTAAGAGAAGTTTTGATGGAAAGCCAGACCCAGAGAAATGTCTATTTGAACAAGGTTATACTTGTTTAGGTGCTGGAACAAGAGCAGGATGTGGTGCTAAGTGTCCAAGAGCTGGAATGCCATGTAGAGGATGTTATGGAAAAACTGATGCAACTCTTGATATAATAAAGATAGCAAATACATTTGCAAATGCAAACATTGAAGAAGCTTTAAAGATTCCAGATAAAATAGCATTAATAGAAAGATTTTCATTACCTGCTGCATTAATAAACAGAAAAATCAAATAAATTTAAGGTGATTATATGCATTTACATATTGAGCCCATATCCAGAGTAGAAGGGCATGGTAAAGTTGAGATTATATTAGATGAAAATGGAAAACCTAAAAATGTTAGATTACACATAACTGCACTTAGAGGATTTGAGCAGTTTGTTGTTGGTAGGCCAGCTGAGGAAGTTCCAAGAATTGTCCCAAGAATCTGTGGAATTTGTCAAGCTCCTCACCACTTAGCAAGTGTTAAAGCAGTTGATAATGCTTGGGGAGTTGAGATACCAGATACTGCAAAAAAATTGAGAGAATTAATGTTATTAGGTAATATGATTCACAGTCATGCACTACATTTTTTCTTCTTATGTGCTCCTGACTTTATATTAGGAGTAGATGCATCTCCAGAGATTAGAAATATTGTTGGATTAATAAATGAGAATCCTGAATTAGCTAAAAAGGCAATAGCATTAAGAAGATTTGGACAAAGATTAGTAGATGTAACAGGAGGTAAAGCAATACATCCAATAACAGGAGTTCCTGGAGGAGTATCAAAAAGAATGAAAGAAGAAGAAAGAGATAAACTCTTAAAAGAAATAGATACAATGATTGAATATGCTAAGGAAAGTGTGGAAGTTGTAAAAGATATAACTAATAAATTTATGGACAAAGTTAAAGAGCTTGGAGTTATAGACACTTGGTATTTAGGAATATTAAATGAAGGAAAGCACACATTCTATGATGGAACTTTAAGATTTTTATCTCCTGATGGTAAAGAAAAGGTAGAATTTAAACCAGAAGAATATTTAGATTATATAGGAGAGCATGTTGTTAAACATTCTTATGTTAAATATCCATACTATAAAAAAGTTGGCTATCCAGATGGAATTTATAGAGTTGGGCCATTAGCTATGTTAAATGTTTGTGACGAAATGGAGACAGAGTTGGCAGAAGAATATAGAAAAGAGTTCTTTGAAACTTTTGAATTTCCAGTTAAAGAATCATTAGCATATCACTATGCGAGAATGATTGAATTAGTTGAAGCTTGTGAGAAAGCTAAAATATTATTAGAGGATAATGACATTACTTCAGATAACATTAAGGTAGATGTTGAACCTAAGGCAGGAGTCGGTGTAGGTGTTGTAGAAGCTCCAAGAGGAGTTTTAATCCACAACTATGAAACTGATGAGAATGGTATTGTTGTTAAAGCTAATATGATAGTTGCATCAACACACAATGTTCCACCAATGGAACAAGCAATAATTCAAGCTGTTGAAAAAATACTAAATGAATAAGAAAATTATAAATGATAATTTAGAGGTGAGTAAGTATGAGTAATGAAAAAGAGATAAAAATTGAAGAGTATAAGTTAAACTTAATAGAGATGGTTTTAAGAGCTTATGACCCTTGATATTCATGTGCTGCCCATATAATAATAAAGAATGAAAAAGGAGAAATAATCAAAGTTATAAAAAGTGAATAGCTCACAACCGAACCCCTTTGTGGGAGGTTGTGAGCACCTTTCTATTTTTTATAAACTTTAAAAAGGTGAATAGATGCCAATAACAATCCAGAAAGATGCATGTTTGGTATGTTATGCATGCCAAGCAGAATGTCCAAATGGAGCTATAGACATAGACAGTTTTAAGGTATGTGCATTGTGTTTCCAGTGTGTTGAGTCATGTCCTACAGGAGCATTAGTAGAGGAAGAGATTGAGTTAGATGGGAAGAAATTAAAAAGAGTTGGATACTTACCCCATAAATGTGAAAAATGTGGTACTTGTCAAGAAGTATGTCCAACAGGAATAAAGAAAGTTGATGATACATTCCCTTACTCAAAAGGACATTGTGTTTTATGTTTAAAGTGTATAGATGTATGTCCAATTGAAATAATCTCACTCCCAGGAGTTATAGATAAACCACTCAAAAAAATTGAAATACCAAAAGAGCCAATAGTTGTAACTGAGAGCTGTGTTGGTTGTGAGATTTGTGTCCCAGAATGTCCAGTTAATGCTATAACAATAGAGAATAATAAGGCAGTTATTGATAAAAGTAAGTGTATTTACTGTTCAATTTGTGCTCAAACCTGTCCTTGGAATGCTATATATGTAGCTGGAAAAATACCTAAGAAAAGAAGAAAGGAAATCAAAAAATTTGTTGTTGATGAAGAAAAATGTATATTCTGTTTAGAATGTGTTGAAGTTTGTCCTGGAAACATGATTAAAGTAGATTATGAAAACATGATTGTTAAAGTTCCAAAGGCATGTCCAGCATGTAAGTTGTGTGTAAAAACATGTCCAGTTGATGCATTAGAGTTAGATGTTAAATATAGCTCACCACATCCAATAACTGATGAAGGATTGGTTATTGTAGAGGAAGACTTTGAGATATTAAAAAAATGTGCATCTGTTTGTCCAACTGATGCAATAGTAGTAGATGAAGATAAAAAAGAAGTTAGAATGTGTATAGTTTGTGGAGCTTGTACAGTTGCATGTCCAAATGGAGCTCTAAAATTAGGTAAGATAGAGCATAATGGAAAAGAGTATAATAGAATTGAATACTCTCCATATCTATGTCAAAAATGTGGTGAATGTGTCAAAGTTTGTCCTATGAAAACACTAAGATTAACAAGGTCAGAAAAATTGCCATTAAAAGGATTCTGTGTTATGTGTCTATTATGTTTAAGTGTTGCTGAAAAAGAAAAAAAGAAAGTTTTAGAATTAAAATAATCCCATAATTATTTTTTTTGCTACTTCTTTTGCCCAATATGTTATAATGAAGTCTGCTCCTGCCCTTTTTATTGAATAAAGTATCTCTTTAATAACCTCATCCCTATTTATATATCCAAGTTTAGCTCCACTTTCAACTAAAGAATATTCTCCACTAACTGAATAAGCCCCAATAGGCAATAAAAATCTATCTTTTGCCAATTTAACAATATCTAAATAAGATAATGCAGGTTTTATTAAAATCAAATCTGCTCCTTCTTTTATATCTAACTCTATCTCTTTTAATGCTTCTCTCCAATTTCTATAATCCATTTGATAACTTTTTCTGTCTCCAAATTTTGGAGCTGAATCAGCAGCTACTCTAAATGGTCCATAAAAAGAGGATGCATACTTTGCAGCATAACTCATAATTAAAGTTTCAGTAAATCCTTCTTTCTCTAAGATTTCTCTTATTGCTCTAACTCTTCCATCCATCATATCAGAAGGGGCTATAATATCAGCTCCTGCCTCAGCATAATTTAAAGCTATCTTCTGGAGAATTTCTAAAGTTTCATCATTTAAAATTTTTCCATCTTTTACTATTCCACAATGTCCATGTGTTGTATATTCACATAAGCAACAGTCAGCAATAACTATTAACTCATCTCCAATCTCTTCTTTAATACCTTTTATAGTCCTTTCAATAACATTACCTCTCTTATATGCTGATGTGGCAAAATCATCCTTTTCTTTTGGTATGCCAAATAATATAACTGCTGGAATACCTAAATCAGCTATTTCTTTTGCCTCTTCAATAGCTTTCTCTACACTAAATCTATATTGATTTGGCATTGAAGGAATCTCTTTTTTATCTTTTATATTTTCATCTACAAAAATAGGCATTATTAAATCATTTACACTTAAACAACTTTCAGCTACTAAATTCCTAATTTTTTTATTTTTTCTTAATCTTCTTGGTCTTATTAACATAGTTAATCCCCGATTTTTTTTAACATTAATTATAAATATTCTTAATTAAATTATAAAAATTATCTCAATAGAGAGGGGAAACTATGAAAGTTTTAGTATATGTTTTTGTTGAAATTGAAAATGTAGGAAAAGCAATAAATGCATTATCAGAGGCTGAAATAACAGGATTCTTTTTATATGAATATAAAGGTATGTCTCCACAAGATTGGAAAGGTTTTTTAATTGATGAAGCTCCTGAAGCTGCTGTTAATGCAATAAAAAACTTAGCAAAAAATGCAGTAGTTATAGGGACTGTTGTTAGTGAAGAAAAGTTTTTAAAGATTAAAAAGTATATTAATGAAAAACTCTCAAATGAGAAATATACAATTATTGCTGTGCCAGTAGTAGATATAAAAGTAAATGTGGTTTAAAATGAGAGGAAGACCAAAAATTGTAAGACTAGTAAGTGAAGAACCAAAATTTAAAGTTTTTAAACCTCAAGGAATTCCAATATCTGAATTAGATAAAGTTAATTTAACTGTTGAAGAGTTAGAAGCTTTAAAATTAGTTGATTATTTAGATTTAACTCAGGAAGAGGCAGCTAAATTAATGGGTATTTCAAGAAGAACTTTGTGGAATTTATTAACAGCTGCAAGAAAAAAGATTGTTGATGCTTTACTACATGGAAAAGTTATCTATATTGAAGGAGGACACTATAAAATTAGGGAATGTGGAGAATGTTTTAGATATAGATTTAGACATGGAAAACACTGTAGAGAGGGGATAGAATGATACTATTAGAGGTTAAAAATGTTACTAAAAAATTTGGAGATAATGTTGTTTTAAAAAATATCTCATTTACTTTAAATGAAAAAGAAGCTTTGGGAATATTAGGTAGAAGTGGAGCAGGAAAATCTGTTCTTTTACATATGTTAAGAGGAATGGATGGATATGAACCTACTGAAGGAGAAGTTATTTATCATATCTCATACTGTAAAAAGTGTGGATTTATAGATGTTCCATCTAAAGAAATATGTAAAAAATGTAATAGTGAGATGGAAAAGTTGGAAGTTAATTTATATGAAGATAAAAAATATTCCTATCAACTAAGAAAAAGAATTGCTATAATGTTCCAAAGGACTTTTGCTTTATATGGAGATAGAACAGTTTTAGAGAATGTATTAGAGGCTTTACATCAAGCTGGATATGAAGGTGAAGAAGCCTATAAAAGGGCATTAGAACTAATAAAAATGGTTAAGTTGGAGCATAGAATTACACATATTGCAAGAGATTTATCTGGGGGAGAGAAGCAGAGAGTTGTTTTAGCAAGACAAGTAGCTAAAGAACCATTTATATTCTTAGCAGATGAGCCAACTGGGACATTAGACCCTAAAACAGCTGAAATTGTTCATAATGCTTTAAGAAATTTAGTTATTGATAAAGGAATATCATTAGTTTTAACTTCACACTGGCCAGAGGTTATAGCTGAATTAACAGATAGAGCTATCTGGTTAGAAAAAGGAGAAATTTTAGCAGAAGGTAATTCTAAGGAAATTGTTAAGAAGTTTATGGAACAAGTTAAAGAATTTAAAAAGCCAGATGTTGAAGTTGAAATAAAAGAGGACATTATAAGATTAGAAAATATCTCAAAACACTACTGTTCAGTTGATAGAGGAGTTATAAAAGCAGTTGATAATGTAAATCTAAACATTAGAGAGAATGAAATATTTGGTTTAGTTGGACCAAGTGGAGCAGGAAAAACAACATTAGCTAAAATAATAGCAGGAGTTTTAGAACCATCAAAAGGAAGATATCTATTTAGATTAGGTGATGAATGGATAGATATGACTAAAAAGGGATTACATAGAGGTAGAGTTAAGAGATATATTGGAATACTATTCCAAGAATATGCACTCTATCCATACAGAACTGTCTTAGAAAATCTAACTGTTGCTATTGGTTTAGAGCTTCCAGATGAGTTTGCAAGGATGAAAGCTATCTATACTTTAACATCAGTTGGATTTAGTGAAGAAGAAGCTGAGAAAATTTTAGATAAATATCCACATGAGTTAAGTGTTGGAGAAAGACATAGAGTTGCATTAGCACAAGTACTAATAAAAGAACCAAGAGTTGTTATATTGGATGAGCCAACTGGAACAATGGATCCAATAACAAGAAATACAGTAGCAGAATCAATATTAAAATCAAGAGTTGAGTTAGAACAAACATACATTATAGTTTCTCATGATATGGACTTTGTTTTAAAAGTTTGTGATAGAGCAGGATTAATGAGAAAAGGTAAGTTAGTTAAAGTAGGAAAACCAGAAGAAATTGTTAAAATATTAACAGAAGAAGAAAAAGAAGAAATGTTTGCTAATAAATAAATATTATTTTTTCCTAATAACTTCTTTTCCTTTTAGTGAAGGAACTATTTTCATTTTTGCATTTTCAAATTCTCTATATAATGTTTTTCCTTCAAATAATCTATCTAAAAATATTGCTAATGCAGCTATCTCTGAATGGGGTTGATTGCCAACAGATATGTTATAATCTGCTAAATCATAAACTTCTCTTGGAACTTTTTCAGCTCCAATAATTATTAATAAATCCCTATCTTTTATTTCTTCTCTAATTTTTGGAATATATTCATTAATATTTGCCCCATACATTGTAAGATGGACAACAATTCCTCTTTTTTTAAATTCTTTAATATATTTTTTCCAATTCTCTATAACTTCAAATTTAAAATTTCCTCCCCATGTATTAACTACTTTCTCAACTGTTCTTTTTACATTTTCATCATCAACAGTAAATATTATTTTATCTGCTCCCAAAGCTCTTGCAGTTAAAGCCACATGAGTAGATACTCTTTTATCTCTCTCATTTCTATGTCCTAATCTTAAAACTTCAATCATGAACTCCTCTACCTACTCTGGTTTTTATAACCTCTCCATAATATTCTTTTGCTAAATCAATTAACTCATCTATTTTATCCTCTTTTGGTATCATTAATATAGATGGTCCTGAGCCAGAAATAGTGACTCCATAACAATATTGTTTAGCTTTTTCTCTAAATTCAAAATATTTTGGAATTAATTTTCCTCTTACTGGCTCAATAACATTATCTTTCATTATACACGCTCCCAATAATTCAATATCTTTATTATATAAAGAATAAACTAAGGAAGAAGCATAAGCTACATTGTTTATCATATCATTTAAATCTACTTTTTTAGGAATGATTTTTCTTGCTTCTTCTGTGTCTATATTTATATCTGGAATAGCTACAACAACATCTAAATTAATATCTATATTCAATACTCTTAGAGGATTTTGTAGAACTATTGTAAAACCTCCATAAATTGCAGGAGCTACATTGTCATAGTGTTGTCCTTTCTCTCCATAAGCAGCATATCTAACCAAATCTAACTTAGATAAATTTAAATTAAAAAGTTTGTTTATTGCATAAGCTGTCCCAGCAGCTGAGGCAGCTGAACTACCTAACCCACTTCCAGGCTTAACTCCTTTTTTTATTTTTATATAGACTCCTTCATCAATTTTAAAGTCCTCTAACATCTTTTTAGCCACTAATCCAGCAGTATTCTTTTCTACATCTTTTGGAATATCTTCTCTATCTACATCAATAACTATTCCTTTATCTATTTTCTCAACTTCTATAATGTCATAAGGTTCTTCTAAACATAATCCAAATACATCAAATCCAACTCCTAAATTTGCTGATGTGCATGGAGAATAAACTTTCATTCTACCACTTCATCCAACCACTTTAAATATTCAATATTTACATCATCCACATCTATCTTCATAATTAGAGGAGTTGAATAAGGATGATTCTCTTTAATAACTTTTTTAACTTCTTCCCATTTCTCATTTTTAGTTTTTATAATCACTCCTATTTCATCATCTTCCTCTATCTTACCTTCCCACCAATAAAGTGCTTTATGTTCTCTTATATTTGCACAACCTATTAGTTTCTTCTCTAAAAGTAATTTAACAACTTTTTTAGCACTTTCTAAATCTGGAAAGGTTGTATATATTAATATCATAAATCTCACCAAAAAATAAAGATTTTTAGGTTTTATTTATTTTTTATCTAATTTTTCTTTTAGTAGTTGAATAACTTTTCTTGGTTCAGCTCTACCTTTTGTTATTCTCATTACTTGCCCCATTAAGAAATTAAGAGCTTCTTTCTTTCCAGATAGATAATCTTCAACTGCTGATGGATTGTTTTTTATTGCCTCTTCAACTGCTTTTATTAAATAGGATTCATCCTCTATAACAGTTAAGTTTTTCTCTTTAACTATCTCTTTTGGTGTTTTTTCTCCTCTATTTTTAACTATCTCATCTACTAACTCCTTAGCAATTTTTTCAGATATAACCTTTTTCTTGATTAACTCTAT
The DNA here is from genome assembly GCF_049554935.1 of Methanocaldococcus indicus. Lineage (GTDB taxonomy): Archaea > AGJL01 > Methanococci > Methanococcales > Methanocaldococcaceae > Methanocaldococcus > Methanocaldococcus indicus. The sequence goes on along the minus strand of NZ_CP186926.1, from coordinate 85,165 downwards.
TAATTCAGCTATATGTTCTGGTTTAACACCACATTCATATAAATCTAATTTATGATAGTTTAAACTTCTTACTAATTCATTTTTAACCCATACAACTGCTAATTTAGAATCATTTGTTAATTTAACTACTTTTTCAAAGAATTCTGCCAAGTCTAAATCAGCTGTTAAGACTTCTGCATCTTTCTCATCTACTTTATACTCCTCTATAAATCTTCTTTTCTTCTCTAAAGGTGTCTCTGGCATCTCTTGTTCAATTTTTTTAACCCAATCTTCATCTATAACAATTGGCTGAACATCTGGGTCAGGGATGTATCTATAATCTTCAGCAGTCTCTTTACTTCTCATTGCCTTTGTAATCATTTGACTTTCTAAGAAAGCTCTTGTTTCTCTTTTTACTTCTCCTCCTCTCTTCATTATATTTTTTTGTCTTATTAATTCATATTTAAGAACTTTATAAACTCCTTTTATGGAATTGACATTCTTTATTTCAACTCTATTTCCTTTTTTTCCATTATATTCAATAGATATATTTACATCCACCCTCATTGTTCCTTCTCCTCTAAGATACCCAAGATATCTAAATAGAGTTAATAAATTCTTTAAGAATTTTCTTGCTTCTTCTGGACTTCTAATATCTGGTTTTGTAACTATCTCAATTAGAGGAGTTCCACATCTATTAAAATCTACTAATCCTAAACTTGGATTATACTGTCCAGGGTCTTCTTCTAAGTGTATCTCCTCTATCCCAATTCCTAAAAAATTTCCATTAACTCCTATTGGTGTAGATGTTCTCTGATAACCATTAGGTAAGTCAGGATAGTCATAGTGTTTTCTTTGGAAATATATATCTTTGTTAAGAACTATCTCACAGTTTAACATCTTAGCTACCATTAAAGCAACATCAACAGCTTTTTTATTTACAGGCATTGGTTTAGCTCCAGGCATTCCTGTACATATTGGACATATATTTGTGTTTGGTTCAACATCCTTATAGTTTGTTGGACATCTACAAAATAACTTAGATTTAGTATCTATTTGGACATGAATCTCTAACCCGCAAATCATTTTAACATCTTCCATTTAATCACCTTGATTTTGGTTTTAAAACTTTTGGACCTCTTGCCATAGCAGTTATTCCAGTCCTTGCCATTTCTTTTATACCAAAGGGCTTAACTAACTCTACAAATGCATCAATTTTATCAGAACTTCCTGTTATTTCAACAGTTAAAGATTCAGGAGATAAATCTACTATTCTTCCTCTAAATACATCTGTATATTGAATAACTTGAGATTTTGTAGATTCATTTGGAGCATAAATTTTAATTAGACAGAGTTCTCTTTGGACAGATTTATCATCCAACTCAGAAACTTTTATAACATCAATTAACTTATTTAGTTGTTTAATTACCTGCTCTACTATTTTGTCATCTCCATTAACAACAATAGTCATTCTTGACAAATTAGGATTTTCAGTTATTCCAACAGTTATACTTGATATATTAAATCCTCTTCTTGTAAATAACCCTGCTATTCTTTGTAAAACACCTGGTTTGTTTAAAACTAAGGCAGATATAACATGTCTCATAAACAACCTCCTCACAATATATAAATTATTTATTTAATTATTGCCAAATTTATTATTCTAACTTATAAATAAAAATTTCTAAGGGGATTTATATGCATGTGTTAGATTTAGATATATTTAGTAGAGATGATATATATAAAATCTTGGAATATAGTGGGAAATTTAAAAAAAATAGATATTCTCATGAAAAATTTCTTAAAGATAAAAGTTTTGTAATAATATTTGAGAAACCTTCAACAAGAACAAGAATAAGTTTTGATTTAGCAGTATATGAATCAGGAGGGCACTTAATAACCTTAAATAAGGGAGAGTTCCATTTAGGAAAGGAGGATTATAAAGATACTGCCAAAGTTTTAAGTAGATATGTAGATGGAATAATTGCCAGAGTTTTTTCACATACATCATTAGAAAGATTAGCAAAATATTCAGATGTTCCAGTTATAAATGCACTCTCTGATTTAGCTCATCCATGCCAAATTTTGGCAGATTTACTAACTATAAAAGAGAAGAAAGGTAAATTTAAAGGTTTAAAATTAGCTTATTTAGGAGATGGAAACAATGTGTGCAACTCTTTAATCTTAGGTTGTGCTTTGGTAGGGATTGATTGTTATATAGCTACTCCAAGAGGTTATGAACCAAACTCTAAACATATTTTGAAAGCTTTAAATATTATTGAGAAATATGGAGATGGCTCTTTAACACTAACTAACAATCCAAAAGAAGCTTTGGAAGAGGCAGATATATTATATACTGATGTATGGGTTAGTATGGGAGAAAAAGAAAAAGATGAAAACCTCTTTAAACCTTATCAATTAAATAAAGAAGCTTTGGAATTAGCTAAGGATGACTGTATAGTTATGCACTGCTTACCAGCTATTAGAGGAAAAGAGATAACTGATGATGTTATTGATAGTGAGAATTCTGTTGTCTATCAACAAGCTGAAAATAGATTACATGCACAAAAAGGATTATTAAAATTTATTTATGATGATTAAGTATGAGGAAAATATTCCTTATATCTGATACACATTTTAATCATGTAAATATAATAAAGTATTGTAATAGACCATTTAAAGATGTAGAAGAGATGAATAGAATACTTATAGAAAATTGGAACAACACAGTTAAAGATAATGATATTGTTTATTTCTTAGGAGATTTTAATTTAAGCAGAAATAAAAATAAAGTAGCAAGAGAAATAATGAGTAATTTGAATGGAGAAATTATATTTATAAGAGGAAATCATGACAAATTTGGAGAAAAATTTAAAATTATTGAATATAAAGGTTATAAATTCATGTTAATACATAATCCAGATAGTTCTTACACTTTAAATTTTGATGGATGGATAATACATGGACATCATCATGCAAATGACTTAGATAATTATCCATTTATAAATCCCAAAACAAAGAGAATTAATGTTTCTGTTGAGGTTATAAACTACAAACCTGTGAATATTGATTTAATTATAAAGTTGATAGAAAAAGGTGAAGTTGTTAAAAAAATATTATGATATTACATTATTTAATATGTTAATTTTTCTAATTAAGTTTTCTGGCTTTTATATATACCTCTTGAAAACTTATAAATACAAAAATCCTCTTCCAATTAAATGGGCTAATCTTAAACATTCTGGAAATTTACTTTTTAATCTTGTTTTTTCAAGAATCTTTTTTATTGATTTTAAATCAATTCCTACATATTGAACATAGATATTATCTAACTTTACTGGTTTTGGTTGAGATTTTATTATCTCAATTCTTATATTATAATCTAAAAAATGTTTTTTAATTGCATTAAATATTTTCTCATAATTTGGATATTTGTCAATAACAACAACCACAGGAATATTGGTTCTTTTGTATATCTCATTTATATCAGCTATATTAAATCCTCCAAAGGTTATTCCTGACAAAAAAATAACTTTTATTTTGTTATAGTGTTTTCCTTTAACAACATCTATAATTTTGTTAGTAACATCTAATCCATCCTTTTGAAACTTTTTAAAATAGACACCATCAACTATTTTGTTTCCTCTCATATATACAGCTGTCAAGATACAATCTTTATCATTCTTTTTAAAAGGAGCATCATCAAAACCAATAACTTCAATCTCATTCTTAATTATCAAGATATCACAATTTCAGTTATAGTATATTCAATTTCATTTTAGTCTAATTTATATAATTTTCTTAACAATAAACTTTATATACTGTAAATTTTTATGATTATAGCTAATTCAAATATTGCAAGGTGGATAGATATGAACAAACAACCAAAAAAAGGAGGAAAAAGACCTCAACAAAAAAGACAACAGCAAAATTTTGAATATGCAAGAAGATTAAATGGTAAAAAAGTTAAAATACATTTAAGAAATGGAGAAATATTGGAGGCAGAAGTTACAGGAGTTTCAAACTATGAAATAATCATAAAGATAGATGATAAAGAAATCTTAGTATATAAACATGCAATTGACTATATAGAATATTAATTTTAGCAAAACTTTTAAATAGTATTTTACTATTTTTTTATTAACTTCATTATATTAAAGGGCAATCCCTCCGGATTGCCCAATAAAAATGAAGGAGGGATAAAAATGGCTATTTATGTAAAGTTCAATGTTCCAGAAGATGTACAAAAAGAAATTTTAGATATGGTTGCAAAAGCAAAAAAAATTAGAAAAGGAGCCAATGAAGTTACAAAAGCAGTTGAGAGAGGAATTGCTAAGTTAGTTGTTATTGCTGAAGATGTTAAACCAGAGGAGATAGTTGCTCATCTCCCACCATTATGTGAAGAGAAAAATATTCCATATGCTTATGTCTTATCAAAACAAGATTTAGGTAAGGCAGCAGGAATAGAAGTAGCATCATCATCAGTTGCTATTATTGAGCCTGACAATGAAGAAGAATTAAACAAATTAATAGAAAAAATTAATGCATTAAAAGAATAAAATTATTTTAACTAATTAATATTTTTCCTAAAACACAATTTTAAATTATATTTTTTGGTGAAAATATGGAGGATGAATTTGTATATAAAGAGGCTGTTGCTGCTGAAGTTATTGAAATTATTGGAAGAACAGGAGTTACTGGGGGAATTATCCAAGTTAGATGTAAAATATTGGGAGGAAAAGATACTGGTAGAGTTTTAGTAAGAAATGTTAAAGGTCCTGTTAAAGTTGGAGACATTATTATGTTAAGAGAAACAGAAAGAGAAGCAAGACCATTAGACAGAAGAAGATAAATTTAGAGGGATATTTATGCCAGAATGGAAAAAATGTAGTTTTTGTGGTTATGAAATAGAGCCTGGAACAGGAAAAGTTTATGTTGAAAAAGATGGAAAAGTTTTATACTTCTGTTCAAGAAAATGTGAAAAAAGTTACTTTATGGGAAGAAATCCAAGAAAACTAAAATGGACAAAAATATACCAAGATATGAAAAAAGAATTAAAAGCAAAACAATGAGTTGGTTATGAAGTTCATAGATTTATTTTCAGGAGCTGGTGGATTTTCGAGAGGTTTTGTTGAAGAAGGATTTAATCCTTTATTGGCTATTGAATTAGAGGAAGATGCTGCTTTTTCCTATGCTTTAAATTTTAATGGAACTATTTTAGAAAAAATAAACAATGAATTTAAAATTAGGGAATTAAAAGGATATGTCTCTATTTATCCTTTTAAACATCCTTTTGATGAAGAATCTATTAAATGGTTAAAATTTTTAAAAACATATAGAGAAGATTTAAATCCAATAGTTATTAATGGAGATATTAGAGAAATTCATTCTATTGATATAGAGAAACTAATTAAGAAAAAAGTTGATGTTGTTATTGGAGGGCCTCCTTGTGAAGGTTATACAGGAGCTAATCCTAAAAGAGAAAAAAATCCTTTTAATAGATTATATAAAGATGAGACAGGAAGGTTGGTTTTAGAGTATATAAGAATTGTTGGAGACTTACAACCAAAAATCTTTGTTATGGAAAATGTTCCAGGAATTAAAGATGTTAAAGGAGAGTTAATAAAAGAATTTAGGGATATAGGTTATGAAAGCATATACTTCAATGAGTTAAATGCAGAAGATTATGGTAATCCTTCTGTAAGAAGGAGAGTATTTATCTCTAATATAGAAATAAATCCAGAAAAAACTAAAAAAACAACAGTTATTGAAGCTATTGGAGATTTAATGTATAAAGGGAGAGATATTCCTAACCATGAGTATATGGCTCTTCCTAAGAGATATAGAAATAAAGTTCATAAACTTGGATGGGGAGATGCCTTCTTATACTTTAAAGGAGCTAATAGAAGATTAGGAAATTATATAAGATTACATCCATTTAAATTAGCTGAGACAGTTATGGGTAAGAGGTTTTTTATTCATCCTTATGAAGATAGATTACTAACTCCAAGAGAACAGGCAAGATTGATGAGTTATCCAGATTATCATCTCTTTGCAGGAGGATTAAGAAGTTCTTTAAATCAGATTGGAGAAAGTGTTCCACCATGTGTAAGTAGGGCAATAGCAAAAGTAGTAAAAGAAAACTTATAACATAATTTTTAATATTTATTTTTAATATTTTTATTCTTTTTTTAGAAAATTCAAAATTTTTTATAAATCATAAACTATTTATTTTACTGAAATTAAGTATTATATAGAATCTAATTTTCATTGGTGAAATGTGTGAGAGCTCTTGATGTAGTAAAAGGAAAAAAATTAGTTTTAATTCCTCCAACCACAACTATAAGAAAAGCTTTAATCATAATGAACAACAACCAATTTAGAAGATTACCAGTAGCAAATCCTGGAAGTAAAAAGTTAGAAGGAATTATAACAGCTATGGATATAGTTAATTTTATTGGTGGAGGAGACAAATACAATTTAATTAGAGAGAAACATAATAGAAACTTTTACCATGCAATAAATGACAAAGTTAAAGAAATTATGACTAAGGATGTTGTTACATTAAGTGAGAATGCAGATATTGATGAAGCTATTGAAACATTTTTAGAGAAAAATGTTGGAGGAGTTCCAATAGTAAATAAAGATAATAAAATTTTAGGAGTTATAACTGAGAGAGATGTTATTAAGACATTAATTGATAAGATTGATGAAGATACAACAATAGATAAATATACAACAAAAAAAGTTATATGTGCTACTCCTGGAGAGAGATTAAAAGATGTTGCAAGAACTATGGTGAGAAATAAATTTAGAAGATTACCAGTAGTTAGAGAAGAGAAATTAGTAGGAATAATTACAACAACTGACTTTATAAAGCTTTTAGGTAGTGATTGGGCTTTTGAGAAATTAAAAACTGGAAATGTCAGAGAAATTACCAATGTAAGAATGGAAGAGATTATGGCTAAAAATGTTATAACAACTAATGAAGAAGCTAAGTTAAAAGATGTTGCTAAAATTATGATTGAGAAAAATGTAGGGGCAATTCCTGTTGTTGATGATGACAATAAACTAATTGGAATAATAACCGAAAAAGATGTTATAAGATATTTTGCTGAATAATTATGAAGATTGGAGTAGTTGTCCATGGACCAAAGATTGTAGATAGTGGTTATGCCCTAAAAATTATTAATCTTTTAAAAAAATTTGGTGATGTTAGGGCAAAGTTAGGAGGCACTATGGGAAGAGTTGCAGTTATTGATAATAAATTAGATAATATAATAGATATATCTGAAAAACTTTACCCTTCAGAAGCTTTAAAAAAACTATCTAATGATTGTGATGTTCTTTTTTTATTGAACTATGGAAAATCTAAAATAACTGGACATACTTTTGGAAAAATTGTTGTTGAGAGAGCAAATATAAATAAGCCAATTATACAGATAGAAAGACCTGGAGAGAATGATGGCTCTATTTTATTATGGAACTTTGATAACTCAAATACTAAATTAAATGAAATAGTAAAGTATCTATCAGAAGAGTTAAATTTAAAAATAGAAAGATGTATTTCTGATGGTCTAACATTTTGGAAAGAAAAAAATAAGAAATTTAGGAGAATACATGGAGTTGAGAAAGGAGAGCCAATAGTTGTAAATGGAGTTGTTATAGGAAGAGCTGATAATGATGAAGTTATTTTAATAGAAGAAGATGGAAATATTTCAATAATTGGAGGTACTCTAAAAGAGGAAGGTTTAGAAAGATTAGGAAAGATAGATTTAGAGAAAGCTGTTATAAAAACTGGTTTATTGAGGAGAGATAATAAAGATTTAATTTCTTATCCAAAAAAAGACTTTGGAAGAGTTGGGTATATAAACCATTTTGGTGAAGATGCTCTAAAATATAAAGATTATTTAGCAGTTATAACAATTGGAGATGATACAACTGAAATAGTTGGGGATATCTTAGCAAGGTTTAATGTTAGGGTTGTTGGTGTAGTTGATGGAGATAAGGACAACTTACTAAGTAAGAGTAATATTACAATAGGTTCTGTTATCTTTAAAATTATAAATTGTAGGGATGATGAAGCAGGAGAGCTATTAAAAATATTTAATGAAAAAGAATATTATTTTGATGAGTTAATATTTGAGATAGAAAATCTATTCCAAAGAAATAATATCCTTTATAAAAAAATAATAAAGTGAGGAGAAATAATGGATGTTGGGGATTTAGTAAAGATTAGGACAGATAAAGGAGAATTTATTGGAGTTGTTATTCCATCTTATGAAGATGATGTAATAACTTTAAAGTTAAAGAATGGATACAATATAGGAATTTTAAAAGAAAATATAAAAGATTATGAGATTTTGGAGAAATATAAAAAGCCTAAATATAAATTCCCTCCAATAAAAAAAGATGAACAGTTAGATAAGACAATATCTATTTTATCCACTGGTGGGACTGTTGCATCAAAAGTAGATTATAAGACAGGAGCTGTCCATCCATCATTTACTGCTGATGATTTAATTAGAGCTGTGCCAGAGCTTTTAGATATTGCAAACATTGAAGGTAAAGCTATTTTAAACATATTAAGCGAAAATATGAAACCAGAATATTGGATAAAGATAGCTAAGGAAATAGAAAAAGAAAGTAAAAAAGCAGATGGAATTGTTATTGCCCATGGAACAGATACAATGTCTTATACTGCTGCTGCATTATCATTTATGGTAAAATCTACCTTTCCAATAGTTTTAGTAGGAGCTCAGAGAAGTAGTGATAGACCTTCATCAGATGCCTATCTAAATTTAATTAGCTCAGTTTTAGCTGCAAGAGAAAATATAGGCGGAGTTTATGTTGTTATGCATTCTACAATAAATGATACATCATGTTATTTACATAGAGGAGTAAAAGTTAGAAAATGTCATACATCAAGAAGAGATGCTTTCCAGTCAATAAATGCAAAACCTGTTGCTGAAATTTTCCCATTAGAGAAGAGAATTAAGTTCTTCTATGATGTAGAGAGATATGATGATAAAAAGATAGAGGTTAATACAAATTTAGAGGAAAAAGTTGCTCTAATAAAGATTTATCCTGGAATGGATGGAGAGATAATTAATTTCTATGTCGATAGAGGTTATAAAGGAATAGTTTTAGAAGGAACAGGATTAGGACATGCTCCTGAGTATATATTTGATAATATAAAGTATGCTGTTGACAATGATGTCTTAGTTGTTATGACATCTCAATGTATAAATGGAAGAATAAACATGAACGTATATTCAAATGGTAGAGAGTTGCAAAAATTAGGAGTTATTGGCTGTGAGGATATGATTCCTGAGGTTGCATATGTTAAACTGATGTATCTTTTAGGAAACTACAACTTAGAGGAAGCTAAAAAGCTAATAAACAAAAATTTAGTTGGAGAAATTGAATATAGAAGTATATATTAACTATTTTTGTTTTTTACTTTCATTTAAATTTTTAGGTGAAAAAATGGAAATTACTATAAAAATTGAGATTCCTGATAAGGATTTGAAATATATTGACATTGAAGAAATTACCAAAAAAATAAAGAAAGAAATTGAAAGAAAAATTAGTGTTATGAAACTCTATGGAAAGTTTAAGAAGGAAGATGTTAAGAAAGCTATGAGAGAGGCTGAAGAGGAATGGGGATTATAAAAGCGTTTATTGATTCAAATGTAATAATTAATCATTTTAGTGGTAACATTAATATTTTGGAATTATTGGAAAAATATGATAAATCCCAAAATATAGTTTAGTGATAATATGCTTCTAAAAATAATTTATGTTAAACTAATGCATTTGTTAGGAAACATATACTAAACTCTTTTTTTAACTCTATTGGATTTATTTATTAAAAATTTTTTGTGGTGAGTTAATGATAACTGTTGGAATAGACCATGGAACATCTGGAATTGTTGTCTGTATTAAAGAAAATAAAAATTATACAATTTTTAAGCTAAAGAGAACAGAACTTTTAAAAAAATCTTTTTTAGAGGAATTAAAAAATTATGTTTCTTTGGGAGATATTGATTTAATAGCTTTAACATACTCTATGGGAGATGGAATAAATAAAATCTTGCCTATTGAAAGAGTAAAAAATAGAGGAGTTTTGTCTATTGAAGGAGCTGGAAAAAAGATTGGTGGTGGAACAAAAGTTTATGATGAAATTAAAAACTCAAATATTCCAACTATTGTCATTCCAGGATTACATAGGGGAATAGAATGTTTAGACAGAAGATTTAGAGCTTTATATTCACACATATCCTCTCCTGAAAAAATTGGAATTGCATACTATGCACACAAAAAATTTAACTTAAATGATTTTGTTCTTTCTGATATCTCTTCAAATACAGTAACTCTATTAATAAAAGATAAAAAATTCTTTGGAGGCTTTGATGCCTGTATTGGTGCAATAGGTATTTTGCATGGACCAATAGATTTAGAATTAATTAGAAAGATAGATAATAAAGAAATAACTGCAAATGAAGCATTCTCAACAGCTGGAGCTGTTAAAATAGCTAAAAGATATTTAGGAGTTGAAAATACAAAAGAAGAAATCCTAAAAAATTATCATAAAGATGAAAATTGTAAATTAGCAATAGACAGCTTAATTTTAAGTGTAGCTATGGAAATAAATTCTTTATTACCTCTTTTAGATAAAAAAATTGTAGTATTAGCTGGCTCTGTGGGTGTGTATAGAGACAATATTAATATTCCTAATGAAATAAAAAAATTTGTAAATGGAGAAATATATATTTTAGATGGTGAGAGTGCTGCAATAGGTTTATCATTAATAGCAGAAGATATATTAAAAGGAGAAAGAAACATCTTAGGAATCCCAGTGGAAGTATGATTGGATTAGGATTAGGAGAGAAAAAAAAAGAGGTTTTAAAAGCTTATGAAAAGTTAAAATCTGAAGGGATTGAAGTTCAACTGTTTGATAACTATAAGGAACTTATTGACAGTCTATTAAATAAAGAGATTTCTGGAGCTGTTAGAGGTTCTTTACCATCTAAGACAGTTTTATATTTAAGAGAAAAAATAGGAAAATTTTATAGAGCTTCTATATTAAAAAATCCCTTCTATAAAGATGAGATTTTTTTACTTTCACCTGTTGGAATAGATGAGATATCAGAAAATAAAGAGGAGAGAATAAAAGATAAAATAAATATTGTTAAATATTCATCCAATTTTTTAAATAGTTTAAATATTACTCCAAAAATAGGACTACTTTCAGGTGGAAGATTAGATGATTTAGGTAGGGGAAAGGTAATAGATAAAACGATTTTAGAGGCTGAAAGAATAAAAAATGAAATAAAAGATTTAAATATAGTACATAAAGGAATACTAATAGAAGAATATTTAAGAGAGAAATGTAATGTTATTATAGCTATTGATGGAATAACTGGAAATTTAATTTTTAGATGTTTAGCTTTAATTTTTAATTTAGAAGGATATGGAGCTATAATATTAAATAAAAAAGTTAATTTTATAGATACAAGTAGAAATGGTAACTGGAAGAGATACTACAATGCAGTAAAATTTCTTTGTAAGGGTTTAAAATGAAAAATATAATGTTGAATTTATACAATAAGATTAAAAAATTAGGAATTTTAAAAATTTATGAAAAAAAATTGGAGTTAGAAATAGACAAAAATAATTTACCAAAACATATAGCCATTATTATGGATGGAAATAGAAGAACAGCTAAGATGTTGGGTAAAAAAAGCTATGAAGGACATTATTTAGGAGCAGAAAAAGCCAAAGAAGTTTTAAGATGGACAAGAGATTTGGGTATCAAAGTAGTAACTCTTTACTCCTTCTCCTTAGAAAATTTTAATAGACCTAAGGAAGAGATTGATGTATTGATGAAACTATTTAAAGAAAAATTTTATGAGATAGCTGATGATAAAGATATCCACAAATACAAAGTTAGAGTTAAGGCAATAGGTAGAATTCATCTCCTGCCAAAGGATGTGCAAGAAGCTATAAAATATGCAGAGGAGAGAACTAAAAATTATAACAATTTTTATGTAAATATTGCAATTGCTTATGGAGGCCAACAGGAAATTGTAGATGCTGTAAGGAAAATAGCTGAAAAAGTTAAAAAAGGAGAACTAAATCCAGAGGATATTGATAAGGAGACAATTGATGACCATCTTTATACTTCTCACTTACCTCATCCTGAGCCAGATTTAATAATTAGAACATCAGGAGAAGAAAGAATTAGCAATTTTTTAATTTGGCAGAGCTCCTACTCAGAACTATATTTTTGTGATGTATATTGGCCATTTTTTAGAAAAATTGATTTTTTGAGAGCTATTAGAGACTATCAAAGAAGACAGAGAAGGTTTGGTAAATGAAGTATTTAATTGTATTATTAATTTTTTTATTATTGACAGGATGTGTAAATAACACTACTATTGAGAAAAATAACAATAGTATTATCTATAACTACAATAACAAAGATATAAATAAAAATACAACCATAACCATAAATAATACAATAAAAAATGACATAATAAGCAAGAAGAATATAGTAAAGAATCTATCTTATAAAATTCTATCTTTTGGATATTGGGGAGAAAAAGAAAAGAGAAACTACTACTATTATAAAGATAATAAAACTATTATTGTTATAAATCTTGGGGAAAAACCATCTGGGGGTTATAAAATCAAAGTTCTAAATATAACTTTAATCAATAATACTGCTAATGTTTATTATAGGGTTGTTCCTCCAAAAGATTTTGCAATAACTGTTATAACTTATCCATATATTAAATTAGAGATTAATGGGATTTATAAAGTGGAGTTTCATGAAGTTAGGTGAAAATTTATGAAAGATTTTTTAGAATTAGTTAGAGAAAGCCATAAATTAGTTGAAGAAGAAGAAAAAGCAAATTATTTGGATGAGATATTTTTTGGAGCAATAGTTACTACATTAGTAGATAAAGGATATATCCTTTTAAATATCTATTCAGATACCAATAGTCATTTATTTATCTTAGAAAAGGACAGAGAAAAATTTGGAGTCTCAATCTATACAAAAAATCACTCTGTTGTTGAAGCTAAGACAGTTGGATGTAGAGCTTTAATAAAATTCTTTTATGGAATCCCAGTTAAAGGACTATCTGATATTTTTAGTAGAATGAAAAAACTCTCTCTTTCAAAAGGTTTGGAAGATATTGGAACTATTTCTTATGAATATGAAAATTATTATCTATATGTCTCAACAATTTTATATTTAGATATAAATAAATATATTGACTTTGAGACATTAGATATAAACTATGAACAGTTAGAGAAAGATATTTCTTCAATAATCTCAGCTTTAAAAACCTACTTAACTATTGGGTGATTATCAAATGTTTAAGTTTTTATCAGAGTTATCTCACAAAAGAGAGCTTAATGAAGCAGTTGATGAAATATTTATTGGAGTTCTAATTAATTATATGTATAAGAATAATGCTTATTTAATTGAAATTTTGTCAGATTCTCAAAATAACCATTCTTTAACATTTAAATTTAAGGATAATCCTGTATTTTACAAATTAAAAATAACAGTATCAAGAAAAGTGGAAGGATTAGCTTCTAAGCTCCTTGGTTCTCAAACAGTTTTAGAGTTTGAGGCTATTTTAAGAAATGAGATTGTTGAGCCAGAAGATATAATAAGAATGTATCAAACAGATTTTAAAAATATGTTTAAAATTCCATTATTTGGTAATGTTGTTATTGACCATGATTTGAACTATATTATTGCAAGGACAAAATATATAAAAGATTTAAATAAATATGTCTCAGGAGAAAATGTTGATAAAGAAGCTATCTATAATGAAATAGACAAAATTATAAAAACCTTAGAAGAACATTTAAAACCACTAAAAAAGGAGTTGTTTAATGAATCTGAACAATAAGAATATAATTCTTTTATCTCTAACTATTCTTTCTATTGTTTCTATTACTTACCTATTTTTGAATCCTATAAAACCAGAATACAAAAAAATTTCTGAAGTAGAGAAAGGGGATTATGTAGTTTTAGAGGGCTATATTCAAAAAATGTATGTAAAAAGAGATGATTATAGACATATCATTGATATATACAAAATTACTATTAATGATGGTTCAGGAAATTTAGATATTATAGTTTTTGGTAATGTTAGGAAAGATTTATTAAATTACATTTTAAATTATACACCATCTATAAAAGAAGGAGATAAAATTAAAGTTGTTGGAAAAGTATCTGAGTATAATGGTAAATATGAGATTATTTTAGATGACATCAATAATTTTATGTTAATTCAAAAAAATAACTTTAAAAGAGATATTTATTTATCTCCTTATCCAACTAATATATATGCATCAAAATATGGAAAAACTTATCATGTTGATATAAATTGTCCTTATGGGAAAAGAATAAAAAATAAGATTTACTTTTATTCAGAGGAAGATGCTAAGGAGCTTGGATATAAACCTTGCAAAAAATGTTGTAGTAGTGAATAGATGGAAACACTTGAAAGGATAAAATTAGGAATATTGGTCTTAATAGGATTAATAATAATTGAAACTTTTGTACTTTCAATAACTGAGGGATGGGATATTTTTACATCTTTTTATACAGCAGTTGTTACTATATCTACTGTTGGATATGGAGATTATACTCCTAAAACATTTCTTGGAAAGCTGTCTATAATTGTTTATATATTCTTAGGAGTTGGGACTGTTGCATATACAATGGGTAATATTGCCTCTTTTTTTATAGAAGGACATTTTAAAAAGTATTATAGGATGAAAAAAATGGAAGATAAAATAAAAAAAATGAAAGACCACTATATACTATGTGGTTATGGAAGATTAGGGAGAATAGTTGCAGATAAACTAAAAAAGAATAATATTCCTTTTATAATTGTAGATAATAATGAAAATATAATTAATGAAGCTATTGAAAAAAATCCTGATTTAGTTTGTATTGTTGGAGATGCCACTTCTGATGACATACTACTAAAAGCTGGAATTGAGAGAGCCAAAGGATTAATATCTGTTGTCTCAACAGATGCTGAAAATGTGTTTATTACTCTCTCAGCTAAAAAACTAAATCCTAATATCTATGTAGTTGCCAAAGCAGATAAACCATCTACATTAGATAAGCTAATAAAAGCAGGGGCAGATAGAGCAATATGTCCTTATGTAGTTGGAGGTATGGAAATTGCTAAGATTGCAATAAATCCAGATATTGTTGAATTTGTTCATTCTCTAATAGCAAATGAAGAGGAAGATATGGAAATTAGAAGGTTTGTAGTAAAAAATCACAAGTTAGATGGTATAAAATTAAAAGATTCTAAAATTAGAGAACTTACAGGTGCTACAATTTTAGCCATTAAAAAAGGAAATCAGATGATAACAAGTCCTCCTCCTGAGGTAGTTATTAACTATGGGGATGTTATATATGCCTTTGGTAGTAGAGAACAATTAGAAAAATTAAAAAAATATCTAAATAATTAAAAAAATTTTATTCTAATAAACCTAATTTTTCTAAAACAGGGTCACAAGATATAAAGTGTAAGTCCATAGCTACATCTTTTGGTTTCATTCCCATAGCTAAACCTAACAATTGAGAGTAGTGTATAACTGGAAGATTGTACTCTCTACCAAACTTCTCTTTTATTTCTATTTGTCCTCTATCAAATTGCAAGTGGCAGAATGGACATACCTCAGTTACACAGTCTGCTTTTGCTTCTTTCATAGCTATTAATTTTTTCTCAGTCATTTTTAAAGCAACATCTAAAAATCTTGCTCTAACACCCCCTCCAGCTCCACAGCACATATTTTTATCTTTGTAGTTTATTGACTCTGCTCCTAATGCCTCTACTAAAGCATCAAAGGATTTAGGTCTTTCAGAGCTTTCTAAGTGTTTTACATCAGTTGGTTTTAGATAGTGACATCCATAATGAACAGCAACTCTCAAATTTAGAGGTCTAACAACTTTTTCTCTAATATAGTCAGGACCTAAATCAAAGTATAGAACTTCTGGAAGATGTCTAACTCTTATAGTTCCTTTATATTCCATACCATATTTTGATAATACACTATTAACAAACTCTCTTGCTCTTTCATTTTCTTTTAATATGTGGTCCGCTTCAAATAAAGAACCATAACATCCATTACATATTGTTAAAATATCCATCTCTTTTTCTTCAGCTACACAGAGATTTCTTGCAGCTAAAACCAACCATGTCTTTAAATCAAAACTACCAAAAACTCCAGGAGCTGGACAACATGAAGCCTTTTCAAATGGATGAAGTTTTATGCCTAACTTTTCCATAGCAACATAAGTAGCTTTCTCAATTCCTGGATATCTATTTGGTGCAATACATCCTAAGAAAAATAAGAATTCCATAACTATCTCACCTTAAAAATTTTTTATTCTGACATATCTTTCCATTTTGGTTCTTCTAACTTACCTGTTTCATAACATATACCAACCATATCACAAAATCCTAAATCTCTCATAATTTCTTGCATAATCTTTAAAACATCTGGATACTTATGTGTTGTTGGAGGAATCTCACTTAAACCTAATTTTTTTCTTACTTCTCTTATTTGGTCATTTATTGGAACTGCATGTCCAGTTTTAAATACATAAAGAGCTGTTTTTCTATGGGCTAATGCCATTTTTCCTTCTCTTGCAGCAATGTTTCTCATAACTTTTATGATATCTGTTATCTTTACTTCTCTTGGACATTTTTCATAACATTCATAACAAGTAGTGCATAACCATAAATCATCAGAATCAATAACAAATTTTCTCATTCCACATTGAGCAAATCTCATCAATCTTCTTGTTCTATAACTTGTTACTCTACCACTTGGACATGCTCCTGTGCAAGTTCCACACTGATAACATGCTTTAAAAGAGGCAACATGATGCTCATCTAAAATCTCTTTTCCAGTTTCTATAATTTCATTTATAAAATCTACACTCATGTCTTTATTTGTTAAAACCATAATCAATCCCCCATAAATAGATTCTATTAAATGTTAAATTATTTTATATCTTCTATAATAATTTACTTAATAATATTTTTAATAAAAATTATAAAAATTCTTTATAAACTATTTCATCATATCAATAGCTATTTTATAAACATTAACGGTCTCTCTTGCTATACATTCCCAGCTGTATTTAGTATATACATCTTTCTTGGCATTTTCAACAATATACTTTCTAAGTGCTTCATCAGATAGAACTCTATCCACTCCCCATGCAATAGAATCAGGATTTTTTGGATATACCCAAATTCCATTGTATTCATGCTTAACTATCTCCCTTAAACCACCAACTGAACTCACTACAACAGGGACAGAAGCAGCCATAGCTTCCAATGCAACTATACCAAATGGCTCATAGACAGATGGAATAACTACAACATCAGCAATTTTATATAACTTTATTAAAAAATCTTCATTTACAAAACCTAAAAATATTACTTTATCTCTAACTCCTAATTTATTAGCTAAATCTTCTAAGTAACCTCTCATATCCCCATGTCCAGCTATAACTAATTTAACATTATGTTTCTCTAAAATTTTTGGTAAAGCTCTTATTAAATACTCTACTCCCTTTTGATAAGTTAATCTACCAACATAAAGTATAACTTTTTCATAGATTATTCCTAAGCTTTCTTTTATTCTCCATTTCTCCTCATCAGGTAAAAAAATATCATACTTCTCTGGATTTATCCCATTATAAATAACTTTTACTTTATCTTCAGGTGTATTAAAAATAGAGCAAACTTCATCTTTTAGAGCTTTACTTACTGTTATAACTTGACAAGATTCATATGTAGATAAATATTCAATTGTATGGATTGTCTTTGAGTCCTCTGAATATAAACCTCCACATCTACCTATTTCTGTGCTATGTATTGATTGCACATAAGGCATTTTGCAGAGATGTTTTATATTAGCTCCCACAAAATGTGTCATCCAATCATGACAGTGAATAACATCATAATCTAAACCTAAAATACCTAATTTCTTTTCCATTTCTTCAGCCATTAAAATAGCCCAAGTTAAAAAGTGTGAGTGAGTAATTGGTCTAACTCTATATACATTAACACCATTAATATTTTCATATTCTGGAAGGTTGTAGTCAGTAGTAATAATATCTACTTCATGACCTAACTTAACTAAACCTTCAGCTAAACCCTTACAATGTATAGCTAACCCTCCAACAACTTTAGGAGGATATTCCCAGGTTACAATAGCAATCCTCATATTCCCACAATTAAATTATTTGGAGCTAATGGATTATATATAGTTTAGGAGCATCTTACCTTTATCAGATATTTTTACATATTTATTTCTACCAATTTTTTCTACCTCTATTAACTCCCACTCTAAAAGTTTCTCAACAACATTTTTGTTAATCCAAACTAAATCACTATGTTCTGAAAAACTCTCTCTACTATGTCTCCTCCATTCAATAATTTTCTTTACATCATCATCTATAATCTCTTTAAGTTCCTTAATTTTATTATAATATTTTTTTATGGTATGTTGAGAAATTTTATCTTTTCTTAAGAGTTTTTTAATTGTTTCATCACTTAACTCCTCTAAAATTTCATCTCTTGTTAAAAAACTTAATTCTTTTATTGTTAATCCTCTTTTAGCTCTTTTTAGATACTTTAAAATTATTAGAAGTTCCTCTCTTGGAAGTTTAATTTCAAAAGGATATATAAGCTTAACATCTTTAACTCCAAAAGTTCTTGGTAAATATTCTCCATATTCTTTTTTTAATAATTTAATTTCTTCATCTGTAAGATTTTCAAGAATTTTTTTAGGAGATACATAATAAGGAATAATTTTAGAATCTTTTTTATTTAATATCATAGAGCAAATAGTTCCAGCAACACAGCCAATTGAGGAGCCAGAAGATAAATTAATATAGAACTTTGCATCAGGATAATTTTCTCTTTCTTTTTTAATTATTTCTTTAATTTTTTTAGCAATTTCTTCTAAATCAAATAGATATGCATTTTCTATTTCATATTCAATATTGTTTTCTTCAAACCTTTTTGTTATTATATTTTTAAATGATTTTCCTCTCTCTGAATCTTTATCTTCTGGCATACAAATTAAATAAACCTTTTCTGCTTTGCATTTTATTGGAACTTCTGTTATTCTATCCACTTCATAACCTTGAACAGCTATGTGGATACCTCCTCTAATTTTCTCCATATTATCACTCTAAATTGAATATTAAAAATATTAAGGACATTAAGCTTAGTAAGTTAAAAAGTTTTATTTAAATCTTATATCATATGATTATTTAGAAAACTTAATTGGTGAGATAATAAAACTCCCTTATGAGTTGATAAAATGACTCTAATATTTGTATATGGAACATTAAGGAGTGAGTGCTGGAACAATAAAAAATATTTAAAAAATTCTAAATTTGTTGGAAAGGGAAAAACTAAGGAGAAATATGCAATGTATGCAGATTTAATTCCTTATGTTGTTGAAGATGAGAAAATTTCTCACATAGTTGGGGAGGTTTATGATGTAGATGAGGAAACTCTTAGAAGAATTGATATGTTAGAAGGACATCCAACTTTCTATAAAAGAAAAAAAGTTAAGATAGTATTAGATAATGGAGAAGAGGTAGAGGCATGGTTATATTTCTATCCAGAGCCTTATGGTGTCTTAGTAAAATCTGGAGATTATATAGAATATTTGAGGGATAGAAATGTGTGAATTATTAGGAATTAGTTTCAATATGAAAGTAAATATCTCTCTATCTTTTAATATTTTTAAATATAGAAGTGATTTTCATCCAAATGGTTGGGGAATAGCTTTCTATCATAATGGATTTGTTAGATTAATAAAAGAACCAGTAAAAATGGGAAGTGCATTGTTAGCCCATAGAATTGATTGGAACAACATAAAATCAAATATATTTATTCTACATATAAGAAGAGCATCATTAGGAACTTGTAGCTATGTAAATACTCATCCATTTGTAAGACTTTTAGGAGATAAGGAAATAGTTTTTGCACATAATGGAACTTTAAGAGGATATAAAAAGTTAAAACTTAAAAAATACTATCCAGTTGGAGATACTGATTCAGAGTATGTATTTTGCTATCTAATACAAGAAATTGAAAAGAATGGTTTAGAATGGAACTATGAAGGTTTTAAAAAACTTTTAGATATCATTTATAAAATTAATGAATTTGGTCCATTCAACTTTTTAATGTCTGATGGAGAGTATTTATTTGCTTATAAAGATATAGAAGGTAGGAGAGAACTACATTTCCTAAAAAGAGTGTTTCCTTATGACAAAATTAGATTAAGAGATTTAGATTATGAGGTAAATTTAGGAACTGTAAAGAATCCTAATGAAAGGGGATTTATTATAGCTACAAATCCTCTAACAGACGAAGACTGGAAATCATTCAAAGATGGAGAGTTAATAGTATTCAAAAATGGTGAGATGATTTACTCAAATAAAAGATTAAGTGACTTAGAACTAAAAATTCTAAAAATTTTAAGAGAAAGTCCTCATAGAGTCAGTTTAGGGGATATTACTAACAAAATTAGAGGTTTATCACATAAAATAATTATTAGGGATGATGTAAAAATTGGGATTAAAAGCTTGTTAGACAAAGGATACATTAAGCAAGATAGTAGAGACACTGTTAATTGGGACAACGTAAAAGCAACATTCTATACAAGAAAAAATAAAAGAGATGAAATAGACAGGGAATTGGAGGGATTTAGATGGATGTAGATAGTATAATTAAAAAATTAAATGATAGAGACAAGTTATTTTATTATCAAAAATGCAGAAAAAATATTGGAATAGCATTAATATTGAGTTTTATAGTCCCAGGATTTGGATTATGGTATTTAGAAAAGATACTTTCAGGTTCAATATATACAATCATTTGGTTATTTACTATAATACTATTAGTATTAATGATATTCTCAATCATTGGAATTATATTTATACCATTTTGGATAGTTATATATTTAGGATTATGCATTGTGTGTTTAATTCATACATATATTTCTGGAAAAAGATATAATAAAACTTTATTAATTAGAATATTTGGAGGTGGTGAATAATGCAAAATTTAGTAGATTATGCAGCTTGGCATGAATTAGGATGGAATGGTCATTTTTGTGAAAATCCAAGAGAAAATAATTATTGTGAGAGCTTTAGATATGTTAGAGCTGGGAAATATGGAGTAATTAGAAGAGATAGAGATTATCATAGAGAAGTTGTTAGTTGTTTAAATCATCCAAGAGAAAAATTAGATACTATCCTAAAAAATTATTCAATACCATGCTTTGAATCACTAATGTTTGCAGATTTTAAGATTCCTAATTTTGGGAGAGTACCTTATGTTAGATATACAAATAATACAAATGAAGATTTAGAGATTATAAGAAGTTGTATAGGTAAGTATTGTTTTATTTATGTTAGAGAAAATCCATTATCTGAGAATAAAGTTTTAATTGGCTGTGTGAAAGTAAGAGATATTAAAAATCTTGGAATTAGAACTCAAAAACGTATTGGAGGGCAAGTTGATTTTAATTTAGAGGATGATGTTGTTTTTGTATTTCCTTATCAAGAGTTAATAAAATACTGTAAAGAAAAAGATATTCCTATTCCAGATAATTTAGTATTTGATTTAGGAAAGTATAGAAATTATTTCAAAAGTGCAAACTTTATCTCTGATGATGTTGCTATTGAAATTTTTGAAGAAGTTTTAGAGTGTCTAAAAAATTGGGATGCATTTTTAGAGGAAAATAAGAACTTTAAAGAGTATCTTTATGGAGAAAAAGCATTTAGAGGTTATTTATTAAGAAATTTTGTAGATTATAAAGATAATGTAAGATTGGCTATTCAAAGATTAAAAAACTTAAAATCTAAGTATCCTGGATTAGCAGCTGTAAGATACTATCTTGGGGATAACAATAGTTATAGAGATTATTTAGCAGCATTAGAAGAACAAAAAGAAGAGGAATTATATAATAAAACTAAAAATGAAATATCAAATAACAAAAATATTGATGAAAAATTTAAAAAACTTCTAATTGAATATCTTCCATACTATAACATAACATCCCATTCTATAAAATGTATAAAAGAACAGATTGATAAAGGATATATCAATATAGATGATATCCTAAAAAATCCTTATACATTAGTTGAAGATTTAAAAAGAAAAGATGATTTTGAAGGATTTAGATTTATAGAAATTGATAATGGAGAAAAAAGAAGGTTAAGTGAGAACTATAATTTAGATAATCCTTACAGATATAGAGCAATATTGGTTGAAATATTAAAAGATAATCTACTGAAAGGAAATACAACAATAGCTGATACAGATATAAAAAATGAATTAGAAAAATTAGACATTGATTTTAACAAATTTAAAGAAATCTTAAATAATAATTTATCATTATTTAAAGAGAAAGTAGATATTAACGAGATAACTGTTGATAATGAGACTATAACTATCTATACTCTAAAAGAAATTAGAAAATATGAGGAGATAATTGAAAATACAATAAATGAGCTTATAAACAAAGAAATAAGGGAGATTCAAATAAAAAGAGATGATATTGAAAAATTACTTAAAAAGGAGAATATAGAAATTGATAAAGAAAAATATGAAAAAGCCCTATCTCAACAAATAGATGCTGTATTGAAATTAGTTAAAAATAATGTTTCTATTCTAACTGGTGCAGCAGGAGTAGGAAAAAGTGAAGTTATAAGAGCTGTTGTAGAACTGTTAAAAAATGAGAAAATATACATTTTAACACCAACAGGAAAAGCTGCAATGGTTTTAAAAGAAAGAATTAGAGAGAATAACAATATAAAGGTAATGACTATCCATAGATTTTTAGCTACAAACTTTAGAGAATACTTTGACTTTGATTATTACATATTGAAAGATGTCGATAATAAACTGAAAATAGATACTTTAATATTAGATGAAAGCTCAATGATAGATTTGATAACATTAGGAGATTTATTTAAATGTATAAAAGCCAAAAGAATAATTTTTGTAGGAGATATAAATCAACTACCACCAGTAGATGCAGGAAAACCATTCCATGATATATATGTGCATTTAAATAAAGTTAATAAAGATTTAATAGCAAAGCTTGAAATACCTTTAAGAGCCAAATCTGAAAAAATAAATGAATTATCAAAATTGTTTATTGATATAGACTATGAAGAAAAAGAAAAAATATTAGATAATATTTTAAAAGAAAATAAGATAGATGATAACAATAAAATTGTTATAAAAGATGATAGTGGAAATGAAATTATAACCATAGAAGTAACAAAAGATTTAAAGAAATCCTTAGAAAATGCAATAGACAAAATTTTATCTGAAAATAATTCAAATTTCTTTGACTTTGCTGTGTTCAATGATAATCTCCAAATATTATCTCCAACAAAAACTAAAAGATTTGGTAGTTATAATATTAACCTATTCATTAAACATGAATCTAAATATGTCCCTGAAAGATTTAGGAAATATATGATAAAACACTGGTTCTATGGAAATAATAATGTAGGAGATAAAGTAATTGTAAATAAAAACATATATGAGTACAAAATATACAACTATGATAGAAATACTTTAGAAAATGGAGTATTTAATGGAATGATGGGATATATTTACAGTTATTGGAAAAGAACAAATGGATATAGAAAACAAATATTCAAAATTAAGTTTTATGTCCCTAATGCTTCTTGTGAATTAAATAAACCTATTATAGATTATTTAGAACATGCATATTCTATAACAATACATAAATCTCAAGGTAGTGGCTTTAATAATGTAATCTTAATTATTCCCAAAAACTTAGGAAAATTTGTATCAAAGGAAATGATATATACTGCAATAACAAGAGCTAAGGAAAGATTATACATAATTGTTGAAGATGATATTAAAAACTTTATTGATGTAACTGTATCTGAATTAGCAAGAAGAAAAACAAATTTATTCAATAATTTTAATATTTCCTATATTATTCCTTATGCAAATGAAAGAAATATTATAACCATTAATGGAGAAAAAGTTAGAAGTTGGCAAGAATGTATTTTAGCTAATTTTTTCAATAAGGTAGGTATAAACTATGAGTATGAACCACTTTCTAAGTTTTTAGAGCTTGGAGTGCTTCCAGATTTTGAATTATATAGTAACAATAAAATAATTCTTTGGGAACATTATGGAATGACAACTGAGGAATACTTAGCAAGACAAGAAGAAAAAGAAAGGTTATATAGAGAAAAAGGTTTCCAAATAATTAGAATAAATGAATTAAATAAAGATACTAAACTAAATGATAAAGTTTTAATTACCTCTACTTCAGAAGATTTAAGAGATAACAATGAATTGTTAGAGAAATTGGAAATTCTAAAATCACTTATTACTTAAATATGCAATTCTCCAAATTTTTTGGTGTAAATATGAAATTTTTCAATAGAGAAAAGGAGATAAAAGAGATTTTAGCAATTTTAGAAAGTGTTCCTAATCAAATATATTTTGTATATGGACCTTTGAATAGTGGGAAATTTACACTAATGAGAGAAATTATATCAAATAGGTTAGATAAATCTAAATATGTTCCATTCTTTATTGATTTTAGGGCAAGGAATATTGTGAATGTTGATAATTTTATTGAGTGTTTATTTGAAGTAGATGAAAAGTCAAAAGTAGATGATTTTAGGGAGTATGCTAAATCATTAGCTGAGTTGTTAGTTAAGAGCTCAGATGATTTAACTAATTATTACTTAGGAATGCCTATTAAAATACCAAAACCATTTTTTGATAAAATTTTTAACAAAAAAGATAAATCTGGAGATGTTTATCAGTATATTGAGTATTTATTTGCTAAAATAAATGAAAAAGGTAAAAAGCCAATTTTAATACTTGATGAATTGCAGATGATTAAAGAAATAACTTTAAATGGAAATAGATTGTTATTGTGGAGCTTATTCCAATTCTTAGTTACATTAACCAAAGTTCAACATTTATGTCATGTTTTCTGTTTGAGTTCAGATAGTTTATTTATTGAGTATATTTATACTACTGGAGAGTTGGAAGGTAGAGCTAAGTATATTTTAGTTGATGACTTTGATAAAGAAACATCTTTAAAATTTATGGACTTTTTATCTGATAATATATTGAATAAAAAATTATCTAATGAAGAGAAAGAGTTAATTTACTCCTATGTTGGTGGAAAACCTGGAGATATTTACAATGTAATTGATGAAATGAGATATAAAAAATTAGAGAATATATTAGATTTAATGCTTAAAGAGGAAATTCAAAAGTTGGAGATATTCTTAGAAACTTTAAATTATATTAAACCAAAAATAAAAATTGGAGATGAAATTATTGAAATAAAGAAAGATGATGTAATTAAAGCTTTAAAATTATTTAAAAATAAATATGAAGTTAATAGAAAGGAAATTCCTACTCCTATCTATATATACTTAATTAATAAAAATATCCTTTTCCTGAATCCTATTAATGGAACTCTTAAACCTCAATCTTTTTTAATTTGGAATGCTATAAAAAGGATATTATAAAATCTCAACCAAATTAGCAGCTTTTCTTGCAAGTTCTCTTGCTTTTTCTATATCTTCTGCATAAGATAAAACTACTCCCATTCTTCTACCAACAGTTGCATTTGGCTTACCAAATAATCTTATTTTAGTATTTGGAACTTTCAAAGCTTCATCTATCTTATACATTGGAGAGTATTTATTTATTTTTGATTTAATAACATGAGTAGCTCCAGGAGTTAATAATTTTGTTGATATTGGTAAATTTAAAATAGCTCTTACATGTAGTTCAAACTCACTCATCTCTTGAGTTATCATTGTAACCATTCCTGTATCATGAGGTCTTGGAGATACTTCACTAAAAATAACTTCATTATCTTTAACAAACAACTCAACTCCAAATATACCATTCCCTCCAAGTTCTTTAACTATTTTTTTAGCTATATACTCAGCTTTTTCTCTAACTTCATCAGATACTTTATGAGGTTGCCAACTTTCAATATAGTCTCCTTCTTCTTGTCTATGTCCTATTGGTTGGCAACACTCCACTTCATTATTTGAAGAAACTGTTAATAAAGTAAGTTCATAATCAAAATCTATAAACTCCTCTACAATAACCCTCTCACCATAACCTCTTGCTCCTTCTTTTGCTTTTATCCATGCTTTTTCTATATCTCCCCTATC
The DNA here is from genome assembly GCF_049554935.1 of Methanocaldococcus indicus. Classification (GTDB taxonomy): domain Archaea; phylum AGJL01; class Methanococci; order Methanococcales; family Methanocaldococcaceae; genus Methanocaldococcus; species Methanocaldococcus indicus. The sequence goes on along the minus strand of NZ_CP186926.1, from coordinate 58,884 downwards.
TTTAACTATACTCTGTCCTTTCCCAGATGATGACATAATTGGTTTAACAACACAAGGAAATCCTATTTTTTCTATAGCTTCTTTAAGTTCATCTATATTATTAGCAAATTCATATTTAGCAGTCTTTAAATTTAATTTTCTATCTGCTAACTTCCTTAACTCTTCTCTATTCATTGTTATTTTAACTGCTTTGGCATTAGGAATAACTTTACAATCTTTCTCTACATCTAATAAAACATCTATATTTATTGCCTCAATCTCAGGAATGATATAGTCTGGATTTTCTCTCTCAATTATTGATAATAGAGCATCATAATCTTTCATATTTGTTATATAACTTCTATGCGCTACTTGCATTGCAGGAGCAAATTGATACCTATCTACTGCTATACACTCTATTCCTAACCTTTGTGCTTCAATAACAACCTCCTTTCCAAGCTCTCCACTACCTAATAACATAAATTTAATTGCATTTTTTGATAATGGAGTTCCTATCAACATTTTCACCCATCTCAACTTGCTTAGCCCATTTTACAAGTTCATTATAAACACTATCTTTCTTTAATAGTTTTTCATTTCCAATAATGATTAATTTTCTTTTAGCTCTTGTTATAGCTACATTTAATCTTCTTAAATCTTTCAAAAATCCAAATTTTTCAGTTCTGACAAATGATATAACAATAGCTTCATTTTCTCTTCCTTGATAACCATCAACTGTATTAACCTCTACATCTATATTATTTTTCTCAAACAGCTTTCTAATATATCTAACTTGGGCATCATAAGGGGATATGACACTAACAGGAATATTATACTTAATAAGTTTTTTTACAACTTCTAAAACTTTCTCAGCTTCCTCAATATTGTAGTATGAGAATGATTCTTTTTCTTTTCTTTCTTTTCCATCTATATGGAAAAATTGGACAGGAATTTTATTAACAATATCTTTATCTTCTTCCTCAACTTTATCAACTAAGTCCATCAAAGTTATATTTTTAACTTCTTCAGCTGCCTTTAATTTATTGTTATAGAACATTTTATTTGGAAATTCCATAATCTTCTCATTCATTCTATACTGTATTTCTAAAATAGTTGAAAATTCTGGATACATGTTAATTAACTTTTCAAATAAAGTTTTTTTAAGTTCTTCATTTTCACTTAAAACTGTTGGTGGTAGTTGCTTATGGTCTCCTGCCATAATAAGTTTATCTCCCCTAACTATTGGGATTAAACAACTTGGCTCCATAGCTTGGCTACCTTCATCTATAACAACAACATCAAAGTGATAATCTTTTAAAATTTCACTTCCAGCCATAGAGTTTGTTGATACAACAACATCAGAATTTAGTATAATATCATGAATAATTTCTTTGCTTAGTTTCTCTATTCTATCTACTATCTTTTTTAGTTTAATATTCTTTAAAATCCATTTTGACATACTTTCTAACTTTTCTTTTGGGATACCTCTAACACTTTTTTTCTTTTTTGATAGTTTTAGTATTTGCTCATCACTCAAACCTCTTCTCCATTTGGGAGAAGGTTTAGTATATTTATCTCTTTCCTCTTTTAATAATAAAATTTTTGCTTTTAATTGTTTAATTTCTTCATACTTCTCATGGCATTCTATTAAATATGGGAGTGAGTGTTCAATTAGCTCTTTTGAGATTCTTGTAGGATGTCCAACTCTTACAACTCTTAAATCTGGATATTTTTTTAAAAGATACTCTAATATGTTATCTGCTGCTGTATTTGAGTCAGCTGTTGCTAAAACTCTATGTTTATTGAATTTAACCTCCTGATATATTACTTCTGTTAAAGTTCTTGTCTTTCCAGTCCCTGGAGGTCCATGAATAAGATATAAATCTCTGCTTAAAATAGCTTCTTTAACAGCTTTTTTTTGATATATGTTAAGTTTTTTATCTCCAAATTCTAAATTTATATCAGTTTTAAATGATTTCTCTGGCTTTTCTAAACCTAAAATTATTAAAGCTAATTTTTCTCTTTTTTCTACAAACTCTTTTAATGCTTCTTTCATTCTCTTAAATGTTATATCATTAACAAATAAATCCAATCTAACCCTTTCTTTAAATAGCCATTTTGGTAAATCTACATCAAAAGCTACATCTATAAAGCTCTTTCCAACATAAACAACATTCCCATACAAATCACTTTTTAATGGCTCGCCTCTACTAACTAAAACAACATCTCCAGGAGATATTTCAGTTTTTATTTCCTTCTTTCTACCAAATCTTACTAATTTACAACCTAAACTTTCTCCTAAAAATTTAGCTTTTAAATTTAATATTGCTCTTCCTACATTTTCTCTTTTTTTGCCCAATCTTAAAATTTCTTTCTTGTGAAACTCTTTTTCATAGTTTCTTTCTAACTCTATTAACTCTGAAAATTTTTTGTAATAAATATCAAAAATGTTCATAATTTCACTTTTATTATTTTTGGATTAATTTTTTTATTAATGATTTTATTAAAAAAGTTATTTATTTTTATATTATTATATATTTAAATTTTTAGCTATAAATAAAAATAGTAAAACTAACAAATAAAATAGAAATCTTATAAATTTCCATCCTTGTTTTAATGGACTAACGATTCAAACCCTGGCTGTTCATCCTTATTCGAAAGGGGGTATATAAAAGCAAGAAAACTTAATTAGAAAATTTAATAATATAAACAATCAGACTCATCTATGGGTATAGCAACAAACTACTATATTATCTTTTTTGTCTACTCTACAAAATCCAAATCTTTCAAATTGAATAATTTCATCTTCTTTAACTTCATTAAAATCTTTTTCAGCTAAACCTTCTTTTATCTCCCCAGATGGCATAAGTACTTTTGTTTTAATTGCTCCATCTATTGGTATCCAGTGGATAATTTTAGCTTTATTTTTTCTTGCTATTTTAAAGTCATCTGAATGATATTTAGCTATAATTTTATCATCTTCTACTTTTTCAACAACTATGTTAAACAACTCCATTAATCTATACATTTTATTCTCTTCTATCTCATCATTAACAACATATATCTTTCCATTGAAAAAGAGTTCTCTAACTCCAAAATCTTCTCTATCTGGATGTTTTCTAAGTTTTATAACTCTTTCTTCTGCATCTTTAACTATCATTTTTTTAGGATTCCATACAAAGAAGTATCTTTTAGCTTCTTTATCTATTAGCTCTTTGTTTATAGCATATAGATTTTCCCAAGAAAATCTAACATCTGCCTGTTTTATCCCTATCTTTATCATAATTTTATATATTGCCTCTGCTCTAATTCCTCTCCTTCTTAGAGCTCTTAATGTTCCTAATCTTACATCATCCCATCCAGAATATAGCCCTTTTTTAATTCCTTCATATATTTGAGATGTGCTTAAAACTGTATCCTCTATTTTTAAAATTCCATAATGTATAAATTCTGGCATATTCCAATTGAAATATTTATATATATATTTTTGTTTTTCAGTATTTACAATATGGTCTTTTCCTCTTAAAACATGAGTAACTCCTAAAAGATGGTCATCAATTGGAACTGAAAAGTTCATTAATGGATATACAACATATTTATCCCCTACTCTTGGATGAGGTGTTTTTTCAACTCTAAATATTGGAAAATCTCTTATAGATGGATTTTTATGTTTTATATCTGTTTTTAACCTTACAACTGCTTTTAACTCTCCATTTAGCATTTTTTTCCATAACTCCAAATTTTCCTCTATATCCCTATCTCTACACTTACAAGGAATTCCTTTATTCCTCAATTCTCTAAAATCTTCTGGATTACACTCACAAACATAAGCTTTTCCCATTTTTATAAGCTCTTCTCCATATTTGTAGTATATATCTAATCTATCTGATTGAATAACAACTTCATCAACTTTTACATTTAACCAATCTAAATCCTCTTTTATCATTTCATAAGCTTCTTTTAATACTCTCTTAGGGTCTGTATCTTCTAATCTTAAAATAAACTTACCATTGTATTTTTTTGCAAAATAATCATTTAACACAGCTGCTCTTGCATGTCCTATATGTAATGGACCAGAAGGATTAGGAGCAAATCTTAAAACAACCTTGTCCTTAACATTTGGTAAAATTAATTCTCTCTCTTTCTTCTTACTCTCTAAAGATATGTTTTTAGAGAGCTCTTTAAACTCATCTTCTGGAATATTATTTATTTCCTCAACAATTTTCTCAATTTTTGGAAGGATTTCCTTAGCTTTCTTTTTATATTCAGGATTTTCTGATAGAAATATTCCTAAAACTTTCTTAGGATTAGCTTGCCCATACCTTAACCTGTTCTTTATAGCTATCTCTCTAATTACTTCTTCCATTGATATCCCTCTTTTTTATTCTTTATACATAAGTTGTCTTAATATTTGTCCTAATGGCCCACCAATTTTTAACATCTTACCTTTTCTTATTTGTTCTACTGCCTTTCTTGTTGTTTCATAGTATCTTAAAACTTCCCTAACCTCTTCTTCTTTACTACCTGAACCTCTTGCTATTCTTCTAATTCTTGATGCCTTTATAATCTTTGGATTTTCTCTTTCTTCTTTTGTCATTGAGCTTATTATTACCTTATATCTTTTTATTTTTGCCTCAGTTAGATGAGAGAGTTCTTTTGGCATTCCACTTAAACCTGGAATCATACTTAAAATTTTTTTCATAGAGCCCATATTTTCTATTGCTTCTAATTGTGAATAAAGCTCATTTAATGTAAATTTACCTTTCATTATTGCCTCTATACTTTCCTCAGCCTTTTTATCTTCAACTATCTCCTCTGCTTTTTGTAAGAGTGTATCTAAATCTCCCATTCCTAACAATCTGGATATGAACTTTTTAGGGTCAAACTCTTCTAAATCATCTATCTTCTCTCCAACTCCAATAAATTTTATTGGTGCTTTTATCTCTGCAACTGCACTTAAAGCACCTCCTCCTTTAGCAGAACCATCCAATTTAGTAACTATTATACTTCCAATCTCCCCAACAGCTTCTTTAAATGCCTTAGCTTGTGTCTTAGCTTGCTGTCCAATAGTTCCATCTATAACTAAAATGATTTCATCAGGATTAGCAATCTCCTTTAATCTTTTCATCTCTTCTAAAAGAGATTTCTCTTCCTTATGTCTCCCTGCTGTATCTATTATAACTACATCAACATTTTTAAATTTCTCCAAACCTTCTTTAACTATCTCCTCAGGAGTTTTTTCTTTATTTCCATATACAGGAACATCTATTTTTTTAGCCAACTGCAAAAGTTGCTCATAAGCTGCTGGTCTATAAATATCTGCTGCAATTAAAGCAACTCTATAACCATGCTTTTTTAAGTATCTTGCAAGTTTAGCTGCTGTTGTAGTTTTTCCACTACCTTGAATACCTACAAGCATTATAACATTTCTTTTATTTGGCTTAATGTTAAGTTCTTTTGCTTCTTCTCCCAATAATTTAACTAACTCTTCATAAACTATCTTTATAATATGCTCTTTCTTAGAGAAACCTTTTGGTGGCTCTTCTTCTAATGCTCTTCTCTCAATCTCTTTACTCATTTTTAAAACAAGTTTGACATTGACATCTGCTTGGATTAAAGCTCTTTGTATATCTCTAACAACCTCTTTAATTAGCTTTTTATCAACAAAAACAGCAGTTTTTATTTTATTTAGTGCTTTGTTTAGTTGTTCTCCTAATCTATCCAACATCCTTTCCCCACCTTCTATATAAATTATTCTCAATATTTAACAAATCTAAAACTCTTCCCACAATAAAGTCAATGATATCATCAACAGTTTTAGGTTTTGTATAAAAAGCTGGAATTGGTGGCATTATTATTGCTCCTAAATTTGAAAGTTTAAGCATATTTTCTAAGTGGATGCTATTTAAAGGGGTTTCTCTTGGTAAAATGATTAATTTCCTTCTTTCTTTTAGGGCTATGTCTGCAACTCTAACAATTAAATTGTAAGAGTAACCATTTGCAACTGCTGATAATGTTTTCATAGAACAGGGGGATATAACAACTGCATCAAATTTATTTGAGCCAGAGGCAATAGGTGAAAAAAAATCATCTTCATTGTAGTAGTTGTTGGCTAAATCTTTTAACTTCTCCCAAGAGATATCTAACTCCTCTTTTATTATCTTCTTAGCTGATTCTGAAATAATTAAATCAACAGATATATTTTTTTTATTCAATACTTCCAATAATCTCTTACCATAAACTACACCAGAAGCACCAGTTATGCATACAACTATCTTCATAATTCTCACAAAAAAGAAAAAATTTTAATTTAGTTTTTAATAATCTTTAATAACTCATCCATATCTTTAACTTTAATAGGTTTCTCACATGCCTTTATAGCAGTATCTGGGTCTTTTAAACCATGTCCTGTTGTTATACATACAACTCTTTCATCTCTATCAATAACTCCCTCTTCTAAGAGTTTTTTTAATCCTGCAATTGATGAAGCTGAAGCTGGCTCAACAAATATTCCTTCTCTTCTTGCTAATAACTTTTGAGCTTCTAAAATTTCTTCATCACTTACTGATTCAGCATATCCATTTGATGAATAAATAGCATCTAATGCCTTCTTAGCATTTACAGGATTTCCAATTCTTATAGCTGTTGCAACTGTCTCAGGATTATCATAAGGTTTAATATCTTTATCTCCTCTTTTGAAAGCTTCTACTATTGGTTTAGCTCCTTCTGCTTGTATTCCTGTCATTTTTGGTAGATTATCAATTAATCCAATCTTATAAAATTCTTTAAAACCTTTCCATATCGCCGATATATTTCCAGCATTTCCAACTGGAACTACCACTCTATCAGGAACATCCCAATTTAACTGTTCTGCTATCTCAAAACCAATAGTTTTTTGTCCTTCTAATCTAAATGGATTAACTGAATTTAAAAGATAGAGATACTTATTTTCTGCCAACTTTCTTACCATTTCCAAAGCTTTATCAAAGTTTCCAGCTATCTCTATAACCATAGCTCCATAAAACATAGCTTGAGCTAACTTTCCTAATGCAACTTTTCCCTCTGGAAGAAGAACAATACATTTTTTATTTGCCTTAGCAGAATAAGCAGCTAATGAAGCAGATGTATTTCCTGTTGAAGCACATCCTACCACATCAACTCCCAAAACATTAGCTAAACTAACTCCAACTGTCATTCCTCTATCCTTAAAACTTCCTGTTGGATTAGCCCCTTCATTTTTTACATACAACTCTTTAATCCCAAGTTCTTTCTCTAAATTCTTACATCTATATAGAGGAGTATTACCTTCTTTTAATGATACAATTTTATCTTTATCCTTAACTGGGAGGAGTTCAATATATCTCCAAACTCCAAACTCTCTACCTTTAAAACTATCTCTATCTAATTCAATACTATCATAGTCATAAATTATTTCTAATAAACCACCACATTCACAAGTATATACTACCTCATTAACATTATACTCTTTCCCACATTCTATACATCTTTGTTTTATCATTATTATTTCACCTTTAAAAGTTCTTTCATCTTTTTAGGGAGTTCTTTCCATCTCCAAAAACCTTTTAAAATCTCTTCATCAGAATAACCAAACTTTTTCAATGTATTAAACCACTTATTAAATAGATTAGGATACAGCTCTTTAACTCTCAAAAACTCTGATGTTAGAGCAGCAGGGCATAAATAGCAGCCTATTCTCTCAAAACCTTTATCATATAGTGGATTGTAAGGCACTTCATTTTTATATATCCAGCTAAAAACATCAGTTGCTTTCCAATCTAATATAGGAAATACATTTATTTGATTATCTATAAAAGAGCTTTTTCTTTCATAACTTAACTTACACCTTGTAAAGCTTTCATACCTTCTTGTTCCATCAACAGTATAAACTAACTTATACTTCTTTAAATACTCCCTTAATGGATTTAGTTTTAGTATTGAGTTACACCACCTGTTATCCTTTGTAGGAACTCCATACTTCTCTAAGTTTTCCCAAAAATCATCTCCTTTTAAAATAACTAAGTTTAAATCATATTTTTTAGCAATATCTTTCACATACTTTATAGTCTCAGGATACTCTAAACCAGTATCTATAAAGATGACTTCTAAATCTTTTATTATATCATTGGCTAATAATGTAGATACTAAACTATCCTTACCTCCTGAAAAAGATGTATTTATATCTTTATCTTTATATTTACTAATTATGTTTTTAGCTTTTCTTTCTAATTTTTCTAATCTTTCTTTATTTCTTTTTATATATTCCTCTATCTTTTCAAATTTTATCTCTTCATCTTTAAAAGTCAAATCTTTGATTTTTAAAGTATTTCCTTTTTTTATTCCAACTCCTACATAATTTTTTAATTCAACACCAACATATCCATCTTCCAATTTTTTAAACTCCTCTATATTCTCTATTAAATTTAGAGGAACTTTTTTCCCTTTAATTTTCCTTTTTGTATCTTTCAGTTTTATTTTTGGCTCTTCTAATAAATAGTAGGAAGCATAAGGATGGAAGACCCAATCCAATTTATTCAAATCAAATTCTAAAATTCCAATACATTTATCTCTTATAAAAACCTTTTTTCTATAATCTAATCCCCCAATCTTTTTTAAAATTATTGCTAAATCATTAGAAAAGTTTTTTTTAGTCAAATTATTTAAAATAGATATTTCATATTTAGAGGCAAATTTTTCATCCATTTTTAATCATCTGCATAATTCTTTTAGCTACACTCTCTCCATCCAATCCAAAGTATTTTAACAATTCATCTGCTTTTCCACTTCTTCCAAAGACATCAGGAACTCCTATCATCATTAATCTTTTATTTAACCCTTCTGTTGCTATAACTTCACTAACAGCACTTCCTAAACCTCCAATTATGTTGTGGTCTTCCAAAGTAACAATAAAGTCATTTGCCTTCTTTATTATATCTTTATCAATTGGTTTTATTGTTGCTAATTCAACAATTTCAGCAGAAATATTATTTTCTTTTAATATTTCATAAGCTCTTAAAGCTTCTGGCACTTCTTCTCCTGTTGCTATAATTGTTAAATCCTCTCCCTCTTTCAAAACTTTACCTTCTCCTATTTTAAATGTTGCTTCTTCTTCATTCTCATAAATAATTTCTGTATCTCTTCTTGGCATTCTTACATAAACAGGTCCTTTGTATTTAGCTATCTCTCTAATAACATTCTTTGTATGATAATAGTCAGAAGGAGCAATAACTACCATATTTGGAATAGCTCTCATTATTGCTATATCCTCTGTCATTTGATGAGATGCGCCATCTTCTCCAACAGTTATTCCCGCATGTGTAGCAACAATTTTAACATTTAGCTTAGGATAAGCAATAATATTTCTAATAATTTCCCATGGTCTTCCAGCTGCAAACATTGCAAAAGATGATGCAAAAACAATTTTATCAGTTGTGGCTAATCCAGCAGATACTCCCATTAAATTCTGTTCAGCAATCCCTACATTGAAAAATCTCTCTGGAAATTTTTTTGCAAACATTGCAGTCTGAGTTGAGGATGATAAATCAGCATCTAACACAACTAAATTTTTATACTTTTCACCTAACTCTACTAATGTTTCTCCATAAGCTTTTCTCATTCCTTTATATACTCCACTTAACTTAACCATATTTAACTCCCCTTATAGCTTCTCTTAATTGTTTAACTGATTCTTGTACATTTCCTTTTCCAAATATTGCAGAAGCTGCTATAATAGCATCAGCTCCAGCTTTAACCGCCTTAGGAGCAGTTTCTATATTTATTCCTCCATCAACAAAAATCTTTGTATCATAACTATTCTCTACAATTAAACTTTTTAATTTTCTAATCTTTTTTAACATAACTGGAATAAATTTCTGCCCAGCAAATCCTGGCTCAACAGTCATAACTAAAACTCCATATACATCATCTAATATATACTCTATTGCATCTAATGGTGTTGCAGGATTTATAGCAACTATAGGTTTAGCATTTATTTCATTTATCTTATTAATTATTCTAAATGGAAATCTAACAGCTTCTATATGAAATGTTATATAGTCCATACCTTTAAACTCATCAATAAATAGAGAAACATTCTCAACCATTAAATGCACATCAACTGGCAATTTTGTTATTTTCTTTACATGCTTAGCTATTCCAATCCCCATACTTATATTAGGGACAAAATGACCATCCATCATATCAACATGGAAAAAATCCACTCCAGCATCTTCTGCTTTTTTTATTTCCTCTTTTAGATTACTAAAATCAGCTGACAAAATTGAAGCTCCTATTTTAACCATATCCAATCACACTTTAATATTTTTTTAATTTAAATATAAAGTATTGAAAATAAAAAAATAGAAGTTTAGAATTTAGATTTTTTCAATAGATATTTTTATATTATAAACTTTTTTGTTAGGTGTTTTTATTTCCCAAACTTTTTCATATTCAGGTTTTAAATCTTTTGTATATATTCCCCTAACCTCTCTCTCTATTTTATCTTTAAACTCCTCAATATCTAATCCCTCAACACTAAATTTAATTTTATCTTCAATATCCAAATCTAAATCTTTTCTCATTGCTTGTATTCTTCTTATTACTTCTCTCATTAAACCTTCTTTTATTAGTTCTTCATCAAATTTTGCATTTATATATATAGTTCCTTTACTAAACTCTATCCCTTCTATATCTTCTGGAAGCTCAATTTTTATATCTATATACTCTGGAAGTATTTCATAACCTTCTAAAATTACCTTCCCATCTTCTTTTAATTTTTCTAAAAATTCTTTTGCATCAACCTTGTTTAAAAGTTCAACAACCTTAGGAACATCTTTTTTGTATCTTCTACCTAACTCTCTATAATTAGGTTTTATCTTATACTCTCCCATTTCACCAAATTTAAGCTCTTTAATATTTCCTTGTTCTTTTATTATATAACTAAATCTTTCTATTGATTTTTTAACATCATCAGGGCATGAGATAACTATCTCCTTCAAAGGATATCTCAATGTGTATTTTATTTTATCTCTTCCTCTATATATTGCATCTACTATTTCCCTTACTATGTCCATATCTTCCTCTAACTCCCTATCTATAAAGTTCTCATCTATCTCAATTTTATGCATAAATACACTTTCTAAATCTTCATTATCTTTTAAGTTTTGGTAAATTTCCTCAGCAATATGTGGAGTTACAGGAGCTATTATTTTAGAGAGTTTCATTAAACAGTAGTAAAGTGTTTGATAAGCTGAAAATTTATCTTTATCTTCTCCTTCTTTCCAAGTTCTATCTCTTATTAACCTTATATACCATCTACTTAAATCATTCACAATAAAGTCCTTAATTGCCCATGTGTATGTATGGAAATATGGTTTTTCTAAACTTTCAACTGCTAACTTTGCTAAGCTATTTATTCTACTCAAAAGCCATTTATCTTCATCTTTTACATAGTTAAAGTATTCATCTTTTGGTTTAAAGTTATCTAAAACCATATAATTAACTGCAAATTTATATATATTCCATAATGTATTGAATACACTTAAAACATCATCTACTTCACTCCATACAAATCTTAAATCTTCCCAAACTTTATTTGCAGATAATAAATAGAATCTTAATATATCAGCACCATATTTTTCAACAACATCATCAGGACTTACAATATTTCCTAAACTTTTACTCATCTTGTCTCCTTTCTCATCCAAAGTAAAACCATGAGTTAGACATTTTTTGTATGGAACATCATTGAATATGATGGCTGATAGTGCATGCTGAGAGTAGAACCACTTTGTAACTTGGTCATGTCCTTCTGTTATAAAATCTGCTTTTTTAAGTTCTTTTGAGTTTATAGATGCATAAGGAGCTAATCCAGAATCAAACCAAACATCTAAAACATCTGGAATTCTCTTCATAACTCCTGAACATTCACATCTTAACTTAATATTATCAACATAAGGTTTATGTAAATCTTCTAACTCCACTTTTTCAATTGCTCTCTCTTTTAGCTCTTCTATACTTCCTATAACAACATATTTTCCACATTTCTCACAAACCCATACAGGAATTGGAATACCCCAATATCTTTGTCTTGATATGTTCCAATCTCCAACAAATTTGACTCCATTTATATATCTTGTTTCTATCCAGTCAGGAATCCATTCAACTGTCTTAGCTTGCTCAATTATGTTATCTTTAATTTTTGAAATCATTAAGAACCATTGTTCTGTTGCTCTAAATAAGAGTGGTGTTTTACATCTCCAACAGTGAGGATAACTATGCTTTATCTTCCCAAAACTTACTAATAACCCTTTATCTTCTAAGGTTTTAACTATCTCCCTATCTGCATCTTTAACAAACATTCCCTTCCATTTTCCTTCTGTATATCTACCTTGGTCATCTATTGGAGAATAAATAGGAAGATTGTATCTTTTAGCTACTTCAAAATCTTCCTCCCCATGTCCAGGAGCAGTATGAACTAATCCAGTTCCTCCTTCCAAAGTTACATGCTCACCCAAAATAACAAAATGTGCTTTTTCTCTAAATTCTCTCTGTTTTTCTACTTCATCTAAAAGAGGATGAATATATTTTTTAAATTCTAAATCCTTACCTTTAACTTTATTAATTATTTTATAATTGGAGATTTTAGCTTTTCTTAAAACATCTTCAACTAACTTCTCAGCTATTATCCAAACTTCTTTTTTGTTGTCCTTTTCAACTTCAACATAACAGTAGTCATATTCAGGATGAACAGCCACAGCTAAATTAGCAACTAATGTCCATGGAGTTGTTGTCCATATTATTAAATAAGCATCTTCATCCTCTAACTTAAATTTACAATATAATGAAGGGTCTTCAACTTCTTTATACTCTCCTCTAACCTCATGCTCAGCTAAAGCTGTCTCACACCTTGGACACCAATAAACAACCCTCAAATCTTTCTTTAATAATCCTTTTTCATAAGCTTTCTTTAATGTCCACCAACCTATCTCCATATATTCCTTAGTTATAGGCATGTATGCATTTTCCCAATCTAACCATACCCCTAAATTTTTAAATTGATTTTCCATAATTTCTTTATGTTTTAGAGCAAATTCTTTACACTTTTCTATAAATTTATCAACACCATAATTTTCAATATCTTTCTTACATTTTATTCCAAGTGTTTGCTCAACTTTTACCTCTATTGGCAAACCATGCATATCCCATCCAGCTTTATCTAAAACATTGTATCCTTGCATTCTCTTAAATCTTAAATAAGTATCTTTAATTATCTTATTCCAAGCAGTTCCTAAGTGTATAGCCCCAGAACAATAAGGAGGACCATCTACAAAATAAAACTCTTTATTTTCTCTATTTCTTTCTTTAACTTTTTCATAAATTTTATTTTCTTCCCAAAACTTTTTTATTTTTTTATCCAACTCTCTAAAATTTACATCCCCAACTCTTTCCATTCACTCACCTTTCAACTTTTCTTTTAACATTTTGATTCTTTCTAACATCTTTTTGAAGGCATTTTTATCCTTACATTCTTCACATACTTCTTCATCAGGAAGTTTTAAAATATTGTCCAAAATTTTCTTATCATTAATATTTTCTCTTTCATATAAATCTAAACATATTTTTTTGATATTTAATCCATTACTTACAACTATTTCCAATAAATCATCCAAAGAATATTTTTTTTCAATATTTTCCCAATAAGATTCAAAAATGTTGTTTTCAATAATATACTCCAAAGCTTCTAATGTTTTTATAGCCAAATCTATTTTTGATAAGTCATAAACTAAATCTTGTTCTTTTTCTTCTAATTTTTCTATAACATTTGGATTGTTCATATCTCTTGCAAGCTCTAACTTTATCCTTGTATCATACAGTTCCCTAAGTTTTTTCTCACCATTAAAAATTAGTTCATTTTTTCTATCTTTAATTTCAACAATAATAGGTTGCATAAAAATCTCCCATAAAAATATTTTATTTAGATTTATTTTTTGGCTTATTTAATTTTTTCTTTTTAGATTTGTAATATCCTCTTAATACTGGAAGTTTTGGAAAATCCTCCAACAATCCAAAATAAACCTCTCTATATCTGTCACTAATAACTACAATATGAGCAGGAGGATGTATCTTTCTAATTCTATCTATGGCCTTAGGAGCTTTTTCTGCTATTTTAGCAACACATGCTGTTTTACAAGGTTTTTTTACTTCTCCTAAAATCTTTGACAAAATTTCATCTGCTGCCTCAGGAACTATAATTTTTGGTTTTCCAATAATAGTAAGTTCTGCATGCCTATCTACATCTGCTAAGGCATTTTTTAGTTTTTCATAATTATCTCCTCTTATCAATAAAAAAGTCATAATCATCACTTTTTAAAGTGTTTTAAATATTCTTCAAGCATAAATGGAAAATCTACTGCATTAACAAATCTTAACCCTAACTTTTGAGCCCATTTTTCAATTCCACCATCACTTGCCACAACAGCAGCATCTAACTCCTTAGCTAATAATAGAACATCTAAATCAGGAGCACTGTCTAATGTTCCCACTCTCAGAGCGGCTCTATATTTATTTCTAAATGTATTTATTGTTTTTGATAAGATTTTGTTTAAAAGTTCCCTTTTATTTATGTCAGGATTCTTTTTGAGTTCTTCATAAACTAAATCAGCAGTTTTTATTATATGTTCCTCTCCAATTCTTAACCCTTTATTTATCCTATCCCTTAAATCTTTTATATAGCTATAAAAAATTTCTGATGGCATTTGAATTTCATACCTATTAGGGGTCTTTTTAATTAACCAAGTATCAACTTTAATTATAACATCTTTAGGACAGTTTTCATTTTCTAAGAAACCTATTAACTCATTATAAACAGATGGATAAGGAATATGACAAGAGATATTCAATTTTACTCTTGCCTCAGCTATCAAATCCATTAACCTATTTGTTAGCTCTGTTATTGTTTTATAACCAAGAGCTTTTCTTACTGATGGCTCAGTAAAGACACTTGTATCTAAACAAAATCTCTGTTTGTGCATAATATAAACCCTATTTAATAACTCATCAAATAGTAAAAATATAACTATTAATTTTAAAACTTTCTATGTAATGTGAGAGGTTATGATTATAGTTGATTGCTTAGCAGTTGGGGATGGTAAGAAGTTATTAACAAGGGATGTAATAGGGGCAGGACCAAGAACTGTTAAAGGTATTTTAGAGAATGTAGGTTTTAAAGCTAAAATTATTCCTTATGAGGATTTAGCACTATCTAAAATTAAAAAAGAAGATATAATATTTATAAGTGCAATGACCTCAGATTTTAAAGCAGTAAAAACACTTGTGCAAAAAATTAAATTAAAAACTGACTCAAAAATTATTATTGGAGGACCAATTGCAAATGATTTATATCTTTTAGAGAAGATTGAAGGAGATATTACAATTGTTGGAGAGGCAGAAATAACTTTAAGAGAACTTATAAGAAAAGATTTTAATCCAGAAAAAGTAAAAGGAACAACTTACTGGGATGATGAATTAAAAATTAATTCACTAAGAGAGATTTTAAAAGATTTAAGTTTAATAACACCTTCTTATGAAATAGAAGATTATAAAAATTATAAATCAGCAAGAGTTTATGTGGAAGTTGTTAGAGGTTGTAGTAATTTTAAAAGAGCTCTATTATTATGCAAAAATAAAAAATGTTCTCTATGTAAAGAAGGAACTTTAAAATGTCCTTTAAATATAAATCCTGGTTGTGGTTTTTGTTCAGTTCCTTCTGTTTTTGGCTATGCAAGAAGTAGAGATGAAGAAAAAATTTTAGAGGAGATAGTAGAGCTTTTAAGGAGAGGTGTAAAAAGAATAGTCTTATCTGCTCCTGACTTTTTAGATTATAAAAGAGAAAAGCAATTTTCTCCATATGGTGAAGTGAATTATGAAGCAATAGACTCTCTTTTAAAGAATTGTAAAGATTTAGCTGAAAAGTATAACTCAAATATAATGATTGAAAATGTTAAAGCTAATTTGTTTAATGAGAAAGTAGCTAAAATAATATCAAAATATTTAAATACTACTTTATATATTGGCTGTGAGACAGGAGATAAAAGACATTCTGAACTTATTGGTAGGCCTTCTTATCCAGAAGATGTTTTAAGAGCTGTTAAAATAGCTAAGAAATTTAATTTAAAGGCACAAGTTTATTTTATTTATGGACTTCCAGGAGAAAATAAAGAAACCGCTAAAAATACTGTTGAATTTATGCACAAAATTAAGCCATATATTGATAAAATAACAGTATATAGATTTAGACCTCTTCCTATGAGCTCATTCTATAATTTTAAGCCAAATTTAACTAAATACAGCTATTTAATAAAAAAAACTGCTAATAAAATAAACTTAGAAATTAAAAAAAGATATGTTGGAAAAGTTATAGAGGTTATTGTTGCTGAGGAGCATCTAAAAAATAAAGAGGATGCTGTTGGTTATCTTTTAGATAGTGGATTAATGGTAGTTGTTAAAAAAGGAAAAAAATATATTGGACAAAAAAAGAAAGTTAAAATCATTAAAGCTCATTCAAAGTATTTAGAAGGAGTTGTAGTATAAACACTCTAATAAAAAACTATAATAACTTTAAATGTCCTGTTACTCTATCAACAATATCATCCTTCTCTAATAAAGCAACTGCTGTTAATGTTCCAGGAGTTAGTTGTGTTTTTCCAGCATCTCTAATTAGTGATGTAGGAATTCCAAGAGATTTAGATTTATTATATATATCTAAAAGTTCCTGTTCTGAATTTACTTTTAAAACTATCTTTTTCTGTCCTTCTCTTAACCATTCTTCTACTTTGTTTGGAATCATTTTTTTGGCAATAATAAAGCATTCAACTGCTGCATGAGCACCTTGAGCCACTAACTTTCCCTTTCCCATACCTAAATCATTCCTTAAAACTATTGCCATTTTCATTATTTCACTCTATAATCTCATAAAGTGTAGTTCTTTGCTTTGGAATTAAATTTATTCTTTTTATCATATTCCTAATTTCCTCAACACTCATATATTCTCTAAACTTTACTCCTGCACTTTTAGAAATATTTTCCTCCATTAATGTTCCCCCAACATCATTAGCCCCACATCTTAAAGCAATTTGAACCATCTTTTTTCCTAATTTAACCCAAGATGCCTGTATATTCTTTAATTTTTCTCTGAATAATATTCTGCTTATAGCATAAATTTTTAAATCTTCTATCCCTGTTGCTCCATCTCTTGCTAAACCCTCTCTGTAAATTGGTGAATTCTCATAAATGAATGATAAAGGCACAAACTCAGTAAAACCTTTGGTTTCTTCCTGGATATCCTTAATAATGAAAAGGTGTTCAACAATATCTTTATAATCTTCAATATGTCCATACATTATGGTAGATGTTGAGGGAATTCCTAATTTATGAGCTTTTTTAATTATAGAAATCCATTCTCTTGTTTTTATTTTATTTGGACATATTATTTCTCTAACATCATCTACTAAAATCTCAGCTGCTGTCCCAGGAATGCTGTCTAATCCACTCTCTTTTAATATTTTGAGAGCCTCCTCAATAGTTAAACCTGAATTTTCAGCTGCAAATTTTATTTCCATAGGAGAAAATGCATGTATATGAATATTTACTTTTTCTTTAATTCTTTTTAAAATTTCAGCCTGAAAGTAAGTATCAATTTTTGGATGTAATCCACTCTGAATACACACTTCTGTACATCCAAATCTTTTAGCTTCAACAGCTTTCTTAACAATCTCATCAATATCTAAAAAATATGCATTTTTATCATTTTCATTGACTCTAAAAGCACAAAACCTACAATTATTTACACAGATATTTGTAAAGTTTATATTTCTATTAACCACATAAGTGACTATATCTCCAACTATCCTCTTTCTTAAAATATCTGCAACTTTAAATAAATCATGAATATCTTCTGTATAGAATAGTTCAAATACCTCTTTCTTTGAAGGTTCTTTTTCTATAAATTTAAATACATCCATAGTCCATGCACCTAAAATATATACCGTAATCTATTTAATCAATATTATGTATATAAATAAAGTTTAGTATTTTTAAAATTAAAATTTCAAAATATAATTATATAGTGTGAGATAGTATGTTTTCTACTAAATTTAAAACAACCTTAGAATTGCCCAAACCATCTCCAAGATTAATAGACCAAGTAATTGGACAAGATGAGGCTGTAAGGATAGTTTTATCAGCCGTAAAAAATAAGAGAAATGTTATTCTTTTAGGAGAGCCAGGAGTAGGTAAATCAATGTTAGTTAAGGCAGTTGGTGAAATTTTACAAGATTTTGGTGAATTTACACCCTATTATGTCATTGCAAAGCCAAATTTAAAAAATATGGAGAGGCCTATTGTTGAAGTTAAAGATGGTGAATATAAAGAAAAAGAAAAAGATATTCCTAAAATTGATATTAAAACACCTAACTCTTTAACATTTATTTTAATAATGATAGCAGCAATTTTTGGAGTTCAGTATTTTATGAGATTTATTCCAACTGAGCATTTATTAGCAACTGTAACAGCTATATCTATGATAGTCTTAATATTTGGATTTGTAATAATTTTAACTACTATCTTAGGAGCTTCAAAAGGAGCTATGTCAAATCAAATAAATCCAGCTGATTTGAAACCTGTTCTTTTATATGAATGTAAAAAAAGACCTCTTGTTAAGGCAAGTGCATACAATGTCACAAGATTGTTAGGGGATATAAAACACTGTCCTCTTGGTGGAAGGCCACCATTAGGAACACCACCCCATAAGAGAATTATATTAGGAGCTGTTCATGAAGCTCATAGAGGAATTTTATATGTAGATGAAATTAAAACTATGCCATTAGAAGTGCAAGATTATATTTTAACAGCTCTTCAAGATAAAAAATTACCAATAAGTGGAAGAAATCCTAACTCTTCTGGGGCAACTGTTGAAACCAATCCTATTCCATGTGATTTCATATTAATAATGTCTGGAAATATGGATGATGTTTATAATTTAAGAGCTCCATTGTTAGATAGAATAGATTATAAAATAGTTTTAAAAGATAAAATGGACAATACATTAGAAAATAGAGATAAAATTTTACAGTTTATAGTCCAAGAAATTGAAAATAATAAATTATGTCCAATGGATTATGAAGCTTGTTGTGAAATTGTAAGAATAGCCCAATATCTTGCAGGTTCAAAAGATAAATTAACTTTAAGATTGAGGTTGTTGGCAAATATTATAAAGATGGCAAATGACTTAGCATTAGGAAAGGAAATTGAGGATATACTAAAAAAGGTAGATGATAAAGATTATAAAGCAGAGAAAAAGAAAGAAGGAGTTATTATTAAAGCTGAACATGTTAGAAAGGTATTTGACTCTGGAATTTATAGTATGGAGAAACAAGTGGCTATTAACTATATCAAAAATATTAAAAGATATAAACATATTGTTCCAAATGATACTCCAAAGGTTGGAGTTATCTATGGATTAGCTGTTTTAGGAGCTGGAGGAATTGGGGATGTAACTAAGATAATAGTTCAAATATTAGACTCCAAAAATCCTGGAACTCATTTATTAAATATCTCAGGAGATATTGCAAAACACTCAATAACATTAGCATCAGCATTATCTAAAAAACTTATTAGTGAAGGAAAATTACCATTCCCTAAAAAGGATATAGATTTAAATAATAAAGAAATATATATTCAATTTAGCCAATCTTACAATAAGATAGATGGAGATTCTGCAACAGCAGCTGTTTGTTTAGCTACAATATCTGCTCTATTAAATATCCCATTAAAGCAAGATTTTGCTATAACAGGAAGTTTAGATTTAAGTGGTAATGTATTAGCAATAGGAGGAGTAAATGAGAAAATAGAGGCGGCTAAGAGATATGGATTTAAAAGAGTAATAATTCCAGAAGCAAATATAATAGATGTTATAGATACAGAAGGAATAGAAATTATTCCTGTTAAAACAATTGATGAGATAATTCCTTTGGTATTTGATATAAAAAGCTGATAATTATGGATGATGATATAAAAGAGCAGATTGAACTTTTAAATAAAAAAATTTTAGAATTGGAGAAAAGAGTTGATATCAAATTAGAAAAATTTGAAGAAGAACTAACTAAAAAAAATGAAGAAATTCTTAAAAAGAATTTAATTGTTATTGCAGCCTCATACATAAAAATTATGGATGATTTTAAAAGGAATCTAAAATTAATTAGATATATCTTAACTTTTTTAGGATTATTTACAATTATTTTGTATATTGCAGTTATTATATTAATATATAAATTGATGTGAAAATTATGTTAAAAGATAGAATAAATGAGTTTATAAAAATATGCCAACTATTATACAATAGAAAGTATGTTGTTGGTAGTGGAGGTAATGTCTCAATAAAGATAGATGATAAAGTATATATTACACCAACTGGCTCAATTTTAGGACTTTTAAAAGAGGAAGATATAGCTATTGTAGATTTAAATGGAAATGTAATAAAAGGAAAACCTTCATCAGAAATAAATATGCACTTAGAAATTTATAGAAATAAAAAAAATATTAATGCAATTATTCACACTCATTCATTAATATCTACATTTCTTTCAATAATCAATAAAGATATAGAACTTTTAACTCCTGAAGGTAAAATTTTCCTAAAAAAGATTGGATATGTTGATTATTATCCTGCTGGAAGCTTAGAATTAGCTAAAGCAGTAAGTAAAAAAGATGAAGAAGTTCTTATACTAAAAAACCATGGAGTTGTGTGCTTAGGTAAAGACTTAAAAGAAGCATATGTAAAAGTTGAAGTTTTGGAAGAATTAGCAAAATTGAACATTTTAAAAGAGATTGTTAGAAAATTATAAAAATTTGTTGTTCTTTGTAATTAATGAGATAATAAATGGAAGATATTTGTAGGAGTTTAGATATAAAATAAGGATGAACACCAAGAGTTTAAATCGTTAGTCTATTAAAACAAGAATGAAAACTAAATATAATATATGGAAACTTTAAAAACGCTTTTTTAAGATGTCTAACTTTTCCTACCAAAAAAGTATATATAGCATAAGATTTTATATTTTAAAACTGCGGATGATGAACGGAGTAGCTGCTGATTTATGATGATTGATGGGCGAACTGACGCACTATTTTTTTATTACTCTTTTTATCAAACAATTTTAATTTATAAATTTGGGGGATATAAATGATAACTATTAAAAATGTTTTTGTAAATGGTAAGAGGCAAGATATTCTTATAGAAGGTAATAAAATATCTAAGATTGGAGATGTTAAGGAGAAGAATGATATTGTTATAGATGGCTCAAATATGATAGCAATCCCAGGACTGATAAATACTCATACTCACATACCAATGACTCTTTTTAGGGGAGTAGCTGATGACTTACCTTTAATGGAGTGGCTAAATAACTACATTTGGCCATTAGAAGCTAAACTAAATGAGAAAATTGTCTATTATGGAACTCTCTTAGGATGTGTAGAGATGATAAAAACAGGAACAACTACCTTTAATGATATGTATTTTTACTTAGAGGGAATAATTAAAGCAGTTGAAGAATGTGGTATAAGAGCTTTTTTAGCTTATGGAATGATTGATTTATTTGATGAAGAAAGAAGAGAAAAAGAGTTAAAAAAAGCAGAATACTATATAAACTATATTAAAAATTTAAAAAATGATAGGATTTATCCTGTTTTAGGTCCTCATGCTCCCTATACTTGCTCAAAAGAGTTATTATTAGAGGTTAATAATTTAGCTAAGAAATACAATGTTCCAATACATATCCATTTAAATGAAACTATTGATGAAATAAATACAATTAAAGAAAAAACAGGAATGGTCCCTATTGAATATTTAAATTCATTTAATTTCTTTGATGAGGTTAGAGTTATAGCTGCCCATTGTGTTCATCTAACTGAGAATGAAATTGACATTATAAAAAACAAAAATATTCATATCTCTCATAATCCAATAAGTAACTTAAAATTAGCTTCTGGAATAGCACCAATTCCAAAACTTTTGAATGAAGGAATAAATATAACATTAGGAACTGATGGATGTGGTAGTAACAACAATCTAAACCTTTTTGAGGAAATAAAGACAACAGCTATTTTACATAAAGGAGTTAATTTAAATCCAACTGTTATAAAAGCTGAGGAGGCTTTTAATTTTGCTACTAAAAATGGAGCTATAGCATTAGGTATAAAAGCAGGAGAAATAAAAGAGGGTAATTTAGCTGATATGGTATTAATTAAGTTAGACAAACCATTTTTATATCCAAAAGAAAATATAAACTCTCACTTAGTATATGCTTTTAATGGATTTGTTGATTATTCTATAATAAATGGGGAAATAGTTTTAGATGATGGAAAATTTGTTAATTTAGATGAAGATGATATCTATGAAAAAGCTGAAAATGCATACTACAACTTAATTAACTAAGTATTACTATTTTTATTATTTTTATTAAAAATTGCATCTTCTCTAGTCAAAATATTGGATAATTATTGTTCTTATTTTAGCTCAATTTTTCTCAAATAACTTTAAATAGTAATAATTAAACAATAATAAATACAAAAGTGATTTTTGGTGAAAAAATGAAGATGTTTTGTTTCCAATGCCAAGAGGCTGCAAGAAATGTAGGTTGTGATACAATAGGTGTTTGTGGTAAAGAGCCAGAAGTTGCAAACCTACAAGATTTATTAATTTATACTATAAAAGGATTATGCTATGTTTGTGAAAAATCCAATTATTTAGATAATAAAGTAATGGACTATATTCCAAAGGCATTATTTGTTACAATAACTAATGTGAATTTTGATAAAGATGATGTTATTAACTATATAAAGAAAGGAATTGAATTAAGAGAGGAAATAATAGAAAAAACTAACTTAAATAAAGAAGAACTCCCAGAATGTGCTAAGTTTATTTGTAAAGATGAAAAAGAAATGTTAGAATTTGCCAAGCCAGAAGTTGTAGGTGTTTTATCTGAAAAAGATGAGGATATAAGAGCTTTAAAAGAACTTATTACTTATGGAATTAAAGGAATTGGAGCATATTTAACACATGCAATGAGATTAAACTACAACAATGAAGAAATACACAAATTTATAATAAGAGCTTTCACAAAATTAGTTGATTCAAAAGATGCTGATGAACTCTTTAATTTGGCATTAGAGACAGGAAAATATGCTGTTGAAACATTAGCTTTATTAGACAAGGCAAATACTGAGACTTATGGACATCCTGAAATAACAGAGGTTAGTTTAGAAGTAGGAAACAATCCAGGAATTTTGATAACTGGGCATGATTTAAAAGATTTAGAAGAACTCTTAGAACAAACTAAGGGAACTGGTGTAGATGTATATACACACTGTGAAATGTTACCAGCTCATTATTATCCATTCTTTAAGAAGTATGAACATTTCAAAGGAAACTATGGAAATGCATGGTGGAAACAAAAAGAAGAGTTTGAAAAGTTTAATGGTCCAATAGTTGTAACTACAAACTGTTTAGTTCCTCCAAAGGATAGCTATAAAGATAGAGTTTATGTAACTAATGAAGTTGGTTATCCAGGATTAAAGAGAATTCCCGAAAAAGATGGTAAAAAAGATTTCTCAGAGGTTATAGAACATGCTAAAAAATGTCCTCCTCCAACACCATTAGAAAGTGGAAAGATTATTGGTGGATTTGCTCACAACCAAGTTTTAGCATTAGCAGATAAGATTATAGAAGCTATAAAAGCTGGAAAAATTAGAAAGTTTGTTGTTGTAGCTGGATGTGATGGAAGACATAGAACAAGAGAGTATTATACAGAGTTTGTTAAAAAACTACCTAAGGATGTTGTTGTCCTAACATGTGGATGTGCTAAGTATAGGTTCATTAAGTTAGATTTAGGAGATATAGATGGAATTCCAAGAGTTTTAGATGCAGGACAATGTAATGACAGCTATTCATTAGCAGTTGTAGCCCTAAAACTCAAAGAAGTTTTAGGTTTAGAAGATATAAATGACTTACCAATAGCTTATAATATATCTTGGTATGAACAAAAGGCAGTTGCAGTCCTCTTAGCTCTACTATACTTAGGAGTTAAAAATATTGTATTAGGTCCAACATTACCAGCATTCTTATCAGAAAATATAATAAAGGTTTTAGTTGAGAAGTTTGGAATCTCACAAATATCAACAGTTGATGAAGATATTAAAAGATTAGTTGGATAACTTTCTAATTTTATTTTTATTTTTAGATGTGATATCATGATAGAAGAAAATCTAAATAAAATAATTAAATATAAGATTGAATTACTGATAATTACTAAATTTAAATCTTTGGAAGAATATGATAATAAACTTTTGAAAGATTTGACAAAAAAACAAGATGAACATTTAAATAAATTATATCAAAAATCATTAATATACAATATTCCAATTAACTTAGATAAAATAGATATTGTAAATAAGGATATAGTTGAGTTGTTAAAAAGTATTATTTCTATTGAAAAAGAAACAATAAAAAAATGTAACAACTTTGGATTAAGACAGAGTATTATACATTGCTTAGCTGATGATGAGACATTTTTATATTATTTGAGGTGATAAAAAATGAAGACATACAAATTCACATTAAATGCTGACAAGAAATTAGTAGAGAAGTTAGTTAATACTGATGATGTTATAATAAACCATATTGTTCTACCAAAAGGAGAAAAAGTTCCATGCCATTATTCAAATTCAAGAGTTCATCTGATAATAATAAGAGGAACAATGACACTAACATTAGAAGATGAAACTAACAAGTTTGAAGCTGGAACTATTGTATATGTTCCATTTAACACAAAGATGATTATTGAAAATAAGGATGATGAAATTTTAGAGTTTTTTGTAATTAAAGCACCACATCCAAAAAAATTAGGAGCTCCAGAAGAAGCAATTAAATGTTAATTATTTATTTATAACAAAAAAATAAATTTTTGTTATTTTTATTTATATGTATAAATATATGGATTATTTGGTTATTTTTAATAACTACTTTTTTTGTATTTGCTAAAAATAAGGGCCGGGACCGGGAATTGAACCCGGGTCAGGGGATCCACAGTCCCCCAGGATGGCCACTACCCCACCCCGGCCACAAAAAATAATAGTGCAGGGGCGGGGATTTGAACCCCGGAACCCCTTCGGGACCGGGTCCTAGGCCCGGCGCCTTTGGCCAGGCTTGGCGACCCCTGCAATTGAAATAAATAAAAACTAAATATATAGTGCTCCGGCCGGGATTTGAACCCGGGTCGCGGGCTCGAAAGGCCCGCATGATTGGCCGGGCTACACCACCGGAGCAAAAAAAGTGGGCCCGAAGGGATTTGAACCCTTGACCACTCGGTTATGAGCCGAGCGCTCTGACCAGGCTGAGCTACGGGCCCACATAAAAAATAAAATTGGCGCCCCCAGCAGGACTCGAACCTGCGACCTACGGATTAACAGTCCGTCGCTCTACCAACTGAGCTATGGGGGCACATAAAGATGGTGCCGCGGGGGTGATTTGAACACCCGACAACGGGATCTTCAGTCCCGCGTTCTCCCAGGCTGAACTACCGCGGCTCACAAATTGCATAAATAGGAATAGTAAAAGAAGTATATAAACTTTTCTATTTCTTTAATTTATATATATTGATTATTCTTCACTTTTTTCATTTTTAGCTTTTTTCTCTTCCTCTAATTCTTTTTTAGATTCTTCAACTAATTTTATAATTTCTTCTAAATTCACTCTTTT
This sequence comes from Methanocaldococcus indicus, assembly GCF_049554935.1. Taxonomy (GTDB): domain Archaea; phylum AGJL01; class Methanococci; order Methanococcales; family Methanocaldococcaceae; genus Methanocaldococcus; species Methanocaldococcus indicus. Next base: position 33,074 of record NZ_CP186926.1, on the reverse strand, counting down.
AAAGGTCTGAGTTTCTGTATCAATAGTACAAGCATCTATATTCTCTGGATTTATCTCTTCATTAGCTTTAACTAATGCTTTAATAGCTAATTTCAAACCATCTTTTATAGTTAGGTTATCATCATACTCTTTCTCTAACAACTCCATAACAATAGGTCTTCCACTACCAATAGCTGTTGCTTTATATTCAATTAAAGCACCACTTGGGTCTGTTTCAAACAATCTTGATTTGTTTTTATCTAAACCAGCTATTAATAAGGAGACACCAAAGGGTCTAACTCCTCCATGTTGTGTATAAGCTTGTTTAATATCACAGATTTTTTTAGCCAACAACTCTATTGGTATCTCATCCCCATAAGTTAATCTATAAATTTGTGCTTCTAATCTTGCTCTATCAATAAGAACTCTTGCATCAGCAACTAATCCAGAAGTTGCAGCTGCAACATGGTCATCAATTTGGAATATTTTCTCTATTGATTCAATTTTAACTAATCTACTACTTACTCTCCTATCCACAGCCAATATCACTCCATCTCTACATGTTACTCCAACAGCTGTTGTACCTCTTCTTACTGCTTCTCTTGCATATTCAACTTGATATAATCTCCCCTCTGGACTAAATACTGTTATAGCCCTATCATAAGCTGATGGTGGAACCATTTGCATTATAATCACCTTCTTTTTAAATTAAGATAATTTTAAATCATATTTATAAGTTTTTATTTTAGTATTAAAAATTGAGTGTGATTTAAATATGTTAGATGTAAAAAGTTGTTATTTGAAAGATAAAAAAATTGTTGTTGCTGTATCATCCTCTATATCAGCTATTGAAAGTATAAAGCTAATGAGAGAATTAAAGAGACATGGTGCATATATCTACTGTATAGCTACAAAAGAAGCTTTAAATATTGTAGGTGAGAAGGCTTTAAAATTTGCATCTGATGAATTTTATGTAGATATAGAAAAGGCAGAACATGTTTATCTATATGAAAATGCTGATTTATTGGTTATTTATCCTGCAACAGCCAATACAATATCCAAAATAAATCTTAAAATAGCAGATAATATTTTAACTACAACTGCATTAATGTTCTTGAATTATAAGCCAACAATTATAGTTCCTGCTATGCATATAAATATGCTTAAAAATATTGAGACTCATTTAAATGAGCTAAAAAAGAATGAAAACCTTTATATTATAAAACCTAAAATAGAAGAAGGAAAAGCTAAGATAGCAGATTATAAAGAAGTTGTAAAGAAGTGTATAGATGTTATTGGAGTTAAACCTAAAAAAAGTGTCTTAGTTATAAATGGTGCAACAGCAGAGTTTATTGACAATGTTAGGATTATAACAAATCTATCCTCTGGAAAGTTTGGAAAAGCTATTGCAGAAGAGTTTAGTAAGGAGTTTTATGTTGAAGTTGTTCAAGGTTTAGGAGATTATCCTTATTACTTAAAGGTTCATAAAGTTTTAACTGTTAATGAGATGTTAAATAAATCTTTGGAGTTGGCTAAGGACTTTGATGCTATTATTGTTCCAGCAGCTATCTCTGATTTTATTCCTGAGAAAATGGAAGGAAAAATATCATCAGATAAAGATAATATTATATTAAAACTTAAAAGAGCTCCAAAAGTATTAGAAGAATTAAGAAAGAAATATAAAAATAAAATAATAGTTGGATTTAAAGCTGAATACAATATTAGTAAAGATGAGCTAATAAGAAGAGCAAAAGAAAGACTTAAAAAATATAAGTTAAATATGATAGTAGCTAATGATTTAAGTAAATATTATTTTGGTTCAGATGTTGTAGAATGTTATCTAATAACAAATAATGACATTATTAAAGTTTGTGGTAGTAAAAAAGAGGTTGCAAAAGAAATAGTTGAGAAGGTTAAGGAGATGATACCATGAGTAAAAAAAGGGAAGAAGTAGGATTAGCTACAAGTGCAGGTTTAATTAGATATATGGATGAAAGTATATCAAAAGTTAAAATAAAGCCTGAGCATGTAATAAGTGCAACTGTTGGCTTTATAATTATTGAAGTTATTTTAAACTATTTTAGATTGTTCTAATTTTTTATGGTTTGGGGATGAGGGTATGAATCTAAAAGATATTGTTAGAGAAATAAAAACCTTTGAAGGATTGACAAGAAAATATGCAATTAAAGATATAATTAAAAAGTTTGATTTTGATTTTGAAGATTATGAATTTGACATAATTGTTGATTATGGAGATGATGCAGCTGCAATTGGGATTGATGATAAAACAGCTATATTATTAGCTGCTGATGGTATATGGGGAAAGTTGTTAGAGGCAGATGCATGGTGGGCAGGATATTGTTCTGTTTTAGTTAATTGTATGGACATAGCTGCAATGGGTGGAAGATGTTTAGGAATGACCAACATAATTAGCATTAAAGACAAAGATATATGTAAGAAAGTTTTAGATGGAGTAAAAGATGGAATAAAAAAATTTGGAGTTCCTATGGTTGGAGGGCATACTCATCCAGATGCCCAATGTAATGTGTTAGATGTTGCTATAACAGGAATAGCTAAGAGAAACTATCTGTTAAGAAGTGATTCTGCTAAGGTTGGAGATAAAATTGTTTTTGCCTATGATTTAGATGGAAGAATTTATAAATCTTTTTTATTAAATTGGGACACCACTACAATGAAACCTAAAAAGTTAATAAAAGCTCAATTAAATGCAATGGTTGATATAGCTGAAAATAAGTTGGCAAATTCTTGCAAAGATATTAGTAATCCTGGGGCTATTGGAACATTGGGAATGTTGTTAGAGGTTTCAAAAAAAGGAGGAATAGTTGATATAACTAAGATTCCTAAACCAGAGGATATAGATTTAGTTCATTGGCTAAAAGTATATCCAGGTAGTGGATTTGTATTTACAACAAAAGAAGAGAACATTAAAGAACTAAAAAATATCTTAGAGGATGTAAATATAACTGCTGAGGTGTGTGGAGAAGTAAAAAAAGAAAGAAAATTATATATTACAAATGGTAATGAGAAAGAGTTAGTATTTGACTTTGAAAAAGAACATATTTGTGGATGTTGAATGTTTAGCATAAAAAAGTTAATAACAATATCTGACTATATAACAATGTTAAACACTATATGTGGATTTCTCTCTATAATATATATGATTCCAAATTTAATTTATTTAGCTATTATCTTTGATGCATTAGATGGATATATTGCAAGAAAAACAAATACTGTCTCTGAGTTAGGTAAAGAGTTAGATAGTTTATCAGATATTGTAAGCTTTGGTGTAGCTCCAGCATATTTGTTGTATAATGACAACAACATTCTACTTATTGGATGTATTATATTTTTATTATGTGGGATGTTAAGATTAGCAAGATTTAACATAATAAAAACAGAAGGATTTATAGGATTACCTATCCCAGCAGCAGCTTTAATTTTAATTAGCACACAATATTTTATTAAGAATACCTATTTTTTATTGTTTTTATCAATTTTTTTAGGACTCTTAATGATTTCAGATATTAGGTATCCTAAATCAAAAAATAAGGTAGTTATGGTTATAACATTTATAGCCTTAATTTTAGGAGTTTTTAATATTCCTTATTTAGCTCTAATTTTAGGATATGTGTATCTATTTTTAGGAATATATAAATTAAATTAATTTTATATTTAAATATTTAAATTTTTTATTTTAAAGGTGGAAAATTATGAAAGTTGAAGATATTGAGAAATATTTAGAAGAAAACTATACCAAATTAGCTGAAGGTTGTAAGAGATGTATAAGAGGAGAAAAGTTAGTTTTATTTATAACTGGTTTATGTGAAAGTTCTTGCTACTATTGTCCTCTTTCAGAAAAAAGAAGAAAAAAAGATGTTATATATGCCAATGAAAGATTAATTACTTCTGTTGATGAAGCTATAGAAGAGGCTAAGCTTTGTAGCTCCACAGGAGTTGGAATTACAGGAGGTAATCCATTATTAAAAGTTGATAGAACATTAAAATATTTAAAGGCACTTAAAAATGAGTTTGATGATTTTCATTCTCATCTATATACAACTGAAAATTTAAAAGAAGATGATGTAAAGAAACTTAAAGATTATTTAGATGAGTTAAGAATTCATCCAACAAAATATTTTAATAAAAAAGTTGATGAAAAATATTTAGATAATTTAGTTAAAAAAATTGAAATAGCTAAAAAATATGTAGATAGTGTAGGAGTTGAAATTCCCTCTATCCCAGGAATGGAGAAAGAGATTTTAAAATTAGCTAAAAAAATAGATGGTGTAGCTGATTTCTTAAATATGAATGAATTAGAATTTTCAGACACTAACTATAATGAACTAATTAAAAGAGGATTTTATCCAAAGGATGATGTAAGTAATGCAATAAAAGGTAGTGAAGAAACAGCTTTCTATGTTATAAATAATTTTGATGGAGATATGTTTATTCATTTTTGTCCATCTGTTCTAAAAGATGCTATACAGATGAAAAATAGGCTAATTAGAAGAGCTGAAAATATAGCAAAAAACTATGAAATTATAACTGATGAAGGTCTCTTACTAAGAGGAGAGATGATTTTTGATAATATTGATGATTTAGAAGAAATTAAAGAGATTTTGGAAGAGTATGAGATTGATTATGAAATAGATAATAATAAAATTTATTTGAATCCATTTATTTTAGAGGACATTATTGAGGAGATGAAAAAACAAAGATTTCCAATAAAATTCTCTGCTTATATAACTGAAAGATATCCTACATCTGATGGTTTAGAGGTTGAAAGAATTCCATTAATAACAAAAAAATTGAGATTTAGGAGAAGAAGATGATTTATGATTTTAGAAAAGAAAAAACTTATGGATATACAACAGGCTCAGCAGCTGCTGCTGGAGCTTATGCAGCTTTATATTTTTTAAAATTTAATAAAAAATTGGAATATGTTAAGATAGAGAATAATAAAGGAGATATTCTAATTATTCCTATAGAAAAAATAGAGAAAATTGATAAGAATATAGCAAAGGCAACAGTTAAAAAATTTGCTGGAAAAGATATTGATATAACTAATGGCATTGATATTATTGTTGAAGTTGAACTAAAAAAAGGTAAAAGAGAAGTTATTATTAGAGGGGGTAGTGGAGTAGGAACTGTAACAAAGGAAGGTTTGCAGGTTCCTGTAGGTGAAAAAGCTATAAATCCAAAACCAAAGAAGATGATAATAAGGAATCTTTTAACTCTTTTAGATAATGATGAAAAAGTTATAGTTACTATTTCAATACCAAAAGGAGAAGAGTTGGCAAAGAAAACATTAAATCCTAAGTTAGGTATTGTTGGAGGTTTGTCTATACTTGGAACAACTGGAATAGTTAAACCAATGTCCAATGAAGCATATAAAAAATCATTAGTTCCTCAAATAGATATTGCTTTAAAAAAAGGTTATAAATCCTTAATTTTCACACCTGGGAATATTGGAGAGAGGTATGCAAAAAAACTTTTTAATGTAGATGAAGATAGAATTATTCAAGTTTCTAATTTTTGGGATTTCATGTTAGATAAAGCAGAAGAGAAATGTGTAAAAGAAATTTTAATTTTTGGACATGCTGGAAAAATTGTGAAATTAGCTGGGGGGATATATAATACTCACTCTAAAATAGCTGATGCAAGGAATGAGATTTTAACAGCTTATTCATCATTATTTTTAGATAAAGATGATTTAAAAAAGATACTGTATGCAAATACAACAGAAGAGATAATAAAAATTTTAAAGGGAAGAAATAGATTAGAAGATATTTTTAACATAATAGCTAAAAGAGTTGTTGAGAGAGCTGAGGATAGATGGAATATAAAATTTAGCTGTATAATTATTGATATGAAAGGAAATATATTGGGTAAGTATGTTAGAGACAGTTTTAAAAGCTTTGGATATATACAATAAATATCATTCTCCTGAGAGTAAAGCAGAGTTATTAAAAATTGAAGATAATAAAATATATATTAAGTTTGAAGGAATTTTTTGCAAAAGTTGTGGAGTATATGATTGGATTGAAGATTTTAAATATATTTTAGAAGAGTTTAATATAAAAACTGAGTTAGAAATTATAGAAAAAGATAATTATTTTATTGGAATTTTCAAAATAATAGAATAAATTTAGAAGTGATAGTTATGAGAGGAATATGTTATAGATGTGGAGCTGAAGATGAACTAATTGATGGATTATGCCAAGTATGTTATGCTCAACTACATCCATTAATAGAAATTGATGAAAGAATAGATATAGAAGTTTGTCATATGTGTGGTTCATATAAAAGAAAAACATGGCAAACTCCAAAAAGTGAAGATGCTTATGAAATTTTAGAAGAAATAGCATATTATGCTGTTAAAGATAATTTAAAAAAGAAATGTGTAAATGTTGAAGTTGAAATATATCCAAAAATTACACAACTTCCAGGAGGTAAGAGAAGTAAGTTAATTATTCCTGTCCATATAGTTGCAAGAGGAAAACTACCAGGAGAAAAAGAAGAAAGAACTTATGAGAAAGATGTAGAAGTACATTTAAATATGGTTCAGTGTCCAAGATGTTCAAGATTTATGTCTAACTATTATGAAGCTACTCTCCAAGTTAGAGCAATGAATAGATATTTAACAGAAGAAGAAAGAGAGGAGTTAGATAAGTTTGTTAGAGAAGAACTCTACCATAGATTAAAAAAGGACAGAATGGCATTTATATCTAAATTTATCCCTCAAAAAGAGGGTTTAGATTATCAACTTGGCTCTGTTGGAGCTGCAAGGTATATTGCTCAAAAGATAAAAGAGAAATATGGAGGTAATATAAAAGAGACAGCTACATTAGTAGGAGTTGATAGTGAAGGTAATGACTTGTATAGAGTAACTGTCTCTATAAAAATCCCTGAGTGTAGAGTTGGTGATATTGTAAGATATAAAGATAAGTATTATGTAGTTACATCTTTAACTGAAAAAAATCTATATATTAAAGATTTAGATAAAGGAGAAAAATTAGGATTGTCTTGGCATATAGTAAATAAAGATGTAAAATTAGAAAGAAAAAGAGAAGATTTAGATGAAGGAATTGTTATCTCAACTAAACCAAATTTAATGGTTATGGATGAGCAAAACTATGAAGTTTATGAATTTGAGAGTAATGATGAATTTAAAGAGGGTGATAAAGTTAAGCTCTTTAAAAAAGATGATAAAATTAGATTGGTAGATAAAAATTAATTAAATAGTAAAATTTATATACCTCTTCTATATTTTACATAATAATGCTGTTTTAGTGCCGGGGTAGTCTAGGGGCTAGGCAGCGGACTGCAGATCCGCTTTACGTGGGTTCAAATCCCACCCCCGGCTCTATTTTTATTATTTCTTCTTTTTCCACATTTTTGGGTATAAATCTCTTTCCATAATAACTCTTTCTACATCCACAGCTACTCCTTTATCACTTTCTAACATCTCTTTACTACTCATTAAAGCTTTTCCTAATGCTATTGCCTCTCCTTTTAATGTTTCAACAACAACCAAATCATTTTTATTTATATCTTCTGATAGTTTTGATATACCTCTAACAAACACATCAGCACCATAACAAATAGCATTAACAGCAGAATCTTTAACAACAACTTTTTTTAGGTGTTTAAGTCCTTCTTCTAATGGTTTTATAACTTTTCTCAACTCTTCCTCATCATTATCCTCTTTCCAAAAGATATATGCATCTAATAAATCTTGTAGATAGACAGCATCTTTCTCAGAAAAACAGCCACTTTTAGTTCTTCTTAGCTCTTGCATATGTGCAGAAGTTCCTAAAGCCTCTCCTAAATCTTCACATAACTTTCTAATATAAGTTCCAGATTGACATTTAACTTTAAATAAAACGTCTTTTCCTTCTTTTTCTAACAAATCTAAATTGTGTATTTTTCTAACTCTTAACCTTTTTTTTACAGCAGATTTTAGTGGTGGCCTTTGATAAATTTTTCCAGTAAATTCCTTAAAAATATTTAGAATATTATCTTCTGATGTATCTCTATGGAGATGCATAACACAAACATATTCTTTTGGAGGAATATGCCAAGTTTGTATTGTTTTTGTAGCATTTTCTATGGCTATTGGTAAAACACCTGTAACATTAGGGTCTAATGTTCCACCATGTCCAGTCTTTGAGACATTTAATATCTTCCTTACCCAAGTTGTTACTTCATGGGATGTTGGCCCTTTTGGTTTATCTATAACAACAACCCCATATTTTATATGTTTATCAATTGGTCTCTTATCTGGATAATAGCCATAGTTAGGATTTGTTTCAGCTTCTTCTCTTATTAGCAATTTATCCCCTCTTTTAAAAATTTAGCTTCACTTTTCTTTATAAATTCTTCACAAATTTTCTCTGGCTCTCCAGAGATAACTTTATTATCCTCTAAAAGGATAGCTCTATCACTTATCTCTTTAATAAAATCAAGATGATGAGATACTAAAACAATAGTTGTGCCAAATTTTTCATTTATCTTTTTTAGATAGTTAGATACATCTCTCAAGGTTATAGGGTCTAAGTCACCAAATGGCTCATCTAAAAATAATATCTTTGGCTTAGTTATTAGTTGTAGAGCAATAGCAACTCTAACTTTTTCTCCTCCAGAGAGTTCAGAAATTTTCTTCTTTAAAATCTCTTCACTTAAATCTAATGCCTCTAAAATTTCTTTTGGATTGAAGTTTTCAACTATTGGTGGAAAAAGTTGATAGATAATATCTTCACTCAAACCAAGTTTTTGGAGTTTCATTTCTCTTTCACTTTCAGGTAAATCAATTAATTGATATATTGCATCTACAACTTTCTCATTTAAATTTAATTCCTTAGCTTTCTGTTTTGCATGAGCTAATGCCTTCTCTCCCTTTAACCCCAATCTATATTTTAAGAGATTTTCAACTGTCTGATAGTAAGGTAAAGAAAATTCTTGATGTAGAATTCCAATTCTTTTCCTTAAATTTATTCTTTCCCATCCAAATTTAGATAAATCTACTCCATCAACTATAACTCTTCCCTTATCTGGCAACTCTAAACCAGCTAAGATTCTCAAAAGGACAGTTTTACCTACACCACTTGGACCAATAATAGAAACTATTTCTCCCTCTTTTATATTAAATGAGATATCTCTTAAATTTAAAGTTTCTCCACCTCTAACAACAAAGTATCTTTTATATAGATTTTCTACTTTGATAATATCTCTATCTTTGATGTTTTTCTTTCTATTATAAGGTGGTTTCATATCTTTTAAAAACTCTTCTAAAACCTTATCAGGTTTATCTATCATCTTAACTTTTCCTTCCTCTAATAAAAGTACTCTATCACATAAATACTTATGAATTTCTGGGAGATGTGAGGTTAATATAACAGTTATTCCTAATTTTTTATTGATGTTTTTTATAGCATCTAACAGTTTTTGCTTACTTGCAGGACATGCCATAGTTGCTGGCTCATCTAATAATAAAATTCCATCCTTTTTAAGATAGAGTTTAGCAATTTGCCTTGCTAAAATCAACCTTTGTTTTTCTCCACCAGATAGTATATTAGCAAAAGCATCTTTTTTATGCTCTAAACCAACCAACTTTAAAATTTCTAAGGCATCTTTTTCATAATCTTTATACTCCTCTTCCAATGGAAGAGATTCATCACAGTTGTTTTTTATAGCATATAATTTTCTTATAACATTGTTGATAACTGAATCAGCCCATAATGCAAAATTTCTTTGTAAATGTATAGCTGTTATCTCCCTAAAATTATCTTTTCTTCCTAAAATCTCTACTTCTCCCTCATCATAATCTAATGAACCTCTTAAAATTTTAATTAATGTGGATTTACCAGCACCACTTCTTCCAACTATTCCAAATATCTCTCCTTTTTTAACAGAAAATGATACTTTATCTAATGCTTTCCTATCCCCATACTTTTTTGTTAAATTTTTAACTTTTACAGCTTCCATATATCAATCCCTTTTAAAATTTATAAATATTCTAAAATCTTTTTTAATATTTTATTTGTGGGGTCTTCAAATTTAGCTATTTTTTTTCTTTTTCCTAAATTTTCTTCAAAATAGTTTAAAATCACATCTAATTTAGTTGTGTGAATCATTCTATTATTTTTAATTAAAAACTTATCTACTCCTAAAAGTTCCTGAGGATAGCAAGATATAGTAGGAACTCCTAAAATAGCACTTTCTCTGTTCATTGTGCCTCCTGCTCCAATCATAAAAGAAGATTTATTTAAAAGAGAGATAGCATCAACTGTTTTATCTGGAATTATAGTTCCTAACTTTTTATATATGTATTTTTGTTCTTCATTTCTTGGAAAAACAACTATATCAATGTTATCATATTTCCTTTTAATTTCTTTTATTATCTTTGGGATGATATCTTCATGTCCATTACAATATGATGAGTTAGGACAAGGTCTCATAACAACAACATAATCATTTTTAATATTTAATTTTTCTAAAATATTGTCATCTAATGGATAGTATCCTTTTAACCTTGCATTTATATGTGAGATTTCACAAGTCCCATCAAAATTTATAAAAGATGTTGCACCACATTCAGAAAGTAATTTTTCATCAGTATATTTTGGTTTTATAATATTATCAACTAATGGAAGAGTTAGCTTATTTTGAGCTTTTGCATATTCATTATCAACAATAAAAACAGTAGGAATATTTAATCCAAAAGCTACTCTCGGTAGTTCAACAGAATGTTTTGCAACAGCAACATCAATTTTTAAGTTTGATATTAATTCACCTAAACCAATAACTCTCTCAGCATAAAAAATTAGTTTCTCTTTTAAAGTTTTTCCATGTTTTCCTATACAAGTCCCAATAAAATTATATATATCTAACAATTCTTTTATATAATTTGATTCTCTAAATGTTATTATATACTCCAAATTTCTCTTTTCCAACTCTTTAATTAACTGACAAAAAAAATGAACATGTGGAGAGTTAGTTATATCAATCCATATTATTCTAACCACCTTATAATTAATTATTGAGTAATATAAATAAATTATATTTGCTATATAAATCTATAATTATACATTTAGATGTTTATATATGTAAAGTAATAGTAAATTTTATATATGATAATTGGTATATAGAAATCTGAAGCCCAAATTTTGTGGGCTTCAATATTAATAAATGCTAAATGGGTGATTTAATGTCAAGTATCAGTAAGATATTTTTAGCTTTGGTAGTATCTATAGTTTTATTTTCAGGAGTTTATGCACAACAAAATGGTAATGTTACTGGAAAGATTAATGTATCCAACATAGCTCCTAATGTAACCTTAGAGATATTAGATAGTAATGGCAATCCAACAACAGAGTTATATCCAACCAATACCTATACTGTAAAATTAACATTCACAGATTTAAATAGTTTAAAAGATTTGGATAAATTAGTTGTAGTATTTGAATCTAACTCATCACAAACAAATACACCAGATTCCAGTAAATACATATATTTTGTCTATAATTTCTCAACAAAAACTTTAGAAGCTTATTTGGGGGACAATAGCACATGGAATGTTGTTGTAAGTAAAGAAGATTACATTTATAGCTATGGACACTCTACAGGTTCAATTGAATTTAATGTTACAGTAGGTAAAGTAGCAATGGAAGGACCTTGGACAGTTAAAGCTTATGTATATGACAACGAAGGGCTTTCTGGAGAAGATAGCAAAAATATTATTATGGAGTGGTATGGTGAAATATCTCCAAATGTAAAAGAATTAATTTGGAATGATATGAAACCAGATACTAATGAATCATCAGATAAGAACTTATCAGTAACTGCAATATCAAATGGTAACTATACCTTACAAATAAAAACTGATGAAAATTGGACAAACCAATATGGAGAAATAATCTCAGCTGTTAATAGTATAGATGACTTAGGACCACAAACTTTCTACTTAGAAATAGCAGGTAAGCCAATTACATACAATATATATAACACTTGGATATCTGAAAATGGTCCTACAAGTGAATTTGGAGAAATATTTAGTAGTCCAGTTATGCTATACTTAGGAGGAGCTCCAATTAGAGGAACATATACAGGAGAAATATACGTAATGATTTCACCACAATAATTAGAATAATTAAGGTGATTTCTTTGAAAAAAACTTTTTTTATTTTTTTTGTTATTTCTATTTTTATTTGTTGTATTTATGGTGAAGGTATAGGTATAACAGGAAATATCTTAAGTTCATCTTTTGAGATTCCTGCTGGTGGAGATGTGTCTGGTGGATATATTAGATTTTATAATCCATCAGATAGCCCAATAAATATCCACATGGAATACTACATAAAACCTGAAACTAACAAAATACATGTTCTATTTTCTGAAAATAATTTTACATTAAAACCAAAAGAAGGAAAAAGTGTATATATTACTATAAAAGTAGATAATGATTGTGTTCCAGGCAAATATATCGTTCAGATTGTTGGAGAAGCATATAAAACTACAGAAAATCGTAAAGGAACTATTATTTTACCAGCTGCAGGAACTAATATTAAAGTAAATGTACTTGGAGAGTATTCCTATGTAAGTATATATACTAAAGATAAAAATGGGAATAATGTAGCTTGTAAAATATTACTATATAATAAAGATAATCAATTAATTGCTACAAATGATACTGGAATACTAAAAAAGAAAGTAGTTCCTGGAGAATACCTTACTAAAGCTATTTTGTTAGGAAATATTCTCAATGAAACAAAATTTACAGTAAAACCTTATGAAAATAAAACTGTTATTTTAATTGTTAATACTGTAAGCATACCAATATTTAAAGTAGTCCCAATAAATAGTAGTAGAAGTATCAAATATTTCTATATATATTCATTAATTGATAACATGTATAAACCTCTTGATAATGTTAAATTAGTACTAAATGTATATAAAAATAAGAAATTAATTGATAAAATTGATATTGCAAATATATACCAGCTACCAATTGGTAAGTATGAATACAAATATAACTATATCCCAAATAACTTCTCAAATGGTATCTACTCTTTTCAATTAGAACTCTATTCAAAAGATAGATTATATACTTCAACTCCAAAAATTGATGTTAATTATGGAACAATTAATGAAAACAGTAATAAAAATGAAACATCCTTTAATGTATTCAGCAACATTACTAAAATTATTGAAAGTGTGTTTAAAGGAATTTTAGAAATAATCAAAGAATTATTTAATCTAAGGTGATAAAAATGGAAATATATAAAATATTTTTAATAAACGTATTGTTCTTTTTGCTATTAACTAATTATGCATCTAATATTAACAATATCAGTGGAAAAATTAATATTATAAATCTTCCTCCAGAAAATATAAGTATAAAATTATTAGATAGCTCTGGAAATAGTGTGTCAGCATTATCCCCTACAAATACATATACTCTTGAGATTTCAGTATCTGATTTAAATGGACTTAAAGATATTAAAAATATAACCGTAGATTTTTATTATTTATCTATTTATTATTATCCTACATATACTGTATGGGTAAATAGTAGTATATCCAGCTCAGAGCATATAAGATTTATATATATTCCTAAAAATGATACAATAATAAAATATTTTGGAGATAATAATGACATTGCAAAATGGAACGTCTCATTAATACAAAAGCCTGATTATAATAAAATTACCGGTACTTGGAAATTTAATTTTACAATTGGTAGTATTGCAGCATCTACAGGTGGTTTTCCTGGTTCTGTATCAATGTGGAAATTTAATGTAACTGTTTCAGATGAAAATACAACTGTTATTTACGAAGACCCTAATAATTATACTATGAATTCATATGTGGGAATAATTCTGAATTGTTCATATATTAACTATGGAAATGTAAAGCTAAATAATTCATCAGAAAATAACTTGTCTATAACTACTATATATAATACTGTATCTTGGAATGTAGAGCTAAAAACAGACAGTTATTGGAGTAATGGGTTATATAATATATCTGTAGTTAATGTTCCTCCAGGAACAAATGAAATGGCAATATTGGCTGAAAACTTAAATAATAAAAATTGGATTTATTTAACAAATAATTATAATGTTGTATATAGTTATTATAATCCCTCTGATTCTAATAGGTATATGACTTTAAATATCCCAACAAAAGTAGTATTAGGGACTAATATTTTACCAGGAATATATGAAGGTAAAATATATATTGCAATAATAGATACCTAAAAACTTTTTTTAGCTTTTTTTAACATTCTTCTGTATTTTCCCCATCTATCTTCTAAGGAAAATTTTGGTGGCTTAACAATAGATGTTTTTTCTCCACATTTTGGACAAATATCTTTTAAAGTGTAAGTTCCACAGCTAAAACATTTTTTCATTTTCATTTTTCTTCTCCTCTGTAATAGCTACCTTCTCCTCCCAACTTTTTAATTTCTTTTAAAGCTCTTTCACATACTTTTTTAAATACCTCTTCACCACTCTTATAATCAGGAGCAATAACTTCAACTCTATACTTTGGAGCTCCTATATATGATATATTTACTTCAACATCTTCATAAGGATTAGCTTTTAATGCATTTGTTAATGCCTTTTTAATTCTTTTTATTCCATCTGTTTCAAAGCATGTCATCTCTATAACTCCTTCTACTTCAACATTACTCAATTCAATACTTTCATTTGCTACCTCATATAATACATCTTTCCATTCTTCAGGAATCTCTAACTCATCTAAAACTTCTTTACCTTCAATAACCATTGTTTCAAATGCATTATACAACTCTCCAAATTCATCCTCCAATAAATAACCAACCTCTTCCCAAGCTTCTTCTAAACTTTTTCCTAATTTTTCAGCAGCTCTCTCTAACATCTTATTAGCTCTTTGGAATCTCTTCCACTCTAATACTTTTTCTCTTCTTTGTTGGTCAGTTACTCTCTTCAATGATAAATCTATGTGTCCCTTTTGTTTATTAACTCTTAAAACTTTTGCTACTACTCTTTGCCCAACTTTTACATGGTCTCTAATATTTTTAACCCATCCAGAAGTAACTTCTGATATATGAATCATTCCTTCTTTTCCTGGATACTCTAATAATTCAACAAATGCACCATAAGGTTTAACCTCTTTAACTGTTCCAATAACTATATCTCCCTCTTCTGGAAAGTCTCTCCTCATTGTTTCACCTTAATTAATTTATTTAAATTTTCTTTTCTAAAACTAATTTAGCAAATGTTTCAAAACTTCTATCATATGTTTTCTCTACATCATCTGGAAAACAACATGCTGGTAGTTGTCTCATCTTTAAATGATAATGTAAGCACTCACAACACAATCCTTTTTTATCACAAACTGGATATGAACAATTACATCTCTTTAAATTTTTTTCTTTATTTGGACATTCCATATAGTATCACCTCAAAACTTTTTAATATCTTAATTTTCCTCCAATATTTTTAATAATATCTATAAATAACTCTTCTTTTTCTTTTAACTTTTCTTTGTTGTATTCATATATTCTAAATGTTATGCTTTTATAACCTTTTGGAATATTTTTACCATTGTAGATATCTACAATATCTATATCAAACTTATTTTTTAATAAATCTAAGATTATATTCTCATTTATATCCTCCTTAAATAAGACAGAAATATCAATATATTTCTTACTTAAAACTTTTTCTTTAATTTTTTTTAGTTCATCATCAATAAAAACCTCATTTTTTAGTATGTTAAATTTCTTAGTTTTACCATTTTTTTCTATTGTTATATAATCTCCATCAATATCTTTTAGAATTCCTATATGTATATTTCCTGTCTCTAAATTTTTTATGCCAATTTCCTTATTTATATGGGATTTTAAATTTTCTAACTCTTTTGCTAATGCAAATAGTGCCTTATCAGAGTAATAAATTCCTCTTTTAGCTTCACTACCAAAATGCTTAGCAGCTTCTTTCATAATATTGACAAATTTCTCCCTATCTTTATTTTTTACTATATTTGCTAACTTATTAGCTTCATTTAAAAATGTTTTATGAATTTCTTCTATTTTTGGATTAAACATCTGAATATCAGCATATAAATAAGGATTTTGTGCTATAATTCTTCCAATTATTGAAAGCATTAGCTCATATATTGGTGAAGCATACTTTCTTGATTCTTTAATATCAACATTTAACTCTTTTAGTGTAGATGCTAAGGTTATATAAGCAAAATGTGTTAGTCCTTGCACAACTCCCATAATTCTATCATGCTTATCAGGGGGAATTACAATAACTTTTGCTCCTTCTTTTTTTAAAAAATTATAAACTTTTCTGAACCATTCACTATTTTTGTGCTTCTCTGAGGGAGTTAATATAACCACTTGTCTCTCTAATGATGGTGCTGTTGGTCCAAACATTGGATGAGTAGGGATAACAGTAACTCCTTCATTTACATTTTCTTCCATAGCTTTTGAAGGAATCTCTTTTATTGAAGTAACATCCATTAATAGACATCCTTCTCTAACATGGGGTGCTATCTCTTTAATAACTCTTTCAGTTATATTTATTGGAACAGAAACAATAACAATATCTCCCTTTTTAGCTGCTTCAATATTGTTGTTAGTAAATTTCACTCCTAACTCTTCTTCAACTTTTTTTCCTTTTTTTACATCTCTTCCAGTTACTATAACATCAAATCCTCTACTTTTTAAAAATCTTGCCAACCACTTACCTAATCCATCAGTTCCTCCAATTATAGAGATGGTTGTCATAAAAATCACTTAGAATATAAATCTAAATAATAATCCTGGGAATACCATAAATATAAATAATGGAATTGCTACAACTGCCCAAATTAGTGGATTCCATCTTAACACTTTTGAGCCATCAAATGGAGGAATTGGTAGCATATTAAATCCTGCTAACCAAATGTTTATAAGTGCTCCATATATTCCTATATTTATAAGCACTGGAATAATTTTAGCTAAAATTATAAATCCAATAGCTAAGGCAATATTTGTCAAAGGTCCTGCTAAGGATATTATTCCTTCCTCTTCAACAGTTAAATAATCTTTATAAATATAAACTGCACCAGGAGCAATAAAAGTAAATCCTAAAATCAACTTTAAAATTAAAGCTATTAATAATCCTTCATACCAAGCAACAAACTCACTATATGCATTGTATTTTCTTGCTACAAATCTATGCATCAACTCATGACAAACAAATCCTAAACCAACAGCAAACAATCCTACTAAAATATTAAATATTGATAAATTTGGATATGAGAAAATAAGAGTTATAACTAAAACAGACACTACTAAATCCTTAATTTCCCTTGGAGAAAAATCAAACAAATCCAAAAATATCCCTCTTAATGACACTGTCAAGTTAACGACATCAACCAATTGTAGAACATCATGAAACTTTTAATCCAGCTAACAACTGTATCGAATTTGCTGTTATTAGGAAACCTATTATAAAATGCTTTAGTTCTTCGTTTGAGTAGTGAGAAAAAGCTTTCTACACAATTTCTCAGTCCGAATCTGACTCTTTCAAATTCTAAACCCAATCTTTGCAATGCCCACGGATACCATCTTCCACCATCGACCAAAATCTTCGGCTTATTAGAGCAAAATTTTAATATACTCTTAACGAATAATATAGTATCGAGGCAGTTTCTTATTTCAGAAACATAAACTCCCAAGCACTCTTTCGATTCAACATCAATAGCAGACCATACGTAAATATTTTCATTTCCAATCTTTAGTTTGGTCTCATCGATTGCAATTGCGTATCTTTCCTTTCTTTCAGGTTCGTTTAAAACATCTTTAATCTTGTGATAATAAGTCCTAACCGACTCATGGCTTATACTTTCGAATTGGGAAAGAAACAAACTTACCTTCCTCAACGATAGTCCAAGATAATACAAAATCCCAGCTAAGATTTTAACTTCTATCGACTTCTTATTCCTTTTAAAAATCTTCTCCTCTTCGATTCTCTCCTTTAAGACTTCTATCGTGAGCTTCATATTTTATTATTTTTTATCAATTATTAATAAAAGCTTAACTTGACACTCTCTATAAAAAAAGTAGGATAAATAATTTATAGAATAATTATATAAATTATGCTTGTTCAACCAACAATCTTGCAGTTTCTGGTGAGTATCTCCAATCTTCTGGTAAAACTCCTCTTGATTTATAGTATTTCACTAATCTTTTTATTTTAGATTCAATTAATTGCAAACCTCTCTTAGAGTGTAAGTCTTTTGGATGTTGCTCTAAGTGTTTTCTTAAATTAACAGCTCTTCTCATTAAGTTTAATAAGTCTTCTGGAATTTTTGGGTATAAATTATGTTCTTTCATTATTTTACTGATTTTCTTACCAGTAATTAATTTTACATCAGGTATTCCATAAGTATCTCTTAATATTATTCCAATTTGAGCTGATTGATAACCTTTTTTAGCTAATTCTACTACTAACTCTTCTACTTGCTCCGGTGTGTATTGTACCCATTCAGGAGGTTCAGTCCTAAATGGTTTTTTTGAACCGGAGCGACCTCTTTTTCTTGCATGCATTCTTGCCATTTATATCACCTCGACGGTCGCCAGTTCATTGTAATGTTTTCTTAAAAATAAATATACTATGTATATATAACTTTTTATAATAATTAAAATCAATTATATAAATTTAAGGTGAGACTATAATAGTAAAATTGGGAGGATATGGATATAGTTCAAACACTTATTTAATATTAGATAAGGAAAATATATTAATTGACCCAGGAGCAGGAGAATATACAGAGAAAATTTTAGAAGAGATTGAAACATATACAACTAATATTGATTTAATTATAAATACACATTGTCACTATGACCATTGTTCATCTAACTACATATTAGAGGAAATTTTTGGATGTCCAACTGCTATTAATGATAGAGAAGTTAAGCATCTAAAACTTGGGGATGAAGTGACAGTATCTTATCTATTTGGAAAAAAACTAACACCTCCAAAGGATATAATCCCTCTTTCTGAGATAAAACTTGACTTTTTGGAGATAATAGAAACCCCAGGACATACTTATGGCTCAATATCAATAATATACAAAGATTCATTAATAACTGGGGATACTCTATTTAAATATGGAGTTGGAAGAACTGATTTTCCAACTGGAAATTTTAACCAATTAAAAAACTCAATACTCAAATTAGAAAAAATCTTTTATGAAAAAAACTTAAAATTTATACTTCCAGGGCATGGAGAAATTGGAGATAAAAGAGCTTTTATTTATGCTAAAAATATTTTATAGCAAACTCTTACAAATATCTAAAATTTTATCTTTACTCAAATCATCTATTTTACAATATCTAAATCCAAATCTATTGGCTATCTCTCTTCCAATACCCATTTTTATAAATGATTGTGGTTCTGTATCAATTAATATAACATTTATATTTTTCTCAGCTATCTTCTCACAAATATTAAAAACATCCTTAATATAATCATTTTTAACAGCAACATTTGGCTTGAAATCACTTATTATAATCATTATTGGAATAATATTTGGATTTTTCCTGAGTTCTCTTTCAAATATTTCATAACTCTTAATAAATGCATCAGCTAACGGTGTTTTTCCACCTGTAGGTAAATCTTTTAGTAGTTTCTCTCCAAGTTCAACTGATGATGTAAAAGGTAAAATTAATTCAGCCCTATCTTTTCTAAATGCAATCATTCCAATTTTATTCCTCTTTTGATAAGCATCTAAAAGTAGAGAGATTATAGCTCCCTTAGCAGCTTCCATTCTTCTCATAGCTCCCATAGAGCCAGAAGCATCAACAACAAACAATATATAAGTAGATATCTTCCTCTGTCTAACTTTTTCTACAATATCCTCTCTTTCCAAATAAATTGCTAATTTTTTATTTGTCTTTTTTCTTCTCTTTTTTTGATGAATTGCTGCTCTTCTAAATGTGGCATCAAAGGCAATATCTGAAGTTTTATCTTTTGGGAGTTTAAATTTTACATACCTCCCTCTCTTACTATAACTCTTAATATGTCTCCCTGAAGAATATCTGTGGATATTATCTTTAAGTT
This sequence comes from Methanocaldococcus indicus, assembly GCF_049554935.1. Taxonomy (GTDB): domain Archaea; phylum AGJL01; class Methanococci; order Methanococcales; family Methanocaldococcaceae; genus Methanocaldococcus; species Methanocaldococcus indicus. The sequence goes on along the minus strand of NZ_CP186926.1, from coordinate 12,969 downwards.
TAAATTGTATAAGCTTAGGGTTAAATTTAAAGTTCTCATCTATTCCATAGGTTTTTTCAAAATTACCATTTGTATTGTTGTTATTTTGGTCTTTGGTGTTATTTTTTTCACCTTCTTTAGATTCTTCTTCAAATTTATTATTTAATTTATCATGTTTTTTTTTTTTTTACATCTTCATTTTTATGTTTTTTATCATTTTGCTGTTTAAATTCATTAATCATCTGCTCTAATTTCTCTCTATTTAATTGAGGAGGTTCAAATGGTTTTCTTCTCATTCTGTGAGGGAGAGCCAATTCCATAGCTTCTTTAACATCATCTAAATTTACTTTTGTTCTTCCATTGTAAGCAGCTAATGCTTTAGCTGTTCTAACAACTGTTATATCTGCCCTACTTGTATGGATTCCTAACTCAATACAAACTTTTGATATGAATTCTAAGAGTTCATCACTAATCTCAACTTTATCTAAAATTTCTCTTGCCTTAATTATCCTTTCTCTTAATTTTTTTTGTTCATCTTCAAATTTTTTATAAAATTCATCTGGATTTTTATTAAATTCTTCAACTCTCTTTATAACTTCAACTCTATCTTTAATATTGGTTAATCCTTCAACATCTACCATCAAACCAAATCTATCTAAAATTTGTGGTCTTAACTCTCCTTCCTCAGGATTCATAGTTCCTACTAATATAAATCTTGAAGGATGTTTTATCTTAACTCCTTCTCTCTCAATAATGTTCCATCCCATAGCAGCAGCATCTAACAAAACATCAATTATATGGTCATCTAATAAATTAACTTCATCAATATATAGTATATTTCTATTTGCCTCTGCTAAAATTCCTGGTTCTAATGCTTTAATCCCTTCTTTTATTGCCTTTTCTATATCAAGAGTTCCAATAACTCTATCTTCAGTTGCTCCAATTGGAAGATTAACAACTTTCATCTTCTTTTTAGTTATTTTTAATTCTCCTCTCTCTTTCTTTTCTTTGCAGATATCACACAACTCATCAGGAGAGCAATTAAAAGGACATCCTTCAACAACTTCAATCTCAGGTAATAAATCAGCTAAAGCCCTAACTGCTGTAGATTTTGCTGTTCCTTTCTCACCTCTGATTAAAACTCCACCAATCTTTGGATTTATTGCATTTAAGATTAAAGCTTTTTTCATTTTTTCTTGTCCAACTATGGCTGAAAATGGATATACTTTCATAATTTCCACTTTCTACATAATATTTTGTTTTAGCTTTACTTTTTTATTTTTTGGATATTAAATTTTTCTTTCATTTTAACTATAACAACAGGTGTGTGCTCTAACTTTTCTAAATGTTCTTCAGTTATTATATATGTTCCAAATTTTTTATAGAGTTCTTCCATATTTTTTATGGTTTTATGAACTCTATCACTTATAAAAGCAATTCTAACCAATGTATAAGTATCTAATTTATCCCCTACAACAGCTAAGGGTGTGCAGCCAACAAATCCCCCAATTTTTAATCTTTCAGCTAATTTACCTAAAATAAAGTATATAACACCCAATCCTGATTTTATTTCTTTTATTGCATAAGGTAGGGCTGTTATATATATATTAAAGATTCTATAAGTAGCATCAGTATCAGCAACCATAACATTAACATCAATATTAAACTCTTTTTTAATCTCCTCTTTTAATTTCTTAGCCCAATATTTAGGATTTTTAGGAAGTAAGCAGGCATAAGTTCCTGGGACATTAGTTAAATCCACCCCTCCCTCTGCATAAGGTTTTAGAGCATATAGTAGTCCTACTTCTTTTATAATTGCTTCTTTATGATTTAAAGTTTCATTTTTTGGAAGATTTCTTAAATTCTTTATTTTTTCTTCTTTTAATCCTAAAATTTTTCCTAATAAATAGCCCCATAGATATTTTGACCAGTAATAGCAAAAATATGCTAAAATAGATGGATTATATTGACTTTCATCAATAAATCTACCCTCTGCTGTTGCTATCATCTTTTCACTTAAAACTATAAAATCACCATCTTCTAACTTTATATTGGAATTTTTTATGGCCCCCAATATTGTTGGAATAGGATTTTCTCCTTTTTTTATATATCTTGTTTTTATTGGATAAGCTCTCATTACATTGACCTCAAATCTTAATGTTTTAAATAATAAATTAAATACTTAATGTAATTGTAATTATAAAATTATGTATAATAAAATTGAACTTTGTGAGATTTATGGAGAGAAAGAAAAAACATGATATACTTTATGTTAAAATATATCTTGATGGAGGTTGTGTATTGGAAGGTTATTATGACTTTGATGCAGTCACTTTATTAAAAAATAGCTTATTAAAATATTTATGGACTGGAAAAAGAGATGCAGTTATTATATGGAACATAAAAGAGAAAAAATTCTCTATAATCAATTTAGACAAAGTTAGTGGAATAGAAGTTGTAGGTTCATTAATGTTCTTAGATGACATTCCAGAAAAAAAGATAAGTGGTTATTCAAAAGAATAATTAGGTGACAAAATGAGAAGGGTAAAAACTGGAATACCGGGAATGGATGAAATATTACATGGAGGAATTCCTGAGAGAAATGTTGTTCTTCTCTCTGGTGGTCCAGGAACTGGAAAATCTATATTTTGCCAGCAGTTTTTATATAAAGGTGCATCTGAATATGATGAACCATCTGTTTTAGTTGCATTAGAAGAACATCCTGTCCAAATTAGAGAAAATATGAAACAGTTTGGTTGGGATGTTAGAAAGTTAGAAGAAGAAGGTAAATTTGCAATAATTGATGCATTTACTTATGGAATTGGTAGTGCTGCTAAGAGAGAGAAGTATGTTGTTATTGACCCAACAGATGAAAGAGAACTTATAGATGTCTTAAAAGAAGCTATAAATGATATAAATGCTAAAAGAATAGGAATAGATTCTGTAACAACATTATATATAAATAAGCCAATGATGGCAAGAAAAACAGTATTTTTATTAAAAAGAGTTATAGCTGGTTTAGGTTGTACAGCTATATTCACATCTCAGATATCTGTTGGTGAGAGAGGATTTGGTGGTCCAGGAGTTGAGCATGCAGTTGATGGAATTATAAGATTGGATTTAGATGAAGTTAATGGAGAACTAAAAAGAAGTTTAATTGTTTGGAAGATGAGAGGAACATCTCACTCTATGAAAAGACATCCATTTGATATAACAGATAAGGGAATTATTGTCTATCCTGACAAAGTTTTAAAATTAAGATAAATTTAAATTTATAGTTTATTTTTCAAATAGTTTAATAAATCATCTATTTTAACTCTTTCTTGTTTTTTAGTGTTTCTATCTCTGACTGTTACTGTATTATCCTTTAATGTTTCTCCATCAACAGTTATACAGAATGGAACTCCTATCTCATCTGCTCTCATATACCTTCTACCAATTGAACCAGAGTCATCATATTCTGCAATAATTTTATTTTCTCTTAACATTTTAGTTATACTCTTAGCTATTTCTGGGAGATTATCTCTATTAACTAATGGAAAGACATAAACTTTTATTGGAGCTAATGTAGGTTTTAGATTTAGATAAACTCTGTCCTCTTCTTCTGTATAGCTATGCTCCAAAACACAGTATAATATTCTATCAATTCCATAAGATGGCTCTATAACATGAGGAATAACCTTCTCCCCTTTAATTACTTTTTTAACCTTTTCTATTTTTAAGTAATCTTTCAAAATCTCAAATTCCTTATTGTTGATTGATATTTTTATTTTTCCATTTTTTTCAATTTCTTTAACAAACCTTTCTTTTTCTTCTTCACTTAGTTTCTTTATATATTCATCTATAATTTTTGTGTCTTTTTTAAAGATTTTTCCTACAACTTTGTAGTTTAGTTCTATCTCATAAGTTTCAATCTCTCTCTTCTCACCTTCAATAAATATGGATAAATCTTCTCCACTGTGGTTTATATGACTTCTCAAATCATAGTCAGTTCTATCTGCTATTCCAACACATTCAATCCATCCGAATCTTTCAGTATATATTTCTGCATCCCAACAGTCAATTGCATAATGAGCCATCTCATCTGGAAGATGTTGTCTGAATCTTAACTTACCTTCATCAATCCCTATATCTAACAGAAATCTCTTAGTTAGAGCTATAAAATAGCCAATAGTTTCATGCTTTATTATTCCTTTTTCAATAGCGTCTTTTAATGTTATTTTTATTTCTCCTTCTCCTTTCATTTGATTTTCTGCTGGAAGCAATGTGAGAGTTTCATTTTCAACTTCTTTAAATTTCTCATGCTTCTTATTCTTAGGATTAACAAAGTATTCAATCTCTGCCTGTGTAAATTCTCTCAGCCTAATAACACCCTGCCTTGGAGATATCTCATTTCTATAACTTTTTCCAATTTGAACAACACCAAAAGGCAATTTATTTCTAAAAAATTGTGCTAATCTTTTAAAAGCTATAAAAATTCCTTGTGCTGTTTCAGGTCTTAGATAACCTACTCTTTTTCCACCAGGTCCTATATTTGTTACAAACATTAAATTAAATTTTTTAACTTCTCCAAACTCACCTCCACATTTTGGACATCTTATATTTTCCTTTTTTATTATTTCTTCTAACTCTTTCAAAGATTTACCTTCAACATCAATTTTTATAGCTTCTTCAATTATATGGTCTGCTCTAAAAGATTCTAAACAGTTTTTACACTCTACAATTGGGTCTGTGAAGTTATCAACATGCCCAGAAGCTTTTAATACTTCATAGGGCATAATTGTTGGACTCTCTATCTCATAAAATCCTTCTTTGATAATATATAGCTCTCTAAACTTCTCAATAATATTGTTTTTTAATAAACATCCTAATGGCCCATAGTCATAAAATCCTGCAATTCCTCCATAGATTTCAAAAGAAGGCCATAAATAACCTCTTCTTTTAGCCAAATCTATAACTTTCTCATACTTATCCATTTATATCCACCTTATATTTTTCTATTTTTTCTTTCATATACTCCATAATTTTTAAGTAAGTTATAGGAATCCAAAACATTAAAGATAAAATATTAAATACTATAATAGGATAATCTTTTTTAATTATTCCATATATTAACCATAAAAACAAACCTGTTGTAAATGTTATAACAAAAGATAAAGATATGCTTTTTAAATTTCTCTCTTTAATTGACTTTATTAGTTGAGGTAGAGAGGCAAAAGTTGTTAATGTTCCAGCTATATATCCAATTATATCATAATCCATAACAATCACAGGTGAAGATTTTGAATTTTAAAAAGTTATTGAAAGATAAAAAAATAATTCTACTATTAATAACTTTATTTTTATCTATTGTTATTATAGCTGTTAAAGGCCTTCAATTTGGAGTTGATTTTACTGGGGGTAGTGTTATTGTTTTAAAAACAGAAAAACCATTAAATCAGCAAGATATGCAACTAACTATTGATTTGATTAAACAAAGGTTAGATACAACAGGATTATCTGGAATAGAAGTTTATCCAAGAGGAAATGATGAAATTGTTGTTGTAGTTCCTGCAAAAACTGATGTTGATACAATAATAAATATACTAAAACAGCAAGGGGTTTTTGTTGCTAAATTAGGAAATATAACTCTTTACACAGGGAGAGATATAGAAAGTGTGCAACCACCACAAAAAGTTCCTACTGAGAATGGATATGCCTATGGAATTCCTTTCACTTTAAAAATAGATGCAGCTAAGAGATTTGCTGAATTAGTTAAAGGTAAAGCAGGAGCTAAAATAGAGTTGTATATGGACAATAAGTTAATATCAGCACCAGTTTTAGCCCCAGGATTAGCTACAGGAATTCCTTCACCTCAACAAGTTATTACAGTTGGTAAGTATCCTCCAAGTGAAGAAGAGAAAAAAGAGGCTTTAGCAATATATACAGCATTAAAATCAGGAGCTTTACCAACAAAGTTAAATGTTGAATATATATATACAATTTCTCCAGAGTTTGGTAAAGAACTATTAAAAGGAGTATTTATAGCCATAATATTGGCATTTATTGCTGTTGGATTTATTGTTGCAGTAAGATATAAAATAATTAAGCTTTCACTACCTATAATATTCACATGTTTATCTGAAATCATTATAATTTTAGGATTTGCTGCTTTAATAGGTTGGAGATTAGATTTACCTTCAATTGCAGGAATTATAGCAGCTGTTGGGACAGGAGTTGATAACCAAATAGTTATAGCTGATGAAACCTTAAAAGGCAAAAAAATTAAGGCAAGTATTAAAAGGGCTTTCTTTATTATATTTGCATCAGCATCTACATCTATAGCAGCTATGCTACCATTATTTGTCTTAGGAGTTGGAATGCTAAAAGGATTTGCAATAACAACCATAGCAGGAGTTTTGATTGGAATATTTATAACAAGACCAGCATTTGCAAGAATTATAGAAGAGATGTTTAAAAAATTCTAAATCTTTTAATTTTATTTTTTTACTTTTTTTATTATCCTTAAAAGTATGAGTTGAATCTAAAATGTATAAAAACAATTTTTTATATAAAGAAATTGTTAAAATTAATAATTACTATATAGGATTGGAATTTAGAGACAATTATCTCGTAAGGTGTAGTATTCCACTACCAAAAGAGGAAATTCTAAAATATAACTTTGGTAAGATAAACAATAAATACACTGATATTGCAAAATTAATATACAAGTTGTATTTTTGTGAAATTGATGATTTTTATGTTAGAAAGCATATAAATCATAAGCTTTTAGTAAGTGAATTTACTTTTAAAGTTTTAAATAGTATAAAAAATATAAAAAAAGGTAAAACTATAACTTATGGAGTGTTAGCAAAATTATTAAATACTTCTCCAAGAGCTGTTGGAAAAGCACTAAATAAAAATCCTTTACCACTAATTTATCCTTGTCATAGAGTAGTTAAAAAGAATGATTTAGGAGGTTACAGTTTTGGAATTAAATATAAAATAGAACTATTAAAAAGGGAGGGAGCAATATGAACATAAAAAAAGAGTTAATTTTATTTACAGTTATTGTCTTAATTGTTATATCTAACTATATTTTAGTATATTTAAGAGTTTTAGATAAATTTACACTTTCTCTAACATTAATTGTCTCTATCCTATTTGTTTCTATATTATCTATAATTCTAATGCTTAGAATTAGAAAAAAAATTAAAGAAATAATATTATAGGAGAACATGATAATAATTAGAAAATTTAAAGCTGAAGATATTGATGAAGTTGAGGAAATTGAAAAAGAAGCTTTTAAAAGGCCTTATCCAAGAAACTTAATTTTAGGACTTTGGACAATGTATCCCAACTGCTTTTATGTTGCTGAAATTGACAATAAGATTGTTGGATATATATTAGGAACATTAGATTTTGGCAATGGGCATATAGTTTCATTAGCTGTAAGAAAAGAATTTAGAAAAAAAGGAATTGGAACTGCTCTATTAAAAACTTTAGAAAATTATTACTTCAATGTATTAAATTGTGGATACATTGTTTTAGAGGTTAGAGTGTCTAACATTCCTGCAAGAAAATTCTACTATAAGATGGGATATAAAGATAGAAAATTGATTCCTAAATATTATGAAGATGGAGAAGATGCTATATTAATGATAAAGAAAAATCCTAACTCAAATGTTAGAAGGTTAATAATTACATTGTGGTAATTATGAATATCCCAAAAACACATCCAAGATACAAATCTTTATTGATGAGAGAAAAATTAGTTGAAGCATTAGATAAAGGAATCTTAGCAAAAGCTGGATTAATAGCTCATGGGAGAGGAGAATGTTTTGATTATCTATTGGGAGAGAAAACAACTAAATATGCTTTAAAATCTATAAAAGTAGCTGCTGCAATGTTGGTTTTAGCAGAAAATCCAATAATTAGTGTAAATGGAAATACTGTTGCATTAGCTCTTGATGAAGTTGTAGAATTAGCCAAAGAACTAAATGGAAAAATTGAGATTAATCTATTTTATAGAACAAAAGAAAGAGAAAAAGCAATTTTCAATGAATTTTTAAAGAAATATAGAGAAGATATCAATTCTGGAAAGTTAAAAATTTTTGGTGTTAAGGATGTTAATTATCAGATTCCCAATTTAGATAGTTTAAGAGGAAAGGTATCAAAAGATTTTTATGAGGCAGATGTTGTTTTAGTGCCTTTAGAAGATGGAGATAGAACAGAAGCATTAGTAAAGATGGGAAAAAAGGTTATATCTATTGATTTAAATCCTCTATCAAGAACTGCAAGATATTCAACAGTTACTATTGTTGATGAGCTAACAAGGGCTTTACCATTATTAATAAAATATGTTAGAGAATTCAAAAATAGAGATAAGGACTATTTAGAAGAGTTAATAAAAACCTATAACAATAAAGATAATCTAAAAGATATATTAAAATATATCTCAAAAAGATTAGAAAGTATAGAACTGTGAAATTATGCTACATCTAATATATGAAGGAGAACTTTTGAGGAAAGATGGTTTCATTGTAAAAGCTGCTTCATCAGTAACTTTAATAACAACAGAAAAGCATAATATAATTGTTGATACATCTACTAATAATAAAGAAAATATAATTAAATCTAAACTTAAAGAGCTAAATTTTGAGCCAAAGGATATAGATGTAGTTATAAATACACATTTACATTATGACCATATAGAAAACAATGAGTTATTTGAAAATGCTACATGGTTTGCTTCAACAAAAGAGCCAAATTTTGATTCAACTGAGTTCAAAGATTATAGATTTTTTAAAGATGATGAAATAGAGATTATAGAAACTCCTGGGCATACTTATGGTTCTATTTCAGTTATATATAAAGATTATGTAGTTGTTGGTGATGCAGCTCCATTAAAAGAAAATATTATTAAAAAAATTCCTCCAAGATTGCATGTTGATAGAGAATTGGCAATGAAAAGTTTGGAGAAGATTATTAGCTTAAATAAAAATATTGTTACAGGCCATGATGGAATATATTATATAAAATAAATTATAGTGTGAGTTATATGGATATTCAATTTTTTATTTGGGCTTTTTCTTCTATTATATCTATATTAAATCCTATTGGAGCTGTTCCTATTTTTATATCTCTAACTGAAAGCTATCCAGAGAAAGAAAGATTTTTAATTGCTAAAAAAGTTTTTATTTATGCAACATCTATTTTATTAGTATTTGCTTTATTTGGCAACTATATTCTTTCATTTTTTGGTATTTCATTAGATGCTTTCAAAATAGCTGGTGGAATATTAATATTATTAATAGCTTTAGATATGGTTAGGGGTAAGCAAGAGGCAAAAATACAGAAAAAAGAGATTATAGAAGCTTATGAGATTGAGGAAGTTGCTTTAATGCCTTTGGCAACTCCTCTTTTAGCTGGGCCTGGGTCAATAACTGCATGTATGGTAGCAATGTCAGAGGCACATAACTATTTAGATAAAATTTTAGTTATTTTTGCTATTTTGTTATGTATGATAATTACATATGTTATTTTAATTTTTTCTGAGAAAATAATGGATAAAATTGGTAAGTTGGGAATTAGAATATTAACAAGAATGATGGGATTTCTATTAACTGCTATAGCTATTCAGATGATAGTTTCAGGATTAAGAGCTATATTCTTTTAAAAAATATTTAATGAGGAATAAATATGGAAGAGCTAAAAGTAAAGAAAATAATAAATGGGACAGTTATTGACCATATTGATGGAGGAAAAGCTTTGTTAGTTTTAAAAGCTTTAAATATTCCAGAAGATAAAACAGTTACAATAGCAATAAATGTTCCTTCAAAGAAAAAAGGAAAAAAAGATATTTTAAAAATTGAGGATGTGGAATTAAAGGAAGAGGAGGTTAATAAAATAGCCCTAATTTCAGATGCTACAATAAATATCATTAAAAATGGAAAAGTTGTAAAAAAATTTAAGGCAAAACTTCCAGAAAAATTTGAAGGCATTTTAAAATGCACAAATCCAAACTGTATAACCAATGTTGAAAAAATTAAGAGTAAATTTATGGTAGAAAATAAAAATCCTTTGAAAATTAGATGTTACTATTGTGAGAGGTTCATAAATCATATAGAATTTATTTAAAGGGATATTATGAGAGTTGAGAATTCAGATATATTCAATCAATATTTTAAAAATTTAAATGATAGGGAGAGAGCTATTTTTGAGGGAGGTATTAGTTTAGGAGCATTATTCCATCAGTTTGTAGGTACTCCTGTAAGTATATACAATAAAGAGAGTTTGGAAAGAGCAATGGAAGAAAGTATAAAAAATCAACCTTTTGTTGATAGTATTAAAGTTAATATAAAGAATGTAGATGAAAAATACAAATCATTAACTGGGGATATGTTAGATGTTAAGCTATCTATAAAAATTAACAATATTAAAGCACATTTTAGACTAAAATATATAGATGAGATAGATTATCCATTAATGTATATAGAAAAAATAGAAGAGGGCTAATTATGAAGAAATTATTAACAATTTTAATACTGTTGTTTTGTTTTTTAAATGTTAATTTAGCAATTGATTATAAATATATCACAACAATCCCTATAAAAGTGGTTGATTTAAATAATATTAATTCAAAAGAAGAGTTAGACAAATATTTAAATGATAATAGCTCCCTAATAATATTTTATATAAATGATACTCCACAGGATAAGCTGATATATTTAGGGATTAAGAAAGTAGTTCCTACCAAAATACCTGATTTTTATAACTACACATATATATCCACAAATGGAATTTTTGTTATCTATAAAAAATATACAGTTTATAGAGATGAAAATGGGGCATATATCTTCAATCCTCCTGTAAAAGTGGAAGACAAAAAATATGAGTTTATAAAACCTTACAAAATAAAGGTTCCAAATCCTGATAGTATTCCTGAGTATGATGGATACACATTATTAGTAAATGGAACTTTCATTATATATCCTAAAAAATATATAATTAGAGGAGAAGATGGCTTATATATCTATATACCTCCTGCTAACTTAACAGAGAAATATAAAGAAATATTAACATATAATCCTCCAAGACAAAAGCCAGAAGATTATGGTTATGTATTCATTGATAAAAATGGGAATTTTATAGTCTATCCTAAAAAATATTACTATATAGAGAATGGAGTTATTTATTATCATCCTCTATGGAAGTATAATGAAACTCCTATATTTAAATTAAATTATTCTGAAATAGCTCCTGGTGTCTATGAAATAAAGAAAAATAAGCTTCTATTTTTATATCCAACTACTTTAAATGATAAAAATACTTTAGATATTATAGGAAGTTATATTGCTAAGGAAGGAGGAATTTTTGTATATATAAATAAAGTTCCTCCATATTATAAGCATATTTTAGCATGTGGTGTAGGAATACAAAGAATTAAGCCAGATGAAAAAGGAGATTATGCTATTTCAGTTGCTGATAGAAAAATAAAAGTAGATTATTTAAATGAAAAAATAATCAATATAAAATTAAAACAAATTAAAGCTCTAAAAGCTTTGGGAATAAATGTTAGCTATATTATTACTGGTGATGAAGGAATAAAATTAGTTGAAAAAGCTAATGTAGATATAAATGAATTGGAGGATTTATTAAATGAATATTGGTTTAAAAAGTATTATACAAATTATACTCATCTATACTTTTCACCTAATTATATAGAAAATATCAATAATAACTATGATTTAGTTGGATTAAGCTTTTATCCACTAATATATTTACAAAAAGCTCCATACACATTTGAAAATGACCCTGTTGGGGATATATATCCAAAAACTATAAGTTATAAAGGAACAGATGAAAATGGATATTGGGAGGAAAGTCCTGAAAGTAAAAATATTCTATATCATGCTTCAAAAGATGAGCCTTATTGGGATGGATGTTATAAAGATAGTTCTCACTGGTTTTATGAAGGAAAAGCAGTAGATGAAAAAACTAACTCAGAATTTTGGGAAAAGTATAAAGAGTTTAATTATTGGTATGTTAAGAATTATGCTTATTTATTAACAAAGTGTGATGCCTTATTTTTAATTTCTTCAGATAAATATTTAGTAGATGCAATTTTAGGGAAAGATAATGAGGACTTAGATTATAAATTAGATATTGATGGAGCTAATCTATCCTATATAATAATCCCTAACAAAAAAGGATTTGAGCTATATAACAATATTCCAATAATTTTTGTTCCTACACCATTTTATGAGAAGTATGATGTTCCTATATTAAATGTAACTTATATTCCTCCAAAAGATGAAGAATTTGGAGTATATATTGCAAATATTGATAAATTTAATACTACACTTCTATTAAAGTTAAAAGAGAATGGAACAGATATAGTTAGTTTTAAAGAGCTTGCAAACTTCTTAAAGAGATACTATAAAAATTCATTAAGATTTGAAAATAACAGAAAGATTTTATATATTAAAGATACCAACAACTTCAAAATAACTATATTCAAAAAGAACTTTGATTATTCATTGTACAATGTGGAAAGTGTAGATAATGAAAACTACAAATATGTTATAGACAATCCTCCTCATTATGTGTATTTAGGGTGAATTTATGAAGATAGGATTCTATAATATTCAAGGTGGAACTGGAAAAACAACAATAGCTATTAACTTTGCTTATATTTTAAGCCAAAGTATAAAAACTGTGTTGATAGATTGTGATTTTTTTGGAGGAACAGTTTCATTAGCTTTTAATTTAGAAGATGCAGAACACAACATAAATACCTATTTAGCTGGAGAATCAACTATTGAAGATATTATTTATAATTATGAGGATTTGACAGTTATACCTACAGGCATAACCTCAGATGTTTTCCAATACAAGTTTGATATAGAAAAATTTAATGAGCTTGTTGGTTTCTTAGCTGAAGAATATGAAATAATTATTTATGACCTACCACCAAACATTACAGAAGACAATATTATCAATTATAGT